>NZ_AEJB01000249.1 GCF_000331005.1 Streptomyces turgidiscabies Car8
GCCCACCGACGGTCCAGCGGTCACACCTTCGCTTCTTTCCAGTGCACGCACTCCAAGTCCTGGCCGTGCAGCTCCCATTTGATGCACAGATGGGCGCGGATCACCGCCGGGTCGGTTTCCCGGTCGTGGAACTCGGTGACGATCCGGTCGCCGTCGATCCGGGACGTTCCGTGTTGCCGGGTGAAGTCGATCTTCAGTTCCTGTTCCAGAAGGAGACTGGCCAAGGCGTAGTTCTGGGCGGCTTCAGGGTGTTTTCTGAACACGTCCGTGATGTCGGCGAAGAATTCGGCATCCGCCTTGGAGCGGTATCCAGCAGTGGTCACGGCTACCTCCCGACCGACGCGTACGGCCCCCCTTCCAGAGTGCTCCGCGCCTGGCCGGTTGGCCAGCCGGGGCCGGTCGGGTCCCGGCGGGAGTGGGTGCGCCTCCCCAGAGGAACGCGCACCCACCCTCGTTCACGGTGTGTAGACCGTCGGCCTCGGTGCTGTCGGCATGTTGTTGCCGATGAAGAAGCTGGGGTGCGGGGGCTGGTTGTACGCCGTGTTCTGCCAGGCGATGCCTGTGCGGTACATCGTGTCGTGGAGGAGGGTGGTGATCCTGGTCGTCGTCTCGATCGGGGTCGAGTAGATGCGCAGGGCCGTGTTGTCGCTCGTCGCCCAGACGACCTCCTCGCGCCAGTCGCCGAAGAGGTCCCCGGAGAGTGCCGGGGTGGCCTTCGTGCTGTTGTTGGAGTGGACGGACGCGCCGGTCAGCAGTCGGGTGTCCGACGATGTCCCGTACTTGTCGATGTGCGTGCCGTCGAGGAGTTCACGGACCGTGTCGCCGTCCCACCAGGACAGGAAGTTGACGGAGGACGGTTCACGGCCCTTGGCGGCGCCGGCCTCGTCACGGATCGAGGTGTCCGACGCCGACCACACCTCCGCTCCGTCGTTGCCCGCCCAGATGTCCCCGGCGACTCCCCTGCCGTTGTCGCAGCAGGCGGCGAGCTTCCAGTTGACCGTGCCGTTGGCCGGGTTGATGTACAGCTCGGCCGGCTGGGAGGTGCCCTCGGACACCTTGAAGTACTCCAGGCCCGCGTGCGCCGGGTCCAGATCACCCAGGTGCTGGGCGTCGCCGTGCCCCGTCTTCGTCGTCCACAGCCCGTTGCCGTTGTCGTCGACGGCCATCGCCCCGTAGACGATCTCGTCCTTGCCGTCGCCGTCGACGTCCCCGACGGACAGACTGTGCGAGCCCTGACCGTCGAATCCCTTGCCGCTGTTGGTGGAGGAGCTGGAGTCGAAGGTCCAGCGGCGCGTGAACGCCCCGTTCCGCCAGTCCCAGGCCGCGAGCACCGTACGTGTGTAGTAGCCGCGCGCCATGATCAGGGAAGGCCGGGCGCCGTCCAGATAGGCGGTGCCGGCGAGGAACCGGTCGACCCGGTTGCCGTAGGAGTCGCCCCACGACGACACGGTGCCGCGCGCCGGGACGTAGTCGACGGTGCCCATCGCCCTGCCGGTCTGCCCGTTGAACATGGTCAGGTACTCGGGCCCGGAGAGCACGTATCCGCTCGAATTGCGGTAGTCCGCCGAGGAGTTGCCGATGACTGCGCCGGTGCCGTCGACCGTCGCGTCCGCCGTCTTCATGGCGACCTCGGCCTTGCGGTCGCCGTCGTAGTCGTACACCTGGAACTGCGTGTAGTGCGCGCCCGAGCGGATGTTGCGCCCCAGGTCGATCCGCCACAGCCGCGTACCGTCGAGCCTGATCCCGTCGACGATCGTGTTGCCGGTGTATCCCGACTGGGAGTTGTCCTTGGCGTTGGTGGGCTGCCACTTCAGTACGAAGTCGAGCGCGCCGTCCCCGTCCAGGTCGCCGACCGAGGCGTCGTTGGCCTCGTAGGTGTAGGCGACACCGTCGGGGGTCGTACCGCCGGCGGGCGGGGCGATCGGAACGTCCTTGTATCCGGTGCGGAACTGGATCGCGTGCACGGAGTCGGCCTGTTCCACGCCACCGACGACCGCCCGCACCGTGTAGTCGGCCTGGGCCGCCGCACCCGAGTGGAAGTAGTTCGTGGAGCCGGTCACCGGCGTCGAGTTGACCTTCGTACCCGCCCGGTAGACGTTGAAGGACACGTCGTTCGGGTCGGTGCCGAGCCAGCGCCAGCTGACCAGGTTTCCGCTGTCGGTGTGCACACTGACGACGCCCCGATCGAGCGCCTCGACCTGGCGGGCGGTGGCGGCCTCGGCCGGAGTCGCGGAGAGCGACACCAGCCCTGCGGCGGCGAGGACTCCGGCGCTCACGGCGGACAGCAGAGTCCGGTGTCTGGTACGGGCGGGGATGCGGGTGGGGGGATGAGACTGGGCATACGGCTGCGGGTGCTGCACGGTACCAACCTCCTGCGGGGCGGACGGGTTGCACTTCCCAGTCGCCGCCGCCCGCAAGGGAGTTGCCGCCCAGCCGCCCCACGTCCGCTCGTCCCGGGCCGAGTTCCGCCGCCGTCTCAGAAGGACTGCGGCTTCCGGAACGCCCGCAGTGTGAACACGGGGTCCGGGCGGGGCCGGTCCTGGTCCGGTAACTCCGCCAGGCGGGCGGCGAAACCGTCGGCCAGCGGGCTTCCCGGCGGTAACGTCATGAACCATCCGCGCCGCAGGTCCTCGACAGCCCGCCGGGGGCTGCGCCCCTGGCCACGCCCTCGGAAGCGCGCTTCCCCGGCCGGTTCCAGCCCGTGCCCGACGGCATGCGCCTCGACGACGGCGGCGGCGTCCAGCGCCGGACGCCACGGGCGCGAGGCGAGAACGGCGTCGATGTCACTGCCCACGTTGTGCGAGGCGCCCTTGTCGACGGTGGTGACATAGACCCCGCCCGGCCGCAGCACCCGCGCGCACTCCCCGACGATGGCCCGGACGTTCTCGTCCCGCCCGGCGAGATGCAGCAGCCACACACTGGACACCGCGTCCAACACGCCCTCGGGGAAGGGCAGTTGCCGACTGTCGGCGAGTACGACGGCACCGGGGAGCCGAGCGGCGGCCCGCCTGGCCATCGCGTCGGTCAGATCTACGCCCGCCACCCGCAGCCCGGCCCGCCCCTCCACGAGCCGCCGGGTGACGATGCCCGTACCGCACCCCACGTCGAGCAGCCCGCGCGCCTCTTCCGGTACGAGGCTCAGCACGGCCTGCGCGGCGGCCGCCGCCCTGGGCTCGCCGCCCCGCGAGGCGTCGTAACGCTCCGCCTCCTGGTTGTAGTCCAGCACGATCGCGTCCCTCGCCCCGGTCAGCTCGCTCCGTGCCCCGGCGCGAGGGCCTCCACTCTGCGTGCGAGCTCGAAGTCGAGGTTCGTGACGGCGCCGCCCACGCTGTGCGTGTTCACGGTGAGTGACACGGTGTTGTAGCCGAGGGTGAGGTCGGAGTGGTGGTCCAGTTCCTCCTGGACCTGGGCGATGTGGATGACCAGCGCCGTCGCGGCGAAGTGCGAGCCGAGGCGGTAGGAACGGGCGATCCTGTCCCCGTCGAGCGACCAGCCCGGCAGCTCAGCCAGCCGGTCCTCGATCTCCTTCTGCGACAGCGGTGCGACGGGCATGACCACGCTCCTTCCCTGATGTGGGGTGCACTTCCAGCGTGCCACAGGCCGGGCGTTCCGGCCCAGGTCAGGGGGGTGCGGACCCACCAGGTGGCATATGCCGTCCGCGGGGGCGCGACGGTACCGGAGCCCCGGGGCGCTCGCCTCCCCGGCAGTCACTGTGGCCCGAACCTGTCAGAGCGACAGCGGAACGTGACACACTGCTCGCGATACTTCGGCGCGTAGGGGAGGCGTGGCGTGAGTGAGCGGCGGGCTGCGCCCACCGTGGGCCAAGTGGTGCTCGGAAGACGGCTCCAGGAGCTGCGCGAGGCCGCCGGGCTGAAACGGGAAGAGGCCGCGCGGGTCCTGCGGGTGGCTCCGGCGACCGTACGGCGGATGGAGATGGCCGAGGTCTCCCTCAAAATCCCTTACGTACATGTGCTGTTGACGGCGTACGGCGTCCCCGAGGACGAAGTGGCCATGTTCGTGGACCTGGCCGAGGAGGCGAACGCGCCCGGCTGGTGGCAGCGGTTCTCCGACGTCCTGCCGGACTGGTTCAGTATGCATGTGAGCCTGGAGGGCTCCGCCCGGCTGATCCGGTCCTACGAACCGCACTTCGTGCCCGGCCTGTTGCAGACACCGGAGTACGCGCGTGCCGTCATGGAGGCCGGGACGATCGGGCACACGGGTCCCGAGGCGGTCGAGCGGCATGTGTCGCTGCGCATGGCCCGGCAGAAGCTGCTGACCCGCGAACACCCGCCCCACCTATGGGTGATCATCGACGAGACCGTGCTGCGCCGGCCCGTGAGCATCGACGGCCAGGTCATGCGCGACCAGCTGGACCGGCTCCTCGACGTGTCGGAGAGCGGCCATGTCACCATCCAGGTCGCCGAGTTCCTGGACGGCCCGCATCCGGGCACGTCCGCGCCCTTCGAGCTGTTCCGCTTCGCCGAGCCGGAACTGCCCGACATGGTCTACACCGAGTACCTGACCGGTGCGCTGTATCTGGACTCCCGCCGGGAGGTCGCCGCGCACCTGGAGGTCCTCGACCACATGACAGCGGGTGCCGCGTCGGCCCAGCGAACCAAGGAGATCATCGCCGAGTACCGCGACGGCTACTGAACAACGGGACCGGCCACGGGACTTGAACACTTCATCACGGATCACGGATCACGGATCGACGGAACTTGAGGAGCGACACCGCATGACCGCACCCGAGGGCGCGCCCACCCGCGTGGACACCAGCAGACCCCACCCCGCCCGGGTCTACGACTGGTGGCTCGGTGGCAAGGACAACTACCCGGTGGACGAGGAACTGGCCCGCAAGATCCTCGCCGTGGACGGCACGGTGCTGCGCGGCGCGCGCGCCAACCGCCGGTTCATGCAGCGGGCGACCCGGACCGCCGCCGAGGCCGGGATCCGCCAATTCCTGGACATCGGTACGGGCATCCCCACCGAGCCGAACCTGCACCAGATCGCCCAGAGCGTCGCTCCCGACGCCAAGGTGGTGTACGCGGACAACGACCCGATCGTCCTGCGCCACGCCCAAGCCCTGCTGCACGGCACGGCCGAGGGCACGACCGAGTACGTGCACGCCGACGCCCGCGACCCGGAGACGATCCTGCGCCTGGCCGGCGAGTCCCTGGACTTCAGCCTTCCCGTCGCGCTGTCCATGGTCGCGCTGACCCACTACCTGGGCGACGAGACCGACGGCGACGATGTGCACGGCCTGCTGAAGACATACGTCGACGCGCTCGCCCCGGGCAGCTACCTGGTCCTCTCGCAGGTCACCCCGGACCTCAGCCCCGAGGCCATCACGAAGGCGGCCGAGCACTTCCGGCGCAGCGGCACCCCCTTCTTCCCCCGCCCGCTCGCCGAGTTCCACCGCTTCTTCGACGGCCTCGAACTCCTGGGCCCCGGCATCATCCCCGTCTACGGCTGGCGCCCGGAACCGGAAGACGTGGCAGCCCAGGCGGAGGGCATAGTCCCGGTGTACGCGGGAGTAGCAAGCAAGCCCTGAAAAAGGGAGGCGCCCCGCGCCCTTTTTTAGGGGCGCGGGGAACTGCGCGAGCAACCACAACGCACCCGCACCCCGCAACCCACCTACACCCCCGCCCCCTTCCCGCCACCCCCCTCGCCCCGCTCGTCATCAACGATCTCCGCATCCACCACACCCTCGTCCTCCGACGCCGACCCGGCATCCCCCGCACCGCCGCCCTCCGTCGACGACTCCCCCTGGGCCTGCGCATACATCGCCTGCCCCATCCGCTGACTGACAGTGGCAAGCTTCTCGACCCCCGCCCGCAGCACGGCGACGTCGGTCTCCTCGGACAGCAGCGCCTTCACCTCGGCGACGGCCTCCGCGACCTCGGACTTCGCCTCCGCCGGCACCCGTTCCTCGTTGTCCCGTACGAACTTCTCGGTCTGGTAGACGAGTTGCTCGGCCTGGTTGCGTGTCTCGGCCGCCTCCCGCCGCCTGCGGTCCTCGTCGGCGTACTGCTCGGCCTCCCGCATCAGACGGTCGATGTCGTCCTTGGGGAGCGCCGAACCGCCCGTGACGGTCATCTTCTGCTCGCGGCCGGTGGCCAGGTCCTTCGCCGAGACGTGCATGATCCCGTTGGCGTCGATGTCGAAGGCGACCTCGATCTGCGGCACACCGCGCGGGGCCGGCGGCAGCCCCGTGAGGTCGAAGACCCCCAACTTCTTGTTGTACGCGGCGATTTCACGTTCGCCCTGGTAGACCTGGATGCCGACCGAGGGCTGGTTGTCGGCGGCCGTCGTGAAGATCTCCGAACGCCGGGTCGGGATCGTGGTGTTGCGCTCGATCAGCTTGGTCATGATGCCGCCCTTGGTCTCGATGCCGAGGGACAGCGGTGTGACGTCGAGGAGCAGGACGTCCTTCACGTCACCGCGGATGACACCCGCCTGGAGCGCGGCTCCCAGGGCGACCACCTCGTCCGGGTTGACCCCCTTGTGCGGTTCCTTGCCGGTGAGTTGCTTGACGAGTTCGGTGACGGCGGGCATCCGGGTCGAGCCGCCCACCAGGATCACGTGGTCGATCGCGGCGAGTTCCACGCCCGCGTCCTTGATCGCCTGGTTGAAGGGCTTCTTGCAGCGGTCGAGCAGGTCGGCGGTGAGTTCCTGGAACTGAGCGCGCGTCAGTTTCTCCTCGAGGTGCAGCGGCCCGTCGGCGGAGGCGGTGACGTAGGGCAGGTTGACGGTCGTCTCGGAGGAGCTGGACAGCTCGATCTTGGCTTTCTCGGCGCCCTCGCGCAGCCGTTGCACCGCCATCTTGTCGGCGCCGAGGTCGATGCCGTACTGCCCCTTGAAGCGTTTGACGAGGTGGTCGACGATCCGCTGGTCCCAGTCGTCGCCGCCGAGTCCGGTGTCGCCGTTGGTCGCCTTGACCTCGATGACTCCGTCGCCGATCTCCAGGAGCGACACGTCGAAGGTGCCGCCGCCCAGGTCGAAGACGAGCACGGTCTGTTCCTCGCCCCGGTCGAGGCCGTACGCGAGGGCGGCGGCGGTCGGTTCGTTGATGATCCGCAGCACCTTCAGGCCGGCGATCTCCCCGGCCTCCTTGGTGGCCTGCCGCTGGGAGTCGTCGAAGTACGCCGGTACGGTGATCACCGCGTCCGAGACGTCCTCGCCGAGATACGCCTCCGCGTCCCGCTTCAGTTTCTGCAGTACGCGCGCGGAGAGTTCCTGGGCGCGGTATTTGGTGCCGTCCACGGATCCCTGCTCGGGGAACCGCCAGTGCCCGTCGCCCATATGGCGTTTGACGGAGCGGGCCGTGCGCTCCACGTTCGTCACGGCCTGCCGCTTGGCGACCTCGCCGACGAGCACCTCGCCGTTCTTCGCGAAGGCCACGACGGACGGTGTGGTCCGCGCCCCCTCGGCGTTCGCGACGACGGTGGGCTCACCGCCCTCCAACACGGCCACCACCGAGTTCGTGGTCCCCAGATCGATCCCGACCGCACGTGCCATGGCTGTCCCCTTCCGTCGGGCCCCTCCTTTGAAGTACCCCGGAAACGACGCTGCCGCGCACCTCGGATCGAGGTACGCGGCAGCGCGGGTGAGCGAGCGTCAGGCGAGCTTCGCCGACAGGGTGATCGTCGTGCCGGTCAGGGCCTTGCTGACCGGGCAGTTCTCCTTGGCGTCCTCGGCGGCGGCGACGAAGGCGTCCTCGTCGAGGCCGGGCACGGTGCCCTCCACGGTGAGGTGGATGCCGGTGATGCCCTCACCCGGCTGGAAGACGACGTCGGCCGAGGTCAGAAGCCTGGTCGCCGGAGTACCGGCGCCGGCCAGGGCGTGCGAGAACGCCATGGAGAAGCAGCTGGAGTGGGCGGCGGCGATCAGCTCCTCGGGGCTGGTCTTGCCGTTCGCGTCCTGGGCGCGCGAGGCCCACGTCACGGGCTGCTCGGCGATGGCGCCGGAGGAGTCGAAGGTGACAACACCGCTGCCCTCCAGCAGGTTGCCTTCCCAGACGGTGTGTGCAGAGCGCGTGGTAGCCACGGTTCTTCCTTTCGCGTGTGATCCCGGTGCCGGGGTTCCGTATCCCCCATCCGATCACACTCCGGCTCACTTCCGGCTCACTGCACGCGAAAGACCGGCCCACGGGCGGTGAACGGCAGACGAGCGCCCGCCGGAATCAGATAGGCGTGCTCGCGCCGCACCCGCAGGACGTCGCACCAGCCGTCCGTGATGACCAGTACGGGTGCCCCCGGCGGAAAGTCGTCGGCCCTGTGCAGCAGGTCGACGCCCGGCTGCAGCACGGTCCCACCGCGCCCGTGCACCCGGACCCGTTCGGCGATCTCGGCGACGGGCAGATAGCCCGCGTCGTGCGCGGCCGCGTCGCAGAACACGACCCGCGCCGCTGGTACGTCCCGTGCGCCGGCGTACGAGGCGATCGCGCCCAGCGCCTTCCCGAGCAGCGACCGGTCCATCGACCCGGAGGTGTCCAGCACCACCCCGAACGTGCAGCGGGCGATCTCCTCCGGCGGGAAGTACCGCCCCGCACGCGGGATGTCGGGGGTGGACGACTGGCGCCGCGAGGGGCGGGAGTACGACCGTACGGGTTCTGGGCGGGGCACGAACTCGTCGAACCAGCGGGCGAGTTGGGCGTCCCAGGGCAGCGGCGGATGGTTCAGCGCGCGGATCTCCTCGATCAACCCGCCGGGCAGGTGACCGCGTTCGTGCTGCTGGTGCAGGTCAAGCCCCTGGCCGAGGCCGCGCCGGTAGAACTCGTCGAGGTCGACGTAGTCGCGCGGCGAGCCCAGCGGAGCGCCCAGGACGTCGCGGGCGCCCTTCCCGCGCAGGGTGGACAGCCGGCGCATCCGGCGCAGGTCGTTCGCGATGCGGTCGTACACCTCCTCCGCGGAGAGGTTCTTCAACTCGGCGTCGTACAGGAGCCCTTCGGGCATCGTGCCGACCTCCATCTCCACCAGCCAGGCGTTGATGACGTAGTCGCAGGCGACGTTGAAGAGATACGGGTCGCGGGTGCCGCAGCGGTCGCCGTGGCGCAGGGCGGCGTGCAGCATCTCGTGGGCGAGGACGAACCGCCATTCCTCGTCGTCCAGGTGACACAGCGGGTTGACGTAGATCTCGCCCGCCTCCGCGTTCACGGCGGCGACGGAGATGCCGTGCGCGTGGGCGAGTTCGAGGTCGGCGACGAGCTTGATGCCGGCCGCGATCCCGCCGAGCAGCGGGTAGGAGGTGACGAACCAGCTCAACGCCTTCTGCCAGGGCCGTAGTTGAGCCGCTTGGTCGGACATCGACTCGCGTCGGCCACCGGCCACGTCCATCGCCGTCGCCATCGTCCGGGTCAGGGCGTGGGCGAAGGCGATCTGCCAGTCGGGAACCGACGTGGCCCACTTGTCGTACGGTTCGAGCCACTGGTCGGGTTCGCTGCCCGCCGTGCCACAGCGCTCGAACGCGGCCGGTACCGAGCCCGCGCGGCGCCAGCGGGCGGCGATCTGCTCCTCGTCGCCGTCGGGGTAGGCGGGCGGCATGAGTTCGGGGGCCGTGCCGACCGGGAAGCCGAGCAGGAAGCGGTTGACGACGACACAGCGGGCGGCGATGTCGTAGCGGTCGGGCTGGACGCGTTCGCCCTTCGCCGCCGGGACATGTCCGAAGCCGAGGTGGATGAGGCCGTGTGCGACCGCCCACGCCCACTCGGCCGGTTCGGCCCGCCGGGTGGGGTTGAAGTGCAGCGCCCCGTCCGAGTCGACGATCACCAGGCCGTCGCCGAGCGAGTGGTAGCAGCTCTCGGACCGGCAGATGCCGAACTCCAGTGAGCCGAGCGCCGGGTTGGCGCGCACGAGGGCCAGCCCTGCCTCGTACGCGTCCCTCGCGAGGTCCTTCTTCCGCTGCGCCTGCTTGCCTGCCCGGCTCACCGCCGCGCCTCCACCAGCCGGGGCATGTCCCGCGCCGCCTCCACCAGGAACCAGGCGGGCAGCAGGGGGTTGCCGTCGGCGTCGGAGGCGATCACGCTCTGCGCGACCTCCACCGAGATCTCGGCGAGCTGTACGAGCAGCGACTTGGCCCGGTAGGCGGCCTCCCGGCCGTTCGGCGACATGTGCCCCTTGCTGACGGGGAGTTCTTTGACGAGCCGCCCGCGGAACGACTCGGCGAGGTAGTAGAGCAGGTCGCGGTCCTCGACGCGGTGGGGCCAGCGCGCGTCGCCCTTGATGATCGCGTCGATGCCGAACCGGCTGCGCACGATCTTGACGTACCCGCAGAACGCGGTGGCGTGCGTCGGCGTCAGCGCGCCGTGCGCGATCACCTTCAGGGTCTCCTCGTCGAGCGCGGGCCCGAACGAGTGCAGGGCGTCGGACAGCATGTGCCAGGAGCGGGGCGTGGAGAAGGGCTCCTCGGTCTTCGGCGGCTTGGACCACAGGTGATCGGGCCGGTCGGTGAGGTGGTCCACGACCCAGGGGTGGATGTCGTTGTTCGCGGCCCAGACCAGCCAGTCCTTCGGCGAGGCCTCCAGATGGACGTGGGCGAGGCGGTTGATCAGGGCGGAGGCGATAGGCCGGGCGAGGGCGTTGTCCGTGGCGCGGTTGCCGGCGCCGATCACGATCGAGCCCTTCGGCAGCTCGTAGTTGCCGATACGGCGGTCGAGGATCAGCGAGTAGAACGCCTTCTGGACGTCCGGCGTGGCCGCGTTCAGCTCGTCCAGGAACAGGCAGTACGGCTCGTCCCGGGCGATGGCCTCCGGCGGACAGAACACGGACCGACCGTCACGGATCTGCGGTACGCCGATAAGGTCCTCCGGCGCCAGCTGCGTACCGAGCAGACTCACGCACTCCAGTCCCAGCGACTCGGCGAACTCCCTCACCAGGGAGGACTTTCCGATGCCGGGGGCACCCCAGAGGAACACGGGCCGCACGGTCGCGAGACCGAGCAGCAGCTCCGGAATCCGGGCGGGGGTGACGGTGACGGCTGCCTGCACGCGGCAACTCCTGGGGTTCGTAGCGGAACGGAGCGCGCGAAGGCGCGAGGTCCGGTACGAACAGTGTGGGTACGGAGACACAGGAGCGCAGCCGATTTTCCGGCGGCCCGCGCTCAGGCGACCTGGTGGTCCCCGGAGACCTCCAGCGGCACCTGCGGCCCGTTGCACTCGCGCAGCCAGCGCCGCAGTACGCGGTGGAGGTGCTCGGCGCCGACCAGCTCCTCCCCCTCCTCGACCGCCTCCGACAGCGCGGAGGGCGCCAGCAGGAACGGCTTGCCCTGTGCCCCGCCGAGCCCGCCGTGCGAGCCGATCTGCTCCTCGAAGGCGAGCACCTCGCCCTCGGCCGGGTCGTACCAGGAGTTGACCATGATGTCGGCGGTGTGCGGGAAGGAGTGAGTACGGCGCACGGCGCTCGCCGCGCCGGGGCCGAAGTCGGCCAGCGGAGTGCTGTGCCCGTCGTCCGGTTCGTCCGGTTCATCCAGCGCGTCCACCGGGATCTCCACGCCGTGTGCGCCCAGCACCACCCCGCCGTGCTCCTCGCTGGCGACGAGGACGAAGCCGACGCCGGGATGGTTGGCGAGAGTGGTGAGCAGCGCGGGATGGCGGGCGTCGATCTCCTCCCTGGTCATGCGGTGATGCACGTCCGGGAAGGAGATGAGCCCGAGGTTGCCGGAGGCGAGCACGAGTGGTTCGGAGCCGTGGCCCGGGGGCACGTGGCGCCCGCCGTTCTCCTCGACGGGCCGGCGCAGCGCGGCGCGCACGGTGGCGCGCGCCTCGGCCCCGCTGTGGGTGCGTCGCGCCCTGCGGGGCACGGGCAGTCCGCAGCCGGCCCTGACCAGGTCACCGAGGCCGAGCCCGTACCGGCCCCGGAAGGTCTCGCCGGGGCTCTGGCCGTGGTCGGAGAGGAGGACGATCCGGTACGGGCGGGGCGCGTGCCGGGCGACTTCCGCGATCAACGCGGTGGCGCGGTCGAGGCGTTGGAGGACTTTCTCCGCGTCGCGGCTGTACGGCCCGGAGTGGTGGGCGACCTCGTCGTAGGCGACCAGGTCGGCGTAGACGGCGGTGCGCCCGGCGAGCATGTCGCCCATCACGGCGGCGACGACCACGTCCCGTTCGATGACGGTCGCGAAGGCGCGGATGAAGGGGTAGAGGCCGCCGCGCGCGATCCTCGGGCGCCGTTTCCGTATCCGGGCCATGGTCGACTGGCCGATCTCGCGGCCGACCTCGGCGAAGAAGGACAGCGCGGTGCGGACGGCGTTGGCGGGGTCGGAGAAGTAGGCGAAGTAGCCCGCGCGGGAACGGTTCTCCCGGCCGCGCCGGCCCGCGACGGACAGCACGAGGGCCTGCTCGTCGGCGCCGCCGCCGAAGAGGTTGCCCCGGCTGGCCCCGTCGACGGTGAGCAGTCCGCCGTCGCCGGTGCGTTCGACGGCCCGGCGCTGGAGTTCGGCGGCGCTGGTGGGCCGGTTGCAGACCATGACCTCCCCGGTGTCCTTCTCGTACCAGCGGAAGGCCGGGATGTCGTGGTTGGTGCCGTGCAGGATGCCGAGCTGGCTGGCGCCGGTCTGACTGGACCAGTCGGTGCGCCAGGGGGTGAGCCGGTGGGTGGCGCCGAGCCAGCCCGCGACGGTCGGCATCAGCCCCTTCTCCGCGGCCCGCACCAGGACGTCGTGGCCGACGCCGTCGAGTTGCAGGAACACCACGCCGGGCGTCGTGGGGCCCTCGAACGGCCGCGCGAGGCCGCGTCGGTCGGCGAGACGGTAGAGCCGTCTTCGGTAGGCGTCGTCGTCCCGTACGGCCAGTGCCGCGCCCGTCGCCGAGGCCACGGCGGACATCACGGCGGCGACCACCACCGCCGTCTCCGGGGCCGCTTCGGGGCGGTCGGCCGGGGTCAGCCGCAGGGCGACGAGCAGCAGACCGCCGTTGAGGAAGAAGACCAGCAGGCCGAGTACGAGGGCGGGCACGAGCAGCAGCAGCCGGACAAGCACCGGCCAGGCCAGGGCCGACAGCAGACCGAAGGCGCCGGCGCCGATGGCCGCGGTGACCGCGATGCGGGTGGCGCTGTCGCCGTCACCGGTGCGGATCTGGAAGTCCGGCAGGATGCCGGCGAGCACCAGCATCGTGAGCGTCGACACGGCCCACACCGCGACGCTCCGCCCGATCTGGCTGGCGATCCGCCGCCAACGCCCCGCTCCCACGTCCCGCACCTCACGTCCCGGCCCGTCCCCACGGCGGGGCCTGGGCACACCCTGTCACAACGAGGGAGCGGAGCCCGGTGTGCCGGCCCGGCGCGGGTTCAGCGGCCGTCGTACCCGGCGGTCGGCATGGACAGGCGTCGGTGCACCCGGGCCTTCATCTGGGCGTCGTACGAGGGTTCCGCGCGGCCCACCGTCTCCACCCGCACTCCGCGCCGCGCGCACTCGGCGGTGAACTCGTCCACCGACGTCAGCGCGTGCTCCAGGACCCGCTGGCTGGGCGCCACGAAGAGGTCGAGGCCGGGCTTGACGCCGTCCCACAGGGCGGAGTGGTCGGGCCGCAGACTCCGTACGAGCAGCTCTCTGGTGACGACGTAGCCGCGCTCGGCGGCCCAGCGGGCGCACATCGCGTGCTGGCTGCGGGAGTCGACGAGGAAGGGCTCCTCGTCCAGTTCCTCCAGCGGTGTCAGGCTGGCGATCGCGGTCACCCGCGGTACCGGGCCGGGCAGACCGACGGCGGCATGCGCGTGTCCCATGGCGTCCCCCTCAGCTCCGGGCTTCCCCGCTCACCTCAGGGTTTCCCCACTCGCCCCGGGTTTCCCGCCGACCCTACTCCTGCCCGTAGGCTTCGGGGAGTCGCGCGAAGGAGGCAAAGGGGTGCCGGTGGAGATCACGTGGTGGGGTCACGCCACCTGTACGGTCGAGGACTCGGGCGTACGCGTGCTCACCGATCCCCTGTTCGTGCGCCGGCTCGCCCATCTGCGCCGTCGCCGGGGCGAGTTGCCCCCGCCCGGCGCATGGCGCGCGGACCTGGCGCTCGTCTCCCATCTGCACTCCGATCACCTCCATGTGCCCTCCCTCGCGCGCCTCGCGCCGGGCGCGCGCCTGATCGTGCCCCGGGGCGCGCCGAAGGCGGTGCCGGGCCTGTCGCGCCGGCTGGCGCATCTGCGGGTGACGGAGGTGTCACCCGGGGACCGTGTGGAGGTCGGTGACCTGGTCGTACGGGCCGTCTCCGCGCGGCACGACGGGCGGCGGCTGAACGTCGGACCGCAGCGGGCGCCCGCGCTCGGCTATGTGATCGAGGGCGAGGCGCGGACGTATTTCGCCGGGGACACGGGTCTGTTCGCGTCGATGGCCGAGGAGGTCGGGCCGGTCGACACGGCCCTGCTGCCGGTGGGCGGCTGGGGGCCGTATCTCGGGGAGGGGCATCTGAACGCGGAGCGGGCGGCCGAGGCGCTGGCCCGGTTGGCGCCGCGCAGCGCGGTGCCGGTGCACTACGGCACGTACTGGCCGATCGGGATGGACGCCGTGCGCCCCCATGAGTTCCACGCGCCGGGTGAGGAGTTCGTCCGCCTCGCGGCGGCTCGCGCGCCCGCGGTCGATGTGTACCGGCTGGAGCACGGGGAGAGCGTGCGCCTGGGGGTCACGCGGTGAACGTGGTCCTGGTCGCCGCCTCGACCTCGGGGCAGGGGTCCCCAGGCCAGGCGATCGGCTATCCGACGCTGTTCCTGCTGGTACTGGTGGGCGCGTTGGTGCCGGTGGTGCCGACGGGGGCGCTGGTGAGTTCGGCGGCCGTGGTGGCCTTCCACGAGACCGCGCCGCTCGCCATGGTCCTGGTGTTCGCGGTGGCCTCCGTGGCCGCGTTCCTCGGCGACGTTGCTCTGTACTGGCTGGGCCGGCGCGGGATGGACTCGAAGAACGGGTCGCGCTGGCTGGCCGCGATCCGGTCGCGGGCACCCGAGGACCGCCTCGCGCAGGCCCAGCGGAAGCTGAGCGAGAACGGCGTGACGGTCCTGGTGCTGTCCCGGCTGGTGCCGGCCGGGCGTATCCCGGTGATGCTGGCCTGTCTGATGGCGAAGTGGCCGGTACGCCGCTTCGCCCGCGGGGACATCCCGGCCTGCCTCGCCTGGGCCGCGACGTACCAGCTGATCGGCGTCCTCGGCGGTTCGCTCTTCGAGGAGCCCTGGGAGGGCGTGGTGGCGGCGGTCGCCCTCACACTGACGATCAGCGCGGCACCCAGCGCGTGGCGCCGGGTACGCGGGATGCGCGGGGCGACGTGAACGCCCGTTCCTCGCCCCCGCCGCCCTTACCCGTC
>NZ_AEJB01000250.1 GCF_000331005.1 Streptomyces turgidiscabies Car8
CCGCTGTCGTTCGTTCTGGCCGCCTGCCGGCTCAGGCGGGCGTCGGCACCTGTGCCGCGAGCAGGCCCGGCAGCCGCGTCGTACGGGCCTTCGCCGGGACCTCCGCGACCGCGCGGGCCAGTGCCTGGTCCACGCCGTGCACCACGGAGAGGTGTCGTTCCGCGCGGCCGAAGGCCGTGTAGACCCAGGGCCGGGTCAGCGAAGCGGCCGCGTCCCCGGGCAGGACCACGACGGCGGCCGGCCAGCGCAGCCCGACCGCCTGGTGCGCGGTGAGCGCCCACCCGTGCCGCACACTCGTCTCCACCAGCTCCTTCGGTACGACGACGGGGGCGCCGTCGCACTCCAGGTGCAGTCCCTCCGCGTCGGCCTTGACGACCTGCCCGGGCACCGTCCGGCCGGGTGAGGGGGAGTACGCGATCCGGTCACCCGGGTCGAAGCCGCCGAAGCGGCCCGGGCCGGGGTTCAGCCGCTCCTTGAGGGCGGAGTTGAGCGCGCGGGTGCCGGCCGGGCCACCGTGCCCCGGTGTGATCACCTGGGTCTGCTCGGCCGGAACACCGAGCGCCCTGGGCACCGAGTCCGCGACGAGCTGCACCGTCCGGTGCACTGCCTCGCCCGCGTCCCGCACGGGGACGATCACGACCTCCTTGCCGGGCGCCTCGACCTGGGTCAGCTCGCCGACGGAGACGCCGGAGACGAGTTCGCCGATCGGCCCGGGATCGGGCGTGCGCGAGACGACGTGCGGGCACGCGCGCGCGGCGAGCAGGTCGGCGAAGACCCGCCCCGCCCCGGCCGACCACAGCACCGCCGGATCACCGCTCAGCACCAGCCTGGCCCCGTCGGGCAGCGACTCCACGACCATCGCCGCGCTCTCCACGTCGAGCTGCGGCGCGTCCAGCACGACCAGCAGATCGAGCCCGAACGCCCCCTCGGCGTCCCGCCCGGGCCCCTCGGCCCCGGCCAGCAGCCCCGCGACGGTGACGACGGAGTCCGAGTCCGGTTCGACGGAGCTGTCCTTCGCTGCGAGAAGTGCCGCGAAGCGGCTGCGGCCGTCGGGTGTGTGGGCCGCCGCGCAGACCCGCAGGCCCAGAGAGCGGGCCGCGGCGACGAGGGCGGCCGGTTCGGCGCGAGCCGCGTCACCGCCGGTGTGCAGCACGAGGCCGTTCCCGGCGACGGCACGGACCAGCTCGGCCGCGGAACCGGAGCCCGCCGCCCCGGCCGACGACTCCCACTCCTCCGAGGACGCCTCCTTGGGCAGCGAGTTGACGATCCGGGCCAGCCCGTCGGCGAGGCTCTCCTCGGCGAGCGCGTACCGCTCCAGCCCGATGAGCACGCGAACGGGGCGCTCGACGGCCTCTCCGTCCTCCCTGTTCTCGTCGTCCTCGCCGGCCGCGGCCTGCCCTGCGACTTCCTCGACCGCGTCCTGGAACTCCAGGGCCTCGCCCTCGGCGACCGCGCTCTGTACGGCGGTGTCCGGGTCGGGCACGGCACGCTGGGCGAGCGCGGCGGTGAGCGCGGCGACGTCCAGGACGGTGTGTCCGGCCAGGGCGGCCTGCTCCAGCAGCCACACGGTGACCGCCTGGCCCCGCCGTTCGTCGTCCGGACCGCACTCGGCGCCGAGCAGCGCCCGCGCGAACCCGTCGGCCTGCTCGGTCCGCACCCCGGCGACCCGCAGCAACTGCCACGGATCCGCGCGCAGTTGTCCGTCCGCTCCGTCACCGAGCACCGAGACGACCTGCGGCGCCAGCATCTCCGGCGCCCCTCCTTCGGCCAGCACGCCCCGCACGGCCTCGACGGCTTCCGGCGCGGGGGCGGTCGAGACGGAGGGAACCGGGGAAGCCGGGGGCCGTGCGACAGGGCCTCCGGACGCGGACCCTGACGTGGATGTCGGTGTGGATGCGGATGTGGGCGGGGACTTCGGGGCGCGGAAGGTGACGGCCGACGCGGACTTCTCCCCGCTCTCCACGGCCCGGACCGCCGCCATGAGGTCGGCGGCCGTGCCGCTGAGCTTGGTGCCGCTCGCGACAGGCCCCTGCTTCTCGGCCTTGCGGCGCTCGATCCGCTCCCGCAGTTCCCGCTGCGCGGCCAGCTCGGCCTGGGCCTCGGACGGCTGCGCGGCAGCGCCACCACCCGCCTCGGCGGTCTCGGCCGAGGAGTCTTCGTTCGCGGGCTCCTCGGTGGTGCCCGGGGTCCCCGGCTCGGCTTCCTCCGTGGTGTCGGGCTCCGTGCTCACAGCGTGCTCCAGTCGTGATCGGGATAGCGGTGCACGGGCGCTGACACGTCGTCGAGCGCCCGGCAGATCTCGTCAGGAAGACTAAGGGGCTCCACTGACAACGCGGCCGTGAGCTGCTGCGCGTTGCGCGCGCCGACGATGGGCGCGGTCACACCGGGCCGGTCCCGGATCCAGGCGAGCGCCACCTGCAACGGCGTCACCGCCAGACCGTCCGCAGCGGTCTGCACGGCGTCCACGATGCGGCCGGCCGTCTCGTCGAGGTACGGCGCGACGAACGGCGCCAGATGCTCCGAGGCGCCCCGGGAGTCCACCGGGGTCGAGTTGCGGTACTTGCCGGTGAGGACGCCGCGGCCGAGGGGCGAGGAGGGCAGCAGACCGATCCCCAGGTCGAGTGCGGCGGGCAGCACCTCACGCTCGATGCCGCGCTGGAGCAGCGAGTACTCCAGCTGCGTGCTGGACAGCCGCGTACGTATGCCCGGTGCCGCGAGCTGCCAGGTCGCGGCCTTGGCGAGCTGCCAGCCGCAGAAGTTGGAGACGCCGGCATACCGGGCGCGTCCGCTGCTGACGGCGAGGTCGAGGGCCTGGAGGGTCTCCTCCAGCGGGGTGTCGGGATCGTAGGCGTGGATGTGCCAGACGTCGACGTACTCCGTGCCGAGTCGGGCGAGGGAGGCGTCAAGGGCGGCGAGGAGGTGACCGCGGGAGCCGTCGACGCGGCGGTCGGGGTCGGGGACGCTGCCGGCCTTGGTCGAGATGACCAGGTCGCGGCGCGGCACGAGCCCGTCCATGAGCCGTCCGAGCAGATACTCGGCCTCCCCGTCGCCGTACACGTCCGCGGTGTCGACGAGGGTTCCGCCCGCTTCCCAGAACGCCTTCAACAGGCCCGCGGCGTCATGCTCGTCGGTGTCCCGACCCCAGGTCAGGGTGCCGAGCCCGATCCGGGACACGCGCAGGCCGGTACGGCCGAGATGCCTCTGCTCCATGAACGCCGAGATTACTGGCCAGAACTGACCGCGTGGGTTGCCTGTGGACAACGGTTTCCCCGACCAGCGAGATCTCCGCCCCACCGCCGGAGGCCCACGCGCTAGGGTCGGTCCTCCAAGGGACGTTACTGATCGGTAAGGGGATCGGCCATGCAGCTCGGGATCAACCTCGGCTACTGGGGCGCCGGAATGGACGCGGACAATCTGGCCGTCGCGCAGGAGGCCGACCGCCTCGGCTACGCCGTCTGCTGGGCCGCCGAGGCCTACGGCTCGGACGCGGCCACCGTGCTCACCTGGGTCGCCGCCCAGACCGAGCGCATCGACGTCGGCTCGGCCATCTTCCAGATTCCGGCACGGCAGCCCGCGATGACCGCGATGACCGCCGCCACTCTCGACTCGCTCTCCGGCGGCCGCTTCCGGCTCGGCCTCGGCGTCTCCGGGCCGCAGGTCTCCGAAGGCTGGTACGGCGTCAAGTTCGACAAGCCGCTCTCCCGTACACGCGAGTACGTGGAGATCGTACGGAAGGCCATGAGCCGTGAACGGCTCTCCCACGAGGGTGAGCACTGGACGCTGCCGCTGCCCGGCGGCCCGGGCAAGCCCATCAAGCTGACCGTGCACCCCGAGCGCGAGCACATCCCGCTCTACATCGCCGCGATCGGCCCCAAGAACCTCGAACAGACCGGTGAGATCGCCGACGGGGCGCTGCTGATCTTCCCGTCCGCCGCGCACATCGAGGACACGGCCATCCAGTACCTGCGCGCGGGACGTGAGAAGGCCGGCAAGACCCTCGAAGGGTTCGACGTCTGCCCGACGCTGCCGCTCGCCGTCGGTGACGACAAGGACGTGGCGTCGCTCGCCGACACCTTCCGGCCGTACACCGCCCTGTACGTGGGCGGTATGGGCAGCCGCAAGCAGAACTTCTACAACCAGCTCGCCCAGCGCATGGGGTACGAGAAGGAAGCCGCCGAGATCCAGGACAAGTACCTGTCCGGCGACAAGAACGGCGCCGCCGCCGCCATTCCGCACGACCTGATCGACCAGACGACGCTGCTCGGTTCGGTGGACCGGATCGCCGACCGGATGCAGGCCTACGCGGCGGCCGGTGTCACCACGCTCACCCTCGCGCCGGCCGGCTTCACGCTCGACGAGCGGATCGCCTCGCTCCGCGCGGGTACCGACGCCCTGGAGCGCGCCGGACTCGCATAAGGAAAGTTCCGCGGCCGTGGTGGGGGCTCGGGGGTCTTCCCCGCCACGGCCGTCATGGAGCACAACGCGCCGCGGACCCGGCGGTTACGGCCCCCGGACCTCTGCGCGCACTCGTACTCACGTCCCGGCTGCCCCCGCCGGTCCCTCTTTCGGCGGAGTTGTCCCGCGCAGCTGTTGCAGCGTCCCCGGCACCGCATTTGACTCGTTGACTGACGCGTTCTTTGCGGAACCGCGCTGATCTGCGAGAGGTGCCTCTGATGCTTTCGGCCAGGAGTCTGTTCCAGGAGATCCTCGACAACGACGACTCCTTCCGCCTCTTCTGCTCCATCGCGGCCGGCGGGGAGTCCCAGGGCGGCTGGGAGAACGCGCGTATCGCCGCGCTCGTCCCGGCGAGCGAGCGTGCGCTCGCGCCCAGGATCACCCGCCACGGCGCGGACGAGGACAAGCACGGGCGGATCTTCAACGCCCTCATGAAGAAGCGCGGTCTGAAGCCCGTCGACGTCCCGGCCGACACCGACTACACGATGCTGCTGGAACGGCGGGGCATCGGTCTGTCGCACGAGAAGCTCAGGAGCGACGAGCCGCTGACCGTGCCGGACATCGTCACCTACCTCGCCCACAGCCGCGTCACCGAGCAGCGCGCCTCGGAGGAGATGGAGCTGCTGCGCAGGTACTTCGGCGACCACCCGGACCTCGGCCGCGCCGTGCGCATGATCTCCGACGACGAGGACAACCACCTCGCCTACTGTCACGAGGAACTCCTGCGCTTCGCCGCCGCCGGTCACGGCCGCGCCATCCAGCGGACGCTGCGCGAGTGCGCGCTCGCCGAGATCCGCGTCTACCGGGACGTCAGCCTCGCGGTCATGTCCCACATGGGGCGTGTCCTGGGCTGGTCCAGGCCCAAGGCGGCGCTCCTCGCGACGGGCATCCGCGCGGTGTACGTCTACGAGCGCGCCGTCGGCTGGCGCCGCATGGTCTCCCTGCGGATGCCCGATCGACGCGACGCCCTGGGCGGCCGGGAGACCACGGCACCCGAGTACGCCTGAGCGGCCCGAGGGCGGTCCGCGGTACCGCGACCGCGTTACAGCCAGCCCCGGCGCTTGAACATCCGGTAGAGCAGAACCTCGACCACGGCCATGCCCGCGATCAGCGCCGGGTACGACCACAGCCAGCGCAGCTCCGGCATGTGGTCGAAGTTCATTCCGTAGATCCCCGCGACCATCGTGGGGAACGCGGCCATGGCGGCGAACGCGGAGATCTTCCGCATGTCGTCGTTCTGCCGGACGCTCATCTGCGCGAGATGGGCCGACAGGACGTCGGAGACCAGGCGGTCCAGGCCCTCAACGGACTCGTTCACGCGCGTGAGATGGTCGCTGACGTCCCGGAAGAAGGGCTCGGCCTTCTCGTGGACGAAGGGCACGCGCGAGCCGAAGAGGCCCGTGCCCGCGAGCCTGCCGAGCGGTGCGGCGAGCGGGCCCGTGGCGCGGCGGAACTCCAGGATCTGCCGTTTGAAGGTGTAGATCCGGGACGCCGTGTGACGGGAGCCCCCGCCGGACGGCGAGAACACCTCCGCCTCCAGCTCCTCCAGGTCGGTGCCCAGTTCGTCCGCCACTTCCACGTAGTGGTCGACGACGGCGTCGGCGATCGTGTAGAGCACCGCCGTGGGGCCGTGCCGCAGCATCTCGGGCTCCGCCTCCAGCCGGTGCCGTACCGTCGCGAGGGGCGCCTCCTCGCCGTGCCGCACGGTCACCACGAAGGAGTCACCGATGAAGACCATGATCTCGCCGGAGGAGACGATGTCGGCCTTCGGCTCGTAGCCGACCGGCTTGAGCACCATGAACAGCGAGTCGTCGTACACCTCGAGTTTCGGCCGCTGATGCGCCTTGAGGGCGTCCTCCACGGCCAGGGGGTGCAGTCCGAACTCCTCCGTGACCTGCTCGAACTCCTTCTCCGTGGGTTCGTACAGCCCGACCCAGACGAACGCGTCCCCGACGTCGTGCGCGCGGCACTCGTCGAGGGCGTCGGAGAAGTCCGCGGGCCCGTCCGTCCGGCGTCCGTCACGGTAGATGGCGCAGTCGACGATCACGAGGGGCATTCTCCCGCCGCAGGGCCGGAAAAGCACCCCGGCCTCCCTCTGTGTGCCGTACGCCTACCCTGGGCCGCATGCCCACGCTGATCCTCGTCCGGCACGGACGTTCCACCGCCAACACCTCTGGAGTGCTCGCCGGCCGCACACCCGGCGTCGCCCTCGACGACCGGGGCGCCGCGCAGGCCGCCGCACTGCCCGGGCGCCTCGCCGAGCTGCCGATCTCCGAGGTCGTCACCAGCCCCCTCCAGCGCTGCCAGGAGACGATCCGGCCACTTCTCGACGCCAGGCCGCAACTGCGCCCGCACACCGAGGAGCGGATCTCGGAGTGCGACTACGGGGACTGGTCCGGGCGCAAGCTCGCCGAGTTGATGGACGAGCCCCTGATGCAGGTCGTCCAGGCCCACCCGTCCGCGGCCGCCTTCCCCGGGGGCGAGTCCATGCGGGCCATGCAGACGCGCGCGGCCGAGGCAGTACGCGAGTGGAACGCGCGCGTGGAGACCGATCACGGCGCCGACGCCGTCTACCTCATGTGCTCGCACGGAGACATCATCAAGTCCCTTGTCGCGGACGCGCTCGGACTTCATCTCGACCTCTTTCAGCGGGTGTCCGTCGATCCGTGTTCCATCACCGCGATCCGTTACACCCGTCTCAGGCCGTTTCTCGTCCGCCTCGGGGACACCGGGGACTTCGCTTCCCTGGCCCCGCGAGAGGAACCCACGGGCGACGAGGCCGCGGTCGGGGGCGGTGCGGGCGCACCGTGATCGTCGGCCGCAGTAGGGTGAAGCGGTCGCGGTAGCGCCGCGCACGACTTTCAGAGACGACTCAGCAGCACGACGCAGCAGACGACAGACGACGACATTCGATTCAATGGAGACAGGACGTGTCCCGTCAGGTGTTCCTCTACGACCCCCCGGACCGCTTCGTGGCCGGTACGGTCGGACTGCCCGGGCGCCGTACGTTCTTCCTCCAGGCCACCGCCGGCCCCCGGGTGACCAGCGTGGCCCTGGAGAAGACCCAGGTCGCGGCGCTCGCCGAACGCATGGACGAACTGCTCGACGAGGTCGTACGCCGTAGCGGCGGCAACGCCTCCGTCCCGGCCGTGGCCCCCACCGAGGTGTCCGACACCCGCCCCCTCGACACCCCCGTCGAGGAGGAGTTCCGGGTCGGCACCATGGCGCTCGCCTGGGACGGCGACGAGCAGCGCATGATCGTCGAGGCGCAGGCCCTGGTGGAACTGGACGCCGAGTCCGACGAGGACCTCGCCGAGGCCGAGGAGCGGCTCCTCCAGGACGAGGAGAACGGTCCACCGATGCTGCGTGTCCGGCTCAGCGGCGCGCAGGCCCGTGCCTTCGCCAAGCGGGCCCTCGACGTCGTCAACGCCGGCCGGCCGCCGTGCCCCCTGTGCAGCCTCCCGCTCGACCCGGAAGGACACGTATGTCCGCGCCAGAACGGATACCGCCGCGGAGCGTGACGGCCACCCGTACGCCCGCCGAACTGCTCGCCGAGGGTGAGCTGACCGTACGCGGGCGCATCCGCGAGGCGTCGAACGCGGCGCTGTACTGCACGGTCTCCTACGAGGGGCAGGAAGCCGCCTGCATCTACAAGCCCGTGGCCGGTGAGCGGCCCCTGTGGGACTTCCCCGACGGCACCCTGGCCGAGCGCGAGATGGCGGCGTACGAGGTCTCCGAGGCGACCGGCTGGGGGCTCGTACCGCCGACCGTGCTGCGCGAGGGGCCGTACGGCGAGGGGATGTGCCAGCTGTGGATCGACACGGAGGCTGCGGACGGCGACGGGCTGCTGGCCCTTGTCGAGGGTGAGGAAGCCGGGCCGGGGTGGAAGGCGATCACCCTCGCCGAGGTGGGCGAGGGGAAGACGGCACTGCTCGTGCACGCCGACGACGAGCGGCTGCGGCGGCTCGCCGTGCTCGACGCGGTGATCAACAACGCCGACCGCAAGGGCGGGCATCTGCTCCCGGGCGACGAGGGGCGGCTGTACGGGATCGACCACGGGGTCACCTTCAACGCCGAGAACAAGTTGCGGACCCTGTTGTGGGGGTGGGCGGGGGAATCGCTCACCCCGGAGGCGGTCGAGGTCCTGACGGGGCTCAAGGACGCCCTGGGGAGGGCGGCGCGCTGGCCGTACGGCTGGCGGAACTGGTCACCGGCGACGAGATCGAGGCCACCCGGGGACGCGTGGACGCGCTCCTGGCTTCGGGCAGGCATCCGGAGCCGAGCGGGGAGTGGCCGGCGATCCCCTGGCCGCCCGTGTGAGGTGCGCGGCGCCGACGGACAGGCGCTCAGGGCGGCACGTAAGCCCGTCGCTACGGCACTGAGACGAATCTCGCAAGACCCCCTTCCCGGCCATCTGGACCCGGTCCGGCTCGTATACGGAACATCCGTCCGGTTACGCTCATGACATGCATGCCTGGCCCGCTTCCGAGGTCCCCGCCCTGACTGGTCAGGGCCGCGACCTGAGGATCCACGACACCGCGACCGGTGCTCTGGTCACCCTCGACCCCGGTCCCGTCGCCCGTATCTACGTCTGCGGCATCACCCCGTACGACGCGACCCACATGGGTCACGCGGCGACCTACAACGCGTTCGACCTCGTACAACGTGTGTGGCTCGACACCAAGCGGCAGGTTCACTACGTCCAGAACGTCACCGACGTCGACGACCCGCTCCTCGAGCGGGCGCAGCGCGACGGCATCGACTGGGCGGGACTCGCCGAGAAGGAGACCGCCCTCTTCCGGGAGGACATGACCGCCCTGCGGATGCTTCCCCCGAAGGACTACATCGGCGCCGTCGAGGCGATACCCGGCATCGTCCCGCTCGTCGAGCGACTGCGGGACGCGGGCGCCGCCTACGAGCTCGAAGGGGACGTCTACTTCTCCGTCGCGGCCGACCCCGACTTCGGCAAGGTGTCCAACCTGGACGCCGACGCGATGCGGCTGCTGTCCGCCGAGCGCGGCGGCGACCCCGACCGGCCGGGCAAGAAGAACCCGCTCGACCCGATGCTCTGGATGGCCGCCCGGGAGGGTGAGCCGAGCTGGGACGGCGGCTCGCTGGGCCGCGGTCGCCCCGGCTGGCACATCGAGTGTGTCGCCATCGCCCTCGACCATCTCGGCATGGGCTTCGACGTGCAGGGCGGCGGCTCCGACCTCGTCTTCCCGCACCACGAGATGGGCGCCTCGCACGCGCAGGCGCTGACCGGTGAGTTCCCCATGGCCAAGGCGTACGTCCACGCCGGCATGGTCGCGCTCGACGGCGAGAAGATGTCGAAGTCCAAGGGCAACCTCGTCTTCGTGTCCGCGCTGCGCCAGGGCGGCGTCGACCCGGCCGCCATCCGGCTCGCCCTGCTCGCCCACCACTACCGGGCCGACTGGGAGTGGACCGACCGGGTGCTCGCGGACGCGGTCGCCCGGCTCGGGCGCTGGCGGGCCGCCGTGTCCCGGCCGGACGGGCCGTCCGCCGACGCGCTCGTCGAGGAGCTGCGCGAGGCTCTCTCGAACGACCTGGACGCGCCGGCCGCACTGGCCGCCGTGGACCGCTGGGCGGCCCTCCAGGCGGAGCGGGGCGGTACGGACGAGGGCGCCCCCGGCGTCGTCTCCCGAGCCGTGGACGCGCTGCTGGGCGTGGCGCTGTGACGGAGTACCCGTAGGTACCCGTAGTACGGGACAGAGG
>NZ_AEJB01000251.1 GCF_000331005.1 Streptomyces turgidiscabies Car8
GCGGCGAGTATCCGGCGAGCCCGGCGACCCGCAGCAGTGTCATGCGGGCCGTGCGTGAACTGGACTACGTCGCCGACGCGCGCGCCAAGGCGGTCGCCGGTGTCGGTACGCCCACGCTGGCCTTCGTGCTCGACGACATCACCGGCCCGTCGTTCGCGCTGATGGCGCACGGCGTGGAGCGTGAGGCGACCCGGCTGGGCCATCTGTGCCTGGTGTGCAGCACGGACGGCGACACCGCGCACGAGCTGGAGTTCGTCGAGATGATGCGGGCCCAGCGCGCCGCCGCCGTGATCCTGGTCGGCGGCACCGCCGACACCCCCGAGTACCGTGCGCGCACGGCCCGGATCGCCGACTCGCTGGCCTCCGCCGGCTCCCGTCTGGTGCTCTGCGGCCGGCCTCCGCTGGAGCGCGGTACGCCGGTCACCGTCATCGAGTACGACAACGAGGGCGGCGCCTACGCCCTGTGCGCCCACGTCCTCGCCCAGGGCCATCAGCGGGTCCTCTTCCTCGGTGGCCGTCCCGACCACACCACCGCCCAGGGCCGCGAACGCGGCTACACCGCCGCCCACCGTGCACGCGGCCTGGAACCCGACCCGGCCTTGCGTCTGTTCGGCGACTTCACCCGGGACTCGGGCCACCGGCTGATGCGCGGCGCCCTGTCGAAGGGGCTGGAGTTCACGGCCGTGATGGCGGCCACCGACATGGTCGCCGCCGGCGCGCTCACCGCCCTCCACGAGGCCGGTCTCTCCGTACCGGGCGACGTGTCCCTGGTGGGGTACGACGACATCCCGTTCGCCCGGGACCTGCACCCGGCGCTCACCACGGTCCACGTGCCCTACGAGGAGCTGGGCCGTCTCGCCGTCCGTACGGTCCTCGGCCGCACCCCGGACGACCCGGACGAGCATCTGCTGCTGGGCACGCATGTCGTCGTACGGGACTCGGTGGCGGTGCGGCGGTGACCCGGCAGGGCGCACCGCCGCCGAGCCACCCCTACAGCCGGGCGTAGGCCCGTACGTCCGCGTCCGTGTCCTGCGCCACCGAGTCGAGGGCGTCGGCGACCCCCGGTCGGCCGTCGTGGCGGCGCAGCGCCCGGACGGCGGCCTTGCGGACGTCGGCGAACTCGTCGGACAGTGCCCCCGTCAGGGCGGGAACCGCCAGTTCCGGCGCCGCCGCGCCCAGTGCCGTCGCCGCACCCGAACGGACCTGCCAGGCAAGATCGTTGAGCGCCGCGACGGCCGCCGTGTCCAGTGGGGACGGGCAGCCGGTGGTCGCGAGTGCGGTGAACGCGGCGGCTCGTACGAGTGCGTCGGTGTCGGCGAGGAGGGGCTTGAGGTCGTCCGGGGTGCCAACCGTGCCCAGGCCGTGCGCGGCGGCGACCCGTACCTCTCGGGAGGTGTCGGCGGCGGCGCGGGCCAGTTCCGGTACCGCGTCCACCGACACCAGGGCCCGGACCGTCTGGATGCGCACCCCGAGGTCGGGGTCGTCGAGGGTGCGGGCGTACAGGGGCGCGGAGCCGAGGCGCAGGGCGCGCAGGACGTCGAGCGCGGCGGCCCGTACTCCCTCGTGGCCGGGGTCGTCCAGGGCGAGCGCGGCGACCAGGGCGTCGCGCAGCGCCTCCTCGGGCGGCAGCACCTCGACCAGTTCGCGCAGGGAGCCCGCCGCCGCCTCGCGTACGCCGGGGTCCGGGTCGCCGAGTGCGGTGGCCAGGGCCGGGCCGGTGCCCTCGGGGGCGGTCTCGGTGAGCGTGGCGACGGCGGTGCGGCGTACGGCCGGGTCGGGGTCGGTGAGGTAGGGGCGCAGGTCGGCGAGGCCGGGCTGTTCGTCGGCGAGGGCGAGGAGTTCGAGGATGCGCGGGGAGGGCGCGGTCGCCGTGGGCAGGACCGTACGGGTCTTCACGGTGCCGGAGCCGACCGGGGCGACCTCGCGCGAACCGGCGGTCGCGACCTGTTCGGGGTGGACCTCGCCGAGGACGCTCACGTCGCCGCCGGTCGGTTCGAAGCCCTCGACCGGGACCAGGTAGGGCGCCACCGGGCGGGTCAGGAACTCCATCGAACCGTCCGCCGCCTTGCGGACGTTGAGGTGCCGGAACCAGTCCGCGTCGTCGCGCTGGGGGATGTCCGTGCGCTCGTGGTAGAGGCCCCAGCGGCTCTCCGTACGGGCCAGGGAGGAGCGGGCGGCCAGTTCGGCGCAGTCGCGGATGAAGTCGACCTCGGCGCAGCGCATCAGTTCGTGCGGGGTCTTGCCTCCCATGCCGGCGATCTCACCGCGCATCCGCTCGAACGCCTCGACGGCCAGGGAGAGCCGGGCGCCGCTCTTGGGCGGGGCGACGTAGTCGTTGACGAAGCGGCGGAGTTTGTACTCGACCTGGGGCTGCGGAGGCCCGTCGGGGTTGCGCAGCGGCCGGTAGATCAGCTCGTGCGCCTCGCGCAGCTGGTCGGGGGGCAACTCACCCTCGTAGGCGCGGTGTTCGGCGGCGGCGTCGGCGCCCGCGAGGTCTCCGAAGACGAAGGCGCCGATCATGTAGTTGTGCGGTACGCAGGCCAGGTCGCCGGCCGCGTACAGGCCGGGGACGGTGGTGCGTGCGTGCTCGTCGACCCAGACTCCGGACGCCGAGTGGCCGCCGCACAGGCCGATTTCGGAGATGTGCATCTCGATGTCGTGGGTGCGGTAGTCGTGGCCCCGATTGGCGTGGAAGGTGCCGCGCGTGGGCCGTTCCGTGGAGTGCAGGATGTCTTCGAGAGCGGTGACGGACTCCTCGGGGAGATGGCTGAGCTTCAGGTAGACGGGGCCTCGCTCGCTCGCCACCTCCGCCGCGAACTCGGCCATCATCTGGCCCGACCAGTAGTCGGAGTCGACGAAGCGTTCGCCGTGCCGGTTGACCTGGTAGCCGCCGAAGGGGTTGGCGACGTAGGCGCAGGCCGGGCCGTTGTAGTCCTTGATCAGGGGGTTGATCTGGAAGCACTCGATGCCGCTGAGCTCGGCGCCCGCGTGGTACGCCATCGCGTAGCCGTCGCCCGCGTTGGTCGGGTTCTCGTACGTGCCGTACAGGTAGCCGGAGGCGGGCAGGCCGAGGCGTCCGCAGGCGCCGGTCGCCAGGATCACCGCCCCGGCCCGTACGGTGACGAACCGTCCGGTGCGGGTGTCGAACCCGGCGGCGCCGACCGCACGGCCGCCCGCGGTGAGGACCCGGACCGGCATCACCCGGTTCTCGATGCGGATGCGCTCGCGCATCTCGCGGCGCCGCAACTGCCGGTAGAGGACCTTCTTGACGTCCTTGCCCTCGGGCATCGGCAGCACGTACGAGCCGGAGCGGTGCACCTGGCGGACCGCGTACTCGTTGTGCTCGTCCTTCTCGAACTTCACGCCGTACGACTCCAGGCGCTGCACCATGGCGAAGCCGCGGGTGGCGGTCTGACGGACGGTGGCCTGGTTGACGATGCCGTCGTTGGCGCGGGTGATCTCGGCGACGTAGTCGTCGGGTTCGGCGCGGCCGGGGACGACGGCGTTGTTGACGCCGTCCATGCCCATGGCGAGGGCGCCGGAGTGGCGGACGTGGGCCTTCTCCAGCAGCAGGACGTTGGCGCCGTGCTCGGCGGCGGTCAGCGCGGCCATGGTGCCGGCGGTGCCGCCGCCGATGACCAGGACGTCGCAGGTCAGCTCGTCGGCGTCGTGGAGGGCGGGGATGGCCGTGACCGTCGTGCTGTCCGTCGTGCTGTCCATCGGGAGGGAGACCTTTCAGCTGCTGAGGGAGGCGAGGATCCGGCGGCGCAGGGCGACCGTCGCGGGCTCGCCGTGGGCCGCGCGCTCGCGCGGTCGGGGGACGTCCAGTACCTGGCCGGTGCCGAGGAGGGCGACGCGGTCGCCGAGGAACACCGCCTCGTCGACGTCGTGGGTGACGAAGACGACCGTGGCGCGGGTGCCGTTCAGTACTTCGACGAGCAGGTTCTGCATCCCGGACCGGGTCTGTGCGTCCAGCGCCCCGAACGGTTCGTCCATCAGCACCGCGCGCGGACGCCCGGCCAGGGCGCGGGCCAGCTGTACGCGCTGGCGCTGGCCGCCGGACATCCGGTGCGGCAACTGCTCCTCCCGGTCGGCCAGACCGACCCGGGCCAGCCACTGGGAGGCCTGCGCTCGGCGTTCGGTGCGCGGCAGCCCCCGTATGGCGAGCGGGAGTTCGACATTGCGGCGGGCGTTGCGCCAGGGCAGCAGGCCGTCCTCCTGGAAGACCAGGGCGCGGTCTGCCTCCGGCCGGGTGATCGGCCGGTCGTCCTGGCTCACCTGTCCGTCGAGCGCCGGCAGCAGCCCGGCCAGGGTGCGCAGCAGCGTCGACTTCCCGCAGCCGGACGGGCCTACGACGGTCAGAAGTTCACCGGGGGCGATGTCGAGGTCGAGGGCGCTGAGCACCGGCAGTCCCGGGCGCCCGATGGTCGCGCCCGACAGCCGTAGCCGTACGCCCTTCGGGGTCCCGGTCTCGACCGTGGACGTACTGACCTGGGTCGTCATGATGCCGCCCTCCCGGACGGGTGCGGAGTCGCGGCCGGGCGGCGGACCCGGCGCGCGGGTACCGTCCGTTCGGTGACCGGGCGCGGCAGCCAGCGGGTGACGCGGCGGCCGGCGACCTCGACGGCGGTGGAGGTGAGCCAGCCGAGGAGGCCGATGGTGGCCATGCCGACGAGGACGCCCGGATAGTTGACGATGGTGTAGTCCTGCCAGGTGCGGTAGCCGACGCCGTACTGGCCGGAGATCATCTCGGCGGAGATGACGCAGATCCAGGACACGCCGATGCCCACCGAGAGCCCGCCGAGGATGCCGGGCAGCGCGCCGGGCAGGACGACGGAGACGAGGACACGCAGCCGGCCGCCGCCCATGGTGAGGACGGCCTCCTCCCAGACCGGGGTCAGGGCGCGGACGGCGTGGCGGGTGGAGACGAGGACGGGGAAGAAGGCGGCGGTGAAGGTGATGAAGACGATGCCCTGCTCGTTGGTGGGGAAGAGCAGGATCGCCACCGGGACGAGGGCGATCGCCGGTATGGGCCGCAGTACTTCGAGGAGCGGGCCGAGGAGGTCGGCGGCGACCCGGGAGCGGGCGACCGCCGTGCCGACCGCGATTCCGGCGACCGCGGCGAGCGCGAAGCCGGTGAGGATGCGGGTCAGGCTGTCGGTGAGGTCCTGCCAGTAGACGGCCGTGCCGAGGCGATGCCCGAACTCGCGGGCGACCTGCGTGGCGGTGGGGAACTGGGCGAACCGCAGCCACAGGTTGACGTGCTGGCTGGTGAGCAGCTGCCAGATGCCGAGTGCGGCGAGCAGCGAGGCGGCGCGGAGCGCGTACCGCGCGTACGGGGCGGCGGGGGCGCTCATTTCGCGGCCTGCCGCACTGCCGTGGACAGTGCCGTGGTGTAGCTGACGATCCGTGCTCCGGGGCGGGCGGCGGTCCAGGCGTCGGCGGTGGCCTCGGTGACGAAGGGCTCCAGGTCGGTGCCGTCCTGGACCCACACCGACCTGTCGGCGAACCAGCGGGTGCCGGTGGTGGCGTCGGGGACGTACGCGGCCCGTACGTTGCCTCCGTGCCCGGCCACGTAACGGAGCAGGGCGGCCGGGTCGGCGTAGGTGCTGGTGGTGGTCGCGCCCCTGAGCCAGACCTCGGGCCTGGAGGCGGGGGCCGTGGTCGCGGCGGCCTTGGCGTATCCGGCGCCGTAGGCCTTCTTGAGGTAGCTGTCGTCGACGAAGTCGGAGACGTTCACCGGACCCGCGAGCTTGGCGGAGACCAGCAGCGGGACGTCCTTCTTCAGGGCGGCGACCAGCTCGGGCTTGAGGGTGGGGTCGAAGGTGGAGATGCCGCCCTTGCCGTTGTAGAGGTAGACGACCTCGGCCGGGAGCCCGGTGACCTTCGCGACCTTCTCGGCGGCGGCGACCGGGTGTGCGTCGAGATACTCGGTGGCCTTGATCTGGGCGGCCAGGAAGGCCTCGACGACCGCCGGACGCTGATCAGCGAAGGCGTCGCGCACGGTGACGCCGTGGAGGGTGGGCAGGCCGAGCGAGCCGCCGTCGTACAGGGCCTTCGCCTTGCCCTGGAAGGCCAGCAGGCCGGGCCAGGCGACGAACTGCGAGAGCGCGTCGACGCTGCCCGCCTCCAGTGCCGAAGCGCCTACGGCGGGCTGCTGGTTGAGCTTCTCGATGTCCTTGTCGGGGTCGAGCCCGGCCTGCTCCAGGGCCCGTACGAGAGTGCCGTCGGCGGCCGAGCCGACGCTCGTCGACACCTTCTTGCCGCGCAGGTCGGACAGCGACTTCAGAGCCGAGTCCGGGGCGGTGACCACGGTGTTGAGGGCGCCGCGCGCGTTGTAGCCGGTGACGGAGACCAGCCGGGTCGGCGCGTTGAGCTGCTTGCCCCGGGAGGCGTTGATGAGGAGCGGGAAGTCGCCCATGGAGCCGATGTCGACCTTCCCGGCGATCATCGCGGCGGTGATCGGGGCACCGGTGGCGTAGTCCTGCCACTCCACCTTGTAGGTGATGCCGTCGCGGGCGCCCTGAGCCTTCAGCGCGCTCTCGAAGTAGCCGAGGGAACGCAGCAGGGTCCCGGCGGTGACCGTGTTGATGGTCTTGGACTGGTAGCCGACGGTCACGGTGACCGACTTGCTGTCGCTCGCGTCCGCGGAGCCGCCGCAGGCGGTGAGCGGGAGGAGCAGGACGGCGGCCAGGACCGCCGGAGCGATCCTGCGGGACGGGCTGGACATGCGGGCGGGACCTTTCACCGGAGGAGGTAGGGCATGTTGACGGTGACCGCGCCGGTGGGGCAGCGGGCGGCGCACGGGCCGCAGTACCAGCACTCGTCCACGTGCATGTACGCCTTGCTGGTGTCCGGGTCGATGGCGAGGGAGTCCAGCGGGCACATGTCGACGCAGAGGGTGCAGCCGTCGATGCACTTGGACTCGTCGATCGTGACGGGCACGTCGGCACGCTGGGGGACGAGAGGCATGGCTGTCTCCGGGAATCGGCGGGCGAGGGGTGTGGGTTGCGGAAAAGAAGGTGGGTCAGGCGGACCGGTGGAGCAGACCGCGCATGGTGATCCGGTCGCCCCGGAAGCGGATGAACTCCAGGTCCACGGGCCGCCCGTCGGACAGACAGGTGAGCCGCTCCAGCATCAGTACGGCCGCTCCGCGCGGGGCCTCCAGGACGGCGGCGGAGTGCGCGTCGGCGGTGACGGCCTCCAGGGTGATCTCGGCGGTGCCCAGGCGCCGGCCGGTGATCTGCTCCAGCAGCCGGAAGACGTCGGTGTTCTCCAGGTCGGCGCCGAGGAGTTCGACGCCGATGTCCATCGGGATGTAGGTGAGGTCCAGTGACAGCGGCACCCCGCCGAGGCGGCGCAGCCGCTCCACGTACAGGACCTCGGCACGCGGTTGCAGTCCGAGCCGGGCGGCGACCGGTCCGGGCGCGGGGACCGGGCTCATGGTCCGTACCTCGTTGGTGACCTGGCCGTGCTCGTGGAGGGTCTCGGCGAGTCCCATCAGCCGGTCCAGGCCGTGCGGGTACTTCTGACAGGTGACGACCGTCCCGACCCCGGGCAGCCGCTCGACCAGTTGTTCGGTACGGAGCAGGTCCAGGGCCTGGCGGACCGTGTTGCGGGACGCGCCGTAGTCGGCGCCGATGGCGTCCTCGTGCGGGAGTACGCCGTCGGGGAAGCCGTCCGTCAGAAGCTGGTGGCGGAGCAGGTCGGCGAGCTGCCGGGCCCGGTCCGCGCGCAGCCGGCGGCGTCGCGCGGCCGCGACGGGCGCGGTGTGTTCGCGAGTGCGGTCGGCGGGCATCGGGGCTCCCAGCGGGGCGGGGGTTCGTGTTCCACCGGACCATAACCGGGGGCCGCCCTCCGTGGTGTTGCGGCAGTGTTGCGCCACCAAGCCGTCGGTCGTTCACCGGCGTGAACTGGCGGTTTGCCCCGACGAGTGACAGATCCGCCACCTGGCCGAAACCTGTCGGGCGACTCCGTCAGCGCCGGTGGACGGCGCCGGGGAGGCGGAGGCGTCGTACGACCGACCGTGTTTCCGTGCCGCGCAGGAGCGAACGAGGCCGGGGGGTCTCCTCCGGAGCGGAGTCCGGGGGCGCGGCGTCGGCCGCCCACAGGGCCAGTTCACGGTCGCGCGGCCCCTCTACGGTGTACGGGTCGCCGTCGCCGAAGATCCGCACGGGGTGCGAGGCGTCCCAGGGCCGCCAGCCCGGGTCACCGTCGACGGCGAAGCGTACCCACGCCGTGTGCGTGGCCTCGGCGAGGTCCGCCGGGGCGCCGTCGCCCGCGAGCTTGGCGGACTCGGGGGCCTGGTGGGTGTCGAACACGAATCCCAGTTCGATGGAGTGGCAGGCGCCCAGACCGGGCTTGGTGGACGGCCAGGCGAACTCGTACACATAGGCCCGGCCGCCCTCGCCGCCCCTGCTGTGTTCGCCGCCCATCCCGACCTCGCCGCCGTTCCCGCCCCCGGCGCGTGCCTCCGCGAGCCGGTGCAGCGGTACGCGGAGCAGGTGGTCGGTGACCAGCTGGCCGACGAGGTCGGCCGTGCCGGCGTCCGGGTGCAGGGTGCGGTAGCCGCGCGGGACCTCGGGGCCGCAACGGCAGCGGGCCATGGCGCCGGCCAGGGCGACCGCGCCGAGCCGGTCGAGGCGCTCCAGGAGCCCGCCCGGCACCAGCCACAGCCGGTACTCGTCCCGGGTCCAGCCCAGGAGCAGGTCGACGTCGGCGGCAACCCCGTCGACGAGGGCCTCCAGGGGGTCGCGGGGTACGAGGTCTCCGTCGACGACGATGCCGAAGGCGGGCCCGCCGACCACCGGACTGCTCAGCCGCCCGACCTCGCCCTGGACGCGCAGCAGCAGTTCCCGGTCGACGGCGGCGAAGGCCTCGGCGGTCGCCGGGATCTTCAGCCGGGCCGCCATCCGGCGCACCATCCGCCGCACCTTGTCGCGGTCGCTCACCTCGGGCGGCCCGCTCTGCAGCACCGCCCGCCGGAAGAGCCCCCGCGCCCGTGGGGAGGCGAGCAGCGCGCCGATGCTGATGGCGCCGGCCGACTGGCCGAAGACGGTGACACGGTCGGGGTCGCCGCCGAAAGCCGCGATCGACGCCCGTACCCACTGCAGCGCGGCGAGCTGGTCGCGTAGGCCGGGGTTCGGGGGTGCGTCCGGGAAGAGGCCGTAACCCTCCACGCCCAGGCGGTAGTTGACCGAGACGAGGACCACACCGTCGCGGGCGAAGGCGTGGCCGTCGTAGACGGGGACTGCCGATGAACCTCGGGTCAGGGCGCCGCCGTGGATCCACACCATGACCGGGAGCCGGGCCCCTCGGCCGGGCTCCGGGGTCCAGACGTTCAGGTTGAGGCAGTCGTCACCGGGGACCATCGGGTCCGACAGCAGTCGGGAGAAAGCCTCGGAGTACGGCGGTTTCGGCGGGGTGGGGCCGAAGCCGCCCGCGTCGCGCACCCCGTCCCAGGGGGTGGGCGGCACGGGCGGCCTGAACCGGCGGGGGCCGAAGGGCGGCGCGGCGTACGGGATGCCGCGGAACACGGCGATCCCGTCGCCCTCGTAGCTGCCCCGGACGTCCCCGTAGGGCGTCCGTACGACGGGTCGCGCCGATTCGTCCCTCATCTGCCCACCAGCTCCTCGCCGCCGCTCGTGAACCGTTCAGATCACAGCAACACATGACCTGCCGGTATTCCTGCGGAAGGAGCCTTTCGGTGGGTGACGGTACGGCTATCTGGCGTACATCAGGGTGCCGAAGCCGAGCTGGTCGAAGCCGCCGCTCGTCGTGCCGTAGTCACCTCCCCCGCCCTCGGGCCGGACGCTCTCGGCCATCGCCTGGATGTAGGGGACAGCCAGACCGCGCCGTTTGGCGTAGTGGTAGTAGAGAAGGTCCCAGACCGGGCGGACCTGGCCCCGGCTCGCGGAGGAGATCACGGTCTGTGACGACTGGGCGCAGTTCTGGCCGGTGCCCCAGGTGTAGGTGGTGTAGGGGACGTCGTTGCCCAGGTTGTACTTGGCGACGTACTGGGCGGCCTTCATGAACCGGTTGCTGTCGTAGCCGTACAGGTCGTCGCCCTGGGACCAGGCCGTCTCACAGAAGGCGCCCATCTGGCCCATGCCCATCATGGTGTGCCCCTGGTCGCGCCCCGACTCCTGCCACTGGCCAAGGGCGTAACCGGCGGAGTCGGTGTGGAGGTACGGGACGGCGTGGGCGAGGGAGCCGTTGCCGGCGCCGTTCTTGAAGTAGTTGACGGCCTGGTCGTACTTGGCCCCGTCGTCGCACAGGATCCCGATCGCGAGGATCGAGTTCATGTTGCAGAGGTCCCAGTTCGCCCAGTAGTTGGTGATGCAGGCGTCGTTGTGGCCGGTCAGGAACTGGTTGTTGAGCGGGTAGAAGACGTTGAGCATCATCGTCCTGAACCGGTCCAGGTCGAATCCGCTGTAGCCGCGCATGAGTTCGGCGGCGTTGGCGAACTGGTAGCCGTAGATCCCGGCGGCCAGGAAACGGTCGGCGTTGCCGGTGACGGTGGTGAGGGTGGACGACCAGGCGTTGAGGATGCGCACCGCCGCGTCTCCGTTGGCGGTGGTGCCCGCGATCTTCCAGCGCAGGGCGTTCTGGTAGGCGGCGTGGATGTCGTTGTAGAGGACGGTGTAGTTCTCGCCGGTGCCGCCCCGGATGATCGTGGCCTGGGGGCGGGGCGTCCAGGTCGACGCGGAGTGGGAGTTGGCGGTGAGACGGTTCCAGCCGGAGAGCCAGGGGTCGGTGCCGGCGGCGACCCGGACCTTGGCCCGGTTGAGTTCGCCGTAGGCGTGGAGCATGCCGGGGTGGGTGAAGGTCGCGGGTGCGGCCTGGGCGGAGGGGGCCGTGAGTGCGGCGGCGGAGCCGCCTACGGCGAGGGCGGCGGTGAGACCGCCGGCGGACCTCAGTAGTCCGCGGCGGCTCAACTTGGCTCGTTCGTCGGGCACTTCGGGCTGGTAGGAGTGCTTGTGGGGGTTTTCGCGGCTCATTGCGATGCATCTCCAATCCTGGTGGATCCAGGAGGATCAGGTGGGGCTGATGCTCACCTCGTCGAAGTACGAGGTGCAGCGGGCCAGGGGGTCGCGGGAGCAGACCACGAGGCCCACGTAGTGGGGGGCGTCGCCGAAGCCGGGGATCTCTCCCTCGGCGAGGGGGGTCCAGCTGACGCCGTCATCGGTGGAAACGGCTGCGGAGAAGGTGGTCCCGGCACGCTTCAGCCGCAGCAGGGTGGGGAGTTGGAGGGCGGCCGTCCCGGTGAAGACCGAGGCGCCCGCCACCGTCTTGCGCAGCATCAGCTGGGCAGTGGTACCGCCGGTGACGATCACCCCGGCCGCCTGGTCGAACGGTGACAGGGACTTGGCCATGAGCAGCCCGACCCGGTCGGCGGTGGTGGTTCCGGTACGGGAGACCAGCCGGGCGGTGAGGACGCTGTCACCGGTGACCTGCCGCCGGACGAACTGCCCGGTCATTCCCTGCCCGTTGACGTTCAGGTCGGTTCCGGAGCCCCGGACGACGAAGGTCCCGTCCCCCGCGTCCTTCGGTTCGTACGAGGTGGAGCCGGGCGTGCGTACCGCCACCACGCCGTAGGTCCCCAACTCCCGTTCGTCGACGACGACATCGCCGAGGTCGCCGTAGGTCCAGGGGGCGGACGGCGGGGTCCCGACAGTGAGCGCGAGGGTCGCTGTCGCCGTGCCGGAGGCGTTGCCGGCGGTCGTGGTGACGCTGAACTCCCCGCTCCGCGTGGGCGTTCCGGAGACGAGCCCGGTACGCCGGTCCACGGTCAGCCCCTTCGGCAGCCCGGCGGCGGCGAACCGCACGGGCGCGTGCGAGGCCCGGATGAGGTGCTGGAAGGGGACACCCACGTTGGCGAACGCCGTGCCCGCCGACAGCGCCTCAGGCACCGACGGCGTCGGCATGAGGGCGGAGGCATGGACCGAACGCGGGCCACGGCCACCGGAGTTCGTCTTGGCGACGGTGTAGTGGTACGTCCGTCCGGGCGTCCCGGTGGCGTCCGCGTACCGCACGCGGGTGCCGAAGCCGACCGGTCCGACCTCGTCGGCGACCCTCTCGTACGGGCCGTCGGGACGCGTGGCCCGCAGCACGGTGTACCGCGCCGACAGGTCGGGGTCGGTCCACGTCAGCTCGACGGCGTCGGCTCCGGTGGCCGCCCGCAGATCGGTGGCGGTGCGCCGGGGACGCGGTACGCACCAGACGGGGCCGGAGGCGGCGGTCACCCGGACGTTGTCGAATGCGCCGGTGCCGGTCTCGGCGTACCCGGCGTCGACGCCCAGGCAGGAGGTGAGGGCGAGCCCGGCGTACACCGTGCGCCCCAACTCGACCTCGGTGACACCGACTTGCGTCCAGTCCTCGCCGTCCGGGGAGATGGACCCCGTGCAGCGGCGGCCCTTGCGCTCGACGCGTACCCAGTAGGGGGCCCGCAGCCGGTAACCGTCACCGGCGCCCTCGACGTAGGGCGCGGTGAGCGGTGTCGCCGACTCCGGGAGCGCGCCGAGGCTGGAGATCGGGAAGGACGCGGCCGTGGTGATCGTCTGCTGCTGGGAGGGCGGCACAGGGGTGCTGCCGGTGGCGGAGACCGCCGCTCCCGGCGCCGGGCGTACCGTCCACACACCGCTCCAGGTGTGCAGCGGCAGGCCCTGGATCAGCATCGACGCGTGCGGGGCGGCGGCGTCGAGGGAGGCGCGCAGGGTGACACCGATCCTGGAGTACTGGGAGCTGAGCGGCCACACGATCCGCGCGGTGACCGCGCCGTCACCGCGCAGGGGGATGTGTGCCAGGCGGTACGTGTCCGCCGTTCCGCCCGCCTCCAGCACGAACCGTTCGCCGTCGAAGACCGCCGAGCCGGGGACGCCCGTGTCCCCCACGTCCCGGGTCGACCAGGGCGCCGGCAGTCCGGCACTCGCCGCAGCCCAGCCCGAAGTGCCGCTCGTGCCCTGCGAGTTGGTGGCGAGGACCGTGTAGTAGGAGGTCCGGCCGCGGTGGACGTGCCGGTCCGTGTACGTGTCGGTGGTGACGGCGTCGGCGATCGTCTCGTACGGGCCCTCGGGCCGGTCGGAGCGCCGGACCGTGTAGCCGGTGGCCCAGGTGGAGGGGAGCCAGGAGACGGTGACGGTGTCGTGCGCGCCGAGCGCGGTGACACCCGCCGGGGCGGTGGGCGCGGCCGGTGCGGGGGCCGTGGCGCCCGCGAAGGTCAGGGTGCCCCAGCTCGGCAGGTCGTCGTTGCTGCCCTCCACAACGCGGGCGCCGCCGGTCCCCCGGAAGACGGCCGCCTTCGTGGAGGGGGTGTCGAGGCCGCGTACGCCCGCGTAGTGCGCGTACGCCATCTCGTAGATCGGGGGCAGGGTGCCGCGGCCGGTCGCGGAGACGGACGTCTTGATGTACTTGCCGGTGCGGTCGAGGTCGGGGGTGAAGGGGACGTCGCCGCCGAGGTTGTAGCGGGCGGCGTACTCGAAGTTGGCGAGGACACGGTTGTCGTCGTAGCCCCACAGGTCGACGCCCTGGTTCCAGGCGACCTGGGCGATGTCGCCGGTCAGACCGACCGCGAGCTGTTCGTGGCCCTGGTCGCGGCCGGCCTCCTGGCCCTGGCCGGCGTCGGTGACGATGCGGTGGGCGATGCTGCCGTTGCCGGCGCCGGCCGCCATGAACCGCAGGGCGTCCTCGAAGAGGGTCGGCTCCTCGCAGAACACCCCGATGGCCAGGATGGTCTGGACGGCCGTCAGGTCCCAGTTGCCGTTGGCGTAGAGCATGTAGCCGGAGACGGCCGGATACCAGACGTCGAGGAAGGAGCGTTCGCAGCGGGCGATGTCCGCGTCCGCCCAGCCGTCGTAGTCGCCGCCGTGGCGCAGGAGTTCGGCCGCGTTGACGAACTTGAACGCCTGGAGTCCCGCGCCCAGCGGGCCGTCCGCGCCCGTGACGGCGGTGAGCGACGCCGACCAGGCGTTCAGGATGTCGCGGGCCTTGTCGGCGCCTGCCCGGTTGCCCGTGACGGCCCACATGAGCGCGTTCTGGTAGGCGGCGGCCGAGTCGGCGACGGCCTGGCTCATGAAGTTGGACGGGCCACGGCCCCAGGAGGTGACCTGCCCGGTGTTCTGCACGGCGTACGTCGACTTCGAGCGCGCGTGGGCGGCGAACGCCAAGTAGCCGTCGTAGACCGGGGACTGCTGCGCCGCGACCGCTTCCCTCATCCGGGTCAGGTCGTCGGCGGAGTGCAGCAGCCCGGGGTGGGTGAAGGTCCGCTGCCTGGCCGCCGCCCAGGCCGGGCCGGGGACGGCGAGGCCGGTCGCGCCCGACGCCAGCAGCAGGGCCGCCGCGCCGGTGCCGCCGAGGAAGCCCCGGCGGCTGAGGGGGGAGATCGTCATGAGGTCGCCGCCTCTGACGCTGCCGCTGCCTCTGCCGCCGCCTCCGTCGTGGTGAGGAAGCGGAGGTTCGTCACGTGCTCGTTGGTGTGCATCGGGATGGTGTCGGTGGTGAGGTACCAGGTCGGCTTCTTCATCGAGTCCGCGATCACCGTGCCGTTGACGACGAGGTTCTCGAAGGTCACGTCCTTGATGGGGTGCTTGGCGTCGTAGCCGAGCAGCAGGCACGTGGCGAGCGGCTTGCCGGTGTAGGAGAGGTCCTTGACGTGGACGTTCTGGATGCCGCGTCCGACCGAGGTGTTGTACTTCGTGTTGTACATGATCCGCATGTGGATGAGCTGGCCCCAGCGGAAGTCCTCCACACGTACGCCGTCGACCTTCACGTTCTTGATCAGGTTGCTGTCACCGGCGTTGAGGGCGATGCAGCCCTGGTAGCCCATCTGGGGCTCGCGGTGGTCGAGGATGTCGAGATTCCTGAAGGTGAGGTTCTTCAGGACCTCGGGGTTGTCGGTGTTGCCGTGCGTGCCCACGTTGATGGGGTGGGCGACGTCCGCCCAGAGGGTGGAGTTGCGGACGGTGATGTTCGTGGTGTCGCCGTAGTACTCCCAGCGGTGGGTGTAGATGGCGATGCAGTCGTCGGAGTTGCGCATGAACACGCCGTCGATGACGACGTTGCTGCTGCAGAAGACGTCGATGCCGTCGCCCCAGCCCTTGGAGCTGAAGGAGCCGAGCCCCTTGATCGTGACACCGGTTGCCTCGCCCAACTGGACGGCGTAACCGTTCGGGTTGAGCACGGTGACGGCGCCGATGGAGATGTTCCGCGAGTTCTCCACCAGGGCTCCGCCGCCCGCGGTTCCGGCGAGCACGCCCCGGCCCGCGATCCCGGCGTGCTCCACGTCGCGGAAGATCACGGTCGCCTTGAGGACGGCGCCGCCGTCGAGGTACACGGTCTTGCCGGAGGGGACGAGCAGGGTTCCGTCGGCGGTGGTGTGGACGCCGGGGCCGTAGTAGAGGACGTTCGGGTCGTCGGCGGTGGGTCGCTTCTTCTCGGTCGCGCGGGCGAACAGGTGGAGACAGTCGAAGATGTCGTCGTTGATCTGGACGACGACGTTGCGCGGCTGGTCGAGCGTGAACCGCAGGGTGTCGCCGAGCAGTTCGGGCGTGATGCCGTACGAGTCGGGTCTCACCCGGGCCTTGGTGGTGCCGCCCTTGAGGTAGGTGACCTCGATCTCGACGGAGCCCTGGAAGTCGAAGTACGCCAGCGAGGAGTTGTAGATCTTGCTCGACCCTGTGGTGGGGTTGATCTCTCCCAGCTGGGGCCGCCAGATGTCCAGGGTCTGCCACTCGCCGTCGGGGGCGGTGCGGACCCGCACCTTGAAGCTGGTGTTGGTCGGCATGGCGGACGGACGGGGGTAGGTGAAGAGCGCCGGCACGGCCGCGGCCTCGTCCGCCCGGGCCGTCGTGGCCGTCAGACCGGTGAGACCGGCCGCGAGGGCGGTGGCACCGGCCGCCTGGAGGGCGGTACGGCGGGACAGGGACGGGTTCATGGACAACTCCTCGCAGAGGTGAACAGACATGAAGAGACAAGAGGGGAGAAGAGGGGAGAAGAGGGGAGAAGAGGGCGCGAGTGAAGAGCGGGGCAGGGAGGGTTACTTGAGGCCGGTGGTGGACATTCCGGCGACGAACCCGCGCTGGGCGATCAGGAAGATCAGCAGGATCGGCACGACGTACAGCACGGAGCCGGCGGCCAGCAGGTTGTTCACGGGGAGGCCGCCCGGGGTCACGTACTGGGTCATGATCGCGACGGAGAGCGTGGTGCGGTCGCTGGACAGGAGCAGCATCGGGGCGATGAAGTCGCCCCAGCTCCAGGTGAAGGCGATCACGAAGCTCGCGGCCAGCACCGGCCGGGCCTGCGGCAGGAAGATCCGCCAGAAGATCGTGGGGTAGCCGCAGCCGTCGATGACCGCGGCCTCCTCCAGCTCCCGTGGCATCCCGGCGAAGAACTGCCGGAACAGGAAGACCAGATAGGGCGCCGCCGACAGCCCCCACAGCACCCACGGCCAGTACGTGTCGACCATGCCGACCTTGGCGAAGATGAGGTACGTCGGGAAGAGCGTGATCATCTGGGGCAGCATCATCGAGCCCAGCAGGATGCCGAACAGCACCTTCTTGCCGGGGGCGTCCAGCCGGGCGAAGCCGAAGCCGACCCAGGCGGAGCTGAGGGTGACGAGGGTGGCGTAGATCAGCGCGATGATGAGGGAGTTGCGGGCGTATCCCAGGAAGTCGATGCTGGTGAAGGCGTCGGCGAAGTTGTGCCACTGGATCCGGTCGGGCAGCCAGTGCACCGGGGAGGCCGCGAGTTCGGGTGTCGTCTTGAGGCCGGTGATGATCAGCCAGCCGAAGGGGCCGACCATCAGGCCGGTGATCACGACGAGGACGGTGTAGAGGACGAGACGGGACGTGCGTACCCGTACCCGGCCCGCGGAGTTGTCGTTCTCGGGTGCCACGGCGGTGGCGGGTCCGGAGCGGGAGGTCACGGTGGTGGCGGTCACTTCTTCGCCTCCGGGTCGACGTTGTAGAACACCACACCGGAGGTGAGCCTGAAGATCAGACCGGTCGCGATGAGGATCAGGACGAAGAGGACCCACAGGAGCGCGGAGGCGTAGCCGTAGCGGCCGAGCGCGAAGTACTCCGCGAACACGTGCATCATGTACATGTAGTTGGTCTGCGGGATCGCGGTGACGCCGGCGGGTGTGGGGTTCGAGGCGATCAGCAGCGGCATGATCGTCTGGACCGAGGCGATCATCCCGGTCACCCCCTGGAACAGCAGCACGGGTGAGAGCAGCGGCACGGTGATGCTGCGGAAGGTCCGCCAGGCACTCGCGCCGTCGATCCGGGCCGCCTCGTGGAGTTCCCGGGGCACGTCCTGGAGCCCGGCCAGCGAGATGATCATGACGTTTCCGGCGCCCCACAGCACCGCCATCAGGATCACGTAGCGGGCGTACGGATCGTCCAGCCAGGCGACCGCGTCGATGCCGCCCAGGTTGAGGACACCGTTGGCGGCGCCCGAGTCACGGTTGAAGAGCGCCTTGAAGACGAGGCCCGCGCCCACCGGCGGCACCACGGCCGGCAGATAGAGCAGCGTGCGCCACAGGCCCCGCGCCCGCATCGGGCGGTTGACCAGGACGGCCAGCGCCAGCCCCGCGACGATCGACAGCGGTACCGAGGTGAGGGCGAACACCCCGGTCCGGCTCAGGGCGTCCCAGGTCACGCGGTCGGACAGCAGCTCGCGGTAGTTGGCGAACCCTACGAAGCTCCAGTGCGGGGAGAGCCCGTCGAAGGTGGTGAAGCTCAGCCACAGCGCGTACGCCATCGGCCCGACGGTCAGCAGCAGGAAGCCGATGATCCAGGGCGAGGTGAACAGGTAGAACGCCCGGTGCCGACGGGCGGTCATCGAGGTCCGGGGCAGGTCACCGGGGCGTACGGCGCCGGTGCGGGCGGCGGGCGACCGGGGCCGCCGGCCGGCTTCTGAGATCTGGCCGACGGTCATCCCACCTGCTCCTTACCGCGCTTCAGCTGCTCGTTGACCGAGGAGTTGAGGCGTCCCGCGAGGGTGTCGACGGAGATCCGGCCGTTCATCGCGGCCGGCATGACCTGGTTGATGAGGGCTTCGAGCGCGTCCCACTTGGCGTACGGGGTGAAGGGGGTCACCGAGAAGTGCTTCAGCTCGGCCTCCTGCACCGCGAGGACCCGCTTCTGGTACTCCTCCTTCCTCGGCATCAGCGGACGCAGCGACTTCAGGGTCGGGATGCCCCAGCCGCCCGCCGCGCGGGCCTTCGCGGGCCCCTCGCCGAAGAACCACTCGAAGACCCGCCAGGCGGCGTCCTTGTTGCGCGCCTTCCTCGGCATCCACATGCCCGTGCCGGCCTGGCAGGAGCTGATCCGGGGGCCGCCCTCGAAGACGGGGGCGGGGGCGAGCCGGGACACCTCAGCGATCTTCGGCTCGGCGTTGATCATGCCGCCCAGCCAGTAGCCGCTGCCCGACATGGCCATCCGGTTCGCCACATAGGTGGGCCCGTCCCAGGCGTCGGGGTTGGGCTGGACGAGGCTCGGCCCGACCCTGAGCCTGGCGTAGTCCATGTACCAGGCAAGGGCTCTACGGGCCTCGGGGGTGGAGAAGTCGACGCGGGTGAAGTCGTCGGAGAAGAGGTTCCCTCCGGCGGCGGCGACCAGGTTCGTCAGGAGGATGACGATGTTCACGCCGTTGTAGCTGCCGCCGTAGACGGTGGTCTGGCCGTTCTTCCGTACGACCAGGCGCTCGGCCTTCTCCAGCCACTCCTCGTACGTGGTCGGTTCGGTCTCGGAGGGATGGTCGACGCCCGCCCTGTCGAACTGGGCGGTGTTGAACCAGAACATCGCGTCCTGGGAGAAGTCCTTCGCCATGCCGTAGCGGGGGCCCTTGCCCTGGGTGGTGCCGTCGTACCGCCAAAGGTCGTTGGCCGGATCGAGGTCGTCGGCCCTGAGGACGGTGGACGTGGCGAAGTACGGGTCCAGGTTCTCCGCGACGCCCCGGGCCGCGTAGAACGGCGCGTCCAGAGCGCCGACGCCGCGCACCAGGTCCGGCGGGTTGCCGCTGGTCAGCATCGCGATCAGCCGGGTGATGTCGTCCTGCACCACGGTGATGCGGATGCCCAGCTCCCGCTGCGCCTGCTGGATCAACTCCGTGGAGACGTCGTCGAGTTTGACCATCATGGTGATGGACTCACCGCCTCCCGTGGCCGCGCCGTCGACCCGCAGGGCGCAGCCGTTCAGCGCCGTCGCGCCGACCGCCGCACCGCCCGCCGCCGAGAGGGCGAGAAACCGGCGGCGGCTCGGGTGCGTACCGGCGGCGGCCTGTGCGTGCATGAACGTCCCTCCTCCTGATGTGGCTTGTTCGGGATACCGGGATACCGGGGATACGGGGAACCGGGTTATGGGGAACCGCGATACCGGCATACCGGTCGGGTGATCAGTCGGGTGTGACAACCGGTTGTCATGCGTCGTGGGCAGAGCTTCTTCCTGTCTGCAAACGACGTCAAGGGTGTCGGCGACTTTTCGAAAACACTCGCCGGGGCCGCTCACACGAGCCGGCTGGGCAACCGGTTCCTAACGGTCGGGGAGTTCCCGTACGTCGAACCAGTCGAAGTCGGCCGGGGCGCGGGTGCCGCCCAGGTCCTGGGCGCAGACGCCGACGAACGCGCCGGTGAAGCGCAGCCGTTCGCCGTAGTCGTCGGAGAGCCTGCTCGCGTCGAGGACAGGTCCGACCGGCCGCCAGTCCGTGCCGTCCGGGGAGGCCGAGAAGCGGAGCTCGGCGCCGTCGATGCGGGCCCGCAGCCGCACGGAGGGCCAGTCGTCGACGTCCAGTTGGGAGTCCGGGAACTCACCGTACGTCCCGTCGTCGGTCTGGATCACGCCGAGCACCCTGCCTCTGCCCTCGGCGTGGGTGACGCGGAGGTAGTAGTGCTGGGTGGTGTCGTACCAGCAGATCAGGCCCGCCAGTTGGGTGAAGTCGGCGGGGCGGAAGTCGACCACCGTCGTCACCTCGCAGCGCACCGAGGTCAGCCGGCAGGCGACCAGGCTCTGGTCGTACCGCGAGTGGGTGCTCTGCCGGCCGCGCAGCCGCAGATGGCCGGGCCGCTCGGTGAGGGTGAGCCAGTCGGGGGTGGCGGGGACGCGCAGGGTGCTCCAGTGGCCGGGGAGCGCCGGACCGTCGAAGTCGTCGCGCCCGGAGTCCTGCGTACGTCCAGAGGTGTGTGCCCGTCCAGAGGCGTGCGTACGTCCGGAGGCCTCTGGACGTCCGGATACCTGCGCATGTCCAGGGGCCTGCGCATGTCCAGGGGCCTGCGCTTCGCTTCCAACTCCCTTTGCTGGCGTGCCGGTTGGCGTTCCAGTGGCAACGGGCGCCAGTACCTCCAGGCTCGGTCGGCGGCTTCCGTCCGCGAGTCGCAGCCAGCCGTCGTCCGTCCAGGTCACGCGTTGCAGACAGGTCTCGCGCCCGAGGACGCAGCGCGGTCCTTCGGGCGTGGCCACGGGGCGGGAGGCCAGATGGGCGAGGTACCACTCCCCCGTCTCCGTGCACACCAACTCCCCGTGCCCGGCCTTCTGCAGCGGCCAGTCGGGAAGGTCACGGGTCGTCAGAAGCGAGCCTTGCGGGTCGAGTTCGTAGGGTCCGGCGAGTTCGCGCGAGCGGGCCATCAGGATGCCGTGGTTCCAGCCGGTGCCGCCCTCGGCGAGCATCAGGTAGTACCAGCCGCCCCGCCGATACACGTTGGGACCCTCGATCAGTTCCTCGTGGGTGAGGATCGTCCGGGGCGGCCCGATCAGGGCCTGCTTCCGGGCGTCGTACTCCTGGAGGAGGATTCCGGCGAACGACGGGCGGCCCTCGCGCGGATCCCACCGCATGTTGAGCAGCCAGCTGCGGCCGTCCTCGTCGTGGAAGAAGGACGGGTCGAACCCGGAGGAGTTCAGGAACACCGGCTCCGACCACGGGCCGTCGACGGACTCGGCGGTCACAAGGTAGTTGTCGAGGTCCTTGTAGGGGGAGCCGACGGTCCGGACGACGCTGTAGACCATCCAGAACCGTCCCTCGTGGTACGACAGCGAGGGCGCCCACACACCGGCCGAGTCGGCGACTCCGCGCAGGTCGAGGTGGTCTGCGCGGTCCAGGATGTGACCGGCGGGCGCCCAGTGGACGAGGTCCGTCGAGTGGTGCAGGGGAATGCCCGGAAACCATTCGAAGGTGGAGGTGGCGAGGTAGTAGTCCGCGCCGACTCGCAGGATGCTCGGATCCGGGTGGAATCCGGGGAGAACCGGGTTGCGGATGTGGTCTGCGGTCATGCCCGCACCTCTCAAGGCTGTGCTCGTACCGTCGCCGCGTTCGCGTTCGGTATTTCGAAAATTTCGGTCCGCGTGATCCTTTTGAATTCCTACGTCTTCACGTCGTGGTGAGGCGGCCTTAATGTAGAAACCGGTTGCTACGCGGTCAATGTTTCCGTCGTGTGAGCAGCGCTATTCGAAATTTTCGCTGGCCCGGGTCGGCCGGAGAGGCGGTTGGAGATGGTCCGCACCGGAGGTGGCGCCGCCCCCACGGGCCCCACGCTGGCGGTCGTGGCCCGGGAGGCCGGGGTCTCCGTGCCGACCGCCTCGAAGGTCGTGAACGGCCGGGAGGACGTGGCGCCGGAGACCCGGCGACGGGTCACCGAGGTGCTGGACCGGCTCGGTTATGTCCGCAGACCCCGCTTCGACGCGTCGAAGTCGCCCGGTCTGGTCGATCTCGTCGTCCACTCCCTGGACAGTTCCTGGTCGGGCGCTGTGCTGCACGGTGTGGAGGAGGCGGCGCACGACGCCGGGCTGGAGATGGTCGTGTCGGCGGGCCTGACCCGGACCCGGGGCGGGCGCCCGGAGCGCGGCTGGCTCGACAAGCTGACGACCCGCGGTTCCTCCGGTGTCCTGTTCAACCTCGCCGAGCTGACGCCGTCGCAGTACGCGTGGCTCGACCAGCACCACATCCCGTTCGTGATGATCGACCCGGTGCTGGAGCCGCCGCCGGGCGTGGTGTCGGTGGGCGCGGCCAACTGGCACGGCGGGGTGTCGGCGGCCGATCACCTGCTGGCCCTGGGCCATGAACGGATCGCGGTCATCGCCGGCTACCGGCGCAAGATGTGCAGCAGCGCCCGGGTGGCCGGCTATCGCTCGGCACTCGCCAACGCCGGTGTGCGTCAGCGCCCAGAGTACGTCCGCTACGGCAGCTTCGACGAGACGGTCGCCCACCGGCGCATGCTGGAACTCCTCGATCTGCCCGAGCCGCCGACCGCGGTGTTCGTCTGCTCGGACAAGATGGCGCTCGGGGTGTACAAGGCCCTGGCGGAACGGGAGTTGAAGGTGCCGGAGGACGTCAGCGTGGTCGGCTTCGACGATCTCGCCGAGGCTCGATGGGTCAGTCCGGCACTCACCACCGTCCGCCAGCCTCTCGCCGAGATGGCGGCGACGGCGTTGCGGTTGCTGGTGCGGATGATGGCGGGGGAACGGCCGGAGGGAACGCGCACGGAGTTGTCCACGCGGCTGGTGGAGCGGGGCAGTACGGCTGCGCCGGGCAGCCGCCGGTAGAGCTACAGCACCTTGAGTGGTCCCGACCGGTAACGAGCGAGTGCCGGCTGCGCTGCTGACGCCGACCGCAGGCCCCTGAACTGCGCCGACGTGTCCGCGACTGTCCGCCGCGCGCCCGGTTTCGACGGCGGTCCCGACCCGGTCGGCGAGGAGGTACAGTCTCCGTCAATGCGCATTAGTAATACGCATTAACGAGGCGGCCGGGAGGGGAGCCACGGTGGAACGCAGGAAGCGGCCGGGGCGTACGCCCGCGCCGACCGGGCGTACGGGACGGCCGCGGCAGGCCGAGGTGGCACGGCTTGCGGGAGTGTCCCAGGCGACGGTGTCCCTGGTGCTCTCCCCCAAGCCCGACGGCAAGGGGCGCGTCATCTCCGAGGAGACCCGCCGACGGGTCCTGGAGGCGGCTCGCAGTCTGGGCTATGTGCCCGACCCGGCTGCCCGGCGGCTGGCCGCCGTCCGCAACAACCTGCTCGGTGTCTTCAGTTTCACCGCCACGTTCCCCACCGATGTGCAGCACTCGTACTACCCCTTCCTGGTCGGCGTGGAGTGCGAGGCGGCGGCGCTCGGTTACGACCTCGTCCTGTTCACCGGGTCGAGCACGGGCGGTGCGGGGGCCGCGGTGCCCGACGCACTGAGCCGGGTGCGGCTCGCCGACGGGTGTCTCTTCATGGGCCGGCACACACCCCGGGCCGAGCTCAAGCGGCTGGTCGAGGACGGGTTCCCGGTCGTGCACCTGGGGCGCCGCGAGGCGTTGGAGGGTGTGGCCTGGGTGGGCGCGGACTATGTCGCGGCCACCCGTGAAGTCGTGGGCCATCTGGCCGAGTTGGGGCATCGGCGGATCGTCCTCGTCCGGGAGGACGACGACGCGCCCGCCTCGGCGGACCGTCAGCGCGGCTTCCTGGAGGGGCTGGAGGCAGCGGGGCTGCCGGCCGGGCCGCCGGCCGTCTTCCGGTCCGCCGATCCGGAGCGGGACCTCACTCCCGAACGGCTGCGTGCCTGGGCCGATGACGGGGTGACCGCCTTCGTCGCGGAGGAGACCGACACCGGGGCGGCCTGGCGAGGCCTGCTCTCCGCCGTGCGGGCGGCGGGCCTCGACTGTCCCGCTGACGTGTCTCTCGCCCTGCTCGGCAGTCCGCCCGCCGATCTGGCGAGCGAGCCCGTACCCACCGGATTCGACATACCCCGGCCCCAGTTGGGCGCCGCGGCGGTACGGCTGCTGGCCGCGCTCGTCGCGGGAGAGGGAGGCGAGGGAGCGGACGAGGAGGCGCGGGAGAGGCTCGTCGCCTGCGCCTTCCGGCCCGGCCCGACGACCGGGCCCCCGCCGCCCGCCCAGCTTTGAGCACGGTCCGTTCCACCCCACCCATGAGCCCGAACAAGTAGCCGGCAACCAGAGCCAGAAGCCAGGAGAAGCGTGATACCCGAAGCGGACATACTCGTCGTGGGCGGCGGTCTCGGTGGCGTGGCCGCCGCGCTCGCCGCCTGCCGGGCGGGCCGCAGCGTCGTACTCACCGAGGAGACGGACTGGATCGGCGGCCAGCTCACCAGCCAGGCCGTCCCGCCCGACGAGCACCCGTGGGTGGAGCGGTTCGGTACGACCGCCACGTACCGGCGGCTCCGAGAGGAGATCCGGCGGTACTACCGCCACTGGTATCCGCTGCGGGCCGAGGCCCTGGCGCTCACCGACCTCAACCCGGGAGCGGGCCGCGTCAGCAAGCTCTGCCACGAGCCGAGGGTCGCCCTCGCCGTCCTGGAAGGCATGCTCGCGCCCCACCGGGCGGCGGGCCGGCTGACGGTACTCACCGAGCACCGGCCGGTCTCCGCCGAGTCCGACGGCGATGTCCTGCGGGCGGTGACCCTGGAGGACCTGCGCGACGGAACGCGTCACACCCTCACCGCGTGCTATGTCCTGGACGCCACCGAGACGGGCGAACTCCTCCACCTCGCGGGCGTCGAGCACGCGAACGGGGCGGAGGCACGCGCCGAGTTCGACGAGCCGCACGCCCCGGACGAGGCCCAGCCCCTCAACCAGCAGGGCATCACGGTCTGCTTCGCGCTCTCCCACCACGAGGGCGAGAACCACACGATCGACCGCCCGGACGACTTCGGCTTCTGGCGAGACTACCGGCCCTCGTTCTGGCCCGGTCCGCTGCTCGGCTTCGAGGCGCCCGACCCGCGCACACTGGAGCCGGTGCCGCGGACCTTCGTACCGAATCCCGAACTCGACCCGCTCGGTGTCTCCGCCGACCAGAGCGCCGACGCCGGCGACAAGGAGCTGTGGGGTTTCCGCCGCATTCTCGCCCGCAAGCTGCACTCGCCGGGCGCCTTCGACTCCGACATCACCCTCGTCAACTGGCCGCTCAACGACTACTGGCTCAAGCCCTACATCGGCCAGGAGGCCGAAGCGCTGCGCGGGGCACGGCAGTTGTCGCTGTCGCTGCTGTACTGGCTGCAGACCGAGGCGCCACGCCCGGACGGCGGCACCGGCTTCCCGGGCCTCAGGATCCGCCCGGACGTGACCGGTACGGCGGACGGCCTGGCCAAGTCGGCGTACGTCCGCGAGTCCCGCCGTATCAAGGCCGTCACCACCGTCACCGAGCACGACGTGGCGATCGACGTCGTCGGGCCGTACGGCGGCACCCGGCACCGGGACTCCGTAGGCGTGGGCGGGTACCGCATCGACCTGCATCCCTCGACCGGCGGCGACAACTACGTCGACATCGGGTCGGTGCCGTTCGAGATCCCGCTCGGCGCCCTCGTACCACGCCGGGTCCGCAACCTGCTCCCCGCGGGCAAGAACATCGGCACCACCCACATCACCAACGGCTGCTACCGGCTCCACCCGGTGGAGTGGAACGTCGGCGAGGTCGCCGGAGCACTGGCCGCGCACTGTGTGGCCGAGGACGTCGAGCCGCACCAGGTGCAGGCCGACGACAAGCGGTTCGGGGAGTTCGCGCGGCTCCTCGACCGCGAGGGTGTCCAGCGCCACTGGCCGGACGTTCGCGGCTACTGAGACGTCGCGGCTGCTGTACGCCGCACACACGCATACGCACGAAGCACACGGACGGTACAAAGGAGGTGCCCTGACATGAACACACCCCGCATCCGCGTCGGCATCGACGTGGGCGGAACCTTCACCGACGCCGTGGCTGTGGATGCCACGACCCTCGAACTCCTGGGGCAGGTCAAGGTCCCGACCAGCCACCGTCACGCGGACGGTGTCGCACACGGCATCGTCGAGGCGCTCGGCCGGCTCCTGGAGCAGACCGGTCGCGCCGCCGCCGACATCGCCTTCCTGGCGCACGGCACGACGCAGGCCACCAACGCCCTCCTGGAGGGCGACGTGGCGACGGTCGGACTGATCGGTATCGGGTCCGGCCCCTCGACGGTGTTCACCCGCCGCCTCGCCTCGTTCGCCAAGCTCGAACTCGCCCCCGGTAAAAGGCTTCCGCTGGTCTACGCCCATGTCTCCGACCCGCACGACGCGACTGAAGTCCGCCGTGCCGTCGAGCAGTTGACGGAGAAGGGCGCTCACGTCCTTGTCGCCAGCCAGCCGTTCAGCGTCGACCGTCCCGAGGGCGAGCGGGCCGTCCTGGACGCGGCACGGCCGTACGGACTGCCGATGACCGGCGCGCACGAGATCACCTCGCTGTACGGGCTGCACAAACGCACCCGCACCGCCGTCGTCAACGCGGCGATCCTGCCCCGCATGCTGGCCACCGCCGACCTCGTCGACGCCTCCGTCACCAAGGCGGGCGTGACCGCGCCCCTGATGGTGATGCGCTGCGACGGCGGCGTGATGGCCCTGGACGAGATGCGCCGCCGACCGTTGCTGACGGTGCTGTCGGGGCCTGCCGCCGGAGTCGCGGGCGCGCTGATGCGGGAGCGGGTGAGCGAGGGCGTGTTCCTGGAGACCGGGGGCACGTCGACCGACATCAGCGTCGTCCGGAGCGGCAAGGTCGCCGTCCGGCACGCCACCGTCCTCGGGAGGACCTCGTACCTGAGCGCCCTCGACGTGCGCACGGTCGGCGTCGGCGGCGGCTCCATGGTGCGGATCGGCGACGGCCGGGTGACGGGGGTCGGGCCGCGCAGCGCCCACATCGCGGGGCTGCCGTACGCCTGCTTCGCCTCCCCCGAGCAGCTGCGCGACGCCACCGTGGCCACCGTCCGGCCCTTGGCCGGCGACCCCGCCGACTACGCCGTGCTCGACACGGCGGAGGGCCGGTTCGCCGTCACCATGACGTGCGCCGCCAATGCCCTCGGCCTCGTCCCCGAGGGCGACTTCGCCCGCTGCGACCCGGAGACCGCGCGCGCAGCGGTCGCGCCGCTGGCCGCCGTACTCGGCACCGATGTCGCGACCGCCGCCACCCGGATCCTGGACGCGGGCGTCGCCCAGGTGAGGAAGGTGGTGGACGCCGTGATGCGCGACTACCGCCTCGACAAGGACACCGCCGTCCTCGTCGGCGGAGGCGGCGGGGCCGCGACCGTCACCCCGCACCTCGCCCGCACCAGCGGCATGGAGGGCCGGATCGCCCGCCACAACGAGGTCATCAGCCCCATCGGCGTCGCCCTCGCACTCGTACGGGAACAGATCGAGCGGATCGTGCCCGGCGCCACGCAGGAGCAGATCCTCGCCGTCCGCGCCGAGGCGGAGCGGGCGGTCGTCGCCCAGGGCGCCGCCGCCGAGGGTGTCGAGGTCGAGGTCACCGTCGACCCGCAGACCAACACCGTGCGGGCGGTCGCGACGGGCGCCACCGAACTGCGCGTCCAGGACCGGGCCCACCGCGCCGACGACACCGAGCGCCTGCGCGCCGCGGCGGCCAGCCTCAAGGCCGACCCGGCCGTGGTCCACGTCCTGGCGGGCACCGCCGCCCACACCGTCTACGGCACCGAGACGCGCCGCCGGCTGCGGCCGGACCGTC
>NZ_AEJB01000252.1 GCF_000331005.1 Streptomyces turgidiscabies Car8
CCGCCATCACCTGGTCACCGCTGCTCGGTCAGCCCAGCGGCAGGCTCTGCAGGGGCAGCTGGCCGGCGCCGGGCAGGCCCTGCGTGGGGAGCGCGTCCGTCGGCAGGCCACCCTTCGTGGCCGTCTCCGCGGCGCCGCCGAGGAGGTCGGCGCCGGGCGTGGGCACGGACTTCGTGACCGCGTCGGTGGCGCTCGCCGTGTCCAGGGCGGTCAGGCCGCCCAGGCTCGGGGTGGCGGGCGCCGCGCTGGCGGCGCCGGCCGCACCGACCCCGGCTGCCGCTCCCGCCGCGACGAGCAGCGCTGCACGGGCGATCCGGCGGGTCAGGGGGAGGGACATGTTGCTCCTGAGTTTCGGTTGACTGTTGATCGTCCGGACTCGGACGCAGTGATTACCGCTCGAAGCCCCCTGAAGGTTGCGGCGCCCCAACGTAAAGAGTTGGCAATGCGTCGCATTATCGGCTGCGGATAAAAACGGGCAAAGGCCACCCGGTCCGAAAGTCGGGTGAATCCTTGTGACGTGTTACAGCCCTTTGTTCGCAAGGGTTCTGACGGACAGTGCGCGGATGGGGGAGCGACTCGGCGAAAACCCGCGCAGACTTCCACCGCGATGCGGCAGGGGTAACCCTCGCGGGTGACACCCCGTACCCCTGTCCGTACTACTGGGTGGTGACGATGCGGACCGCGTCCGTGCCCCCGCCCGAGCCCTTCGCCGTCCCGACCGGCCGCCACTCGCTGTCGGTGTTTCCGGCCGTCCACCGGCGGCCCGCGTACGTGACGTTCTCGATGTGCAGCGCGGAGGCGTTGGCCACCGCCCAGTGCGCCAGCTGCCAGCCGCGCTCGCGGACCGTCGTCCCGGCGGCCCGGTCGGTGTCCGGGGACACCGGAAGCGTCACGGTCCGGCGGTCGGTGGCCGTCGTCGCGGTGGGGGCGGGAGTGGGGGTGGCGGCGGCCTTCCGGCCCACCTCGGCCACGGCCACCGCGAGCACGTCGCGGCCGAAGTCCCGTACGAGCGCCGCCCGCACGGCGTCCGTGCCGCCGGCCGGGGTGGTCTCCGGGCGGCCCTCGCAGGTCAGGGTGGCCGCCGCGCGGCCGGTCAGGGCCGCCGCCAGCAGTGTGGCGTCCTGCTCGTGCTTCGCGTACGCCTCCGGATAGCCGCTGCGCTGCACGCGCTGCGCGGCCTCCGTGAGGGGGAGGCGCGCATAGCCGGAGACCTTGACGAGATGGTCGTAGAACTCGCCCGCCGAGTAGGTCGGGTCCAGGATCTCCTTCGCCGTGCCCCAGCCCTGCGAGGGCCGCTGCTGGAACAGGCCCAGCGAGTCCCGGTCGCCATGGGTGATGTTGCGCAGCCCAGACTCCTGGAGGGAGGTCGCCAGCGCGATGGCGACGGCCCGTTCGGGCAGCCCGCGCGTGGTGCCGACCGCGGTGATCGTCGCCGCGTTGACCGCCTGCTCCGGCGTGAACTCGTACGCGGCCCCGTCACCGCCCGCCGAGACGACCTCGCAGGCCGGATCCCCGGTGCCGCCGGTGACGTACTGCACCGCGAGATAGCCCGCCACCGCGAGCAGGACCACGAAGGACGCCCCACGGCGGAGAAGGCGGCCACGACGTGTGCGAGTGGGGGACGGCTCCGGCATCCGTACAAGGTACTGGAGAGTAGGGAGTGCGGCCCGCATGGAGGGGCGGTGCGCGGTGGGGCGGCCGGACGGCGAGTTAGGGTCGTCGGCATGGCCGATACCCCGCTTGACCTCACGTTGGACGCCGCTCGCCTGACCGCGTGGCTCGTCGACTTCCCGTCGGAGAGCGGCAGCGAGAAGCCCCTCGCCGACGCGATCGAGAGCGCCCTGCGCGCCCTCCCGCACCTCACGGTCGAGCGGTACGGCAACAACGTCGTCGCCCGGACGAACCTGGGCCGCGAGCAGCGGGTGATCCTGGCCGGCCACATCGACACGGTCCCGATCGCCGACAACGTGCCGTCACGGCTGGACGACGACGGGGTCCTGTGGGGCTGCGGCACCTGCGACATGAAGTCGGGGGTCGCGGTGCAACTGCGGATCGCGGCCACCGTGCCGGAACCGAACCGGGACCTGACGTTCGTCTTCTACGACCAGGAAGAGGTCGCGGCCGAGCTGAACGGCCTCAAGCACGTGGCAGAGGCCCACCCGGACTGGCTGGAGGGCGACTTCGCGGTACTGCTGGAGCCGTCCGACGGCCAGGTGGAGGGCGGCTGCCAGGGCACGCTGAGGGTGCTGCTGAAGACGTCGGGGGAGCGCGCCCACTCCGCGCGCAGCTGGATGGGCTCCAACGCGATCCACGCGGCGGCGCCGATCCTGGCCAAGCTGGCCTCGTACCAGCCGCGTTACCCGGTGATCGACGGCCTGGAGTACCGGGAGGGGCTGAACGCCGTCCGCATCGGCGGCGGGGTGGCGGGCAACGTCATTCCCGACGAGTGCGTGGTGACGGTCAACTTCCGCTACGCGCCCGACCGTTCGGAGGCCGAGGCCCTCGCGCACGTACGGGAGGTGTTCGCGGACTGCGGGGTCACGGAGTTCGTCGTCGACGACCACAGCGGCGCGGCCCTCCCCGGTCTCTCCCACCCCGCGGCGGCGGCCTTCATCGAGGCGGTGGGCGGCACCCCGCAGCCCAAGTACGGCTGGACGGACGTGTCGCGCTTCAGCGCGCTCGGCGTCCCCGCGGTCAACTACGGCCCGGGCAACCCGCACTTGGCGCACAAGCGGGACGAACGGGTGGAAACCGGAAAGATCCTGGCGGGTGAGGAACGGCTGAGGGCCTGGCTGACGTCATGACCCGGCAAGGGTTCCGCGGCCGTCGGGAAGCGGCGCTTCACGGCGGACATCCTCACGTCCCCCGCCCGTAACCGGCGGAGATCTACGCTGAGGTGGAACGACAGTAGGTGGAGGAAGGGAGCGGCCATGGCTACCGGCAACCCCGAGGACAAGAAGCAACCCCCGGAGGAGCAGCGGCTCGGACCGGTGCTGCGCAGGCGCGAGCAGGTCCAGGCGAGCACGACCGACCAGCGTCTCCTCGACGCGGGCGGCCCCTCCGACTGGGTCCACACGGACCCCTGGCGGGTGCTGCGCATCCAGTCGGAGTTCATCGAGGGCTTCGGCACCCTGGCCGAACTCCCGCCCGCGATCAGCGTGTTCGGCTCGGCGCGGACGAAGGCGGACTCCCCGGAGTACGAGGCGGGCGTCCGGCTCGGACGGGGCCTGGTGGAGGCCGGGTTCGCGGTGATCACGGGCGGTGGCCCGGGCGCGATGGAGGCCGCCAACAAGGGCGCGTGCGAGGCGAAGGGCGTCTCGGTGGGGCTGGGCATCGAGCTGCCCTTCGAACAGGGGCTCAACCCCTACGTCGACATCGGCCTGAACTTCCGCTACTTCTTCGTCCGCAAGATGATGTTCGTGAAGTACGCGCAGGGCTTCGTGGTCCTGCCCGGGGGCCTGGGCACCCTGGACGAACTCTTCGAGGCGCTGACCCTCGTCCAGACGCAGAAGGTCACGCGCTTCCCGATCGTCCTGTTCGGAAGCGAGTACTGGGGCGGTCTGGTCGACTGGCTGACCAACACGCTCATCGCCCAGGGCAAGGCGTCGGAGAAGGACCTGATGCTGTTCCACGTCACGGACGACGTGGACGAGGCGGTGGCACTGGTGTCCAAGGAGGCGGGGCGCTAGCGCTGGCCTGAGCGGAATCCTCGTCGCCGGAGGGGCTGGCTCTCAGCCCGTCCGGCGTTCGAGGACGAGCGCGTCCAGCGCGACAGGGGGTTTGGGGGCGAAGGAATCCCTACGCCAGCCCCCGTCGCGCCACCGCCGGGGGCCGGTGGCCCGCGATGGACGTCACCATGTCCAGGACCTGCCGGGTCTCCGCGACCTCGTGGACGCGGTACACCCGCGCCCCCAGCCACATCGACACCGCCGTCGTCGCCAGCGTCCCCACCAGCCGTTCCTTCAGCGGCCTGTCGAGCGTCTCGCCCACGAAGTCCTTGTTGGACAGGGACACCAGCACCGGCCATCCCGTCTCCACCATCTCCCCGAGCCGCCGGGTCGCCTCCAGGCTGTGCCGGGTGTTCTTCCCGAAGTCGTGCCCCGGATCGATCATCACCGACTCCCGCGGCACGCCCAGCGACACCGCCCGCTCGGCCAGCCCGACGGTCACCCGCAGGATGTCGGCCATGACGTCCTCGTACGCCACCCGGTGCGGCCGTGTCCGAGGCTCCGCACCGCCCGCGTGCGTGCACACCAGCCCCACCCCGTACCGTCCCGCGACCTCCGCGAGGCGCGGGTCCACGCCGCCCCACGCGTCGTTCAGCAGATCGGCGCCGGCCTCGCAGACGGCCTCGCCCACCTCGGCCCGCCAGGTGTCCACGCTGATGATCACCTCGGGGAAGCGGCGCCGTACCTCCGCCACGAAGCCGACCGTCCGCCGCGCCTCCTCCTCCGCCGTCACCTCTTCGCCCGGGCCCGCCTTCACGCCGCCGATGTCGACGATGGCGGCGCCCTCCGACACCGCCTGCTCCACGCGCGCGAGCGCCGGCTCGTCGCGGAAGGTGGCCCCCTGGTCGTAGAACGAGTCAGGGGTCCGGTTCACGATCGCCATGATCACCGGCTCGTGCGCGCCGAACTCACGCCCACCCAGTCTGAGCATCGCCTGTGACCTCTCCTCGTGCGTTTCCCCGTACGGTTCCCCGTGCGTTCCTGTGCCCGGCCAGGCAATCAGCCCTGTATTCGGCCGCCTGCGACCCTAACTGCCAGACTCGCATGGCACGATCGGACCCTGCCGCATCAGGCGCCGCAGTTCCGATCAACCCGATCCGTCCGAATCCCGTGGGGACCCAGCGATGTTGATGTTCTTGTTCCTGGTCGTCGCGCTCGCCGTCGTGGTCACCGCGGTGACGCTGGCCGTGGTGGGCGGCGGTGACAGCGCCGTCCTGCCGGAGGCCGCTCCCGAGCAGCTCCAGGACCTCCTCCCGCTCGACCGCCCGGTCGGCCGTGACGACGTCGAGTCCCTCCGGTTCCCGCTCGCGGCCCGCGGCTACCGCATGTCGGACGTCGACGACGCCCTCACCCGCCTCGGCGCCGAACTCGCCGAGCGGGACGCCCGTATCACCGACCTGGAGTCCGCGCTGGCCGGCGCCCAGGCCGCGCCCCGGATCACCATGGACAAGCCGGTCGAGGGGAACGAGCAGTGAGCGACGCAGGCGGGGCCCTGGCCGGCCCCGACGGGGCGCTGCGCTGCCCCTGGGCGCTGTCCACGGAGGACTACGTGGCGTACCACGACGAGGAGTGGGGCCGCCCGGTCCACGGCGACGACGCCCTCTTCGAGCGGCTCTCCCTGGAGGCCTTCCAGTCCGGCCTCTCCTGGATCACCATCCTGCGCCGCCGGGCGGGCTTCCGTACCGCCTTCGCCGACTTCAAGATCTCGTCCGTCGCGGTCTTCACGGACGCCGACCGCGAACGGCTCCTCGCCGACGCCGGCATCATCCGCAACCGCGCGAAGATCGACGCGACGATCGCCAACGCGCGCGTGCTGGCCGACTGGGCCCTGGGGGACCTGGACGAGCTGATCTGGTCCCACGCCCCGGACGCGGCCTCCCGGCCGGCTCCCCGCACCCTCGCCGACGTACCGGCCGTCACCGACGCGTCGACCGCGCTGTCCAAGGCTCTGAAGAAGCGCGGCCTGCGCTTCGTGGGCCCCACGACCGCGTACGCGCTGATGCAGGCGTGCGGGCTGGTGGACGACCACTTGGAGACGTGCGTGGCCAGGAGCGCCCCATAGGGGACGCGTCGGACGCGTGGGGGACGCTCCCGGCAGTGCTCCGGCCCACGGACTAACGCCCCAGGAACTTCGGCTTCTCCTTGTTGACGAACGCCCGCACCGCGATCGCGTGGTCCTCCGACGCGCCCGCGCGTGCCTGCAGTTCGTCCTCCTTCTCTAGGGTCTCGCTGAGGGAGTGGGTGAAGCCGTACGCCATGGCCTCCTTGAGGGCCGCGTACGCGACCGTCGGGCCGTCCGCCAGCGCCCGTGCCGTCTTCTCGGCCTCGGCCCGCAGGTCCGCCGCCGGGACGACCCGGTTCGCGATGCCCAGTTCGTACGCCTCCTGCGCCTTGATGCTGCGCGGGAACAGCAGCAGGTCGGCGGCCCGGCCGGGGCCGACCACGCGCGGGAGCGTCCAGGAGACACCCGAGTCGGCGGTGAGGGCCACGCCCGCGAACGACGTGTTGAAGGCCGCGGTGTCCGCGACGACCCGGTAGTCGGCGGCGAGCGCGAAACCGAAGCCCGCGCCGGCCGCGACGCCGTTCACGCCCGCCACCACCGGCTTGGGCATGCTCGTCAGCGCCCGCACGACGGGGTTGTAGTGCTCGCGGACCGTCGTCATGGTCTCGCCCGTGCCGGCCTCCTGGTCGGCGGCCAGCAGCCCGATGTGCTCCTTCAGGTCCTGGCCCACGCAGAACGCCCGGTCACCGGCGGCGGTCAGCAGTACCGCCCGTACGGCGTCGTCCGTGGCCGCCGCCTGGACCGCCTCCCGGAGTGCGACCTTGGTCGCGATGCTCAGCGCGTTCATCGCCTCGGGGCGGTTCAGTGTGATCGTCGCCAGCCCGTCGTGCACCTCGTAGAGCACGGTGTCGGCCATGGGGGTCCCCTCCGGTGTCGCGGCTGCGTCGTCCTGCGTACTGATCAGTACGTACTCGTCCCATGACAGCATGGCGGAGATCACGCGCCGAGGAGAGGGCCGGTCATGTGACCTGCGTCAAAGAATTGCGGCTCGGCAGCGGACGGCCGGGAGTCCGCGCGGCGGCGAAGTATCGCAGTCACATCGCCGAATTGAGTGGTTTTGATCGCGCGCGTTGCCCAAGCGATGCCGACTGATGTTGGTCATAGGGTCCTGAGATGCGGGATAATGGCTGGGAAGCAATGTGTTCGATGCCGGTGACGTGCGTCCCATGAGGGGATGCGCGTGCCCTCCTAAGGGGCCGTCGGCGACGATGAGCTGGTTTCAGGAAGGGGAACGAGCATGGCGGCCATGAAGCCGCGGACGGGCGATGGCCCGCTCGAGGTGACAAAGGAGGGGCGGGGCATCGTCATGCGCGTTCCGCTCGAAGGCGGCGGTCGACTCGTCGTCGAGCTGACCCCTGACGAGGCCGACGCTCTGGGCGATGCCCTGAAGAAGGTCGTCGGCTGACGCGAGCGGACGCGTCCATACCCTTTCAGCTGCCCCGGCATCGTGAACCTACGGCGCCGGGGCACTGTTTTGCCCGCCGTGCGCCGAAGTCGGCAGGACCGCTCAGCGCTTGACCGCGCACAGTAGGCCGTCGCCCACAGGCAGCAGGGACGGCACCAGTTCCTGGCTCTCGCGCACCGCGCGCAGCAGCTCCCGCAGCCGTATGACCTCGGTCGGCTGCGGCCCCGAATCGACCGTCCTGCCGTTGGCGAACACGCCCTCGAAGACCACCAGACCACCCGTACGGAGCAGACGCAACGATTCAGCTAGGTAGTCCAGGCTCTCCAGCCGGTCACCGTCACAGAAGACGAGGTCGTAGCCCGCGTCCGCGAGCCGGGGCAGCACGTCCAGGGCGCGGCCCGGGATGAAACGGGCGCGGTTGCTGGCGAAGCCGCACGCGCGGAAGGCCTGGCGGGCGAACTGCTGGTGGTCCGGCTCGGGGTCGACCGTCGTCAGGACTCCGTCCGGGCGCATGCCGTGCAGGAGATACATGCCCGAGACGCCCGTCCCGGTTCCGATCTCCGCCACCGCCTTCGCGTCCACGGAGGCGGCCAGCAGCCGTAGCGCGGCGCCCGTGCTGGGCGCCACCGAGCGCAGCCCTGCCTCGCGGGCCCGGTCACGGGCCCAGCGCAGTGCCTCGTCCTCGGCGACAAAGGCGTCGGCGAACGCCCAGCTCGTCTGCCGGTTGCCGGTAATGACCCTCTCCTGTCCCCGCAGTTGCCTGGGCGTGACTGTATCCGTTGAGCTCGGGAACCCGCAGATGGGACCAGTCGTTTAGAGGGGTGCGGGACGAGGTGGGGCAGACAGGGTGAGACATGGGGGACCAGCGGATGGACCAGAACACCGGTGACACCGAGAACAACGGCAACGCCGTGCAGGTACTGACGCGGCCGTGTGACCCGGCTCCGCGCACATCAATTCCTCGTAAAACCGCTTATCCGGAGCTAACGGGCGAGGTGGCTATGGTAGGGGCTCCACTGGACACCACCAGAGCCGACAGGGGAGGTGCGGCTGCGCCTGTGGATCGGGGAGGGGCGCTGAGGCGCCTTCTCGGATCAGCGGGTAGGCCGAAATCCGTGAACAACACTGCTGCTGACCCGAGCCACGCCGCTGACCGAGCCCAGACCGCGACCTTCTCCACCGACGCGGACGGGCAGGCGTGGACTCCGCCCTCGTGGGAGGAGATCGTCAGCACGCACAGCGGCCGCGTCTACCGCCTGGCATACCGCCTGACCGGCAACCAGCACGACGCCGAGGACCTCACACAGGAAGTCTTCGTCCGCGTCTTCCGCTCGCTGTCGACGTACACGCCCGGCACCTTCGAGGGCTGGCTGCACCGCATCACCACCAACCTCTTCCTGGACATGGTCCGCCGCAAGCAGCGCATCCGCTTCGACGCCCTCGGCGACGACGCCGCCGAGCGACTGCCCAGCCGCGAGCCGTCCCCGCAGCAGGTCTTCAACGACGCGCACTTCGACGCGGACGTCCAGCAGGCGCTGGACACCCTCGCGCCCGAGTTCCGCGCCGCCGTCGTCCTCTGTGACATCGAGGGACTGTCGTACGAGGAGATCGCCGCGACTCTCGGCGTGAAGCTCGGCACCGTCCGCTCCCGTATCCACCGAGGCCGCTCCCAGCTCCGCAAGGCCCTCGCGCACCGCTCTCCGGAGGCCCGTGCCGAGCGTCGCTTCGCGGTGCCACGGGTGGCCGCGCTGGGAGGAGGGGGCGCGAGCGCGTGAGTGGATCACGGCCGTACTCGGCCGAGCGTCGGCTCGCCGAGCAGCATCTGGGAGACCGCCTCTCCGCCCTTGTGGACGGAGAACTCGGTCATGAGACGCGTGAGCGCGTCCTGGCGCATCTGGCCACCTGTCCGAAGTGCAAGTCCGAGGCCGACGCGCAGCGCCGTCTGAAGAACGTGTTCGCGGAGATGGCCCCGCCACCGCCCTCCGAGAGTTTCCTGGCCCGTCTGCAGGGCCTTCCCGGAGGAGGTGATTCCGACTCCGGCGGCTCACCGCTGGGCGGGGGAGGATTCACCGACGGACTCACCGGGTTCCCCGGAGGCCGGGGATCCGGCTCAGGAGTCTTCGGGGTGAACGGGGAGGGCTTCGGGTACGTTCCGGCCCGCCCGCACACCTCCGTGCTCCCGTCCGCCCCCGGCCGGGGTTTCCGTATCCATGACGTCGGCCGTCATGACGCCGACCGGTCGTCCTCGCGCGGACTGCGGTTCGCGTTCGCCGCCGCCGGTGCGGTGTCGCTGGCGGCGATCGCGCTGGGCGGGGTGTCCACGGGCGTTCCCGGTGACACGACGGACGCCCGGGGCACCTCCGGCGGCAGCAATGTGACGCCGATGCGTCCGCAGGGCGGTGGGACCTCGACGGCGCCCGACAGCCAGCGGCGCCGCTCCGTCGGTCCGCTGTTCTCGCCAGGAATGGGGCAGGGGACGTTCGGTCAGACGCCGGTGGCGTCGACGGAGGCCTCCGCGCCGCTGCTGCCGGGCATCCCGGCACCACCCTCCGGGGGCCGGGAGCGGGCGGCCATGCATCCGCTGACCGCACCGGTGGTGGCCGCCGCCGCGGTGCTGTCCCCGCTCATACGCCCGCTCGAAGCCCCGCAGGTCGCCCTGACCTCCTGGTCGACGGCGCCCGAGGTGGCGCTCCAGGGTCTGCTCATGGCGCCGGTGACCGACTCGTCCTACCCGCCGTCCCCGTCCACGCAGGACACGGTCCGCTGACCCCACGAACCTGGTTGAATCCGAGGTGCGGGCCGCGTATCTGCGGTCCGCACAACAGCGGTCGGTGGAGCGGTGGTTCACCGCGTCAGTGACCCCGCGGACACCGCCGACGAGCTGTCGGGCGGGCCAGGTGTGGGGAGAGCATGAACGAGGGGAAGCCCGCGAAGGCCAACTGGTGGAGCCGGTCCAGCGGGGAATCGGCGCCCGGCCAGGAGGCGTCGGACCCGGCCGGTGCCGAGTCCCGGCCCGATACCGGCGCTGAAATCGGGGGCGACTTCGAGTTGGAGCGGCCCCGGGCGACGCCCGGCCAGGCCGAGGGAGACGCCGGCGACGCCACGCGCAACGGGGGCGGCAACGACGGGGACTTCGAGCTTCCGCTGCCTGTCGGCGTGCCCGATCCCGCCCTCGCCGTCGAGGCGGACTCCCCGCCCGTCCAGGATGCCGACCCCGCCGATCCCCACAGCACGCCTCCGTACGGCCATCCCGGCCCCTGGGCGCCCGCTCCGCCCGTCCAGCACCCGGCGGCGGCCCAGGTGACCCCGGCGCACGGTACGGCCGTAGCGGAGCCGCTCACGCCCGCCGAAGACCCCTGGCGGCGCTACGACCCTTGGGCGGCTCGCACCGCCTCCCCTCTCCAGCAGAACGGGGCCGGCCCCGCCGGAGGCCGACCGGGGGCGCGGAAGCGTGGGCTCGTCACCGGAGCCCTGGTGCTCGCGCTGCTCTCCGGGGGCGTCGGTGGGATCGTCGGGTCGTATCTGGAGCGCCACGACGAGGACGGCGACCGGGTTCAGCTGTCGCAGGCCGCGAAGGACGAGTCCCTCGGGCGGGCTCCGGACAGTGTGGCCGGGATCGCCGCGCGTGCCCTGCCCAGCGTGGTGACGCTGCATGTGCGCGGCGCCGGAGCGGAGGGCACCGGAACCGGGTTCGTGCTCGACAGCCGGGGACACATCCTCACCAACAACCACGTCGTCGAGGCCGCCGGCGCGGACGGCAAGGTGACGGTGACGTTCAGCGGCGGCGAGACAGCCGAGGCCGAGATCGTCGGACGGGACAGCGGATACGACCTCGCCGTCGTCAGGGTGAGCGGAGTCGACGGACTGCGCCCCGTGGTCCTCGGGAACTCCGACAACGTGGCGGTCGGTGATCCCGTCGTCGCCATCGGGGCGCCCTTCGACCTCCCCAACACCGTCACGTCCGGCATCGTCAGCGCCAAGGAACGGCCCATCACCGCCGGGGGCGGGAGCGGGGACGGCAGCGACGTGTCCTACGTCGACGCGCTCCAGACCGACGCGTCCATCAACCCGGGCAACTCCGGCGGGCCACTGCTCGACGCCGAGGCCAGGGTCGTCGGGATCAACTCCGCGATCCGCTCCGCCGACGGCGCCTCGGGCCTGGAGGGCACCCAGTCCGGGTCGATCGGGCTCGGGTTCGCCATCCCCGTCAACCAGGGCAGGCGCGTCGCCGAGGAACTGATCAACACCGGCAGGGCGACCCACCCCGTCATCGGCGTCAGCCTCGACATGGACTACAGCGGCGACGGTGCCCGCGTGGGCACCAAGGGCAACGACGGCGGGCCCGCGGTCACCACCGGCGGCCCCGGCGACCGGGCGGGCCTGGAGGCCGGCGACGTCATCACCGGGGTCGACGGACGGCGCGTGCACTCAGGCGAGGAACTGATCGTCAGGATCCGCGCCCACCGCCCCGGTGACCGGCTGAAGCTGTCCCTGGTGCGCGGCGGCAGCGAACGGACGATCTCCCTCGTGCTGGGCTCCTCCGGCGGCAACTGACAGAAACTTCACAGGCGGCGGCCTTCTACCGGCTCCCATTAGGCAAACATCCCGGAAAACCGGTGGCGTACACCCACTCTTGGCCCTTCGGACGGTACCGGTGGGACAGGATGGCCGGGTACCGTGGAACCGGCCCGGACCACGGAAGACCGCGAAGACCGCACGGACCACCGAGGGCCGAGGACCGAGGACATCGCAAGGAGCTTCAGGTGTTCAATGACATAGGACCGCTCGAGCTGGTGACGCTCGTGCTCCTCGCCGTGCTCGTCTTCGGTCCGGAGAAGCTTCCGAAGATGATCCAGGACGTCACGCGCACCATCCGCAAGATCCGGGAGTTCTCGGACAGTGCGAAGCAGGACATCCGCTCGGAGCTGGGCCCCGAGTTCAAGGACTTCGAGTTCGAGGACCTGAACCCCAAGACGTTCATCCGCAAGCACCTGGACAACGACGAGCTGGGGCTCAAGGAGATCCGCAACGGCTTCGACCTGAAGAAGGAGATGGCCGAGGTCACGGACGCGGTCCACAGCCGCGAGTCGGACTCGTCCCCGTCTTCGTCGTCCTCTTCCTCCTCCGGTTCTTCCGGTTCCTCCGGTGGCACCGTCGACATGACGAAGAAGCCCGAGCCGGACGAGCGCCCGCCCTTCGACGCGGACGCCACCTGACCGTCGTGGGCGCGCGGCCTTCGTAGGTCCGCGCGTGACGTGATTCATACTCCGACCGGGCCCCGGACGGCCCGATACGGACGTCTGCGCGGCCCACGCGCCGGGCGCTTTCCCTGCTGCCCGGATCGGTGTGGATATGCTGCCGAGTTGTTGTGGGGCCGTACATGGGCGAACAACGCCGCCCGAAGGGGGGCGGGCCGCTCCGGTCCGACGAGAACGAGGAGGCGTCCGGGTACATGGAGACGACAAGTCGGGTGGGCGCGCAGGCGCCGGCCGCGGAGGGCGGACAACAGGTCCCCTCCGCCCGGCGCACGGTCGACGGCTATCTGCTGGCGCCCTTCCCTTGGTACGGCCTCGACGAGGCCTTCACGGGACCGCGCTGGCTGATGCAGGTGGGTACGGCGGCGGACGGTGCCGTCGAGCACGGTTCGATCGGGCACGGCGACGAACCCTCCGTACGGCACGAGGCGATGGGGGAGGACAAGGAGCGGTTCGCGGTGGTGGTCACCGTGGCCGCCAACCCCGTACGGCGCAGTGCGGACGGTACGGGGCTGCTGGAGGCCACTTCGGTCTCGTCGGCGGCCTGGCTGGCGGGGGTGGGGCTGCTGTCCTTCACCTGGCCCGGCCAGATGGACCACACCCTCCGCGACGACTGGCTGGACCAGCAGACCGAGACGGCGTGGGTCCTCGCGGACGATCTCGCCGGTGACGACTGGTCCACGTTGTCCCTGCCGGTCGACGGGGTGCCGACGCCGTTCCACTACCGGGAGTCGGAGTTCGGGTGGGTTCTCGCCGGGTCGACCCAGGCGGGGGTGCACGTGGGGGCGTACGGGCGGGGGATGAGCGCGTACGGGTTGGGGTTTGCCGTGATCAAGGATATCGGCGTGTACGCGTGAGGTCGG
>NZ_AEJB01000253.1 GCF_000331005.1 Streptomyces turgidiscabies Car8
GTCAGCTTCTTCACGTCGCTCCGCTTCCACAGCGGCTTGATGTGGGTGATGACCGGCGAGCAACCGGCGAAGATGACCAGGGACTGGCGCTTGTTGAGCTTGAAGACCTGGCCGGGAGTGATGACCGGCTTGTCCTCGGAGACCACGCTGGTCGAGGTCTCCCCGTTCTTCGTGGTGGTCGTTCTGCGCTGCTTCTCGTAGGTGCCGCACATCTCGCTGATGTCCTTGCGGACCTGCGTGTCTCCGATGCCGCGCAGGAAGATGCGCACGTTGGCGTCGTCCCAGATGATCCGTCCGCGCTGCTCGCCCCACACGTCGTACAGCTGCGCACGCGACTGAATGACGATGACCAGCGTGATCCCGCGACCGCCGCTGTCGGGCATCCACTTGTCCACGGGCAGCGGGATGATGTTGGCGATCTCATCGAGGGCCCACAGGCAGGGCGGGTCCATCCGGCCGGAGCTGTTCTTGTTGCCCAGTTCGATGGTCACCGAGCGCAGGTAGTCGGCGAACATGACGAACAGCGGGGCGACGACGCTGCCCGGCTTGTCGCTGCCGATCATGTACAGGGTCCCCTGGTTGAGCAGGAAGGTCTCGGCGTCGAAGTGCTCACCGGGGCCGGGCAGGACCGTGGCCGCGACCTTGGGGTTCGCCATCCAGCCGAGCGCGTTGGACAGCGTCGTGAAGATGCCGTCACCCGTGCCCTGTACGACCTGCTGACGCTGGACCAGGAGCTCCGCCCAGTCCCGGGCGCCGGCCATGCTCAGGATGTTCGCGGCCGTCTGGTCGTTGCGGTTCTGCGACCAGGCGTAGACGTCCATCATGGTCTTCCCGCCGAGGGCAGCCGCGTGCATGAACCGCGACAGAACCTCGCAGGCCGTGGACTTGAAGAACGCGTCCACGCCCGAGCCGGAGCTCTCGCCGCCGCGCGCGCCGTACAGCAGGTACGCGGCCCGCTGAATGGCCACGTCGCGCACCTCACATCCGCGGATCGGGTCCCAGCGGAAGGTGTTGAGCTGCTCGGAGCCGGACAGGCCCAGCGGGTCCCAGACCCATACGGGGCCGAGCAGTTCACGCAGTTCCTTGGTCGCCAGGTGGTCGCCGACCTTGGACGACGTGTGCACGACCGCACCGTCCCACTGGTAGATCATCGAGTTGATGATGATGGACTTGCCCTGCCTCGACGGGGCCAGGATCAGGTAGTTCGCTTCCGGCGTGCCCCAGATACCGGTGGGCAGACCGCCGGAGCGCAGACGGCCCAGCGGCACGGCGTACGCCGTGGCGGGGACCTTCTTCTCCTGCCCGACCAGGCTCGGACGGGTCTGCGGGATCAGCTCCCGGGCGTGACGGGCGCTCATCTCGTCGCGGATCTCCCGCTTGGAGGCAAACCCGGGACGCGGGCTGAACTGAGCCCAGGCCCAGCCGATGCCGCCCAGCGTGGCCGCCGCTGCGACGCCCAGCGCGATGCCGCCGGGGCTGATGAGGAAGTGGTTGAAGCTGTTCAGGTGGTCGATGAGGGCCGGGTTGCCGGTGCCCGTGGCCGGATCGCTGCCGGGCGGCCCCGGAAGCGGTGTGGCCGCCAGCTCCATGGCCTTAATCTTCGCGTGGGACATCATGGGGTGCTCTTCTCCTGTCGTCTCGTTCCGCCCCCGGGTAGGCGCTGCAATCGCCCCCGGGGGCACTGTCCGTTTCAGGGCCGATGACCTTGTGAGGCACCGTACGCGCGGGGTCGGACATCCCCCTGCGCGTTTTTGGGGAGGTTCGCTCGGCAAGCGCTCGGTTTGCCGCATACGGCGATCGGATGACCCCCGCTGGGCGAGTCTGCAACGGCGAGGCTGTGGATACTTTCCGAGCAAAACCGGCTGACACAGCGTCAGACCGGTTGACGCTGGCCGTTGATCGAACGGGTCTGCGCGGCATCCTCGGCCCGCTCGTGACCGTCTGCGCGGGAGCCGCTCGGCTCCCGCCGCGCACTGCTCGGCTCTGCGCGGAGGCTTTCCGGGCGCTCGGTTGCGCCCTCGGACTGCCGAGCACCGCCGTTGGCGATCATGGCGGCCCGCTTCTTGCCGAACTCGATCAGCCAGTTCCTCGTGTTGCCCTCCGAGACGCCGTAGACCACCGCCAGCTCCTTGTAGGTCGGGAGCTCCCGGCCCTCCCGCACGGCCGCGATGTACTCCTCCCAACCGGCCTGCTTGTCCGGGCTGCGGAAGGCCGGCGCCGCAGCGAGCGCGACCGCCTCGGCCTCACCGCCGAGCCGCTCGGCCAGCTGGGGCCGCAGGGACTCCAGCAGCTCCGCCGCCTCCCGGGCCTCAGCCCGCGTGCGGGCCGCCTCCTCGGCCGCCAGGCGCTGCTTCCCCTCGGCCTCCCGCCGCAGCTCAGCGGCCCGTTCGGCCGCCGTGGTGTGCTCGCGGACCGCGCTCTGCGCATCGACGAGAGCCGACCGCAGACGCTCGACCTCACCCTCGACCCGACGAGCCTCCTCGGCCTTGGCGCGGGTCGTGTCCTCGGCGGACGCCCGCTCATTCACCAGACGCTGCAGCTGCTCGCGGATCGAGGCCACCTCACCCGTAGCCACGCGGCGCTGCTCGCTCGCGTCGGCGACCAGATCCTGCACCCGGGCCAGCTCCTCGGCCGCCGCGGTGAGCTTCTTCTGCTCCTCCTCGGCCCGCTCTGCGAGGAGAGCGACATTCTGCGCGTCTTCGGTCATTTCGGATTCCGCGCGTTTCCGCGCAGCTTCCGCGCGTTCCCGAGCGTCTTCCGCGCGCGCCGCCTCAGCCTTGGCCCGCTCGGTCTCCTCGGCCGCCTTGGTGAGTGCCTCCTCGGCTTCCCGCCGCGCGGTTTGAGCCGCAGCCTTCTCCTCGGTCGCCGAGCGCATCTCGGCTTCCGCGCGCTGCCGAGCGTTCTCGGCTTCCTGACGCGCGGCTTCCGCGCGCTCTGCCTTCTCTTCCAGTTCTGCCGCGCGCTCCGCGTTCTCGATCCGCTTGGCCGCCGGCATGATGGCCACCCGCTCCATCAAGTCCGTGACCTCCAGCGGGTCCTTGAAGCTGACCGTGGCGACGTCGTCCACCTCGGTCCACCCGCCCAGGCCGCGCAGCACAGCGAGCGCCTGGTTGCTGTCGGTGGCGAAGTCGGCCCGATCCATGGCGGTCGTTGCCGCCCTGCGCGCCTGCTCCAGCTCCTTGACCGCCGTGGTGAGGCGACGCCGCTTGGCCTCCCTGTCTGCGATGAGCTTGTCGTGCGCCTCCAGCAGGGTCCGCAGCCGGAACAGCTTCTTACCCGCCTTCTTCGCCAGGGCCGCCCGGTAGACCTGCCCGCCCTTGCTGGCCGGGTCGATGTCGAGGCCGGCGAAGAGGGCCGCCCATCCCTTGGTCCACAGCAGTCCGATGAGCTTGGCCGGACCGGGCTTGGCCTCGTTGTCGGGGAGCTCCGCCCCCTTCATGACCGCCCGGAACTCCAGCTCGATGACGACCGCCGCGACGATCGGCATGATCGCCATGAACGGAGCGCTCGCCGCGTTGGGGGCGTGGATGAAGTTGGCCGTGGCGGACACGGCGACCAGGCACCAGGCCAGGTCATGCATGAGACGGAGCTGAGTAGTCCAGCCCTTGTCAGCGCGCTTGTAGAGCAGGGTAAACAGCACCAGCTCCGTCAGGTCGAACGCCGCGAGGAACCCGATTGCGAACGGTTCGGGGAGCTGGGCCGTCTCCCGGGCGAAGCCCCACATGCCGTAGAGCGACACGCTCATGGAGCACAGGGCCATGACGTACAGCCGCTTGGGCAGCGAGGGCCGCCGCCCGCTGTCCGGCTCCTTGCCCGCCTCGACCGCCGCCTGGCGCTCCTCGGCGAGCCGCTTCCGGGACCGCTCGGACGCCCGCCACACGGTGCGGATCGCCACGTACGTCAGGCCGAGCCACACCAGGACCACCGCGCCGGCGGTGACGCTGAGGATCCATGCCGGGGTGCCGGACACCATCCGGTCAAGAGTCGCCGACCAGTCAACCTCCTGACTGTTTCCTGCTGCTTGTGACCAGGACGGATGCACTCCGGCCGTAGTCTGGGACAGACGCATACAGACCTCCATATCTCTGCGTCTCGGCCTCGGCGGTCCCTACAACCGCTGGGGCCTTCTTTTGTGTCGTGCGGGTCAGGCGTTTCGGTTGCGGAGGAACTCGTCGAGCGCTTCGTCGAGGAGGTCCTGCAGGTTCACGTCGTGGGCAGCCGCGTAGAGCTTCATGCGCCGCCGTACGGACGCTCGGACCCGTCCGCTAATGAGGACCCTGTCCTCGGTCGCGGGTGCCGATTGCTCCTGCTCATCGGGCACTTCGCCTCTCCTCGTCGGTGGTGGTTCCAGCACTTGGAGCCCCATCTTTCCCTCCCGCTGATCGCGTGTCCCACGACCTTACAGCTAACAAGCTACGAAGTCACGTTCTTAGCTTGTTGACAACGTAGCTTCGATGGGGCTTACTGGAATAGCGAAGAGGGCCGGGGTTGCTGCCCCGACCCTCTCGGACCGAGCCGGAGTTGCTGCTCCGGCTGGTCACGGACACCCCTGCCGTTCTCACCGAGAGGGATCTCCAGTGCGTCATCTTCCCAGGTCCAAGCGTGCCGTCACCACACACGTGAACCCCGACCTCAGCACCTCCCCGGACGAGGGACCGAAAGTCCTTGCCGTGGGCCGCTTCCAGCGCCCGACCTGCGACAACTGCGGCGGATTCAAGGCCGCGAAGGTCGTGATCGGCGGACGGATCGCCACCATCCACTGCTCCGAGTGCGTCCCCGCCCCGACCGCCGGCCTCGACGACGTCATGGACGACGTCGAGCGCCAGGACAACGAGCAGGGCCCCGAGGCCGACGACCTGTTCGCGGGGTGGGCCGCATGAGCCCCGAGCAGCAGGCCGAGGCCGCGAGGGTCGCCGCCGAGCAGGCTCGGCAGGCCGAGGAACAGCGCCAGCAGATGGCACAGGAGCTGATCCGTCACGGCCAGGCCGCCGCCGCCGTCTCCCAGATCGGGGCGCGAGGGTGAGCGAGTTCCCCGTCCCGGACGTGGTGCTCAACGCGGAACTGCCGGTCGG
>NZ_AEJB01000255.1 GCF_000331005.1 Streptomyces turgidiscabies Car8
TCGTTCGGACGGAGCTGTGCGAGGGGGTCAGCCCAGTTTGGAGACGTCCCGCACCGCGCCCTTGTCGGCGCTCGTCGCCATCGCCGCGTACGCGCGCAGGGCCTGTGAGACCTTGCGTTCGCGGGAGACGGGTGCGTAGACGCCGTTCAGGGCTTCGCGGCGGGCCGCCAACTCGTCGTCCGTGACCAGCAGTTCGATCGTGCGGTTCGGGATGTCGATGCGGATGCGGTCGCCGTCGTTGACGAGGGCGATGGTGCCGCCGGAGGCCGCCTCGGGGGAGGCGTGGCCGATGGAGAGGCCCGAGGTGCCGCCGGAGAAGCGGCCGTCCGTGATCAGGGCGCAGGTCTTGCCGAGGCCGCGGCCCTTGAGGAAGGAGGTCGGGTAGAGCATCTCCTGCATACCGGGGCCGCCCTTGGGGCCCTCGTAGCGGATGACGACGACGTCGCCGTGCGTGATCTGCTTGTTGAGGATCTTCTCGACGGCCTCCTCCTGCGACTCGCAGACGACCGCGGGTCCCTCGAAGGTCCAGATCGACTCGTCGACGCCGGCCGTCTTCACGACGCAGCCGTCGACGGCGAGGTTGCCCTTGAGGACCGCGAGGCCGCCGTCCTTCGAGTACGCGTGCTCGGCGCTGCGGATGCAGCCGCCGGCGGCGTCCGTGTCCAGGGCCTCCCAGCGCTCCGACTGGGAGAAGGCCTCGGCGGAGCGGACGCAGCCGGGGGCCGCGTGCCACAGTTCCAGGGCCTCCGGCGACGGGGAGCCGCCACGCACGTCCCATGTCTTCAGCCAGTCCGCGAGGGATGAGCTGTGAACCGAGTTCACGTCCTCGTTGAGCAGGCCCGCGCGGTGCAGTTCGCCGAGGAGGGCGGGGATGCCGCCGGCCCGGTGCACGTCCTCCATGTAGTACGTGCGGTCCTTGGCGACGTTCGGCGCGACCTTCGCCAGACACGGCACGCGGCGCGAGACCTCGTTGATGTCGTCCAGGTCGAAGGCGACGCCCGCTTCCTGGGCGGCGGCCAGCAGGTGCAGGATCGTGTTGGTCGAGCCGCCCATCGCGATGTCGAGCGCCATGGCGTTCTGGAAGGCCGCGAAGGTGGCGACGTTGCGCGGCAGGACCGTCTCGTCGTCCTGCTCGTAGTAGCGGCGGGTGATGTCCATCACCGTGCGGCCGGCGTTCTCGTACAGCGCGCGGCGGGCCGTGTGCGTGGCCAGGACCGAGCCGTTGCCCGGAAGGGCGAGTCCGATGGCCTCCGCGAGGCAGTTCATCGAGTTGGCCGTGAACATGCCGGAACAGGAACCGCAGGTCGGACAGGCGTTCTCCTCGATACGGAGGATGTCCTCGTCCGAGATGTTCTCGTTCACCGCGTCGGAGATCGCGTCGACCAGGTCGAGCGTGCGGACCGTGCCGTCGACCAGCGTGGCCCGGCCGGACTCCATCGGGCCGCCGGAGACGAAGACCGTGGGGATGTTGAGCCGCAGGGCGGCGTTCAGCATGCCCGGGGTGATCTTGTCGCAGTTGGAGATGCAGATCAGGGCGTCGGCGCAGTGGGCCTCGACCATGTACTCGACCGAGTCCGCGATGAGGTCGCGGGAGGGGAGGGAGTACAGCATGCCGCCGTGGCCCATCGCGATGCCGTCGTCGACGGCGATCGTGTTGAACTCGCGCGGGATGCCTCCGGCTGCGGTGATGGCCTCGCTGACGATGCGGCCGACCGGCTGGAGGTGGGTGTGGCCGGGCACGAACTCGGTGAAGCTGTTCGCGACCGCGATGATCGGCTTCCGCCCGATGTCGGCACCCGGTACACCGGAGGCGCGCATAAGGGCGCGGGCGCCCGCCATGTTGCGGCCGTGGGTGACTGTGCGGGACCTCAGCTCGGGCATCTTCGCTCGCCTCGCTACTTCGGAGAGTTATGACTCCGTCGAGCCTACGCCGGTTATCCAGCAGGCGGACACATCGTCCGAAATGCGGGATGAGCGTCTCGGTTTTCGGGTCATGGCCCCGGGCCGCTAGCGGGTCGCCGTCAGGTGGGTCTGGATCACCGGGGCCACCATCCCGATGATCTGCTCCGGGTCCGCCGAGGCCAGGGGCTCGACCTTGATGACGTAGCGCAGCATCGCGATGCCGACGAGCTGGGCGGCGGCCAGCTCGGCGCGCAGTTCGGCGTCCGGGAGTTCCAGCTGGGCGGCGACGCGGCGCAGCAGCTGGGCGGAGATCAGGCGGCGGAAGGCTCCGGCCGCGACCTCGTTGTTCACGGCGGAGCGGACGATCGCGAGCAGTGCCTTGCGGGTGGCCGGGTTCTCCCAGACCCCGAAGAAGAATCGGGCCAGCCGCTCCCCCACGCTGTCGAGGGGGCCTTCGGTGATCGCGCCGGGGGCGTTCAGGAGGGGGCCGACGGCGCCCTCGACGGACGCCTCGAACACCTGCTCCTTCGTGCCGAAGTAGTGGTGCACCAGGGCCGAGTCCACCTCGGCGGCCTTGGCGATGCCGCGTACGGACGTCTTCTCGTAGCCGCGCTCGGCGAACTCCTCACGGGCCGCCGCCAGGATCCGGTCGCGGGCGGCGGGGGTGTCCGCGGAGTCCGTACGGGAGGGGCGTCCCCGGCGGCGGGGGGCCGCGTCGGTCATGGGCGCGGTCCCCCGCCGGGGACGGCCCTGACGGACGAGGCCAGGTGGAGGCGGGTGAAGGCGAGTGCCTCGGCGAGGTCGGCGTCGCGCTCGGCGCTGGACATCGCGCGGCGGGTGTTGACCTCGATGACGACATGGCCGTCGAAACCGGTGGACGCGAGCCGTTCGAGCAGTTCGGCGCAGGGCTGCGTGCCGCGGCCGGGGACCAGGTGCTCGTCCTTGTTGGAGCCGTTGCCGTCGGCGAGGTGGACGTGGCCGAGGCGGTCGCCCATGAGGCCGACCATCTCCATGGCGTCGCTGCGGGCCGTCGCGGTGTGGCTGAGGTCGATCGTGAAGTGCCGGTAGTCGTCCTTCGTGACGTCCCAGTCGGGGGCGTACGCGAGCATCTCGCGGTCGCGGTAGCGCCAGGGGTACATGTTCTCGACGCCGAACCGGACGTCCGTCTCGTCGGCCATGCGCCAGATGCCGGTGACGAAGTCGCGCGCGTACTGGCGCTGCCAGCGGAAGGGCGGGTGGACGACGACGGTCGTCGCGCCGAGTTTCTCGGCGGCGGCCTGGGCGCGCTGGAGCTTGGTCCAGGGGTCCGTGGACCAGACGCGCTGGGTGATGAGGAGGCAGGGCGCGTGGACGGCGAGGATGGGGATCTGGTGGTAGTCGCTCAGTCTGCGCAGGGCTTCGATGTCCTGGCTGACGGGGTCCGTCCAGACCATGACCTCGACACCGTCGTACCCGAGACGCGCGGCGATCTCGAAGGCCGTCGCCGTCGACTCCGGGTACACGGAGGCCGTGGACAGCGCGACCTTCGCATCCGGGATGCGTACGACTGGCTCCGCCATGGGGACAGGTTACGGGGTGTGCGAGTGGGGGTGGGTCGGGGGCGCCCAGTCGCCGTAGGGGGATCGGTTGTTGGGCGGGTGCAGGCTCGTTGTGGCTTGTCGCGCCGTTCCCCGCGCCCCTAGGTATGTGCCGTCCACGTCACTCGAGAAGTACCGGAGTTGGTCTACTCCGTGCCCATGTGGGTGCCCATGTGGTCCAGGCGGCGGAGGATGACGCCCTCCCGCAGGGCCCAGGGGCAGACCTCCAGGGTTTTCACGGCGAAGAGGTCCATCGCGGCCTCTGCCACCAGGGCGCCCGCGACGAGCTGGTTGGCCCGGCCTTCGGAGACTCCGGGGAGGGCGGCTCGTTCCGCTGTCGTCATGGAGGCGAGTTCGGGGACGAGGGTCGCCAGGGACTCGCTCTTCAGTTCGCGCTGGACGTAGAGGCCGTCCGTGGAGCGGGCCGCGCCGGCCAGGCGGGCGAGCTGCTTGAACGTCTTCGACGTGGCGACGACGTGGTCCGGGGCGCCGAAGCGGCTGAACTCGCCCACCGTACGGGCGATCTGGGCGCGTACATGGCGACGGAGGGACCTGATGTCGTCCGGGTCGGGCGGGTCCCCGGGGAGCCAGCCCGCGGTCAGGCGGCCGGCGCCGAGGGGGAGGGAGACGGCGGTGTCGGGTTCCTCGTCCATGCCGTAGGCGATCTCCAGGGAGCCGCCGCCGATGTCGAGGACGAGGAGTTTGCCGGCCGACCAGCCGAACCAGCGGCGGGCGGCGAGGAAGGTGAGGCGGGCCTCCTCGGAGCCGGTGAGGACCTGGAGCTCGACGCCTGTCTCGGTCTGCACGCGCGCGAGGACGTCGTCGGCGTTGCTGGCCTCGCGCACGGCGGAGGTGGCGAACGGCAGCAGGTCCACGACGCCCTTGTCCTCGGCGGCCTGGAGCGCGTCCTGGATCACGGCGACGAGTTTGTCGACGCCCTCGGGGCTGATGGCTCCGGCATCGTCGAGAAGTTGGGCGAGCCGCAGCTCGACCTTGTGCGAATGCGCGGGCAGCGGGCGCGCGCCGGGGTGCGCGTCCACCACCAGCAGATGCACCGTGTTCGATCCCACGTCGAGGACACCGAGTCTCATGTACGGAACGCTACTGCCAGCCACGACCGGATCCGCCCCCGGAGCGGTGCCGGAAGGGGGCTTCGGCGACTTACCCTGGACGGGTGCCCAAGACGAAAAAGGCAAAGGCCGACAAGTCGGCAGTGTCAGCCCTCCCCGCGAAGTCCGCGAAGTCCCCGAGGTCCGCGAAATCTCCGAAGCCGGTGGTGGTGGGCGACGAGAAGGGACTCGACTTCGCGCGCGCGTGGGTGGAGTTCCCTGATCCGGCGGACGACGAGCAGGTCTTCCGCTGTGATCTGACATGGCTGACCTCTCGCTGGAACTGCGTCTTCGGAAGCGGCTGCCAGGGCATCCAGGCCGGCCGCGCGGACGACGGCTGCTGCACGCTGGGTGCCCATTTCTCCGACGAGGACGACGAGAAGCGCGTCGCCGGATTTGTGGCGCGTCTCACGCCCGACATCTGGCAGCACCACGACATCGGCACCGAGTCCGGCTGGACCTCGGAGGACGAGGAGGGCTCGCGGCAGACGCGGCCGTACCAGGGGTCCTGCATCTTCCAGAACCGGCCCGGGTTCGCGGGCGGGGCGGGCTGCTCGCTGCACATCCTGGCGCTGCGGGAGGGCCTGGAGCCGCTGGAGACCAAGCCCGACGTCTGCTGGCAGCTTCCGGTGCGGCGGACGTACGACTGGATCGACCGGCCCGACGACACGCGCGTGCTCCAGGTGTCGATCGGTGAGTACGACCGGCGCGGCTGGGGTCCGGGCGGCCACGACCTGCACTGGTGGTGCACGTCGGCGACCTCGGCGCACGGCGCGGGGGACCCGGTGTACGTCTCGTACCGGCCGGAGCTGGTCGAGCTGATGGGCAAGGCGGGGTACGACCGGCTGGTCGAACTCTGTGAGGAGCGGCTGGCTTCGCAGTTGCCGTTGCTGGCTCCGCATCCGGCTGATCCCGTCCGCTGATCCTGTCCGCCGATCCCGTCCAACTGGCCCCGTCTCCGCCGACGCGGCGGGCTCAGGGGGCCGTCGCGGGGCTCGGGGTCGCGCTGTCGACGGGCGGTGACGAGCCGCCGGGGTCGGCGGGGGTCGAGGTCACGGAGGCCGTCGGCGTGGGGGTGGGCGTGGGCTCCGGGTCCGGCGACGAGGACGGTGGCGGGTCGCTGGGGGGCGGGGTCGCGGGCGCCGAGGGCTCCGAGTTCGTCGGGTCGGGGTCCGGGGACGGCGGGCTCGGGCGGGGCGGACCGGGGGCCGGTGGGTTCGCCGGGGTCGGCTCAGGGGGTGTGGGCGCGGTGCCGTACCCCTCGATGGAGACGACGGCCGCCGCCGGTGCGATCGACACGCGCGCGCTCCAGTGACCGGCAGGCTCGCGCAGCGGATCGACGTACACCTTGATCGTGAACGACTCGCCGGACCGCAGCGTTCCCGACGACCGGCTCGGGTACAGCCAGGACGCCCCGGTGGACGCCGTCCAGTGCACCGGGGTGTGCCCGGACGCGGTGAGGGTGATGAGTGTGGTGTCGCCGTCGCTGGAGGCCTCCACGGTGAGCAGGCCCGGGCTCTCCTTCGCGCCGGGGACCACGCTGACGACCTCCACGGAGACGTCCGGTGAGCCGTGGTCCTTCCTGACGAGGCCGCTGGCGGGGCCGCTGCCCGCGTTGCCGGCGTTGCCCGCGTTCTCGTAGCCGCCACCCGTGCTCTCGCCGTCGAGGATGTCCTGGCGCTGTGCCTCGCTCGCGGTGGCCGACCGGTCCCCCGGGCCGCCCTCGCGGGCCGTCGGCGCCCCGCGGTAGGCCGCCCACAGGGCGAACACGGGAGCGGCGACCACGGTGGCGACGACCGTGGTCGTGACGGCACGCGCGCGTAGCCGGTCCCTACGGGCGGCACGGTCCTTGGGGTCCATCGGGAAGCCGCGCCGGTCGAAGCGCGGCGCGGCGGCCCGCGCGCGTGGGAGGTGCGCCATGGCGAGGTGCAGGGCCGCGCGGGGCGCCTCCAGGACGGGCAGTTCGGCGGGCGGGACGCTGGTGCCGGGCCAGGTGCCGGGGACGGCTCGCTCGGCGGTACGGCGGCACCGCGGGCAGTCGTCGACATGCCGGACCAGTTCGCGGCGCAGTGCCGTGCTGAGCACCAGCTGGTGGTCGCCGGTGAGGCGGGAGACGCTCGGGCAGGTGCCGGTCTCGACGACGGCGAGGGCCGCGCGGGTGCGTTCGACCTCGCAGGCGGCGGAGGCGAGCAGGTCGCGGGCGGCGACGGCCTCCAGGCCCAGGACGGCGGCGACCTCGTGGGCGGCGAGCTTGTGGCGGACGGCCAGTTCGAGTGCCTCGCGCTGTTCGGGGGTGGTGCCGGCGGCCTCCGGCCAGGCGAGCTGGGCCAGTTCGCGGCGGTGCGCCTCCTGTGCCTCCTCGGAGACGGGGACGGCGGCGGAGTCGGGAGCGGCCTGGGACGCGGCGGTGGACGGCGGGCGCTTTCCGCGCCGTCCTGCCGCGTGGGTGCTCTGACGTTTCTGCTTGGCCTCGGCCAGCTTGCGCAGACAGGCCCAGCGGGCCAGGGCGTACAGCCAGGCCCTGCGGTCACCGGCGGACTCCGGCCCGCGCGGACCTCGCGGGCTGCGGCGCTCCGCGAGCGCGAGGACGTCACCGAGGGCGGCGGTGGCCGTGTCGTGGTCGCACAGGACGGAGAGGCAGTAGGTGAACAGGCCGTCCAGATAGGGCTCGTAGCGCGCGGGCGGGCGCTCGACCAGCGTGCGCCCCGCCGCCCGGTCGCGCGCCTCACGGTGCGACCGGTGCGCGCCGGGGCTGCGGGTCGGGGTGTCCGGACTACTGCTCATCACCCGTGCGACCGTAGGCGCCTTACGACGGCCCCTTCTGCCACCTTGAGCACTTTTAATCCGTACGGGTGAAACGATCCCTCAATAGGGGACAGGAACCCCGAATTCCGTGGCCTGTTACCGACCTGACATGGCTGATTGACGCCGGGAGCGCGGCTTCCGGCACCGGTCGCCGAGGGTGATGTCAGTGGTCCCGGATACGGTTCGTCCCATGGTTGCCCGTACGAAGTCCGCGAAGGACCGCCCTGCCTACCGCTGCACCGAGTGCGGCTGGCAGACGGTCAAGTGGCTCGGCCGCTGCGGCGAGTGCCAGGCGTGGGGCACGGTCGAGGAGTACGGCGCGCCCGCCGTCCGTACGACAGCGCCGGGCCGCGTCACCACCTCCGCGGTCCCCATCGGCCAGGTCGACGTCCGCCAGGCCACCGCCCGCAGCACCGGCGTGCCCGAACTGGACCGCGTGCTGGGCGGCGGCCTGGTCCCGGGTGCCGTGGTCCTCGTGGCCGGGGAACCGGGCGTGGGCAAGTCGACGCTCCTCCTTGACGTGGCGGCGAAGTCGGCGAGCGACGAGCACCGCACCCTCTACATCACGGGTGAGGAGTCCGCGAGCCAGGTCAGACTGCGCGCCGACCGCATCAAGGCGATCGACGACCACCTGTACCTGGCCGCGGAGACGGACCTCGCGGCGGTGCTGGGCCATCTGGACGCCGTGAAACCGTCCCTCCTGATCCTCGACTCCGTCCAGACGGTGGCCTCGCCGGAGATCGACGGCGCGGCGGGCGGCATGGCACAGGTCCGCGAGGTCGCCGCGGCGCTGATCCGCGCCTCCAAGGAGCGCGGCATGTCGACGCTCCTGGTGGGCCATGTCACGAAGGACGGCGCGATCGCCGGCCCGCGTCTCCTGGAACATCTGGTGGACGTGGTCCTGTCCTTCGAGGGCGACCGGCACGCCCGCCTCCGTCTCGTCCGGGGCGTCAAGAACCGCTACGGCACGACGGACGAGGTCGGCTGCTTCGAACTGCACGACGAGGGCATCACGGGCCTCGCCGACCCGAGCGGTCTGTTCCTGACCCGGCGTGCCGAGCCGGTGCCGGGCACCTGCCTGACCGTCACCCTGGAGGGCCGTCGCCCGCTCGTCGTCGAGGTCCAGGCTCTCACCGTCGACTCGCAGATCCCCTCCCCCCGGCGCACGACGTCGGGCCTGGAGACGTCCCGGGTCTCGATGATGCTCGCGGTTCTCGAACAACGGGGCAGGATCAGCGCGCTCGGAAAGCGGGACATCTATTCGGCGACGGTCGGCGGGGTGAAGCTCGCCGAGCCGTCCGCGGACCTCGCGATCGCCCTCGCGCTGGCCTCCGCCGCGAGCGACACCCCGCTGCCGAAGAACCTGGTGGCGATCGGCGAAGTGGGCCTCGCGGGCGAGGTCAGACGGGTGACGGGGGTCCAGCGCCGACTGGCCGAAGCCAGCCGTCTGGGCTTCACCCACGCCCTTGTCCCGTCGGACCCAGGCAAGATCCCCACCGGTATGAAAGTCATCGAAGTCGCCGACATGGGTGAGGCTCTGCGGGTACTCCCTAGGTCGCGTAGGCGAGACGCCCCACGGGACGACGAGGACCGCCGGTAGACTTTGCGCAGGTCTCGCCCGTCCGTACGAACAACGTGTGCGAAACGGGAGCGCCTAAGAACCTGCGACCGGAGGAGTGCAGTGGCAGCCAACGACCGGGCAGCAGCTCCCGGAAAGTCCGGTGGGAGCTCCGGCGCCGATGGCCTGATGCGCGCCTCACTGAGTGCCGTGGCACCTGGTACGGCGCTGCGCGACGGGCTTGAGCGGATTCTCCGCGGCAACACCGGCGGACTCATCGTGCTCGGGTCCGACAAGACCGTCGAGGCGATGTGCACGGGCGGTTTCGTCCTGGACGTCGAGTTCTCGGCGACCCGGCTGCGCGAGCTGTGCAAGCTCGACGGCGGCATCGTGGTCTCCTCGGACCTGTCCAAGATCCTGCGGGCCGGCGTACAGCTGGTCCCCGACCCGACGATCCCCACCGAGGAGACGGGCACCCGGCACCGCACCGCCGACCGTGTGTCGAAGCAGGTGGGCTTCTCGGTCGTCTCCGTCTCCCAGTCGATGAGACTCATCGCGCTGTACGTGGACGGCCAGCGCCGGGTCCTGGAGGACTCGGCCGCGATCCTGTCCCGCGCGAACCAGGCCCTGGCGACCCTGGAGCGCTACAAGCTCCGCCTCGACGAGGTCGCGGGCACGCTCTCCGCGCTGGAGATCGAGGACCTGGTGACGGTCCGGGACGTCTCGGCGGTGGTGCAGCGGCTGGAGATGGTCCGCCTCATCGCGACGGAGATCGCCGGGTACGTACTTGAGTTGGGCACCGACGGACGGCTTCTGACCCTTCAGCTGGACGAGCTGATCGCGGGCGTGGAGCCGGAACGCGAGCTGGTGGTCCGGGACTACGTCCCCGAGCCGACCGCCAAACGCTCCCGCACGGTCGACGAGGCGCTCGCCGAACTCGACGCGCTCAGCCACGCCGAACTGCTCGAACTCTCCACGGTGGCCAAGGCCCTGGGCTACACCGGCTCACCGGAGACCCTCGACTCGGCGGTCTCTCCACGCGGCTTCCGGCTCCTGGCGAAGGTGCCGCGTCTGCCCGGCGCGATCATCGACCGCCTGGTGGAACACTTCGGCGGTCTGCAGAAGCTGCTGGCGGCGAGCGTCGACGACCTCCAGACGGTGGACGGCGTCGGCGAGGCGCGGGCGCGCAGCGTACGGGAGGGCCTGTCCCGCCTGGCGGAGTCGTCGATCCTGGAGCGGTACGTGTAACTGGTCGGTCCTTGCCCGCCGTTGTCGATCCTTGTCGGCCCTGGTCAGTCCTTGTCGAGCACGAAGGATGTCTGGGCCTTCGGGAAGCCCTGCGCCTGTGCCTCCACGAGGTAGGTGTCGGCCGTCGCCGAGCCCGCCTTCGGGGTGGCGCACTCGGGGGCGGACGCCTTGCGGTCCCACTCGAAGGTGTACGTGATGCTGTCGCCGCCGGAGACGCGGAACAGCAGACCTGCCGTGTTCTTGGGGCAGTCGGACGAGGACCAGATGTCGTCGTCGCTGCTCGTCTGCGTGATCGTCACGACGGCCGCCTTCGGACCGAGGTCGATCTTGCAGTCGTTGGCGGAGGAGTTCTTGGCGACCAGCTGGAAGGTGGGCGTCTCGTCGGGCGCGTACGTGTTCTGGACACTGCGCAGGCTCAACTGGACGACACCGGCGGTGCAGTTGGGCAGGGTGGAACCGGCCGGGAGGGTATCTCCGGTGCCTACGCTGCCGTTGACGCCGTCGTCCGTGCCGGTGGAGCCGCCACCTGTGCCGGCGGAGCCGCTGCCGCCGCCGGAGGCGCCGGCCCCGTCCGAACCACCGGAACTGCCGGAGCCGTCCGAACTCCCGGAGCCCGCCGAGCCGGAACCCGAGCCCGAGCCGCCGGTGTCCGTACTCCCCGACTCGTCGCGCCCGCCCGGGGCTTGACTGATCGCGGGCCCCGAACCGGACGGTCCCGGGGTGATGGTCTGCACGGGATCCTTGCCGTTGGCTCCGTCCGTACCGTTTTTGCCGCCTCCGCCGCCGGAAGCGACGATCCAGATGACCACCAGCGTCAACAGGGCGAGTACGGACAGCAGAACGGCCCTCCGTCGCCAGTAGATGGAGGAGGGAAGCGGCCCGACCGGATTGCGCATAGATCCCACGGCGCAAACTGTACGAGAGATCGGACAGTTCACTCGCCCCACCCGCCGCCGGGCAGCAACTTTTCCGGATCATCATCCCGGCGAAGGGGGTGGACGGTGTGGGCGGCGTGGGTGAACTGGTGCCGGGCGGGGCGCAGTTCGGCGCAGGCCCGCGTTTTCAGCCCGCCCGGCACCCTTCCACCGCAGGCCC
>NZ_AEJB01000256.1 GCF_000331005.1 Streptomyces turgidiscabies Car8
GGCGGCCTCCGCCGAAGCCGCCGCGGGCACGAGTACGAGTGTGAGTGCGAGTACCGGTGCGGGTACGGACGAGGGCACCGGCGGGGGCAGGCGGCCGTTCCGTATCGTCGCCGTCACCTCCTGCCCCACCGGTATCGCACACACGTACATGGCGGCCGAGTCGCTGGAGAACGCCGGCCGGGAGGCGGGCGTCGAACTCGTCGTCGAGACGCAGGGCTCGGCCGGGTTCACCCGGCTCGACCCGGCGGCCATCGCCGACGCGGACGGCGTGATCTTCGCCCACGACGTACCCGTACGGGAGAAGGAACGCTTCGCCGGGAAGCCGACCGTCGACGTCGGCGTCAAGGCCGGCATCAACAAGCCCGCCCAGCTCATCGCCGACGTACGCGGCAAGGCCGAGCGCGGCGAGGTCACCGCGAGCGCCCAGGGCGGCGGTACGCCTGTCGAGCGGGCCGGCGACTCCGGTGACAGCTACGGCACCAAGCTGCGCAAGTGGTTGATGACCGGCGTGAGTTACATGGTCCCGTTCGTCGCCGCGGGCGGTCTGCTGCTCGCCCTCGGCTTCGCGATCGGCGGCTGGGAGATCAACAAGGCGCCCTCGGTCATGGAGCACTTCTCCTGGACCCAGGTCGACAGCTGGGGCGCACTGCTGTTCCAGATCGGCGGGGTGGCCTTCGGCTTCCTCATCCCGGTCCTCGCCGGCTACATCGCCTACGGCATGGCGGACCGGCCCGGACTCGTCCCCGGCTTCGTCGGCGGCATGATCGCCTCGAACATCGCGGCCGGCTTCCTCGGCGGTCTGGTCGCCGGTCTG
>NZ_AEJB01000257.1 GCF_000331005.1 Streptomyces turgidiscabies Car8
CCCGAACTCCGCCAACGTACCGACCACCAGCTCGGCACACACCGGCTCGGGGTCCCCGCAGCCTGCCCGCACGACGTCGACGGAGGACGACCACACGCAGACCCTGACGGGGTCGGGGTCGGGGTCCGGGTCGGACACCGGGGCCCAGTCCGAGGCGGGGTCGGGGTCCGGGTCGGACACCGGGGCCCAGTCCGAGGCGGGGTCGGGGTCGGGGTCGGGTGCCAACTCCGGGACTGCGTCCGGGTCCGGAGCCTCGTCCGCAGCCGGCGCCGGCGCCGCCTCCGGGGCCAACTCCGGGAGCGCGGCCGGGTCCGATGCCGGCTCCGGCTCCGGCTCCGGCTCCGGCTCCGGCTCCGGGGCCAGCTCGATCCCCGCGCCGGCGGCCAACTCCGGATCCGACGCGGAAACCGTCGTGAACCCGGTCGCGGGCGCCCCGCTGCCGACCGGCATCGCCCCTGCCTCCGCCCCCGCCCCCGGCGCTTCCCCTGCCGCCGCCTCGCAGCAGTCCCCCTCGGCAACATCCGCGCCGCAGCCGTCACAGCGCGGTGCTGCCCCGGCGGAGTCGGGCGCCGACGCCGGTACGTCCGGTTTCGACGTACGTCGGCTCACCTCCGACGGCGATCCGGTCACCGAGCTGACCGTCGAGGTGGAGTTCACCGGCACCGGCATCGACGCCGTGCCCGAGGCCGAGCGACAGGCTGCCTGGGACCGGATGGCCGTCGGCGCGGAGGGCATCTTCAACACCCCGGGCCACCGGCTCGCCAACGGCGACCGCGTCAATGTCACCGTCGTGCCCGTGCCTCCCGGCGGACGCGCGTCCCTGAAGGCGGATTCGGAGCTGGACCTCGTCCAGCGGATCGGCGACCGGCTGGGCCTGCGCGACAGACTCCCCGAGTCCACCGACAACCGGGACCAGGAGAACGCACCCCTACCGGACTCCGTCCGTACGGTCGGCACATCGCCCGGCGGCATCGACGACGTAGGCGATACCGGTGACATCGACGCGCCGTCGCGCATCGCCACGGAGTCCCGTCCGACCACCACCTCCGGGGCGACCGCGGATACGGCTTCCCAGGGTTCCCGGTCCTCCCAGGGCGCCGACCCGCCGGCCCCAGTCCGGGTCACGGCGACGTCGCAGGCGTCGTCCGAGGTGTCAGCGGGCGGCTCTCCGACCGTGCCGGCGCCGGAGACGGACGATGCCGACGCAGACGCAGACGCAGACGCAGACGCAGACGCCGTACAGACGTCCGCCGTGGACAAGGGGAAGGGCCGGGCGGTTCCGGCCGAGCCTGCGGACGACCAGGCTTCGGCGGAGTCACCGGCGCGGTCGCCGGACGCCTACCGGCGGCAGTTGGCGGGGTACGACGCCGACCAGGTGCTGGCCGACTACGGTTCGGCGTTGACCGCGCTGGGGCGGGCGCAGGCGGACTTCGAGGCGGTCGAGTCGGCACGGGCCTCGGGTGAGGGTACTTCGCACGGCCGTGAGTGGGCCGAGGCGCAGGGGCGGATGCACGACGCGGAGTCCCGGGTCACCGACGTGATCAACCATATGACGGTGCTGGAGGTCGACGCGCCGTCGTCGGAGGTCGACGAGGCGGACCTGATCCGGCGGCCACGACTGCGTGGCGGGGTCCTCGGCTTCGGCCGGTCCCGGCCCCCACAGGACCTGCTGGCCAGCCCTGGCGGGCCCTCCCTCGTCTATCCGCCCCGGCGGAACGTCGTGCACAAGGCATTCCGCTGGATGAAGCCCAACAGGGCGGAGACCGACCGGTTGGCCCGGGTCGCCGTCGCGATCAACACGGGTGGGCCGGTGCCCGGAATCCGTATGAACGAGGCCGGCACCACGTTCAAGGCCGACTGGGACCCGGTGACCTTCGGCAATCTGGACACCTTGACCCGGATGACGCTAAGGAACGAGATCCGGGACCCCATCAACGAGGCGCACCCCGAGATGCAGATGCTCGACAGCGCCGCCTGGTGGAAGGCTGTGGGACAGCTCGACCACCGTACAGCCGGTTTCTGGCGCGGCCAGGAGGCTCGGACGCGGGCGCTGGAAGCCGAGATCACACGGCAGTTGGACAACCGGACGCCCTCGCTGACCCCGACCGAACTCGCCGCGGTGGACACCGCCCTGCAGGCCGCGCCGGACGCCCTCACCGGCGCCACCACTCTGCTGAACACACACCCGGGTCTGATCCTCGGGGAGACGCACGGCGCGTCCACCAGCTGGCCCTTCCTGATCAACAACATGGCCGCGCTGCAGGCCCAGGGCGTGGGAACGATCTACGTGGAGGCGCTGCGCGGCGACAGCTTCCAGCCCTCGCTGAACGCCTATTTCCAGGCCCCGGTCAACACGCCCATGCCCGTCGAACTGCGCCGGATGGCCACGCTGTACGACTCCTCGCACAATTCGCAGGCCGGTCTCGGGCTGCTGGCGACCCTGGAGGCCGCCCGTGCGAACGGAGTGCGGGTCGTCGCCATGGACGGCCTTCCCGCCGCCTCCACGATGACATCGGGCTGGGGAAGCTACGAGCGGGCGGTGAAGTTCAACGCCTACGCGGCCCTCACGGTGCAGCGCGACCGGGTCGGCCGCAATGACGGCTACATCGCGGTGATCGGCAAGGCGCACTCCGACTGGCATCTTCCGCCCACGACCCCCCACCCGGCGGACGGCCCTGTCCTCCCGGCCCACTATCCGGGCCTCTCCCAGCTGCTGCACCTTCCGTCGGTCCAGCTGGACGCCCAGTCGACAGCCCTGGACCGTATCCTGCCGACCGCCGTACTCCCGCCCGGCGTCTACGACCCGACCATCGACGACGACACCCTTCCGACGTCGACGCCGACACCGATGTCTACGTCCGGCTCTGCGTCTACATCTGCCTCCGTCACTGCCTCTGCCTCTGCCTCTGCCTCTGCGGGTTGGGATGCGGCGCGTGCCGAGGCCGTCCCGGTGGAGCGCTCGCACACCTGGGTCGACCCGGTGTCCAGGGCCAGGGCGGCCGATGGTTCGCCCACGCAGTACGTCGTACGGTCCGGGTTCGACGTACGCCGCTTCACGCACGACGGCGACCCGGTCACGGACCTGACGGTCGAGGTGGAGTTCACCAACGCCGACGCCGTACCCGAGGCGGACCGACAGGCGGTCTGGGACCGGATGGCAGCCGGCGTCGAACGGGTCTTCAACGCCCCCGGACACCGCCTCCCCAACGGCGACCGCGTCCATGTCACCGTCGTACCGGTGTCCCCGGGCGGGCAGGCGCATCTGAAGGTGGAGCTGGCCGCGCCGACCGACGGTCGCGCCATGTCCCACCACGTGTGGCGCACGGACGGCTCGGACCAGGACTTCGTCCATGAGATCGGCCACCAGCTGGGGCTGCGCGACGAGTACCGCGACGCCAGCTCGCCCCAACGCCCGCGGGTCGAGGGCAGCCTGATGGGCGACTACGGGCTTCCGGTACCGGCCTCCGTCCGTACCGAGGCCGCCTCGACCGACTCCGAGCAGCACTACACCCACGGCGGCCTGCGCCCACGCCACCTGGCCCTCATCAACGCCCTGATCGGCGACGCCTCCCCCGCGCCCCGCGCCGAGTCCGCTGCCGGCCCCGCTCACGGGGCCGAGCCCCTGGCGCCCGCGAGGACGTCGATGTCGATGTCGATGTCGACGAGCGTCCCGGAACACACGTTGTGGGACCAACTCCTCGATGCCACCGCCGACCAACAGCCCGCGCTGCTCAACGCGATCGGCGACAGCCGCGGCGGCGCCGCACCGTCCGACGACGAGGTGGCCCTCCGCGGGCGGGTACGGGACGGGCTCAGGAACCTGCCCGGGGTGACCGTGGCCGTCGAGGACGCGGCGAACTTCGGCCATCAGGCGGCCGCCACGATGATGATCGAGTCGCTCGCCGAGCTGGGCTACGAGGGCCGGATCACCGTGATCGCGCCGGACAACGTACGGCAGCGGCTTGTGAGCCTGCTCTCCCCCACGGCGAGTGCCCGTGTCGACTGGGTGCCGGACACCTTCACCACGACCGGCACCTACGACGCCGGCAGCCGTGACCGCAACGGCCATCTGGTCCTGGTCGCGGCCAATGACGCGCTGGTCGACGACGCCGAACTCGCCGCCAGCTTCCTTGACTTCACCGGCTCGGACCAGGCGGTCGTGCTTCGGCCGTACGCGTGGACCGGCGGCCACCGTTACCTCTACACCCGTGCCGACGCCGACGCGGACGCCACGGTCACGGACCTCGAAGAAGGCGAAGGCGGCATCTCGCCGAGCGCCCTGTACCGCTTCGAGGTCGCACCGGTGACGGGTGCGGCACTCGACGAACTGATCGGGGCCGCGCACCTCCCCCCGCAGCGGGAGGCGGGTCTGACGGCCGTGGCGCACGCGGTCGACGGCGAGACGATGGAACTGATGCCGGCGTACGGCCTGCACAACCTGCATCCCTCGCAACGGGCTTCCACACTGGCCGCTCTGGCGGAGGGCGTGCACGCGGCGGAGCTCGGCAGACCGGCCGTCGTACTGGCGCTGGGCAACGCGACGGTCGACTTCGCGCCCCGCCATCAGGCCCCCTGGCTCACGCAGGTGCGGCTGGACGATCCCACGCTCCCCGAGCTGATCGCGGCGGCCGGTCCCGGCGAGGTGATCGTCGTCGAGGCGGGGAATCTCTCCCAGGACCTGTTCCGGCAGGTGTACGGGATGGGCACGCTGCCCGCCGTCGTGGAGGGCGCCAACACCACCAACACGCTTCAGGTGCAGGGGCGTCCGTACTTCTCGGTGCGCACCAACAACACCCCGTACGACCTGCTCGGCCACCGTGCGGAGACCGCGCCCCCGCACATCGGCGAGGCCGTGGAAACGCTGGAGGGCGTCACCGCGGCGCTCACCGCCGAGAGCGACTGGGGGGCGCGGCTGGGCGACACTCCCGCCTGGCTGGCGGCGGGCCGGGCGGAGACCGCGTTCCAGGTGCTGCGGGGGCTGCACTCGGAGGCGGACGACAGTGGCGAGGTGAAGCTGTGGCTGGGGATCGACGAAATGGAGCGCCTCCAGGAGGCCTTCGGCCTGGAGGTCGACACCATCGTCGCGGATGCCCTGGGGCCGGACCGCCCCGACCAGGGAACGATCGACGCGCTGCTCGCTCCCCCGTTGCTGGGTGAGCAGCAGTTCGAAAAGATTCTCAGACTTCAGGACGAGTGGCTCGCCCTCAGCCCGGACGACCGGGACGCGTTGCTGGCGGCGGCGGAGGATCTGCACCGGCGGCGTCTGGAAGCTCTGCGGGAACAGTCGGCGCAGTACTCGGTGGCTCCCACGCCCGAGCACGTCACGGCCATCGCGTCGGCGATCACCGAGGCAGCTCAGGCCGACACCCAACTAGGCTCATATTTCGCCCAGTTGACCCAGCAGGCGCGCCATCCGGCCAACGACCAGGTCCTCCAGGCGCTGGGCCGGGTCTTCCCGGCGACGGAGAGGGCGTCCTCCGTACCGCCCGTACCGCCCGTACCGCCCGCCGTCAGTACGTCGTCCGTGAACGCGGCCCCGGCGCCCCCCGGCGTCGCCCCGGCCTCGGTCAGCGCTGCCGTACAGGCGCGGGAGGGCCGTCTCTCCGGGTCGCGCGACGCCGGCCGGAACGCCCGGCAGGCCCCCGTCGCCACCGCCGCACCCCCTGTTCCTCCTGATGTCGGCGCCGACCCCCTCGCTCCGGCGGGCGGGGCCGAGTCGGCTCTGCGGCTGCGGGTGCGGGACGGTCTCGCGGACCTGCCCGGGGTGACCGTGGTCGTGGACATCGCGGCGAACTTCGGTCATCAGGCGGCGGCCACGATGATGATCGACTCTCTCACCGAGCTGGGGTACGAGGGCCGGGTCACGGTCATCGCGCCGGACAACGTGCGGGAGCGGCTGGATGTGCTGCTCTCCGCGCCGATGCGCGCCCGCATCGACTGGGTGACGGACACCTTCGACCCGACCCGCCCCTACGACGCCAACACTCGCCCGCGCGACGGCCACCTGGTCCTCGTCGCCGCCAACGACGCACTCGTGGACGACGCCGAACTCGCCGCCAACTTCCTGCACTTCACCGGCGGCGACCAAGCAGTCGTCCTTCGGCCCTACGCCTGGAACGGCGGCCACCGCTACCTCTACACCCGCACCGGCCCGGACGCCGACACCCAAGTCACCGATCTGCAAGGCACGGACGGCATACCGGACAGCGCCCTCTACCGGTTCCCGGTACCGCACGTGACCGGGGCCGCCCTCGACGAGATGATCGACGCACAGGCTTCCACTCCCGCCCGGGCGGCGGGTCTGCGGGCCGTCGCCCACGCGGTCGACGTCGAGCGCGTGAACCTGATGCCGGCGTACGGCATGCACAACCTGCACCCGTCGGAGCGCGCATCGGCCCTGGGCGCCCTGGCGGAGGGCATACACGGCGCCCGACTCGACCGGGGTGCGGTCCTGCTGGCGCTGGGCAACGCGACGGTCGACATCGCGCCCCGCCATCAGGCGCCTTGGCTCACCCAGTTGACGCTCGACGATCCCGATCTGCCCGGCCGTATCGCGGCGGCCGGGCCCGGTGAGGTGATCGTCGTCGAGGCCGGGAACCTCACCCAGGACCTGTTCCGGCAGGTGTACCAGATGGGCACGCTGCCCGCCGTCGTGGAGGGCGCCAACACCAGCAACATGCTCCAGGTGCAGGGACGTGCGTACTTCTCGGTGCGCACCAACAACACCCCGTACGACCCCCTGGACGGCACTTCCGACGACGCGGCGGCCGTGGACGCGCTGCAGCAGGTAACCGGGGCGATCGTCGCCAGGAGCGAGTGGGGGGAGGAGTTCGAGAACCTTCCCGCGGGGCTGATGGCGGGCCGGGCGGAGACCGCTCGCAGTGTGCTGGGGGCGCTGCCCTCGGAGACCACCGACGGCGAGGTGACGCTGTATCTGGGATACAACGAACTGGTCCGCCTCAGGGCCGTTTTCGGTGACGAGACACGTGCAATCGTCGTCGGGGTCCTGGGCGAAGATCACGGCGCCATGGCCACGATCGACACCATGCTCGCTCCGGCCCCGACGGGCATGCCCGACTACAAGTGGTCGATGCAGTTGCAGGAGCAGTGGGCCGAGCTCACCCCCGCCGACCGGGACGGCCTGCTCGCGGTGGTGACGGGGATCCATGAGCGCCAACTGGCGGACCTGAGGGCTGAGTCGGCCGCACTGTCCGTGGCCCCTCCCCCGCAGCAGGTGGCCGTCATCGCGCAGGCCATCACCGACGCAGCGCGGCCCGAGTCTCAACTCGGCCGGTATTTCCGCAGGTTGACCGATCAGGCGCTCCGTCCGGACAACGACCAGGTCCTCCAGGCACTGGGCAGGGTCTTCGCGACAGACACCGCCCACGGCGCCGATCCGCTCGCGCCGACGGCCGGCCCGGAGCACGCCGAGACCCCGGTCCCGGTGCCGCCGACACCTCCGGGCTGGGATGCGGCGCGTGCCGCCGCCTCCCCCGAGAAGCGCTCGCACACCTGGGTCGACCCGGTTTCCAGGCCCAGGGGCGCGGACGGCAGGCTCACGCAGTACGTCGTACGGTCCGGATTCGACGTACGCCGTTTCACGCACGACGGCGAGCCCGTCACCGACCTCACCGTCCACGTGCAGTTCACCAACGCCGACTCCGTACCCGAAGCGGACCGCCAGGCCGTCTGGGACCGGATGGCTGCGGGTGTGGAGCGCGTCTTCAACGCCCCCGGTCACCGACTCCCCAACGGCGACCGCGTCCACGTCACCGTCACCCCCGTGCCCCCCGGCGGACACGCCCACCTCAAGGTGCGACTGGCCACCTCGGACTCCGGCGCCCGAACGTCCCACCACACCTGGCGACTTGACGGAACAAGCCAGGACCTCGTCCACGAGCTCGGCCACCAACTGGGCCTGCGCGACGAGTCCCCGGACGCCACCGCCCCCCAACGCCCGCGTGTCGAGGGGAGTTTGATGGGCGACTACGCACTCCCCGTACCGAAGTCCGTCAGCACCGAAGCCGTCTCGGCCGACGCCGGGCAGCACTACGCCCACGGTGGCCTGCGCCCCCGTCACCTGGCCCTGATCAACGCGCTGATCGGCGACCCCGACCCCGGACCTGTCGCGGCTTCGGGTCCGCGTCCCGGTCCCGTCCTGGGCGCGGACCCCCTCGCTCCCGCGCCGCCCTCGCCCTTCGTGCGCGACTACGGGAGCCGGCACGACGGCAACGTGGGTCTCGTACAGGTCGAGCCGCTGCCCGCGCGCGTGGTGGACGGCGTTCACCAACAGGTCCTGCGCGCCCTGGGGTTCGGTGCCCCGGTGGCCGAGGGCCACCCTGTGCTCGCCCAGTTGCGGGACCGGCTCGGTGCCGAGCAGCTGGTACTCGCGTTGCCCTATCTGCGCAGCAGCATGGGCCATCGGGTGACTGTCACCGTCGACGGCCGTGAACGGACTGTGGACGTACGACTTGGGTTGCGCGACCCGGCGCCGTCGCCCCGCTACGGCGTCCACGACGTCACCGACCCCGATGTGCGCGTGGAACGCCGTGGGTTCGGCGCGCAGGAGTCCGGCGACTCGGAGTCGTCGGGCAACTTCCGTACGGTGCCCGTCCCCTGGTCGGTGTCCGTGCCGGTCGCCGCGGCCGGGGCGCTGCGGGCCTGGGAGATCAGCCCCTCCCTCTCCCTGACGCACAACCAGCTGTCGCTGTCCACCACGGTCACTCAGCTCGTGCAGACCACCACCGCCCAGCGCAGCAACGAGCTTTCGCAGGCGTACGAGTTCACCTCGGACTGGGAGGTACGGATCGACTCGCCCCGGATGGCGCCCCCGGTCACCTGGAGTCCGCCGCGGGCCCACGGGCCCGTCACCGTCTGGTTCCCGCAGCATCTGGCCGTGACCGACACGTCCGGCACCCCGCTGCCGCCGGCGGCCGGGCTGGACGATCTGCCCGTGTGGGGGGTCGACAGCGTCGCGGATCCGCAGCAGCTGCTGGAGTCCGTACTGAGCGCCTTCCACGACGAACTGGCCGCCCTGAGCCCCTCCTCCGCCCAGGAGTTGGAGGCGTTCCTGGCCGAGCCGGTGCTGCGCGGGACGCTGCCCATGCAGCGGTCGGGCGGCATCTTCTCGCCGCTGCTCCTGGACTCGCGGGGCCGGGCGATCGGCATGTTCAAGGTCACCACGGAGATCACCACGGGAACGCCCACGCACCGGAGTCTGGACACCAAGATCAACCTGGAGAGCCATCTCGTCCAGTCGGTGAAGGTCGACGGCCAGGCCAGGATCACCAACGCCGTCGGGGTCGACATCGGGGTCGGCCCGGCGTTCACCGGAGACCACGCGAAGAAGCACCCGGACGCGTCGAAAAAGGTCGCGGGCAGCCTCGTCGGCAAGGGCGGTGTGCGCTGGCAGACCAGCGACACCCTCGGCAACGGCGGCACCGCCACTGTCCAGCACGGACTGCGCACCAACCGGAGCCATCTCCTCACCCCCGCCACCGTGCGGCACACGGTCACCCTCGTCCGGCCCGGCGGCGGTGCGACCCCGCGCGTCTTCGGGCCCTGGGACGACGGCATGCGACTGCGGCTGCTCACCCGTGAATCCGCCGAAGGACACCGGCCGACCCCCGAGGAGCGGCGCGCGCTCCCCGCCGAACTGGAGAACCTCGAAAGCATCGGCATCACCGCCGCCCCGCTGACCGTCGAGGGCCCCCAGGACCTCTTCGGGCATGCCGAGATCTGGCTGCGCGCCAACGGATTCCTGCCGCCGGAGACAAACGCCCGCAACCTTGTGCTGCCCGACGAGTCTCTGGTGCAGGCCCAGTTGAACAATCTGCGGCGCTTCGAGCAGGCTCGCTCCGACCTGGGGCTGCGGGCCGCGACCGACGCCATGGTCGACGGCGGCCACCCCCTGTGGCTGGAACGGCCCACCACCACGGGCACCCACCGCATCAAGCTGAACCTCACCGCCGTCCGCGACCCGGGCACCAACCCCCTGCCGAGCGTCCACACCCGTACCCTCCCCGACATCCAGCACGTCTCGCTGGCCTCTTTCGGCATGGCCGGTACGGAGCAGCAGGCGTCCGGCTACGGCTGGTCGTTGGGGGTCGGCGGCGGACCGTCCGGTCCCGTGGGTCCGTACACCGAGGGCCCGCGCGGCCTCACGGTGCCGTACACCAAGGGCTCGGGCACCCTCGGCGGGGCCGCCGACTACTCGTACAGCAGGCAGACCGGCCACACGGCGACGGTCGGCGCGGGTCTGGCACACGACCAGTTGTTCATCGGTTCCGGGCAGGGCAGCGAGGTCTTCGAGATACCGGCGCGGTTCGCGCTCGACCTGTACGACGGTCCGGGCGCCGAGCCCGCCGTGCGGTTCGCCGAGCAAACCGTCCCGACAACGTCCGCACCGCCCGGTCTCCCGGCGCCTGGGACGGCCCTCGGTGATCTGGAACTGCACCTTCTGGAGGAGGGCAGGCCGTCCGGACCGCCACCCCGGACGGTGAGCGGCACCATCACCCTCGCGGTGCCCCACCACCGCACGCTGGAACCGGCGTCCGAGGCCGCCTCCCCGGCCCCCGCGCCCACCGTGTCCCGACCCGTGGACGCCGATCACTCGCGGCTCGCCATGACCGCTCCCGACGGCAGCCCGCTACCGGGAATCGTCAAGCTGCCGGACGACGCGATCGTGGACGTGTTCCGCGGTTCGGGAGTGCTCCAGGAGACGCTGCGGCAGATCATCGAGGGCACCCATCCGGGGCACCCTGAAGCCGGGCGGCTGGGGTCCATGGCCACCGCCGTCGGTGCGGCGAGCCCTCAACTGCTCGCACGGGCGGCCCGTTCGGTGGCTGTCGGCCTGGCCGGGCAGAGCGCAGGCGATCCGACCACCGTCGCCGCCGAGGTGCGGCAGGCCTCGCTGTCCCCGGGCAATCTCGTCGCCCGCGCGCACCAGATATTCAAGGGCGGGTACGTCGTCGAGGGCATCACCCTGCCCGGGCTCGGCGCCGACCAGGAGTACGCGCTGGAGATCCGCGGTGTGCTGCACACCGCGCGGCATCTGCACAGCGCCAAGCAGTACCTGGAGACCGGCGTCGCCGCCATCGACTCCGCCGCCCAGCAGAAGTCGGTCAGCGGCACCCACCAGACCGGCCTCGCCGTCACCGGGACGAGGACCCCGGCAACGGCGCCCGCCGCTCCTGCCGCTTCCGCGCCCTCCGGGACCGGGACAGCCTCGACACCGGCCCCGCCCACAGTCTTCGGTCCCTCGGGGAAGTACGCGTACACCAGCCGTACGGAGGACTCGGGCACGGTGTCCTCCGGCACCTCCGTCAACCGGACGGCCACCGAGAGCGGCATGGAACACCGGGTCGGCGCCGACGCGACGATCCTGATCACCGTCCGGCGCGGCACCCGCAACGTGGTCGGCAACACCTTCGGTTACGGCAGTGAGTCCGACGTCACCCTCGCTGTTGACCTGCCGGAGGCCGTGCAGTTCCTGATGACGGACGGCCAACTCAGCCGCCACGAGAAGTGGTTCACCGGCATCGAGGGACTCACTCCCCCGCCGCCCGCCCCGGCCGAACTGCCTCTCCCTCAGCGCTTCACCCGCACCGGGGAACCGGGTATGGCCGCCGTGCTGTCCGTCACCCAGTTCGACGAGGTGGGGCCGGTGCCCGCCGCCGAGCCGGACGGGGCCGGCTCCGATACCGGCGGTCCGACCACCGGTGCCACCGGTGCCACCGGTGCGGGCCCGGCCGATGAGGCACCCGAGGCCGCCGAGGAAGCGCCCCTCGCCGCCACCGCACAGCCCACCCTCGCCGAACGCCGGGACCGACTGCGGGCCGAACTGACCGCGCTGGTCGAGGCCGAGGCGCCGGGCGTCACCCAGCCCGGTCACTCCTCCTATCTGCCCGGCGTGGCCTCCCGGATCGCCGACTACACGTCCACCGCCGGTCTGCGCGCTCTCCCCGGACGTGGTCCGCGTGGCGTCCAGCGCTTTCACTTCCGTCACCTCGCGCTCGGCGGCGCCCGTCTGGTCGAGGTCACCCTGGCTGCCCGGCCACGCGCCGACGCGAACGAACTGCGCGCGGTGCGCGGCCGAAACGCCGGACCGGGTACGGGACTTGAGCAGTACCACGGGCACACCCCGGCCGGTGTCAGCACCGGCACGACCAGCACCACGCAGCACGGCCTCACCCTCAACCCCACCACGCGATACCCGCGTCCGGGGCAGGACACCCGCACCGACCGGAGCGGCCCCGGGCTGAGCGTCGGCAGCACGAAGAGCCAGGGCACGAAGGCCGCGACAACAGCCGAGGACCGGTTCTGGCTGCGCACGGACAGCGCCGCCGACTTCGACCTCGACTACGAGTTCAGGGCATCCGTACGTTCCGAACTCGTCGCGGACTGGCCGCCCAACCTGGTCGGCGGCGCCCTCCAGGGCGGTGTTCTCGCCTGGTACGACACGGACGAGGCCGCCGCGACCGAGAGCTGGATCAGCCGCGCCCTGAGCGCCCGCCCGTACCGTACGGCGACCGTGCCGGCCTCCGTCACCCTGCGCTTCACCGGCGGCGAGGCGGCCCCTGCCGAGGTGGTGGCGGCGCCACTGACGCCGACGGTCGGCACGACGGCCCCGGAACCACGGGGCGCCCGGTTCGTGCCGATGGGTCCCGCGCCGGTGTTCGAGTTCAACGCCTGGTCGGAGCTGACCACCGCGCTGGACGCCGTCGCCCCGGGTCAGGACCGTGGCTGGCGGTCGCCGTCCACGTCGACGTCCGCCGAGAGCACCGCGGTCCGGATCGGCGAGCTCATCCAGGCCGGCGACATCGCCCTGGACCACCCGCGCACCGCCACGGGCCTCACCGACACCTTGCCCGGCACCTTCCCCTTCGAGTCGGCCCCCGGCAGCCCGCCCAGCCTGTCCGTCACGCTGCACAACCCGCGCCGGGTCACCCTGAGCGCGGACGTCGCCCTCGACCGGGTCCGGATCGCGTCCAACACCGGCGGCTCGTCCCAGAGCGGCGGCACCACCGGCGGTCTCAACTTCCAGGGTGTCTACAGCACCGACGACCCCGACCGGGTCCTCGGCGGCTTCAGCATGCCCGTACTCGCCCGGCAGCCGCAGGTGGTGGGCAGCAGCGGGGGCACCACCGGCGGGGTCCGCGAATGGCTCAAGACGGGCAGCACGAGCGCCCCCGCCGACGGTACGCACGGCACCCGGACGTACGAGGCGCTGGTCGACACGTATCTCACCGTGCGGGGCCCGGCGGGCGTCCGGCATGTCTCCGGCACCGCCACCGTGCGCATCGGGGAGCGGGACGCCCTGGGACACGGGATCACTCCCCCGCGTACCCAGCCGCAGGTGTACGACCTGCCCGCGATGGTACGGGCGGCGGCGGACGCCGAGGCCGCCGCGACGCCGGACCCGGACACGCAGGGCGGTGCGAGGGCCGTCGCGGCGCCCGACCTGCGGGACTGGACGCGGCATCAGCTGCGTACCCTGCCCGGAATCGTGGCCTCGCAGATCGACGCCGCCGACCCGGCGGCCCAACTGTGGCTCGCCATCGGCGACATCGGCACCGCCGCCGGGCAACAGCAGCTCGGCCGGGCCCTGTTCGCCGTGTCCCGCGCCGCCGCGAGCGTCCACAAGCCCGTGGAACTCGTCCTGCGCGCCGACGACAGCACCCTCACCTTCTGGCACTTCGACTCCGACGGCGTCCTCTCGGGACTCGGCGAGGCCGGTACAACCGCTTGGAGACAGTTCGAGGACGGGGCCACTGCGCTGACCCGCGCGGCGGCGGCCGAACAGGAGGCGCGCCAGGAGGAGTCCCGCCTTCAGGGGGCCAACTCCGAGCACCAGGGCGAGCTGAGGCGGGCCGCGGAGGAGGTGGTCCACGCGGGCGAGGCGCTGACAGCCGCGCGTTCCATTGCCGAGACCGCCGAACAGGCCGTCACGGCGGCCCGGGCGGCACGGGAGCAGGCCGAGCGGAACAGTGCCCGACTGCAGCACGAGGTGGAGGAACAAGGCCGGCTCGTCGGGGATCAGTCGAAGCTCGTCGCCGCACTCGGCACAAAGATCAGCGCTGCGGAACTCCTGGTGCAGAAGGCGAACTCGCTCGTCACCAGCAGCGACAGCAACCGGACCGCAGACGACGGCAACGAGCGCCCGGACGAGACCCAGGCCCCCGAGGCACACCCGAAGCTCGACAGGTTGCAGGCGGACTGGGACGCGCAGCAGGCCGCCCTGACCCGCATTGAGGGCGAGTTGCGGACAGCGCAGAAGACCGCCGAAGAGTTGGCGACGCGCGTTCTGCCCGGTTTGCGAGCCGCCGAGAAGAGTGCCGAGCTTGCCGCCGGGCCGCTCCGCGCCGCCCTCACCGAGGCGACCGATCATCTCCGTAGCGCCGAGCTGGCACGCGCCACAGCCCTCCAGCACGCGGATCATCTCGCGGGCCTGATCCAGGCTGCCATGGATCACCAGAGGACCCAGGCCAAAATCCAGGCGGCCCAGGAGAACGCTCTCCCCGCCTTCGCGACCCAGGTCGCCGCCCGCGCGGCACCGCCCGTCGACGTACCGACGGGCTCCCTGGCCTCAACTCCGTCCCGGTGGCCGGACCTCACCGCCCACGCCGTTCCGGCCCCGGGTCTTCCCCCGGCCGAGGCGGCTCCGCACGAGGCGGAACACGCGGCCCCCGGGGTTACACCCACGACTCCACGCCTTACCCGGCCGGCACCACCGGCCGCTGCGACCCGTGACGCGTCCGGCACCGACGACGTCGCGCCGACCGACGACGGCTCGGGCCGGGCACCGTCGGACGGTTCGTTCGGCGCCGCGCTGCTGGCCGCCGTGCCCGTGCACGTACTCCCGGGCACCGGCGGGCCGCAGCCGTTGGCCGGCGTCGACAGTACCGGCGCTCTGCACGACTGGGCGCGCGGGCGGCTGATGGAGCCGGGCCCCCTCGGACTCCCGCCGGGTGTCCGGCTGCCGGCCGACGACGACACCCTGACGGAGGCGGAGATCCGCTCTCTGGGCGTCGAAGTGACGGCGGGCATGACGGCCGAGGCCATCATGCTCGGCCGTCCGCTGACCGTCGCCGCCGTTTCGCTCGACCCCGGACAACAGCTCCAACTCATCCTGAACCGACCGGAGTCGGGAGATTACGTTGCCACGGTGGCCGCGCTGGCAGCCCAGGCGCTCGGCCGGGATATCGTGATCGTCGGCCCGGGTCCCGTCGAACACCGGTACGGCTCCGTCCCCGGTGAGCCGATCCGGATCACGTTCGACGGCACGGGGTACTCCACGCCCGCTCACCACCAGCCGGAGAGCTGAGGCATGGCCCGTACAGCTCCGCGGCAACTCCCGTACCCAGTACCCCTGTACGCACCGCCCCCCGGTACTCGGTGACCCGGCACCCGGGGACCCGGTACCGCCCGATGACCCAGTACCCGGTGGGCCCCGCCCCCCACTGCCGCTCCGCCAGGAGGACGTCATGACCGCCGCACAGAACGCCCCCCAAGGGCGGTCCGCAGCCGCCGAGCCGGACTCCGGTGCCGCCGCCTCGGCGCCGGACCCGACCGCAACCGCGCCCGCCCCCACGGCCGTTGCCCCGCCGGTGGCCGAACCGACAGCCACAGCCGCGCCCTCCCCGGACCCGAATCCGCAGCCGCAGCCGCAGCCGGAGTCGCAGCCGGACCCCGAGGCCGAACCGGACCCCGAGTCGCAGCCGGAGGGCGAGGCTCGACAGCCCGAGCCCGAGCCGGAGGCTGCGGCGCGGGCCCAGTCGGAGGGCGGGAGCCCGGCCGGTGACGGTGCCGCCGCTGCCGCGACCGTGCCCGATGTGGTCACCCTGGGCGACGACTCCGACGGAGGTGCCACCGCCGCCGCGCAGGACGGCCACCCCGGCCGCCCGTCCCGGGCCATCCTGGCCGCCGCGGCCATCGCGGGCGCGCTCCTGGTGTCGGTGCCGTTCCTGATCAGCGCCCGCAACGACGACACCCCGACCCGTACCGCCGCCGGGGGCAGCACGGCGGACACCGTACTGAGCGACTCGCTGGACGGTGCGGCTCCCGGTGCCTTCGAGTCGGCCGACCCGAAGCCGGACGCGGGCAGGGCGACGCCCTCCAAGTCGCCGTCGAAGGCGCCCGCGAAGGCCCCCGCCGGCACCGGGGGCAAGGGCTCCGCGGGCGGCGCGGCCCCGGGCGCCGGCGCCGGCGCTGCCGCGAACTCGGGCGGCAAGAGCCAGGGCGCGGGCTCCAACACGTCCCAGAACTCCTCCGGTTCGAAGAGCGGCAGTTCGGGATCCGGCACGAAGAGCACGACCAGCGGCGGCGGTTCGAGCAACAGCGGCGGCAGCAGCGACACCAAGCCCGCCCCGGCTCCTGTCGTCGTCCCCGGCGCGATCATCTTCAGCCACGCGTCCAACAAGTGCATCGACGTCGTCGGCGACAAGGGCAAGGACGGCGCCCCGCTGGAGATCTGGACGTGCAACGGCAAGGCCCAGCAGAAGTGGGTGTTCAAGTCGGACGGCACCGTGCGTGCCATGGGCCTGTGCATGGACGTCGCCTGGGGCTCGAGCGCGGACGGCGCGGTCATCCAACTGGCCAAGTGCAGCGGCAACCCGGCCCAGAAGTTCATCCTCGCCGGGCCCAACGACCTGGTGAATCCACAGGCCAACAAGTGCGTCGACGTCAAGGACCAGAAGACGGGCAACGGCACCCGGCTCCAGCTGTGGACGTGCAACGGCCAGCCCAACCAGAAATGGACCGCACGCTGACCGATTCGCTGTTTTTTCGCTGTGTGTGGGCGATATCTCGTCCGGCCGGGTGACCGACGAAGATCACCAGGTCAGGACGTCGGACCCGGCGTCGGAGCCGCCGCCGTGTCCCCCGTACAGCGCTCCCACCAGGCAGGCGCACTGGCGCGAGCCTAGTCTCGTACTAAAATTTCCGGCTTGTTACGGAACGGAGCTGGAGCCGGACAACCCCAGGCAGACCTGCGGGCCCTCGCCAGCGCCCCGGAGGTCTCCGGGAACGAGACGCGAGGACCCTGATGGCAGCCCTGCACGAGAGCAGTGCTCTCGGTCTGCTCGAGGACGAGATCCGCGAGCGGTTCGGCGACACAGCACGTTTCTCCGCGGGGCCCGCCGCCTCGCCGCGCACCCTCGTCGACGTGTTCGACGCCACCGTACGTTCGTACCCGAACGAGCCCGCCCTCGACGACGGCACCACCGCGCTCACCTACCGGGCGCTGGCCGTCGAGGTCGAGGCCGTACGGCGCCGGCTGAGCGCCGCCGGAGTCGGTCTCGGGGACCGTGTCGGGGTCCGGGTGCCGTCCGGCACCAACGAGCTGTACGTCGCCGTCCTGGCCGTGCTCGCCGCCGGTGCCGCCTACGTTCCGGTGGACGCCGAGGACCCGGACGAGCGGGCCGAGCTGGTGTTCGGCGAGGCCGACGTACGGGCCGTTGTCGGCGCCCGGTACGAGATCACCGTTCCCGGCGCCCGCAGTGAGCTGCCCGCGCGGCGGCCCGGGGTCGAGAACGACGCCTGGATCATCTTCACCTCCGGCTCCACCGGGAAGCCCAAGGGCGTCGCCGTCAGCCATCGCAGCGCCGCCGCCTTCGTGGACGCCGAGGCCGCGCTGTTCCTCACCGACGACCCCGTGGGGCCCGGCGACCGGGTCATGGCGGGCCTCTCCGTGGCCTTCGACGCCTCCTGCGAGGAGATGTGGCTGGCCTGGCGCTACGGGGCCTGTCTGGTGCCCGTACCGCGCTCCCAGGTCCGTAGCGGCGCCGATCTGGGGCCCTGGCTGGTCGAGCAGGAGATCTCCGTCGTCTCCACCGTGCCCACGCTGGCCGCGCTGTGGGAGCCCGAGACCCTCAACGACGTACGGCTGCTGATCTTCGGCGGGGAGGCCTGCCCGCCCGAGCTGGTGCAGCGGCTGGTGACGGAGGGGCGCGAGGTGTGGAACACCTACGGGCCCACCGAGGCCACCGTCGTCGCCTGCGCCTCCCTGATGACCGGCGAGGAGCCGATCCGGATCGGGCTGCCCCTGAACGGCTGGGAGCTGGCCGTCGTCGACGAGGCCGGGGAGCCCGTCGCCATGGGCGGCAGCGGCCAGCTGGTCATCGGTGGTGTCGGACTCGCGCGGTATCTCGACGCCGAGAAGGACGCCGAGAAGTACGCGCCGCTCGAATCCCTCGGCTGGGAGCGCGCCTACCGCAGTGGTGACCTCGTCAAGGCCGAACCCGAGGGGCTGATCTTCCTCGGGCGGGCCGACGAGCAGATCAAGCTGGGCGGGCGCCGGATCGAGCTGGGCGAGGTCGACTCGGCGCTCCAGGCACTGCCCGGTGTCGCCGGTGCCGCGGCCGCCGTACGGACCGCCCGCAGCGGCAACCAGCTGCTCGTCGGCTATGTCGTGACGCAGGACGGCTGGGACCAGGCGGCGGCCGTGGAGCGGCTGCGGGCCGAGCTGCCCGCCGCCCTGGTGCCGCTGCTCGCGCCGGTCGCCGACCTGCCGACGCGCACCTCCGGCAAGGTCGACCGCAACGCCCTGCCCTGGCCGCTGGAGGGTATGGAGACCGGCCCCGCCGCCCAGCTGTACGGCACCGAGGCCTGGGTCGCCGAGCAGTGGAGCGAGGTCCTCGGCATCCCCGTGGGCAGCGCGGACGACGACTTCTTCGCGATCGGCGGCAGCAGTCTCGGCGCCGCCCAGCTGACCACACGCCTGCGGACGCGCTACCCGAGCGCGGCCGTCCTCGACATCTACCAGCAGCCCGTGCTGCGCAAGCTCGCCCGGCACCTGGAGGAGTCCGCGCAGGACGACACCAGCGGACGGGTCATCGCGCCGGTCCCCCTGCGCGCCAAGGCCGTACAGCTGCTGCTCCTCGTCCCGCTGTTCACGCTGATGGGGCTCCGGTGGGCGGTCGCGCTGGCCGCCGCCGGGAACGTCCTGCACTGGTTCGGGGCGTATCCGTGGGCGCCGGCGACCTCGTGGTGGGCGGTGGCCGTCGGCGCCGCCGTGCTGTTCTCCCCGCCCGGGCGGCTCGCGCTGGCGGCCGGTGGGGCGCGGCTGCTGCTGCGCGGTGTGAAGCCCGGGCGGTATCCGCGCGGTGGCAGTGTGCATCTGCGGCTGTGGACCGCCGAGCGACTCGCCGAGTTCAGCGGGGCGACCTCGCTGACCGGTGCGTGGCTGGAGCGGTACGCGCGGGCGCTGGGCGGCAAGGTCGGCGCCGACGTCGATCTCCACTCGCTGCCTCCGGTCACCGGCATGCTCAAGCTGGGGCGCGGTGCGGCCGTCGAGTCCGAGGTCGACCTGTCGGGGCACTGGCTCGACGGGGACCGGCTGGAGATCGGGCAGGTCAAGGTGGGTGCCGGCGCTGTCGTCGGGACGCGCAGCCTGCTCTTCCCTGGGGCGCGGGTCGGCAAGCGGGCCGAGGTGGCGCCGGGTTCGGCGGTCGTCGGGACGGTGCCGACCGGGCAGCGCTGGGCCGGGGCGCCGGCCGTCAAGCTCGGCAAGGCCAAGCGGAACTGGCCCAAGGAGCGTCCGCAGCGCGGGCGCGCCTGGCGGGCCATGTACGGCATCACCGGGTTCGCGCTCACCGCGCTGCCGGTACTGGCGGGCGCGGTCGCGCTGCTGGTCACGGGCCTGTTCGTCGACCCGGACGCCGGGCTCAGGACCGCTCTGCGGGGCATCGCGCTCGCGCTGGTGCCGGCCACACTGGCGTTCGGTCTCGCGTACGCGCTGATGCTGCTGATCGCCGTACGGCTGCTGAGTCTGGGTCTGCGCGAGGGTACGCATCCCACGCACAGCCGGATCGGCTGGCAGGCCTGGACGGTCACCCAGCTCATGGACCGCTCCCGCGAGACGCTGTTCCCGCTGTACGCCGGGCTGATCACGCCGGTGTGGCTGCGGCTGCTGGGGATGCGGATCGGGCGTGGCGCCGAGGTGTCGACCGTGCTGGCGCTGCCGAGCCTGACGACCGTCGGCGAGGGCGCCTTCCTGGCCGACGACACACTGACCGCGCCGTACGAGCTCGGCGGTGGCTGGCTGCGGATCGGGCGGGCCGAGATCGGGCGGCGGGCCTTCCTGGGCAACTCCGGGATGACCGCGCCGGGCCGGTCGGTGCCCGACGGTGGCCTGGTCGGGGTCCTCTCGGCCACCCCGAAGAAGGCCAAGAAGGGCAGCTCCTACCTGGGCCTGCCGCCCATGAAGCTGCCCCGGTCGGCGAGCGGCGGCGACCAGAGCCGTACGTACGATCCCCCGGCGCGTCTGCTGTGGGCGCGGGCGCTGGTGGAGCTGTTCCGGATCGTGCCGGTGTTCTGCTCGGCGGGGCTCGCGGTGCTGACGGTGGCCGCGTTCAGTGTGCTGGGGGGATGGTTCTGGCTGGTGGGCGGGCTGGTCCTGCTCGCTGTCGGGGCGCTCGCGTGCCTCCTGTCCATCGTCGCCAAGTGGGTGCTCGTGGGGCGCCACCGCGCCGGTGAGCATCCGCTGTGGAGCGGGTTCGTGTGGCGCAACGAGCTGGCGGACACCTTCGTCGAGGTCGTCGCCGTGCCGTGGCTGGCGGGTTCCGTGCCTGGTACGCCCGTGCTGTCGGCGTGGCTGCGGGGGCTCGGCGCGCACATCGGAAAGGGGGTCTGGGTGGAGAGCTACTGGCTGCCCGAGACCGACCTGGTGACCCTGGAGGACGCGGCCACCGTGAACCGCGGATGCGTGCTCCAGACACACCTCTTCCACGACCGGATCTTGCGGACGGATACTGTGGTCCTCCGTGAGGGCGCGACGCTGGGTCCTGGCGGGATCGTCCTGCCCGGCTCAACGGTCGGGGCCCGGTCCACTCTGGGTCCCGCGTCGCTGGTCATGGCGGCGGAGTCCGTTCCCGACGACACCCGCTGGCTGGGCAACCCGATCGAGTCATGGCGTTCCTGAAAGCGGTGGGCGCGGCTCGTCCGGGTACCCGGAGCGGGGGTGGGTTCATCTCCGGCACCACGTTCGAGCACATCGCAGGGAGCAGACTCAGCAGTGAGCGTTCAGCAGACAGTGGGTTCGGACCCGTACTTTCCGGCGAACGGTGACGCCCGTTACCGGGTGCACCGGTACGAACTCGCGCTGGACTACCGCCCCGGCCCCAACCGGCTCGCGGGCACGGCCCGTATCAACGCCATAGCGGGCCGGTCACCGCTCGCCGAATTCCAGCTGAACCTGGGCGACTTCAAGATCGGCCGGGTACGGGTGGACGGCAAGGCCGCCCACTACACGCACCGGGGCGGCCGGCTGCGCATCCGCCCCGCGAAGCCGCTGCGGACCGGGGCCGCGTTCACCGTCGAGGTGCACTGGGCGGGCAATCCCAAGCCGGTGAACAGCCCCTGGGGCGAGATCGGCTGGGAGGAGCTGGAGGACGGGGCGCTGGTGGCGAGCCAGCCGGTGGGGGCTCCCTCCTGGTACCCGTGCAACGACCGGCCCGCCGACAAGGCGTCCTACCAGATCTCGATCACCACACCCTCGGCGTACTCGGTGGTGGCGGGCGGACGGCTGCTGACCCGGACGACCAGGGCATCCACCACTACCTGGGTGTACGAGCAGTCCGCGCCGACCTCGAGCTATCTCGTCGGGCTGTCCATCGGGAAGTACCAGACCGTGCTGCTAGGTGACCCGGGGCTGGGCGGTGTGCCCCAACACGGGCATATTCCGGCCGAGTTGCTTCCCGAGTTCTCCCGGGACTTCGCGCGCCAGCCCGCCATGATGGAGCTGTTCCAGGAGCTGTTCGGGCCGTATCCGTTCGGCGAGTACGCGGTCGTGGTGACCGAGGAGGAACTCGATGTGCCCGTCGAGGCACAGGGGTTGTCGCTGTTCGGCGCCAACCATGTGGACGGGGCCCGGAGTTCGGAACGGCTCGTCGCACACGAGCTGGCCCACCAGTGGTTCGGCAACAGTGTGTCCATCGCGGACTGGCGGCACATCTGGCTGAACGAGGGGTTCGCCAAGTACGCGGAGTGGTTGTGGTCGGAGCGGTCGGGTGGGCGCAGCGCGCAGCAACTCGCCGCGGTGGCCCACCGGTTGCTGGCCGGGCGGCCACAGGATCTGCGGCTCGCGGATCCCGGGCGGAAGTTGATGTTCGACGACCGGTTGTATCAGCGGGGTGGGCTCACCGTGCATGCGGTGCGGTGTGCTTTGGGGGACGAGGCGTTCTTCCGGATGTTGCGGGGGTGGGCGGGGCTGCATCGGGGTGGGTCGGTGAGTACGGCTACGTTCACGGCGTATGTGGCTCGGTTCGCTGCGGAGCCGTTGGACGAGTTGTTTGCCGCGTGGCTTCATGAAGGTGCGTTGCCCGCGTTGCCCTCGCAGGGGGCGTCGGCGGCGGGGGGAGGGCCGCGGGTGCCAGCGCGGCCCTCTTATCCGCCGTCTTCCAGTGCGTAGGGGGGTCCGTGCGGGTGCGTTGTGGCTGGTCGCGCACACGCGGCGGAGCCGCACAACGTCACAGCCCCGCGCCCCTATCGGGCGCGACACCTCACCGTGTCTGAAAATCAGCTGGCCGGCACCTTTAGTTTGTCCCAGCTTGTTTTGCCTGGGATTCCGTCGGCGTCCTTGCCCTTGTAGTTGAGTTTGTGTTGCCAGGCCGTGTAGGACTTGCGGTCGGCCTCGGTCCATTCTGGGCCGGGGCCCTTCTCGTAGCGGCCGCAGCCCTCGGCCACCAGGCGCAGGCCCATCGCGGTGATCAGCGGGGACTTCTGGCCGGCGTGGAAGAAGCCGGCTCCGGGGAACGGCACGTAGGACGGCCTGGGCGGGGTCGGGGTGGGGTCGGGGTCCTTGCCGCCGCCTGCCAGGCGTTCGCGGATACGGGCCCGCATGCTGTCCATGGTGAAGCCGCGCGGGTCCACCTTGCCGGGCTGCCACTCCTTGTGGCCGATGACCGAACGCTCGCTCCAGCCGTGGTGGCGGCAGATCGCGGCGGACACCTTCTCGATGGCCTCCTTCTGCGCCTCGGGCCAGGGGTCCGTGCCGTTGCCGAGGTTGATGCACTCGAAGCCGTAGAAGTGGCGGTTGCCGTCCGTGTCGGCCTCGTTGTCGACGGGCAGCCTCGACTCGTTGATCACGGCTCTCAGGACGTCGTTGTCGCCGAGCCCCGCGTGGTTGGCGCGGCCGTTGCCGACGAGGTGGATGTGGCCCTGTTTGTCGATGACACCGTGGCAGAGGGGGCCGGGCAGGTTGGTGTAGCCGTCGTAGCAGAGGTCGACGGAGGAGTCCGTGCCGGAGGTGACGGTGTGGTGGATCATCACGCCGTTGACCGGGCCCCAGGGGCCTTTCGCGTTGCGGTTGTGGGTGCGCCAGCTGCGGACCTCGTGGACCGTCAGGCCCTCCGCGCGCAGGATCTCCAGCAGCTTGGACGCGCCGATCGGGTTCGCCATTACTTGTCTCCGTCCACGGCTGCCTCCGCTTTCGCGGTCGTCTGGGACCTCCCGTGGGAGGGATCGGCGTCTGCCGCCTGTTCTTCCCGGCTGGCCTGTGCCTCCGCCGCGAGGGCCGCCTCGTCGGCCGCCGGGACACTGCTCGCCGCCCGCCCGAAGGCGCGGCGGAGGTCCACCGTGCTGCCCTCGCCCCTGACCAGGGCCAGCGGGGCGTAGGAGCGGACGATGCCCGCGGGTGCCTGGAGGAGGGAGCGGCGGGCCCGGTCCACCGGCCATTCGACGCTGCCGGTGGCGGTGCGGGCGGCGATGAGCCAGTGGTCGCCGGTCGCGTAGGTGGCGCCCTTGGCGAAGTAGACCTCGACACCGTCCTCCAGGGGCAGCCACTCCCCCTCCGTTACCGGTACGGCTCCATTACGGAGGGCTGTCGTACGGCCCTTGCGCTTCGTGCCCTCGTGGTGGTCCCAACGGCGCAGGAACGGGTTCAGCTCCGGCAGGCGGCCCACGCCGGGCTCCGGCTCGGCGGAGAGACGGACCCGGCGGCCGGGAAGGTCCAGTTCCTCGACCCGGAGCAAGGGCAGGGCTTCGAGGCGGGAGGAGTACGCGCTGTCGGTGAACTCGACGCGGTCGCCGACGTCCAGGTCGAGCTTGTCGTCGTACCCGAGGGACGCCAACCGCACCCACGTACCGTCGAGTTCGTCGACCGGGAAGACGACTGAGCCGTTCTCGCGGGACCACTTGAAGCCGGCGTCCTTGGCCTCGCCCCCGTCGTGGATCTCGACGCGGTAGAGCTGGTTCTCGGGGCCCCGGTAGCGGGCGTCGGGCCTGACGAGGCAGGGGTCCTCGTCGGCGTGGTCGGGGCGTTCGCTGCGGGCGGCGAGACGGGCCGTCGGTGTGGACTGCTTCAGCGCCCAGCGGTCGAATGCGTCGCTGACCGCCTCCTTCGACGGCTCGGACTCCTCGATGTCCAGCGCGGCCAGCGAGAGCGGCAGCACCTGCCAGACGACCTTGACGCGGGCGGCCGTGTCGGGCAGGGCGGTGCCGAGGGCGACCTCCCGCAGCGCCGGGTCCTCGGCGGCCGTCACCGACCGCTCCCACACCTTCAGGTAGACGAGGAACGGCGACTGGGCGGGCGAGGGCAGCCGGTCGCCGGGGATCTCGGGGTCGCGGAAGCCGTCGGGCTGGTCCCAGTAGGTCCAGTACGCGGGCGGCCGGGTGCTGTCGGGCGCCTGGTCCGGGGTGTCCTGGGTGTCCTCGTCGTCCAGCGGTACGGGGATGCCGGGGGCCGCGCGGTCGGCGTCGAGGAGGATGCCGTTGACGTAGTACCGGCCGCCGTGGATGTACAGGGTGTCGATGTCGTGCCTGCCGCCGACGTACTCGATGCGGAAGCCGGCCGAGTCGCGCGGTCCGCCGTGCGGTCCGATCAGGTCGGCGGCGAGTGTACGGGCCTGGTGGAGCTGGATCGCCGCCTGCTCGTTGGCGTCGGCGTCGAGTTGGACGCGGCCCTGCTGGGCGATGACCGACGAGTAGTGGCGCTCTGGGCGGAAGGTGAGTCGGGAGAGGTCGGCGTGCATGGAAGGGGTCCCCCAGGTTCGGAAGTGAGAAGTAGGCGGATTCGAGGGGTCGTTGACGGGTGCGGGGCCGAGGCGGCCCGGGGCGTCGCTCAGGTCACGAAGAAAATCCCCGCGTCCGTTCCGGCAGGCGTGTACTCCGCGAGCCGGGCACGCAGACCGTCCTCGCGCTGCGGGCGGTACAGGTCGTGGAAGGCGCCCAGTTCGGCGCCGTCGTCAGCGCCTCGCCGGATCTCCTGGGCGGACCGGTCGGCCAACTGGCCGTACCAGGGCGTCCCGTAGCGCTGGGACACGAACAACGGCCGCACGCGGGCCGCCTGTTCGGGTCCGACCAGGTCCGGCTGGCAACGGTGGCGCCGCGGGGTACGGGATCCGGTGGGGACGTACGAGTAGCGCAGCCCCCCGATGCCGCGCCGGGCGACGTGCAGCCGGCCGGTGAAGACCGAGTTCTCGGCGACACGTACGGCGTGGGTGTGGATCTCGCCGATGACGGTGGTGCGGTGGAGGTGCAGGACGGCGTGCGCGTGGCGGCAGTCGGGGGCGGACAGGGCCTCGCGGTCGTCGTCGGTGGCGTCCAGAATGCTGTCGCGGAGGTGGATGTCGAGGGGGTCCTCGCTGACCTCGTCGCCGATGACCTCGATGGTGCCGAGGACGCTGTGCTCGATCTGCAGGCAGGCGGTGGTGCGTTCGAGGACGATGCTCGGTTCGTCCGGCGAGTGCGGGTCGCACTCCGGTTCGAGCGACCAGCCGGGGACGAGCGTGCAGTGCCGTAGGACGACCGCGCCCATCGGGCCGGTGACGTTGATGCCACGGCCCGCGACAAGGAGCCCGTCGAGGGTGATCCCTGGGCGTTCGTGCGGGGCGCAGTCGTCCGCGACGGCACGGATGTTGAGGGCGTCGGGCCGGTTGCTGTACCAGTCGAGGAGGCGGATCACCGGGCGGGTGCCTTCGGCGGCGCGCAGTTCGAGGCGGTCGCCGGGGTCGAGGTCGAAGTCCAGCTGCTCCTGGTAGGCGCCGCTGTGGGTGATCTCGATGATGCCCTCGGGCCCGCTGCGGTCGGCCCGGCGGTCGTGCTGCCAGGCACGGTAGGCGTCCATGATCTGGCGGTACGGCTGTCCGGGGCCCACCCGGTAGAAGTCGGCGTCGGGGCGGGCCTCGCGGTCGGCCCGCTCGTACTCGCCGCCTCCCATGTCGGCGCCGGACGCGTAGTGGTGGTCGACCCAGACGCCCTGCCGGGGTGCGGAGCGGGCGCCGAACGCGATCCGGCCCAGCTCGGGGTCCACGGCGACCTGGCCGCGCTTGGGCCGGTAGCGCCAGTCGGACAGGTCGGTGACCACGAGGTCGGACGGGGGTACGGGTTTGTCCTCGCCGTCGCGCCGGATGACGAAGCTCTTGCCGGGGCCGTAGTAGTCGGTGAGGCGGTCGTGGAGCAGACGGCGGGTGATGAAGGCGGGCACGTTGTCGACGGCGGCCAGGTGTGTGGGGGACGGTTCGGGGACCGGCTTGGTGACCAGGGGGCTGTCGTTGCCGAGGATCGAGAAGGTGTAGAGGTTGCGGGCCCGGTCCACGCAGTACGCCGGGGAGCGGGTCAGTGCGTACGCCTTCAGCCGCCAGACGAAGAGAGCGACTCCGGCGGGGGTCCAACCCCCTTGCCTGCGGCGCGAGTTGGCGCCGCGTACGTCGACCGTACGGGCCGCCGTGCCGAACGGGCCGCCGGCGAGGGCGAGCGCGGAACTGTTCCTGAGGTCCAGGAGCCGGCCTCTTCCGGTGTCCCGGTGGAGCTTGACCGACTGGTTGTGGGCGACCAGGCGCGACAGCTCGACAGCTCGCGCGGGCCAGTCGGCGACCTGTTCGGCGATCTCCTCCAGGAGGTGCAGGGTGCCTTTGCGGCGGCGGTTGGCGACGGTGGCCGCCACGTCGGCGCGCGGGGCTATCGCCTCGGCGAGCGCGGCCCGGCCCCCGTCGTGCAGGCCCGTGGTGAGGACGCGTTCGTAGCCGGGGAGGGTGCGGTAACCGACCAGGTCACCGAGGTACGGCAGCACCCAGGGGGCCGCCGTCTCGACGAACAGATCCTCGTAGCCCTGCTCCACGCCGTCGCGCACCCGGTCGAGTTGCTCGGCGATCACCGCGAGCAGCGCGCGCAGCGGTTCGCCCTCCTCGGCGTCGCGCAGGAGGTGCCAGCGGGGCAGAAGGGCGGCGAGGCCGTCGGGCTCCCGGGCGGCTCCCTGGGCCGCGGTCTCGAACTGGACGTCCATCGGGTTCGCGGCCATCACTTGACCTCCGTGAGTATCAGGGTGTCCGCGGCGCGCGGGGACAGCAGGGCGAGCTGGGCGGGGCGGATGCCGCGGAAGACGTACACCGTCCGGCCCTTGGCGAGGCGCCGGGTGTCGGTGATGTCGGGGTTGAGGCGCAGGAGTTCGGCGAGCGGGACGCCGTGCCGGGCGCAGACCGACGACAGGGTCTCGCCGTCCACGTTCCGTACCGTGTGGGTCCTCTCGTCGTACCTCGCCGGGTGGGCCGGCACCGAGGGCCTCGGCGTGCCCGGGTGGGCGAGCAGCTCGGTGAGCTGGTCGGGGGTGGCGGAGGCGGGGACTCCGGTGAAGACGTCGACGTCGATGTAGTCGACGCCGGGCACGGTGTGGGCCGTGGCGAGGACCTCGGACAGCCGCGCCGGGCGGGCCAACTCCCGCCCCTCATAGCCGAGTCGGCGCAACAGTGCCTGACGCAGGCGTGGCTCGACGAGTTCCCAGGAGTGGTCGGGGGCGACCTTGACCCTGGCCGCGACGAGGAGGAGGACGAGTTCACGGACGTCGACGCGGACGGCGAGGCCCGAGTCGCCGTACTCGGTGAGCGCGCCACGCAGGGCACGCAGAATCTCCGCGTCGTCGGCGATCGGGATGTCGTCCGTGCCCGCGACCGTGACGTGCAGGAGTCTCCGCCGTCCGTCGAAGAGTTCGCGTGCGGTGGCCCGTCCGACGCCGGCACGGGAGCGGGCGAAGTCCTCGTAGTCGGTCGCGGAGACCAGCCGGTCCAGGGCGGACACGGCGAGCGGGATGGTACGGCGGGTCAGGCCTGGCCCGTCCGCGTCCGAACCGCCGGTCGCGGGGCGGGGGTTGGTGACCTGACTGACACCCAGCGGGCGGGTGAGGGGCTGGGTGATCCGGTGGGCGGCGGTGTTGGCGGCCTTGCCGGTGCCGAAGCGGTAGCGGGCGCGGACGTTCTCGTGGCCGGTGGGCAGCCGCGCGCCGTTGACTCCGTCGCCGAAGGTCACCGTCGTACGGCCGTCTGAGGTGGTGCCGGTGATGTGGACGCGTTCGCGCGGTCCGCGTCCGGCGAGGCTGTCGACCTCGTGCCAGCGCAGACCGTCGACGCGGATCTCCAGCACGGGCGTCGCGCCCAGGGGGTTGTCGTCGGCGAGCCAGGTGAGCGGCGACTGCCAGAGCGCGAAGGTCTGGTTGACGCGGTCCGAGTCGCCGCTGCCGATGGCCTCGTCGCGCCCTTCTCCGTGCGTCGCCTCGACGACGTTGCCGAGGATGCTGACACTCTCCCGGCGGTAGCGGTGGGTGAGGTCGGCGGTCAGGGTGAGCCGGGTGTGGACGTGGTCGCCGGGGAGCCGGGGGTCGACGGCCGGGTCGGCGGCGGCGAGGGTGACGACCTCGGTGGCCCGGACGCCGGTCGCGCCGGGAATGTCGGTGCGCTCGCCGGTGACGATCAGGGTGCGGCCCGCGCGCAACCCGTCGTAGAGCTGGGCGAGTTCGATCTCGTTGCCGTGCACGTCCTCGCCGAGCGGCTCGTCGGCCAGGTGCAGGGCTTCCCCGGCCGCGTGGACGGTGGTGTCCCGGATGTGCGAGAGCAGGACGTCGAACTCGTCCAACCAGGGGTCGGCGAGGGTCAGTTCGGTTCCTCGGCCGGTGATGCCGTAGTTGGTGTAGGCGGCCGTGCGGGTGGCGACGACCTGTGTGGTGACGAAGGCGAGTTTCGGGTCGCCGGGGACTCCGCCCTGAACTCCCTTGGCGGGGCGCTGGATCGCGACCCAGCTGCCGACGGTGATGCCGGTGTGCACGGTGTCGAGCTGGAGGAGACGGTGGTTGACGGGCTGTGGCTTGCTCGCGATGACCACTTCTACGTTGGGCTCGGTGGAGCCCAGCGTGTAGCGCAGGCTCACCTCGTACTCCCCGTGGGTGAACTGCTCGCTGACGCCCGGCCGGAGGGAGATCTCCTGGCTGGTGCCGTTGTGGATGGAGACTTTCACCAGTCCCTCGTCGTCGGCCCGCGACACGAACACCGTGCGCTCCGGCAGTCCCGAGTGCAGCCGGGCGGTGACGCCGGGCTCCTGGGCGTCCTGGCCCGCGCGGACGGAGAGGTCGACCTGTCCGGTGCCCAGCGGGAAGGTGACGAACTGCGGCACGGGGAGGTTCTCGGCCCGCTGGTCGGAACTGCTGCCCTCGACGTACTGGAACTCGGCCCTGACCGGGACCTTGCCCGCCGTGTCGTAGACGACGCGCGTGCTCGTGAGCGCGGCGCCCGTGAGCGGCCAGTCGGCGGTACGGATGACGCGGCCCCGGTCGTCCTGGACGGGCTTGAGCGGGGCGGTGGCACCGAAGGGGGCCGTGGTGACACGCAGCGCGAGCAGTTCCCGCAGAAGCTGCGGCGCACCGGGGACGGCGGCCGCCGCCGTGCGCCACGCCGGATAGAGACTCCCGAGTCCGGGATGAAGAGCGGAAAGCAGCCGAGCGGCGTCCCCACCGACCCGCTGAACACGAGCACCACCGACGGCAGCGGGCGCCGCCCCCCGGAGACCGGGCAGAACAGCGGCCAGAGCCTCAAAAGCAGCGGCACGCGGATCACCCTCCAGGGGCGCGGGGAACTGCGCGCCCAGCCCCAACGGCGCAGCACCCGCCAAACCACCTACACCGGCACCCCCTTCCGCGCTCTGCACCGGCGCCAACCCAACCGCACGCGAACCGCCCTCCAGGGGCGCGGGGAACTGCGCGCCCAGCCCCAACGGCGCAGCACCCGCCAAACCACCTACACCGGCACCCCCTTCCGCGCTCTGCACCGGCGCCAACTCAAGTGCACGCGAACCGAGTTCACCCAGCACCGCCTCCAACTGCTCGAACCACGCCGCCACGTCCCCCCACGGAGTGGCCAGCACCTGCGCCTCACCAAGGCGGTCGACGGGCTCGGCAAGCCGCGCAGCGAGCTGCTCCGGGGTCTTCATGCCCCCCAGGTCGGTACGGAGCGGGGCGAGAACCTGGTCGTCGAAGTCCTCGATCAGCCGGCTCACCGGGCGCGGGTTGGGCACCTCCGGCGTCGGCGGTTCCTCGCCGGGCTCGCCGGGGCTCGCGGGCTCCGCGATCCAGCGGCGGACCTCGTCGACGAGCTCCTTCAACGTGGCCGGCGCCGACGAGGGCAGGGAGATCGCCGTGATGTCGTCGTCGCGGTCGACGCGTGTCTTCGCGACGGGCAGCAACAGGCGTGCGCCGTCCGCCTGTTCACCGAAGACGAAGAGCAACTGCTCACCCGTGCGCAGGGAGTTCGCGGTGCCTTCGACGAAGATCTCGGAGCGGGACTCCAGGTCCTGCGGAGTGAGCAGGGAAGGCCGCCGACGGCGGACCTTCAGCTCGTTCCAGTCCCAGCGGGCCGTCAGGTCACGGCTCGTCTCGAAGGTCTGCGACTGCTCGTCGGCGGAGGCGGGCACGCTGTTGCTGCGCGCCCCGCGAGGTATCAGCACGGGCAACGACTCGGCGCGCGGGTCGCGTTCGAGGGTGTACGCGAGATGGGTGGAGGCGGCGACGCCTGGGCGCGGCCGGTGACCGACCAGCCGACCGAGGAGGACGAGTGAGCGGTGCTCGTCGGCCGTACGCACGTAGGCCTCGTCGGCGATCCGCTCGGAGTGGAAGGTGAGGAGGTCACCGAGGACGGCGGTGGCGTCGAGCAGGCCGATCGCCGGGTCGTCCGGGGTGCGGACGGTGAGGCCGCCGAGGGCCCGGTACGCGGGCGAGGCGAGCCGGTCGAGAAGGGCGGCCAGGAAGCCGCCGTACTCGTCGACGCGGTAGTCGAGGGCGGTGCGGCCGGGCGGATTGTGGAGCGGGGCCGGGGCGAGGCGCTCGTCGTGGCCGGCGCGGCAGGCGCCGCCGCAGGTGCAGTCGTCGGCGAAGTCGGCGGCCGGGTGGGTCGTGTCGGTGGTCATCGGGCACCTCCAAGAGGCGTCAGGGATATCGCCAGGAGGCCGTTCTCCGGCCGGTCCGGGTCGTTGTCACAGGTGGCGATCTCCAGCGGGCCGAGTCGGAGCACGCCGTCCTCCCTCTCTCCTCGGTCCTGCTCGAACAGCCGCCGCAGCCTGGTGACCTGGACGCCTTCCACGCCGGGTACGGCGGCGGCGACGGCGACCAGCCTGCTGAGCCGGACCGGCTCGCCGAAGGTCAGGGCGTCAGGGTGGAAGAACCCGAGCCGTCCGTCGGGCAGTCGGCCGGTGCCCAGGACGCGGTACAACTCGGCGAGGATCTGCCCGTGCTGGTGACCCGGCGCTGCGCACACGGTCAGGGCGAGGTCCAGCGGTACGTGCCGGGCGGGGCCGACGACGAGGTCGTGTCCGATGCGCCGGTACGCCTCCAGCGCCTGGGCGACCGACGCGAGCAGTTCGGGCGGGGGTGCGCCGGTCCCGTACGCGTCGATCGCCAGGTGGGCTTCCTGGGTACTGCCGGTCCAGCGGATCTCGGCGGCGGCGCGCTGGACACCGGGGAGGGCGGTGGCGAGGTCCGCGTAGTCGTCGGCGGTGACCGCGCGGAGTCGGGTGCGGCGCAGGTCGAGGGGGGCCAACTGGCGTACCAGCTCGACGGATTCGGCCTCGGTGCCACCGACAGCGGGCAGCGGGTTGCGGACGACGGCGACAGGCGGCGGGCACTCCCCCGGCGCGTCCTGTTGGTTGACGGCCTGTTGGTTGACGGCCTGACGATTGACTGCCTGTCGGTTGACGCCCTGGTGGCTGACGACCAGATGGTTGATGGCCTCGGCTCCCACGTTGCCCGCGCTGCCGCCACCGAGGCGGTAGCGGGCGGCAAGCCGGGTTCCCGGGACGGGCCGGGCGCCGTGCCTGCCGTCGCCGAAGCGGAGCGCGAGCCGTCCGTCGTCCTCCAGTTCGCCGACGAAGTGCCGGTCGCGGGGACCGCTGCCCAGCAGGTCCCGGCGCGGCCACCAGCTGTTGTCGCCGTCCTCCAGACGTACGGCGGGCAGGGCGCGGCGCGGGTCCTGGGTGAGGGCGGCGGTCGCGGAGCCGCGCAGTACGGGTTCGTCGGGGTGGAGTCCGGCCGCGTACTCCGGGCCCCAACTGTGCGCGATCTCCCAGGCGATGTGCCCGTCGAGGACGGCCCCGGCGCGGGCCCGCGCTGTGAGGATCTCGACGCGGCGCAGCTTGCCGTCGAGCAACTCGTCGTTCCGGTGAAGGAGTTCCCGCAGGGCGCGCACGGGATGGAGGCGGAGTTCGAAACGCTCCAGCACCTTCAGGCCGTACACGACGGCGAGTTCGGCGATCTCCTCGTCCGCGAGCCCGTCGCGGTCACGGGCGCTGCGCCACAGTTCGACGAGGCGCTGCCGTACCCGTCCGGGGATGGCGGCGATCCGCTCGGCCTGTCCGGCGGAGACGGTCATCGGGTCGGGGAACGGCACCGCCTGGGCGATCGGGGCCCGTCCGAGGACCGGCCGGAAGCGGGGTGCGATGCCGGGGTAGGCGGACTGGGCGAGCAGGGTGCGCAGGGCGGTGGCCTGGGCGTACGCGGTGCCGGGCACGACACGCTCGTGGCGCTGTCCGGCACGTTCGAGGCCGAGTCCTGCGCGGGTGGTGGCGGCTTCGCCGAGTACGTCGAACAGCTCGCGGATGTCGTCGGCCGTAAGCGCCTGCCCGCTTTCCGCCCTGTCCGCGAGGGAGTTGACGAGTCGTGCGGGCGGGTTGCCTTCGGTGCGGTCGGAGCAGCCGAAGGCTGGAGGGTCGCAGGGGGCGACGACGGCGGGTACGGGCGGCGCGGTGAACGTCTCGGGCAGTCCGTCTCCGGGCAGGGAGCGGCCGTGGTCGACGAGGACCACGTTTCCCCGGGCCAGGGTCACGTCCTCGACGGGCAGGCAGTCGCGTCCGGCGCGGGCGGTCAGGAAGAGCGGGAAGCGGAGGGCGTCCTCGGCCGCCCAGGTGACCTCCAGGACCGGTTGGTCCTCGATCCGGTCGAGGGCGGGGGTGACGGAGGTGAGGCGAACGGCCTGCCGGTGGGCGGGGTCGGCGTCGCCACGGGTGCCGGTGCGCGGGCCCTTGACCTCCTCCAGAATCAGCAAGTCACCTGGCCTGAGGTCGAGTTGACGGTCGCGGCAGGTCTCGGGGTCCAGCCACTCGTCCCGCAGGGTGGCGGCGGTGGCGCCCTTCGGGAGGACGCACACCTCGCCGGCCCAGGTCCACAGCCGGATCGCGTTGTGGGCGACCCGCAGCTCCAACGGGTCGGCGACGAGGACCGGTTCGAAGACCTCCACCGAGCCGCGCTCGTCAAGGTCGGCGAGGTCGCGGTCGTCGACGACGGTGCCGGGCTCGGGCCTGTCGTGCGGGTCGAGGCTGCGGACGTCCACGGAGGCGAAGCGGAAGGTGCCCGGGGCGAGTGTGTGGTCACCGGCGGTCTCGACGGTGACGTACGCCCGGGCCGTGCAGCCGTCGTGCATCGCGTAGTCGATGAGCCGGACGTGCCGGCGTACGGAGACGCGGCGGCGGGCGGTGTCGAGGTAGGCCTCGGTGGCGACCGCGTCCTGCTGGTGGCTGATCTGGTCGCCGGTGTACGCGAGGAGTTCGACGAGGGCCACGCCCAGGTCGGCGGGGTTGCGTTCGGCCCGGTCGGGGGTGGTGAGCGCGAGCCGGTCGAGGAGGAGCTTGCGGATGGTGTCGTAGTCGCGGGCGGTGTAGTCGACGACGGGTGCGGCCGGAAAGGCGTGCTCCGCACCCCTGTACGGCTCGTCTTCCATGCTGTCGAAGGGCGTTGGGCGGTCGGGCCGGAAGGAGAAGAGAGCACTGTGATAGCGCTGGTCGAAGCCCCGGTAGGGCTGGGTCCCCGGGCGGTCGTACGGGTCGGTCTCGACGACGGAGAGGCGGTAGCGGGAGGTGTCGCCGGCCTTGTCGAGGGTGACGTACAGCCGGTCGTCGAGTTCCGGGTCCTCCTCCCGCTCGACGCTCACGTCGACGGCGGTGATGCCGGTGACCCGTCGGCCGCCGTCGACGCGGATGTTCTCGGGGCACAGCCCGTGGGGCGCCTTGCCGAGGAAGGTGACGGTGAGCAGCAGCCCGTCGTCATCGACCTCCACGGCGTCGACTCCGTTGAGTTGGGCGGCCCTCACCTTGGTGCGCCGGGGAACGGCGACGCTGTGACTTCGGTCCGTGCTCATACGGCCCGCCCTTCGAAGACGTCGTCGCGTCGGGTGCCGGTGGCGCGGACGACGTACGAGAGATGCACGCGTACGACGTTGTCCTCGCCGAACACGTCGAGGGCCAGCACGTCGATGAGGTCGCCGAGCCAGCGCTGCAGCGCGGCCTGCACGGAGAGTTCGAGCGTGCTGATCAGTTCCGGGCTGCTCGGCGCGAAGACGAGTTCGAGGAGTCCGCAGCCGAAGTCGGGGCGCATCACGCGCTCGCCGGGGCTGGTGAAGAGGAGTTGCTCGACCAGGTCGTGGACGTGCTCGGCGTGACGGGCGTGCGCGGTGCGGCCACGCCGGTCGGCGCGGAACGGGAACGCGATGTCGCTGCGCGGGCTTGTCGACATGCTGGTGGCGCCGGGGCGGGTCGGGCGGCTCATCGGACGGTGACCTTTCGCTGCGCGGCCTGGACGACGGGCGGTCCCTGTGGGACGAGGCCCGACGTGAAGCACTGGGCCGCGGAGGTGTCGAGCAGCGCGGGTGCGCCGTCGACCAGAACGCCGGTGTCGGCGGCGGTCCATCGGACCGAGACACAGGGCGTGGGCACACCGTCGACGGTGTGCGGGCAGCCGGTGACGACGGTGTGGGCGTGCGCGGCCGTGACGGCGACGGCGCCCGCGACCCGTACGCCGCCGGTGGGTGTGGAGGCGGCGCTGACACGACCGCCGTGCGGGCAGCCGATCACGGCGCTCGCATCGAGCAGACTCCCGGACACTTCTTCGTCCCCCGTCTTCTATCGCTTCGAGAGCACGGTCAACTGGCCCTCGTTGATGGTCACTTGGTCACCACTCAGCAGGACCTCGGCGCCCGCGCCGTTGGCGATGACGATGGCTCCCTGGGTGATGCGGATGTAGGCGCCGCCCTGGGCCTGGAGGAGGATCCCCTGCTCGACGCCGGGCGTGTCGTTCATGACGAGCTTGTGCGCGAGGGGCGTCTGCACGACGACCGGCTTGTTGGCCGCGTTGGCCTCCAGCTCGCGGCGCGCGTCGGGCGGCAGTTCGTCGGCGGTGCCCCACCAACAGCCGGTCCAGATCGGGAAACTGGGGTCCCCCTGCTCGAACTCGACCCACACCCCCGCCCCCTCCTTCGGCACCACGAAGTGGCCGGACTCGGGCCCGGTGAACGGCAGACAGGGCAGCGCCCACGTCGACGGCTCGTCACCGAGGACGTCCGGAACCTCGACGGTGAGTCGTCCGATGCGCAGCGGGTCGTTGTTGTCGACGACCCGGCCGCGGAACTTGCCGAGGTAGCGATTGCTGGGTGCCGCCATGCTGAACTGCTCCTGGTCTGTGGTCTGTGGTCTGTTACGGGCGGGCGGCCGGGTCAGGGCCGGACGTAGTCGCTCTGCGCCTCCAGTCCCTCCCTGGAGAGGGTGAAGTTCTGCTGGTACGAGCCCGGGCGCAGGTTGTGGGTGACGGACTTGACGAAGTAGTCGCCGTCGTACGCCCGTCCCGAGCCGCGTACGCCGACGAGCTGGCGGGGCTGCAGGATGTAGCCGTGCCGGTTGACGTCGAGCGAGCCCGAGCCGGAGACGACGTCGGCGGAGACAGCGGCGCGGGCCAGCAACTCGGCCTCCGCCTCCGCCCGTTGCTGTTTGGCGGTGCCGGTCAGGGTGCGGCGCTTGAGGGCCGGGGTGGGACGTTTGCCCAGCGGCGGGCGCAGGGGGCTGATCGGCGGCTGGGGCAGCAGCGTCGACAGCCTGGTCCCCGGGTCCTGCCAGCGGGCCTGCGGCTCCTCGCGCGCCGTCCCGTCGTAGGCGAAGGTCAGCTGGTCCACGGTGGAGTTGGAGTCCATGTTGACGTTGAGGGCGTGCTGCCGGATGCCAAGGCGCACCTCGGGCCCCCAACGGGCGGACGACTGACCGGGGTTGGGCCCGGGCTCCAGATAGAAGGTGTAGCCGTTGGCGCGGGCGAGTTCGGTGACGTACTGGAGGTCGGTGCCGGTCTGGTAGTGGACGCGAAGGTCCTGGTGCGGTGGCTGGGCGATCTTCTCCGTGTACACGTCGGGCCGGATGCCGTAGTCGGAGTACTGGCGCAGGATGGCGAGGACGCGCTCGGAGGGCGCGAGGTTGGGGTAGCGGGCGGTGCGTTCCTCCAGGTCGAGGAGGAGGGTCAGGTCTTCGCCGGTGAGGGTGAGGGTGGAGTGGCCGGGCTGGTTGCTGGCGCCGACCTCGTGCCGGACGATCAGTCCGTCGAACAGCACATCGGGGGTGCCTCTGACGGCGACGGTCACGATGAGGCGGGTCTTGGGGTCGAAGAATCCCTCGGGCAGGAGCCGCCGGCTGATGATGCCGTTCTTGGTGAGGTCGAAGGCAAGCTGGAATCCGCTGCGTTCACCGGCGGTCGCGGTGATCTGGGCGGACAGCAGGGCCTGGGTGACCTCGGCGGGCACGGGCTGGACGAGCTTGGGCCCCATGAGAAGCGTGATGTGAACGGGGCCCTGCCCCACGGGCAGATCAAACACGCCGGTCACCTCGCGGGAGCCCGCCGAGGGTGGGTATGCCGATGACGCGACCGGCTTCTTCGGTCAACTCCCGTGGGTCGAGTACGGGGTTGGCGTCGGCGATCTGCCACCACTGGGCGGGGTCGCCGAAGTAACGCTGGGCGAGAAGGTCTGGGCGCTCGCCGGCGCCGACGGTGTGGGGGTGTGTGTCGTCGTGGAGAGGAGGCAGCAACCGCCGCTTGGCGTAACGGACTTCGGTCCCGTCGGCCTGACGGTGCACCCCGATCTCGGCGTCGTGGTACCGACTGGTGCGCGGATAGGGGTGAGCGCCCGGAATGGCGTCCAGGGCGTTCTCGTACGGTTCGATGTCGGCCATGGTGGTCTCCCTCAGCCCCTTCCACTGAACGCGCCGACGCCGACGCCGATGCCGCCGAGCCCGAGCGCCCCGAGGCTTCCGCCCCGGGCGGCAGCGGCGAGCTGTTCCTTCTGCGCGAGGTGTGCCATGTACAGGTCGGCACCTCTGTGCCCGGCGGGCAGATCGCTGACGGTGAGGATCTTCATGCCGATACCGAGGGAGGCCCGGATCGGATTGAGGTTCACGTCGAACGCGGATTCGTTGACGGACAACTCGGTCAGCCGAACGGGCATGACACGCTTGCTCCCCCAGGTGAACAGGGTCAACGGCATCTCGATCGGACTGATCTCGATGGTCCCGCTCTGCGCGAGCCGGGCCGCCGCGCGAAGTTGGGCGGTGGTGGGCTGCACGAGCATTTCGAGGGTGGCGAGTTGGGGGTGGATACCGTCGGGCGCGGCGATCTCGAACTGGTCGGTGGCATCGATCTCGGCGGTGAACTTCCAGGTCTCCTGCGCGGGCCCCTTGAGCCGCAGAGCCTCGTTCTTGTCCCCACCCCCGGCCCCACCACCACCTCCGGAGTCGGCGCTGTCGCCGGCGGTCTGGGGGGCGAGGCTGCGCTCCAGGGTGTCCGGGTTGAACTGGAGGACGATGATGCGCTGGGGGGTGCCGGTGTCGGGGTTGACGACGACTATTCCGGAGCGGATGGGTTTGGGGATGTCTGGGTAGCGGGTCACTGCCGTTTCTCCGATCGAATACTGGCTGCGGACGTCAAATCCCTTCCACCCTTTGCGAGTCGAAGCCCGCGAGAACTGCGGCCGCGTCGCCACGCAGCTTCTCCTCCGAGTCGTTCTGCTTAGTGACTTCGAGCAGGGGGCGGTACTGCGGCCAAGGTGAATACGCTGTGGCCCACACCGCGGCTTCCCGAACCCATTTGTCGGGGCTTGCGAATGCGTCCCTGATCCGGGTGAAGAAGTCCTCGTCGTAACGGTCGGGGGCACCGAGACCAGCCCGGATCACCGCCCTGGCACGATTCAGTGAGTCTCGGGCCTCATCAATAGACGTCAAGAGCGCCCTGCGCTCCACAGGCATGAGCTCGTAGTGAATGACACTCAAAACCTGCTTGAACATCTCCCGATTTTCGCTCACCAGTACGATGTACGCGTTGGACGAGACGGGGTCCTCGGTGTAAGTGAGGGAGGTTCCGGGCCCGATGGCCCAAAGGATCTGACGAACACCGTCCTCGGTGACCTCCTCGACGCGCAGCCATTCCTGCTCCTCGGCAAGTTCCTCCACCGCCTCGTCCTGTGGCGAGCTGCCCAGGACCAGACGGTCCGACTGATGCTGAGTCGAATTCACGGTCTTACCCCTTGCGGTTGCTGCCCCTGGCATGAAGATGATCGACTGAGACACTATGACATCCCATAGACCCTCCGTATCCGCGCCCTTATCTGCTCGAAGATCTGCTGCTCTATCTTCTGAGCGTCCTGCTCCGTGTCCACAGTCAGGTTGCCGGTGTACCTGATCCATTGCTGGATGGCCCGGATTTCACGATCCATCATCTCTCTGCCAAACCTTCCGCCGGGACCCTGCTCGGTTCCCCTTCCCTGCCCCGCACGCCCGAGATACCGGTTCAGTTGGTTGGCAGCGGGGACAGCACCACCCCTGTACGCCGTATTACCGCGCCTGTTCGTGTACTCCTCCCGAGTCAGCGCCATAGGCATGCCTGTCAGCGCATCCGCGAAGTTCTGTCCGGCTTGGGCCGACTGGAACGTCATGGCGGCGGTGGCCACGGCAGACGGGTTCCGGTGACCTTCCTGTACAACCGTCAGCACGGCCAGGAAGGAGGCGATTTCACTGTTCTCACGACTCGCGCGTTTACCCCGGAGATACTTGATGACATCGCGCGCGACGGACTCTCCTTGACCGCTGGCTTCGACCACCTTGCCGATCGTTTCATAGTCGAGCTGATCCCTCACTTCCTTGCCGCCCCGCAACATCTTCACAATTTTATTGGTGAGCGATTTCCCGAACGCACCCTGCTGCCGGGCCACACCAGCGCGTTCGAACTCCACGCCGGTCACCGAACCGTTCACTTCGAGGGGAGCAGGCTGGTCCGCGAAAGCCAGAATTTCTTTCTTGCCGGGACCCGCGAAACTCATCTTGCGAGCAAAGGAGAGGACTGCGGGCATCCTGACTCGCGTAGGGATGGAATAGGTGGGAATTTCCCGAGTGTTCCCCTGCTCATCTCGTGAACCGGCTGTCGGCTCCATCTCTCTGATGCGACCAGAGGTTCCTCTCGTCGAGTTCTCCTCCACGATCTCCTCAGAGATGCGACGCAGTTCGATCAGCAGGCGATCCCGATCCACCTCGACACCGTCCTGGACCTGAACCTGAGGATTCAGCCTGGCGTCGATCGTGAAGCGGCCAGCGCCCGACCGGGCCAAGCCGGTGAGCCGATACCAGACGCGCATAGCTGCGAGGGCAGCCCGCAGAGGAGCGTCAGGGACTCCCCGCTTGAGCAAGGCAGTCACACGAGGCCGGAGACGCGCGACGATCTTCGCAAGCCGTGCCTCCTTCGACTCCTTGGACTTCTCCTCCTTCTTCCGCCGGTCCTGGGCCCGCCTCTTCTGCTCCTGCTGGCGCCTCTTGTCGTCGCGCAGCCGGTCCTTCTTCTTTCTGAAGGCGTCCCGCAGCTTCGACGCGCCGCTCTTCAGCGCCTTGCCGACCTTGGTCTTCTTCAGCTTGTTGCCGAGGGTCTTGGCCGCGTTGCCGACCTTCTTCAGGGCGGACTTGACCGCCCCCTTGGCCTTCGCGAGGGCCTTGCCCGCCGGAGACTTGGGCTTCCTCGGCTTGGTCGGCTTGGGGCCCTCGATCTCCTTCTTCTTCTTGGCGGCGGGATCGGGGGACTTGTCCTTCGACGGAGACTGATCCTTCTCCCTGGCCGGGCTCTGGTCCCTGTCAGGCGTCCTGTCCTTCGACGGATCCTGGTCCGGAGCCCTGTCCTTGGCCGGCCCCGCCGTCCCGTCCTTCGGCTTCGCCGCCGCAGGCTCCTGCTTCGCAGGCCCCTTGGGCGTAGCCATGTCCTTCGGCTTCACCGGGGACTTCGGACCCGGTGAAGGCGCCCCCTTCGGCCTCGGCGCGACCGCCGGTTCACGCACCTTCTGCGTAGCGTTCCGCAGCGCCCCCCGCGCCTTGTTGACCGCCGAACCCGCCGCCGACCGTGCTCCCTTGCCGGTCCTCTTCAGGCCGTCCATGATCTTCTGGGACATGGCCTTGAGCCGCTTGCCCACTCCCTTCGTCGCCGAAGAGAGCCTGATCATCAGGAAGTTGGCGATGAAGTCGAGCAGGGCCACCACCCCCGCCGCGACCGCCTCCGCGAACAGGCACGCCGCCGGGCCCGCCTTCACCGCCTTCAGGTAGGCCCAGAACTTCGAGAAGGCCGACAGGATCGAGCTGATGCTCTGCCAGGCCGCCATCAGGCCCTGGACGATCGTGAGGATCGCACCCGCCGCCGGGACGATCATCGAGACGACCTTCTCGATCACCAGCGACGCGATCATCATCGGCAGGGACGCGATGATCGCGTCCCACGCCATCCTGCCGATCTGCTTGAGTGAGACACAGCCCTTGACCAGGACGTCGACGACCGCCTTGCCTAGGCCCAGGATGCCCTCGACCTTGGTGTCGAACCACCGTTTGACGCCCACCTTGATGGCGCCCCACAGATGGTCCGAGATGCCGGTCTTGGCCGAGCTGCCCGCCTTCGAGATCCAGCCGCCCGGGTCGGGGGCGATGTCCGCCACCAGGGCCGCGAACTTGCCCAGCGCCTCGATCGCCGCCTGGGCGAACTTGATCGCGCCCTCGATGATGGACTGGAAGGCCTTGATGGCCGCCTTGACCCCGGCTTCCAGTACGTCCAGCAGCGCGTTCAACCCTGCTGCCAGCGCGTCGAGCAGCGCGTTGACGGCCTTCTTCAGGCCGTCCGCCAACTCGTTGACCTTCGCGATGGCGGCGTCCCGCATGCCTTCGATCGCATCGCGGAACCTGTCGCGCAGTTCCGGGAACGCCGCGAGCAGCACATCGCCGATCGCGATCAGGACGTCGGCGAGCGCGTTGATCGCCGCGACGGCCAGATCGCGGACGAAGTCGATCGCCGCGTTGGCCCACTCCTTGAACTTGTCGATGATGCCGTTGACGAGGGCGCGAGCGGCCTCGAAGACCTTCGTGACCGCTTCGAGCAGGCCCTTGAAGAAGTCGCCCACCTTGTCGGCGACCCAGCCGAGGAAGCCGCCGGACGGCTTCTTCTCCGCCTTCTTCTTCTCGGCCTCCTTCTCGGCGTTCTCGCGCTCGGTGTCGATCTGCGCGTTGTCCCTGTCCTTGCGCTCGCCGACCTCCTTGTCCTTGTCGTCGCGCGCCTTGACGATCTCCTTGTTCTTGGTGCCGTGCTCCTCCTCGGACTTCTGGTCCGCGTCCTCGATCTTCTTGTCCTGCTCGGCCCGCCAGTCCTCGCGCTGAGCCTGTGTCTCCCGGGCGACCCTGCCTCGTTCGCCGGTCTGCTTCTCGGTGTTCCGGTCGACCTCGCGGTCGATCTCGGCCTGTTTCTCCTGCTTGGCCTGCTGCTCGCCCTGCTTCTGCGCCTGCTCCGTGGCCGCGAGGTCACCCTGGGCCTGACCGGCGGCGCCCTGGATCTCGGAACCCTTCTCCTGCTTGGCGACGGCGCCTACGCCGGCCTTGGGCGCGGAGAGTGCCTTGAGACCGCCGCCCTTGCCGCGCCCGCCACCGGAGGCCTTGCCGGTGAGTTGCTCCTTGGGCGCATCGGGGAAGATCTGGTCCTCGCCCAGGGACTTCGCCGCGTCGTCGCGGCCGGTCCGCTGGATGTCGGACTGCTTCTCTTTCAGGGCTTTCTGCTGGTCGTCCGTACGGGTCGGGTCGCTGGCGCCCTCAAGGCGGATCTTCGGCGCGGGGCCGACCGTCTTGTTCTCCAGTGCGGGGTCGTGCGTCGGTACGGCATCGGCCGCCGCCTCCACGCTCTGCGCCTCGGCGCCGCTGAGCCCTTCGGCGGGCACGGCGGGGGCCGGCGGCGGCGGAGCGGTCGGCTTGGCGCCCGCTGCCTTCTCGCTGCCCTTGGCCTTCTGCTTCTCGCCCTGGTCTTCCGGGCCGAGCCTTTCCACCTTGCCGGTGACGGGGGCTGCCGCTGGGGCGGCCTCGGGCGGTGCCGAACGTGTCTCGGGCGCGCCCGAAGGCCGTTCCCGGGTGGGCGCGTTGGCGTCGAGCCGCCGCTGTTCCTCGCCGACCTTCCGGTCCGCGGCCTTGTCGACGCCGGGCATGGCGGCGGCCGCCTGGTCGGGCGCCAGCTTGCTCACGGTCTGTACGGCAGACTTCGGGTCCTGCCCCGAGACGTCCGGCGGCTCCTGCTCCTTCTCCTCGGGGGCCGCCTCCCCACCGCCCCCGCAACTCCCCTTGCCGCCGTCATCCTTCTCCGCCGCGGGTTCGGGCGGCGCGCAGCCGCCGCCGTCCTTCTCCAGGGACGCCTCGGGCTGCGGGGTTCCGCCCTCCGCGTTCTGGCCGGGTGCCCCGGTTTGCTCGGCGGCCGGGCTCACCGCCGCCTGCGCGGCGGACGGCGCGGCGCCGGGTCCGGCGGCGGTCGTCGGCCCGCTCCGTTCGGCACCGCCCACCGGTCCGCGCGGCACCGCGCCGGGCCCGGTCTCCTTGGGGATGCGGCTCTTGGCCGGGGGCGCCTCACGCTCGGACCTGGGCGGTTCGGCTCCGCGCCGGGCGGCGGGCGAGGGGTCGAGGTCCTCGACAGCGGTCCTGGGTGTCTGCGCGCCGGCGGGCCGGGACACGGCGGCCGAGAGGGTACTCGTGGTGGCCGCCGCCGGGCTCGCCGTGGCCGGTGACGGGCCCCCGGTCGCCGCCGCCGAGCCGGATGCCGACCGCGCCTCCGCCTTCGTACGCTCCTGCTGGTCGTTCTTCTCGTCCTGCGCGTCCCTGGCGTCGGGCCGCTCGTCGGCGCCGTCCGCCCCGGCCTCCCCCGAGTCGTCGGAGTCGCCGGGGGCCTTGGTCTGTTCGTTCTCCTGCTGCTGTCCGGGGTCGGGCTTCTCGGCCTCGGGCTCGGGCCGCTCCCTGTCCTCGGTGGCAGGGTCCGGGCCGACCTCCTGGTCGAGGGGCTTCTCGGTCTCCTGGAGGTCCTGGGTGCCGCGGTCCTGAGCCTGGGCGGCGGGTCCGTTCTCGGGCTGCGGCGCCTCACCCTCGACGGGACCCTCGTCCTGGCCGGGGGCCTTCGGTTCGGGGCCGGCGCCGGCCTCGTCGTCCCGCTCCTGTTCCTGCTTCTCCCGCTCCTGCTCGATCTTCTCCGCCTTCGTCGGCGGCGGCGTCGGGAAGGAGGGCGGCGACGGTTCGGCGGCCCCCGGCCGGAGCTGGTCCGCGGTCGGTACGGCGGACAGGTCGAGGTCGGTCTCGGGCAGATGGTCCTCGGGCCTGATCGCGGGGCCGCCCAGGGCGCCGGGCGCGTGCGGGCCCTCGTCCTCGCCGCCGGCGATGTCCCGGTCGGCGCCCGCTTCGAGGCCGAGCGGCTGCTCCTCCTCGCGCGGATCGACCTCGGCGTCCCCGTGCTCGTCCTGCTCGTTCAAGCCGTGTTCGGACAGGGCGGAGTCGGGCTGCTCGGCCCGCTCGTCCACCTTCTCCGGGCGTACGGGTCCGGGGCGGCCCTGCTGCTTCGGGTCGAGCTCCGCGCGCCTGGCGCCGGCGGCCGGCTGGGTCTGCCGGTCCTTGCGCCCGCGCTTGTCGGCGCCGGGGGCGTTGGCCTGCTCGGGGTCGGCCTCCTCACGCTCGCGCTGTTCCCTGCGTTCCTCCTTGGCCTCCTCCACGCCCTGCCGCTGCCCCTGGGCGCGCTGGTCGGCGGCCTCGTCGGTGCGCTCGCGGCCTGCGGCGGCCTTCTCGTCCTCCTGCCGTTGCTCCCGCGCGGCCTGCTGCCGGGAGGCGTTGCGCTCGTCCTCCTGCTCCGCACGGCGGGCGGCCTCCTGGTCCTCGGAGGCGGCGTCCGAGCGCGCCCGGCTGCGGTCGCTGCCGTTCTTCTCGTCACGGGCCCTGGCGTCGTGCTGTTCCTCGCGTGAGTCGGCTGCCCGCTTGTCCCGGGAGCCACGGCCGGACTCCTGCTTGTGCTGCCACTGGACGCGTTCGACCCCGAGTTCGTCGAAGAGGTCGATCTCGGGCAGCGGTACCTCGGCGGGCTGAAGTTCCAACAAACCGGGGCCGTCGGCCTGTTCGGCGATGTCGAGGAGACGCTCGTACTCGGGGGTGAGCAGCCGATCTTCCAGCCGCTCGATGACGGCGTCTTCCAACTGCTCGGACATACGGCCCAGTTGGAGCCGTACCCGGCCGGAGGCGTCGGCGGGGTCGCCGCGCAGCGAGCGCAGTACGCCGCCCGCGAGCCGGTCCACGAGTGTGGCGGGGTCGACAGCCTCGGCTCGCATCCGGTCGGCGTCCACGGTGGCGTACCGCAGCCAGCCCGGGGTGGCCTGCCCCTCCTGGACCGTGGAGGCCGCAGAGGTCTCAGCTGCCTCGGGGGCGGAGTCCTTCGAGTCCACCAGCTCCCGTGCCGCCGACTCCGCCTCCCGTTCGATCGCCTGCTGCGGCAGGCTCACCGCGCCCAGCTCGCGCCCGGCCCGCAGGGTGCCCAGGCCGTGCGGGTTCTGCACGGTGTGCAGGAGTTCGTGGGCGAGCAGGCGCTGTCCGTCCGCCGTGCCGGGGCGGTAGGCGCCCTCGCGGAAGAGGATGTCCTGGCCGATGGCGACGGCGTCCGCCCCGAGCAGCTCCGTCAGCTGCCCGGCGTCACGGTCCGTGTGCAGCCGTACGCGGCTCAGGTCGTGGCCGAGCTGTTCCTCCAACTCCCTTCGCACGCCGGGGTCGAGGGGCTGTCCGGCGCCGCTGACGATGCTTCTCGGCTCGGGCGTACGGGACTTGGCGCCCCGTTCCTTGCGCCTGCGTCGGCGCTGTTCCGCGGCCGACTGCTCCGAACGGGCGTCCTGGGACTGTGCGTTGCCGTTCACCGGGTCACCTCCCCCTGCCCGCTGAGCCCCTGGTGCACGGCGCGTGCCAGTTCCTGCCCGAGGCGGCGCGCGGACAGGCCGGCGGGCAGCGGCGGCAGCCCGGTCAGCGCGTCGACGCCCACCGCGCCGTCGGCCGCGAGTGGCACGCCGTACTCCCGTACCAGGCGGGTGAGTTCATGCTCGAAGGCCGCCGAGACCCGCTCGGCATCCGCCCGGAACCCGTCGAGCACGAGTTCCCCGATGTCCAGCCGTATCGCCGAGGGCTCCCTGTTCACACCCATCCGCGGACCTCCGTCGGCGTCAGGGAGCGCTCCAGCTTGAGGTACTCGGTGCGGGCCGCCGCGAGCATGTGCCGCATCTGGAGGCGGTCGCCCTCCTCGGCCGCGAGGAACGCGCCGGACAGGGCGATGTTGCGGATCGAGCCGCCCGCGACGGTGAGTTGGGCGAGGAGGGCCGAGTCGATGTCCTTCACCGGGGCCTGCGGGGGCAGGACCCGGCGCCAGATCTCGGCGCGTTCGTGTTCCGCCGGGAAGGGGAAGTCGACGACGAAGCGGATGCGCCGCAGGAAGGCGGTGTCCAGGGCCTTCTTCATGTTGGTGGTGAGGATGGCGAGGCCCCGGTAGGCCTCCATGCGCATCAGCAGATAGCTGACTTCGAGGTTGGCGTACCGGTCGTGGCTGTCCTTGACCTCGCTGCGCTTGCCGAAGAGGGCGTCGGCCTCGTCGAACAGGAGGAGTGCGCCGCCGCGTTCGGCGGCGTCGAAGACCCGGCGCAGGTTCTTCTCGGTCTCCCCGATGTACTTGCTGACGACCTGGGAGAGGTCGACGACGAACAGGTCGAGGCCCAGTTCCTTCGCCATGACCTCGGCGGCCAGCGTCTTGCCGGTGCCGGAGCCGCCCGCGAAGAGGGCTGTGACGCCGAGCCCCCGGCGCAGCGTCGCGGCGAATCCCCATTCCTGGTGGACGGTCGGCCGCCGGCGCACATGCGCGACGATCTCGCGCAGCACACTCGTCTGCCGTTCGTGCAGCACGAGGTCGCCCCAGGCCGCCTCGGGTTCGATCCGCCGCCCCAGCTCGTCCATGCCGACCCGGGCCTCGTCCAGCCCGGCCCGCCAGGCGAGTTCGGCCGCGTCCAGGTCGTCCTCGCCGGGCAGATCACGCCGTACGGCCGATGCCGCCGCCCGCACCACATGCGGGGGCAGCTGGAACTGTGCCACCAGGGACCGGAGTTCACCTTCGGCCAGGTCGGCGACGTCGTCGAACGCGTCTGCCCAGAGGGCGAGTTGCTCCTCCTCGTCGAGCCGGGGGACAGTCACCCGGGTGCCGTGCGGGCGGTCCGTGCGCAGCGGGTCCTCGCTCGACACCACGACGGGTACGGCGGCCCCGGCGAGGAACGCCTCCGTCGCCGTCCGCTGGTCGCGGTCCAGCTCGCCCACATCGACGAGGAGCGCGGCGGGCAGCAGGATCGCCTCGCGCTGCCAGAGCCGGGCGAAGCGGTCCCGTTCGGCGGGGTCGCCGGGGATGTCCTCGGCGCTCAGCGAGTACAGCCCGAGCCCGGCGCGGGCCGCCGCGGCGGCGCCGATGTCGGCGCGGCTGCGCAGATCACCGCCGGTCACCTCGACGAGCAGTGGCGCGTCGGGGCTCGCCCCGGTCGCCCAGCCGGCCGCGACCCGGCTCGCGGCCAGGTCGTACGAGGGCGGCAGCCGGTCCGGCACGCTCGCTCGGCGCAGCTGGCCGTGCAGCCGGGCGTCGAGGTAGGGCGAGCCCAGCAGGAAGTGCAGGATGCGTTCGTCGAGGCGGAGCCTGGAGGTCGTCAGCCTGGACTCGTCGTCCAGCTCGGTGATCCGCCAGCGGCGCAGCGGCGCCACCGGGGTGAGCGCGCTCCAGTGCGGCTCGGCGAGCGCGGCGAGGGCGAGCGAGAAGGTCGGGTACGTCCGCTCCCGGTCACCGCAGGCGGCGGCGCAGCGGGCGGCGGCGGTCGGCTCCAACTCCTGGGCGGCGGTGAGGAGTACGAGGTCCCGCTCGAAGGGGGTGAGACCGAAGCAGGTGACGAGGGCGTCGAGGGGCGCGGTGACGGGACCGGCGGCCACGGGCGTGCTGTCGGGGCGCGGGACCTCGACGGGCCCTGTCCCCTCTCCGGCGTGCGCCGCGTGTGCGTCGACACGGGCGAGCACACGCCGGATCTCCGCCGTCAGCGTCGCCGGACCCGTGGCGTTCACGCCCGTCCCCTCTGGTTTCCCCATGTCGTCAGCTGCCCCCGCTCGTTGTCCGCACCCGGCCGTCAGCTCTCGGTGTTCGCAGGCTTGTCGGGATTGTCGGGCTTGTCTGCCCTGTCCGGAGCGGCGGTCGCGCGCTTGCCCGCGCCGCCGCGCGAGCCCGGCTCCGCCGCCTTCGCCGGCCGGGCTGCCTTGCGCGTGCGGGCCGGCGTCACCTTCGCCGGTACCTTCACCACGGCTTTCCTGGCAGGCGCCTTCGCCGCGGCCTTTCCGGGCCCGGACGACGGTTGCGATTCCGGCCCCGGCTCTGGTTCCGCGTCCGAACTACCGCCGTGGGCACTCTCGTTCACGGGTAGCGCCCGTCCGCCCGGCGCGGGTGCTCCCGGCGCCCCGAAGGGCAGCACGCGCACATCGGACCGCTGGACCGGCTTCGCCGCGACCGGCGATTCGCGTCCCTCGATGAGGACGAGGGCGGCCTGGTAGACGACCGACAGCGAGTAGGGCGTCTGGTAGAGCATTCCCCAGAGCTTCGACGTCTCGTCGACGTCCATCACCGTCGGTGTGAAGCGGACGCGCTGCGCCGATTCCAGGAGGTCGCTGCCCGCCAGGTACGGCTTCTCACCGGCCTGTTCGATGACGTCCTTGGGCAGGATCGGTATCTCGTGCAGGGTGCGGACGACCATGCCGATCAGTCGCTGCCCGACCAGTTCGTTCTCCTCGCCGTACGCGCTGATCAGGTAGTGCAGGTCCAGCGCGGCGGCGGGCCTCTTGACCAGCGTGCCGTCGGCGGCGCGGGTCGGCAGGTCGTTGTTGCGCTGCGAGGTGTTGGGCGTGACCTGGTACAGGAAGACATGGATGGTCGGTTCGCCGGACGGCTCGGTCGGCGGCTTGCGTGTCTCGACCGTGACGGCCGCGTCGAACTCCGGCCCCAGGTTGTTCTCGATCAGGGCGGCGAGGGCCTGGGTGACGTGGGCGATGGCAAGTGCGTTGCTCATGACGTCTGTTCCTCGGTCCCTGCTGCTCGTCCGACTGCTTCTTCCGCCGGCCGCGTCGCGCGGTTCACTCGCGCCCCCGGGCCAGGTAGTCCGCGAGGCTCACGGTCGCTCCGGGTCGCTCGGCAGCCGTCGTACGCCGACGGGTACCTCCCGTGGGCGCCGCCGCCGTCACTTCGAGCCGCCCGATCCGTACCTCGACCACCTGCTCGGGCGTCCGTCCGGGCCGTCGTGCGGTGGCCTGCCGTACGGCTTCGCGTGCCGCGGTCGTGTCCGCGGCGCTGGGTCGCGGGACCCCGGACATGGCGGCGCGGGAAGCGGTGTCCAGGGCCGAGGTGCTGGACGTGGGCACCGCGCTCCGGGTGGAGTCGTCCTCGGGGCGCCGACCGCCCGCCGTGCGGCGCGGGGGTCCGGTGGCCGGTCGGGGGCCGGGGAGCAGTGGCGTGACCGGCCGCAGCAGGGGCCCTTCGGGGTCGGCGGTGCGCGGCGCGGGTTCGGTGGGCCGGCCGTCGTGCACCCGTTCCGTGTGTACGACGGTCCGCTCCCGTTCCGGGACCGGGCGGGCCCCGGACGCCACCGGGTGCGGACGGTCCGGGCGGGATACGCCGACGACCGGGGCCGCGGCGGGCCACAACGGGCCCTGGCCGTCCGGTTCGGGGGCCGTGGCCCGTACCGCCTCGACCCGTTCGAACGGCCCGGGCAGCCGGGGCCGCACCCGGGACGCGCCCGAGACGGCTCCGGCGGTGTGCCGGGCGATGAGGCGGTCGAGGAAGTCGGGCTCGGGCAGGCTTGATCGCCCGCTTCCCGCAGGGGAGTCAGACATCCGCACACAGCTCCAGGTAGTAGCGGCGGCGCAGCGGGCTGAGCGCCAGGATCTCCGGCTCGCTCCAGCCGTACGCGGTGGCGAGCAGATGGACGTCGAGGAGCACGTCCCGTGCCCAGGCGTCCAGTTCGGTCCACAGGTAGGAGGCGATGTCGAGTTCGGCCCGGGTCGCCGCCCCGCACTCCGGGCAGGCAACGTTCAGCGCCAGGTCGGCGCCCGGGTCGGCCGCCTCGACGGCTTCGGCGATCCGGCGCTGCACAGCGACGGGCAGGTCCGTCGCGGACACGACGTCACCGTCGTGCGCCGCCGACACGAGGCACCGCGCGAGCAGCGCCCCACGCGGATCCGCCGCCCGGCCCGCCTCAGCGAGATCGGCAACCCCGGGCACCCGGAACACGACGTCCCAGCCACCCTCCCGAACCCGCACAACAGAACGCCCCAGCCCGGCCGAAGCCACCCCTCCGCTCCCGGTCGGCGGCCCGTCCGCTGAGCCCGTCGGCCCCTCCCGCCCGCCCAGCGACCGCGCCAACTCCCCCGCGTCCAGCTCGAACTCCATGTCCTCGCCGCACGCAGAGCACGCGAGCCGTACCTGCATGCGCTCGCCGAACAGCGAGCGGCGCAGCGCGAACAGGTCCGCCTCGCGCTCGCCCACCGGAAGCTGTGGCAGCCTCCCGGTGTCGACGTCCGGACGTGCCGTGCGGTGCAGCAGCAGCGCACGCCCGACCGGCGCCTCGGCGAGGCCCGCCTCCCAGGCGGCCAGCAGTCCGGCCGCCGAGGTGATCGCCATACCGTCCCCCCGATTCGATCAGCTCTCGATCAACTACCGTCGATTCAGGCCGGGTTCAGGAACGACGGTTCCTGCGGCTCGGGCACCTCGTAGTCCCGCTCCCAGCCCTCGCACTCCAACTTGAGCGACTGGATGGCCACCGCGTTGGCGTTGGCGTCGAGTTCGCCGAGGACCTGGTACTCGCTGGGCCAGGTCCGGTAGAGCTTGTGCGAGACGGCGACCTGACCGGCCTCGTTGAGGACCTGGATGACGATGTCCTTGCGGAAGTCCGCGAGGGACACCTCGGAGCCGAGGCCCGCCCCGATCTGCCAGACCTTGTTGGCCCAGCGGTCGAACTCGGGGTCGTGGGTGACCCCGCGCTCCAGGGTGATGCCCTCGAACTCGGAGCGTCCCGGCGACTTGCGCGGGGAGGAGGGGTCGCCGCCGTGGCGGTGCTTGACGACCTCCGTGGTCCGCTTGAGCGGACTGATCTTGCTGATGCCGGCGACCGTACGACCGTCCCACAGGACCAGGAACTTGAAGTTCTTGTACGGGTCGAAGCGCTGGGCGTTGACCGTGAACTCAGCCATCGGATTCCTTCAACTCTCCACGATGCTCGGGGCCTTCGGTGGCCTTCGGTGGCCGTCGGGGGCCTTCTCTGCCCTAGAGGGCGAACTGTCCGGACGTCTGCTGGATCCTGACGATCACGAACTCCGCGGGACGCACCGGCGCGATGCCCACCAGGACGTTCACGACGCCGTTCGCGACGTCCTCGTCGGTCGTCGTCTCGTGGTCGCACTTGACGAAGTACGCCTCGCGCGGCGTGCTGCCCTTGAAGGCGCCCTGCCGGAACAGGGTGTGCAGGTACGAGGCGGCGCCCAGCCGGATCTGCTGCCAGAGACTCTCGTCGTTGGGCTCGAACACGACCCACTGCAGGCCCCGTTGGAGGCTCTCCTCGACATGCAGCGCGAGCCGCCGCACGGGTACGTACTTCCACTCGCTGTCGAGGGCGTCGGAGCCCGCCAGCGTGCGCGCCCCCCACACCAGCGGCCCCGTCATGGGGAACGTCCGCAGACAGTTGACGCCGAGCGGGTTGAGCAGCCCGGTCTCGCGGTCGGTCAGGTCGACGGTGAGCGAGTGGACGCCCGCGAGACGCGCCTCCGTCCCGGCCGGCGCCTTCCACACCCCACGCTCCGCGTCGGTCCGCGCGACGACCCCGGCGACGGCGCCCGACGGCGGGAAGGCGCGCAGCCGTCCGGTGAGCGGGTCGGTGAGCTGGATGTGCGGGAAGTACAGACCGGCGTGGCTGCCCCGGACCGCGTCGAAGGCGGCGAGCCCGGCACGGGCCGTGTCGACGCTCACCCAGGTGCTGGGCGCGTCGACGAGCAGGAAGATCCGCCGCTCCTCGCACAGCCGCTGCGCCGACGAGACGACGGTGAGCATGTCCTCGGTCTTCTCGTACGCCGCGAGCTCGGGCAGGGCCAGCAGGTTGACGTCGGCGACGCCACGCAGGGCCTGGATTCCGGTCTTGGCGGCCTCGGAGCCGATGAGGTCGCGCGGGCCGGGGGCCTTGCCGTCCTCGCCGCCCTCCAGGGGGAAGACGGGCGGGTTGACGGAGGCTTCGAGGCCCAGGTCGTTGGCGCACTGGCCGAGGAAGCGGACGACGTCCTCGGGGTCGGTGGACCCGGCCACGACCTGCAACCGCCGCCCGAACGCGGTGACTTCGACACCCGCGTAGGCGTGCCGGCCCGGCGCGTCGGGCAGCGCCCGCAGCTTGCGCTCCAGCAGCAGCGCCAACTCGGCGACGGAGCACGGGGCTTCGCCGTCGCACTCGGGGTCGTGGAGCGTGAACTCCCGCTCCACGTCCCCGATCTTGACGGTCACGTCGACAGCCAGGTCCGGCAGTTCGTTGCCGAAGGGCTTGGACACGGTCCCGGACGGATCGGGCCGCCCCTCCCCGACCGCCTCGACACGGATGAGCCGCGACCCGGCGTTGACGACGGTCGGCGCGTACCGCCCGTTTCCCTCGTCCATCGACAGCCCGGTGAAGGACTCGCGGGCGTCGCCCTTCGCGTCGTACACGCGCAGGTTGAAGGTCTCGTCGCAGTTCGGGGTGTCGTAGTCGACGGCGACGCGCAGGCCGTTGCCCCACACGCCGGGTTCCCTGGCGTGCACTTCGAGGACGTGGGCCTCGCTGTGACCCTCGGTGGACTCCAGGGCGACACAAGCGGCCTTGCCGCTGCCGGACTTCGCGACGCGCACGATCACGGCTACGGAGCCGCCGTTGCCGAAGAACTGGTGCACGGCGTAGGCGACGGCGCTCTGCGAGGCGAGGCCGCCGAACCGCCGCTCGAACTCGGTGAATCCGGTGACACGTACGGGTTCGTTCAGCGGTCCGCGCCGGGTGTGCCCCACGAACGCGGTCACCGACGTGGTCACGGCGGAGACGGTACGACTGCTGCTGGGAAGCTCTTCGACGTAGACGCCGGGGTATGTCGGCCTGGCCGCACCCACTGCTGTCGTCGGCATTCCCCCTCCAATCTCTGTCCGGGCACCGGATGAGGGCACCAAGAGGAGGCGGAGGGAGAGTCGTCCGGTCGGGTGCGCACGGAACTGTCCGGAGCGCGAGAACGCGCCGGCCCATGACACCTCATCAGCTTTCCCCCGTCAGAGCCCCGGACGGACGGCCGCCCGGGCCAAGCAACACGCTTGCGACTCCTGATGCTCAAGTGCGTAATCCACCTTTGGGGGTGGGGAGTTGAGCCAGCAAGACGTCTTCACGCCACCCGTGGGGAAGGTTCGATGAAGGTCACCGCGCACGACTCGCACGCGATGTGCGCGTGTCGGGTCAGCCACTTCACAGAATGCGCACAGCCGATGATGCAGGCAGTACAGCAGAATGGCGGGCATGTCCCGACGTACTACGCATGTCCGGCGCCAACGCCCCTCCACCCCTGTTCAGAGCTCCACATGTCCGTGCGGTCTTGCGGAGACGTACGAAAGGTGCTGTGGCCGATTCCACCGGGGTGAGGCGGCGGCGCCGACCGCCGAGACCCTGATGCGCTCCCGCTACAGCGCTTTCGTGAAGCGCGACGAGCCCTACCTCCTGCGCACCTGGCACCCGCGTACCCGCCCGGCGGGGATCTCATTCGACCCCGGGATGCGGTGGACGGGCCTGGAGATCATCGGAACGGGCGACGGTACGGCGTTCCACACCGCCGGAACCGTGACGTTCCGGGCCTCCTACCGGGGCGGCTCGCTGCGGGAGCGGAGCCGCTTCGAGCGGGTCGACGGGGCGTGGGTGTACGTCGACGGGGACATCGACGAGGGCGACCGGAGCTAAGAGGGCGCTCAGGGCACCCACGGCCTGCCCCACCAGCTCCCACAGCCCCTACGGCGCGAGGATGTCCAGTTCCTGAAGGGCCCCGACCGCGATCTCCCGGGTGAGCCGCTCCGCGCGCTCCCCGTCGCCCTCGCGGACCGCCTCGGCGACCTGCACGTGCAGGGTGACGGCGGTCGGGTCGGGGTCCTCGAACATGACCTCGTGATGGGTGCGGCCGGCCAGGACCTCCGCGACGACGTCGCCCAGGCGGGCGAACATCTCGTTGCCGGATGCCTCCAGGATCACCCGGTGGAAGGCCATGTCGTGGACCAGATAGCCCTCCAGCTGATGGCCGCGCGAGTTGGCGACCATGCCCAGCGCGCATTCCGTGAGCCGTGCGCACTGCTCGGCGGTGGCGAACTTGGCGGCCAGGCCGGCGGCCACCGGCTCGATGGCGGAGCGCAGCACAGTGAGGGAGCGCAGCTGCTGCGGGCGGTCGGCGCCCGCCAGACGCCAGCGGATGACCTGGGGGTCGTACACGTTCCACTCGACCTTGGGCCGGACCGTGACACCGACCCGGCGGCGGGACTCCACGAGGTGCATCGACTCCAGGACCCGGACCGCCTCCCGCATCACGGAACGTGACACGTCGAAGCGCTGGGCCAGTTCGTCGGTGCGCAGAACGCTTCCCGGCGGGTACTCGCCCGCGGTGATCGCCGGCCCGAGGGTTTCCAGTACATGGCCGTGCAGCCCTCGACCCGGTGTGCTCATGCACTCAGAGTACGGGGCACGTCACACTCTCAAAAAGTCAGACTTAATCATTCCCAGGTCTTGAATTTGTCGGACCTAATGCGTTTCATTGCGTCCATGCAGCAGATGCGTACCCCCCACGTCGTCGTGGTCATGGGCGTCGCGGGCACCGGGAAGACCACGATCGGTCCCCTGCTCGCGGCCCGGCTCGGCGTTCCGTACGCCGAGGGCGACGACTTCCACCCCCCGGCCAACATCCGCAAGATGACGGCCGGGACCCCGCTGACCGACGACGACCGCTGGCCGTGGCTCGACGCCATCGGCGAGTGGGCGCACGGCAGGGCCGGACTCGGCGGGGTGGTGAGCAGTTCGGCGCTGAAGCGGTCGTACCGCGACCGGCTGCGTGCCGCCGCGCCCGGGGTGGTCTTCGTGCACCTCACCGGTGACCGGGCGCTCATCGAGGACCGGATGGCGCACCGGCAGGGTCACTTCATGCCGACGGCCCTGCTCGACTCCCAGTTCGCCACCCTCCAGCCGCTCGAAGCGGACGAGGCGGGCGTCGCGGTGAACGTCTCCGGCACGCCGGAGGAGATCACCGCCCGCGCTGTGGCGGCGCTCGGCGACCTCGACGCCCCCGAGGCACTCCGTAACCGGTAACCCATGGCTCGTAGCCCGTAGTTCGTAGCCCGTAGCCCTGGAAAAGTCCCTCTCCAGGCTCCAGAGACCCCTGAAGTACTCCAGAAGACAAGGGAACCACCGTGACCAGACTCAGCGTCGAGATGCTGGCAGCGGACACCGTCGAGCCGATCACCTCGGCCGGCCATGCCCAGCTGGGCATCGCCGTGCTGGCGGGCATCGCGCTCATCGTCCTGCTGATCACCAAGTTCAAGCTGCACGCCTTCCTCGCCCTGACCATCGGCTCGCTCGCGCTGGGCGCCTTCGCGGGCGCGCCGCTCGACAAGACCATCGCCAGTTTCACCACCGGGCTCGGCTCGACGGTGGCCGGTGTGGGCGTCCTGATCGCCCTGGGCGCGATCCTCGGCAAGCTGCTCGCCGACTCCGGCGGCGCGGACCAGATCGTCGACACGATCCTGGCGAAGGCCTCGGGCCGGACCATGCCGTGGGCGATGGTGCTGATCGCCTCGGTGATCGGCCTGCCCCTGTTCTTCGAGGTCGGCGTCGTCCTGCTGATCCCGGTCGTCCTGATGGTCGCCAAGCGCGGCAACTACTCCCTGATGCGCATCGGCATCCCGGCACTCGCGGGCCTGTCCGTGATGCACGGCCTGGTTCCGCCGCACCCCGGCCCGCTGATCGCGATCGACGCGGTCGGCGCCAACCTCGGTGTGACGCTGGCGCTCGGTGTCCTGGTCGCCATACCGACGGTGATCATCGCCGGCCCGCTGTTCTCGAAGGTCGCCGCCCGCTGGGTGGATGTACCCGCCCCCGACCGCATGATCCCCCAACGCCCTTCCGAGGACCTGGAGAAGCGCCCCGGCTTCGGCGCCACCCTCGCGACGATCCTCCTCCCCGTCGTCCTGATGCTGTCCAAGGCGCTGGTCGACATCATCATCGACGACCCCACGCACATGGTGCAGCGCGTCTTCGACGTCGCCGGCTCCCCGCTGATCGCCCTGCTCGCCGCCGTCCTCGTGGGCATCTTCACGCTGGGCCGCCCGGCCGACTTCTCCAAGGAACGCATCTCGCGGATCGTAGAGACGGGCCTCGCGCCCATCGCGGGCATCCTGCTGATCGTCGGTGCCGGTGGCGGTTTCAAGCAGACGCTGATCGACTCCGGGGTCGGCAAGATGGTCCTGGACATATCCGAGGACTGGTCGATCCCGGCCCTGCTGCTGGCCTGGCTGATCGCGGTGGCGATCCGGCTGGCCACGGGTTCGGCGACGGTGGCGACGGTCTCGGCGGCCGGCCTCGTGGCTCCGCTCGCGGCCGACATGTCGACGGCCCACGCGGCCCTCCTCGTCCTGGCCATCGGCGCCGGCTCCCTCTTCTTCAGCCATGTCAACGACGCCGGATTCTGGCTGGTCAAGGAGTACTTCGGCCTGAGCGTCGGCCAGACCCTCAAGACCTGGTCGGTCATGGAGACGATCATCTCCGTGGTCGCGGGCGGCCTGGTCCTACTGCTGTCACTCGTGATCTAGGGGTACGGGAATGAGTCACCCTCTGTTCGACATCAGCGGCCGTACGGCCCTGGTCACCGGGTCCAGCCGGGGCATCGGCCTCGCCCTGGCCCGGGGACTGGCCCAGGCGGGCTGCACGGTCGTCCTCAACGGGCGCGACGGCGACCGGTTGACGAAGGCCGCCGCCGAACTGGCCTCGGAGACCGGGGACATCCACACCGCCGCGTTCGACGTCACCGACGGCCCCTCGGTCGCCGCCGGTATCGCGGACATCGAGGAGCGGGTCGGCCCGCTCGACATCCTGGTCAACAACGCCGGCATGCAACTGCGGGCCCCACTCCTGGAGTTCAGCGACTCCGACTGGCACCGCATCCTCGACACCAACCTCACCAGCGCGTTCCTGGTGGGCCGGGAGTCGGCCCGCCGGATGACGGAACGCGGCCACGGCAAGATCATCAACATCTGCTCGGTACAGAGCGAGGTGGCCCGCCCGGGCATCGCGCCCTACACGGCCACCAAGGGCGCGCTCAAGATGCTCACCAAGGGTATGTGCGCGGACTGGGGCCCGCACGGAGTCCAGGTCAACGCGCTCGGCCCGGGCTACATCGAGACGGAGCTGACCCAACCCCTCGTCGACGACCCGGAGTTCAGCGCGTGGGTGCGCAAGCGCACGCCGGCCGGGCGGTGGGGGCGTACGGAGGACCTGGTGGGCGGGGTGCTGTTCCTCGCCTCCCCGGCGGCGGACTTCGTCGGCGGCCAGGTGCTGTACGTCGACGGCGGCATGACCAGCGTCCTGTGACCGGACGAACGCGGACACGAAGGCCGCGCACACGACAGCGGACACGAAAGGGGTTCTCCCGATGCTCGGTTGCGTGATCCACGGTGAGGGCGACCTGCGGGTCGACGAGCTGCCGGTACCGTCCCCCGGACCCGGCGAGGCGCTGGTGGCGGTCCGGTACGGCGGGGTCTGCGGCTCGGACCTGCACTACTGGCGGCACGGCGGGGTCGGCGACTTCCGCCTCAAGGAGCCCATGGTGCTGGGCCACGAGGTGGTGGGCACGGTCGTCTCCTACGGTGACGGTACGTCAGGTCCCGATGTGGGTACGCCGGTTGCCGTGCACCCGGCGACCCCGTGCGGGGTGTGTCCGGAGTGCGCGTCCGGTCGGCGCAACGTCTGCCGGGACACGCGGTACCTCGGCAGCGCCGCCCGCACCCCCCACGTCCAGGGCGGCTTCGCGGCTCGACTGGTCGTCCCCGCCGAGCAGTTGAGGCCCGTACCGGCGGGCCTGCCGCTGCACCTGGCGGCCCTGGCGGAACCCTTCTCCGTCGCCCTGCACGCCGTACGCCGGGCCGGGGACCTGTCCGGCAGGCACGTCCTGGTCACCGGCGCCGGGCCCATCGGGTGCCTGGTCGTCGCGGCGGCGAAGGCGGCCGGCGCGGCGCGGGTGACGGTGACGGACCTGCTCCCCCAGGCCCTGCGGTACGCGGCGGTCGCGGGCGCCGACTCGGTCGTACGGGCGGACGATCCCGGCGATCCCGGGTGGCCGGCCGAGGTGGACGTGGCCGTCGAGGCGTCTGGGGTGGCCGCCGGGCTGGACACCTGCCTTCGCCTGGTGCGCCGGGGTGGTGTCGTCGTACAGCTCGGCCTGCTGCCACCGGGGCCCAGCCCCTTCGCGGGCAACCTCGTCGTCACCCGGGAGATCGAGCTGCGGGGCGCCTTCCGGTTCGACACGGAGTTCGACGAGGCGCTGACCCTGCTGGCGGCCGAGCCGGCCCTCGACGGGCTGGTCAGCGCGGTGATCCCGGTCGAGGAGGCGGAGTCGGCGTTCGCGCTGGCGGCGGACCGGGGTAAGTCGTGCAAGGTGCTGTTGGATTTCGGCGGGGAGTAGGCGCTCTGCGGTGGGTGCGTGCGTTGTCGGGTGCGGAGCCCGTCGTGGCTGATCGCGCAGTTCCCCGCGCCCCTTATAGGCACGCCCACCGCGCCGGAGGCGATGACGGCACGCCAGCCGCCGCTGGGGGCCGAGGTTACCGGTGCGTCGTCGAGTGCGGAGCCCGTCGTGGCTGGGCGCGCAGTTCCCCGCGTCCCTTATAGGCACGCCCACCGCGCCGGAGGCGATGACGGCACGCCAGCCGCCGCTGGGGGCCGGGGTCTGACGGTGCGTTGTCCGGTGCGGAGCCCGTCGTGGCTGGGCGCGCAGTTCCCCGCGCCCCTTGCGGGCGCGACCCCAGCTCAGCGCTCGTCGGGGTGGGCGCCTTGGTCGGTGTCGTGGTGGGGGTGCCACAAGGGGTGTTCGTGTTTCGCCCATTCCTTGCTCACCGAGCCCGTTCGCAGGCCCCTGCGGGCCTCCGGGTCGCCCAGGGCCATGCCGATGTGGCCGGCCAGGACGATGCCGATGGTGAGTGCCAGCCAGTCGTGGACGAAGGTCGCGCTGGTGCGCCACATCAGCGGGGTGAGATGGGTGAACCACATGAGCAGGCCCGTGCCCAGCATGACCAGGGTGGCGCCCGCGATCCAGGACGCGTAGACCTTCTGGCCCGCGTTGAACTTGCCCGCCGGGCGCGACGCGCGGCGCTTGTCGCGTCGTAGGGCCGCGCGCAGCCAGACGCGGTCGTGCGGGCCGAAGCGGTTGAGGAAGCCGAGGTCCGCGCGGAAGGCTCGGGAGGCCAAGCCGACCAGAAGGGGGACCGGCAAAGCCAGGCCCGCCCACTCGTGGACGCGGACCACCAGTTCACGGCGGCCGACCAGCTCGGCGAACTGGGGGATGTACAGACAGGCCGCCGTCGCCACGCACACGCCCATCAGCGCGGCCGTCGCGCGGTGCACCCACTTCTGGGAGCGGCCGAAGCGGCGTACCTCCGTGGCGGAGGGCGCCGGGGCGTCAGCTCGTAGGCTCATCGTCGCGTCCGTTCGATTTGCCGACCCAGGCGTCGATGTCGTAGCCCCGGTTCTCCCAGTAGCCGGCCTGTACGTCCTCGGTGACCGTGATGCCGGAGAGCCACTTGGCGGACTTGTAGAAGTACATGGGGGCGACGTAGAGGCGGACCGGGCCGCCGTGGCTGTGGCTCAGGTTCTTGTCCTGCATCCGCAGCGCCACGATGACGTCGGCGCGGCGCGCCTGGTCGAGGGTGAGGCTCTCGGTGTAGGCGCCGTCGAAGCAAGTGAAGCGCACCGCACCGGCCGACGACCGCACTCCCGCCGCGTCCAGGAGCCGGGACAGCCGGACCCCTTCGAAGGGCGTGCCGGGGACCCGCCAGCCCGTGACGCACTGCACGTCCTTGACCATCCTCGTCTGGGGCATCGCCCGCAGGTCGGCCAGGGTGTAGGTGGCCGGCTTGTCCACGAGGCCGTCGATCTTCAGCTGGTAGTCGCCCGCGCCCTTGTGGGGTACGGAGGACGTCACCGAGTAGTAGCGGAAGCCGCCGCCGTTCGGGAGGAGGCCGGTCAGTCCGGTGGGGTCCTTCTCCGCCGCGCCGGCGAGGAAGGACTCCATGCCGCGCTGGAGGCCGGGCGCGGCGACCACGCCCAGGGCGCCGAGGCCGAGGGTGCCGAGCAGGACCCGGCGGCCGATGGGCGTGCCCCGGTCCTGCCCGTCGCGTTCTTCGCCTGCGCCGGGTCGTTCGGACGGCTGGGGTCGGGGTCGTTCGGAGTTCACGTATCCATTCGAACACCCGCGACCCCTGTCGAGCCAGGGATCGCGGGTGCGCGTCAGACTTCCGTAACCGCTTCTCACCCTGTCCTCAGGTGGCGGCCCCGGAAAAGGGTGCTCAGGAGGCCGCCCCGGCGGACTCCGCGGAGTCGGCCGACTCCGCAGCCTTCTCCAGCTGGAACGCCTCGTTGCCGAGCCCGATCCGGGCGTGTACCTCGGGCTCGCGGGAGCGCAGCACCAGACCCTGGACCAGGCCGACGACCACGGCGGCGCCGATGATCCCGGGCAGCACCCAGTTCAGGGAGGAGTCCGGGCCCGAGCCGACGAGGACGTCGAAGTCCTTGACCGTGTAGAAGGCGATGACGAGCAGCGCGATCCCCGCCAGCGCGGAGGTCAGCAGCCGCCAGGCCTGGGCGCCCACGGCGCCGCGCCGGGCGAAGAAGACGATGACCGAGAGGGAGGCCGCCGCCATCAGCAGGATCACGCCGAGGGCGCCGACATTGCCGAACCAGGTGAACAGCTTCAGCACGGGCGTGGTCGGGTCGCCCACGGGTCCGTCGTCGGTGACCGCGAAGGCGGCCACGACCACCACGGCCACGACGGTCTGCAGGAGCGAGCCGGTGCCGGGCGCGCCGCTCGCGCCGGTGGTGCGGCCGAAGGTGGCGGGCAGCAGCCCCTCACGGCCCATGGCGAAGGCGTACCGTGCGACCACGTTGTGGAAGCTGAGCAGCGCCGCGAACATGCCGGTCACGAACAGGACGTGCAGGACGTCCGTGAAGGTGGCGCCGAGGCGGGACTCGGTGAGGGAGAAGAGCAGTCCCGCGCTCTCCTTCTGCGCGGTGCCGATGATCGCGGAGGGCCCGGTGGCGACGGTGAGCACCCAGGAGCTGATCGCGAAGAACACGGCGACGAAACTCACGGCGAAGAACATCACGCGCGGGACCAGGACGTGCGGGCGGCTCGTTTCCTCCGCGTACACGGGCGCCTGCTCGAAGCCGGTGAAGGCGGCGATGCAGAGGCACAGGGCGGTGCCGACACCGGCGCCGGTGAGGGTGTCCGGGTTGAAGGCGTGCAGCGACAGCCCCTCCTTCGCCGGGTCGGCGACGACGGCGATGTCGAAGATGACGACGAGGATGACCTCGATGACGATGAGCACGCCGAGCACCCGCGCGTTGACGTCGATCTTCAGCCAGGCAAGCGCGCCGACGGCCAGCGCGGCCAGCAACGCCGGTATCCACCAGGCGAGTTCGGTGTCCAGGTAGGTGGAGAACAGCCCGGAGACCTCGAACCCGAAGATGCCGTAGATGCCGACCTGGAGCGCGCTGTAGGCGACGAGCGCGAGGAGCGCGGCGCCCGCCCCCGCGGTGCCGCCGAGACCGCGCGAGATGTACGCGTAGAAGGCGCCCGCGTTGTGGACGTGACGGCTCATCTCGGCGTACCCGACGCTGAAGAGGACGAGGACGACGCCGAGGATCACGAAGAGGAGCGGCTGGCCGACGACACCCATCACCGCGAATGCCGTGGGCATGACACCCGCGACCACCATGAGGGGAGCGGTCGCGGCGAGCACGGAGAGCAGCAGCCCCCCGGTGCCGAGGCGGTCCGCGCGCAGGGCGCGCTCCTGCCCCTTGAAGGTACTGATGCCGCTGTCTCCGGCACTGGGTCTGCTGGTGCTCGAACTGCCCGTCGTCATCGCGGGGTTGTCCTTTCGGGCGTACGGAAATTTTCACTGGTGCGTGACCGGTGACGCGTGATCAGTAATGCGTGTTCGGTCGTGCGTGTTCAGTCGTGCGTGTTCGGTCGTGCGTGAAGCGTGTGGGGCGTTACACCGTGCCGAGCGCGCTGTCGCGGGCTGCACGGAAGGCGGTGTGGGGGTCGCGGTCCGGGTAGGACCACGGGACGGGCGTCTGGTGCGGGCCGATCCGGTGGAACAGGGCAGCGGCCTCCGCGCCCCGGCCCTCGCAGAACTTGGCGTGGGCAAGGAAGTTGAGGTCGACCAGGCGGCGCGGATGGTCGTCACGCTCCCACTCCAGCCACCAGTCGAACGCGGCCTTCATCACCTGGCGGGCCCGCCGTCCGACCCAGTGCCCGGAGGACGCCGGGTCGGCGGACTCCAGGCCGGCGGCGGCCAGGACGCGGTAGCGCTCGGCGTGCGCGACGACCGGCAGGATCGCCAACGGCGAGTCCGCGGGGGCCTGTTCGACGGCCCAGTTGGCGAAGTCGTACACCTCGTGCAGCGGATCCTGGCCGGCGTTGGTACGCCGCTCGGCGAGGCGGGCGACCATCAGATGGTGGGCGTGGTGGTGGTCCGGGTAGCGGTGCCGGACCTCGTCGAAGAGCTGGACGACGGTCTCCTCCAGGCCCATCCTCCGCTCCAGCTGGAGCAGCCCGAGCCAGGGCGTGGGGTCGGCGGGAGCGAGCGCGGCGGCGGCATGGCAGGCGTCGCGGGCCCGGGTCGGCTTGTCCTTGCCCACCAGGGCCCTCATGACGGTGGCCGAGGCGAGCAGAACGGAGGCGTCGGCGGACTCGGGTTCGGCCAGCAGCCAGTCCCGGGCCCAGGCGGCGGTGCCGGATTCCAGGGCGAGGACGGTGACCCGGTGTCCCCGGCGGTCCCAGTCGTCGCCGGTGTTGGCGAGCAGTGCACGGACGGCCTGCCAGCGCCCCTGGGCCAGAGCTGTGCGCGCGGCGACGAGTTCGGTGTCGTCGAGCGCGGCGTCGAAGGCCTGGGCGGCACGCTTACGGCCCCGGCCCAGGGGTGGTGGAGGTGGAGACACCGCGGGGAACTTCCTCACACGACGCGGTCTGCGGACGGCGATCATTCGACTGCCATCGGTTGATCACGGACAGCAAACCCTCCACGAATGCTTCACGTCAAGGCCGGTTTTGGTTACGACACGTGTCAATTACGCATCCGTATAGGACAGTTGACCTGACGAGCTGACAGAACCCGGCAGGCCCTTCCAATACCGCAGGGATGACGTTAAGTCGCGACACAGTCACCATGCGGACGCGGGCGGACCGTCGGCTCCACGATTCCGTCACATCCCCGGGGCAGGACCGGTCGAGGACGGCTACAGTCGGCCTTTACCACACCCCATACCCTGCCCCGTCATCGAGGTACGTCGCGTGTCCGTTCTGGTTCTGACTCTCGCCGTGAGCGCCGCCTGCTGTCTGGGCCTCGGCTTCGTCCTCCAGCAGAACGTGGCCCGACAGGCCCCGCTGAGCGACTTCCTCTCCCCGAGGCTGCTGCTGGACCTGGTGCGGGTGCCGCGCTGGCTCGGCGGCATCGGCCTGATGGTGGCGGGCATGGTGCTGGGCGCCGTCGCGCTGAGCCAGGGCGAGGTGTCCCTGGTGGAGCCCCTCCTCGCGACGAACCTGCTCTTCGCGCTCGCCCTCTCCCGTCGGCAGACCAGGCAGCCGCTGGGCCGCCAGGGCTGGACGGGCCTGCTGCTGCTCGCCGGCGGGGTGACGGCGTTCATCGTGGCGGGCGAACCGCGCGGCGGCTCGGCCGTCTCGGACCCCTGGCGCCACTGGCTGATCATCGGCGCCATGCTCGGCGCCGCCCTGCTCCTCACGACGTACGCGAAGCGCTCCCGGCTCAGCGCGGGCCCGGTTCTCCTGGCCCTGGCCGCCGGCCTCCTCTACGGCGTGCAGGACGCCCTGACGCGGGTCAGCGGCCAGCGCTTCTCGGAGGGCGGCCTGGCCCACCTCCTCACCGGCTGGCAGCCGTACGGCGTAGTGCTCCTCGGCCTCACCGGCCTGATCCTGGTCCAGAGCGCCTTCGAGACCGCTCCCCTGCGCATGTCCCTCCCGGCCCTCACGGCGGCCCAGCCGCTGGCCGGCATCATCTGCGGCGTCGGCTTCCTCGGCGACCGGCTGCGCACCGACACCGGGGCGCTGGCCTGGGAGGCGGCGGGCCTCGCGGCGGTGGTCGTGGGCATCGTCCTGCTGGGCCTCCACCCGGCGATGCCGAGCGGCTGCGCGCCGAGGGCGATGGGCTTGGATGGCAGACATGAGCACTCACTCCGCCGAGAGCACTCCCGCTGATCCCACCGATCCGGTTTTTCCAGCGGTCGCGGCTGATCCCGCTGATCCCGCTGATCCCGCTGACGAGATCCTCGACATCGTCGACGAGAACGACGAGGTCGTCGGCCGGTCGCCGCGGGGCGAGGCGTACGCGCACGGGCTGCGCCACCGCTGCGTCTTCATCCAGGCAAGGGACGCCCGGGGCCGCGTCTTCGTCCACCGCCGCACCCCCACCAAGCTGGTCTTTCCCTCCCTCTACGACATGTTCGTCGGCGGAGTCGTGGGCGCGGGCGAGTCGTACGACGACGCCGCCCTGAGGGAGGCCGAGGAGGAACTCGGCGTCACTGGCCTGCCCCGCCCCGAGCCCGTCTTCAGGTTCCTGTACGACAACGGCGCAGGCGGGAGCTGGTGGTCGGCGGTGTACGAGGTCCGCTGCGAGCTGCCCGTCCACCCCCAGGTGGAGGAGGTCGCCTGGCACGCGTTCCTGCCCCAGGACGAGGTGGAGCGGCGGCTGGGCGAGTGGGAGTGGGTGCCGGACGGCCTGGAGGCGTACGAGCGCCTCCGTGCGTACCGCTCGGCCGGCAACCCGTAAAATTCCTGCACGTGATCGATTTCGCACGGAACGTCCGCCTGTGGTTCGCCCCCCAGGAGATCGGCGACGAGGGCCGCACCCCCGACTACCGCTTCTCCCTGGCCAACGAACGCACCTTCCTGGCCTGGCTGCGTACCGCGCTCGCGCTGATCGGCGGCGGGTTCGCCGTGGACCAGTTCCTGCCCGACCTGCGGTGGGGGTGGCGGGTGGGGCTGGCGCTCGCGCTGCTGGCGGCCGGGGTGCTGTGCTCGCTGCGGGCCGTCAACCACTGGGTGCGGTGCGAGCGGGCGATGCGGCGGGGCGAGGATCTGCCGGTGTCCCGCTTCCCGGCGCTGCTGAGCCTCGCGGTCGCCGTGGTCGCGGTCGCCATGGTGGTCGTCGTCCTGGTCCGGGGGAACGGATGAGCGAACCGGGCGGGCGCGGGGCCGAGGTGCGGGATCCCGGGCTGCAACCGGAGCGGACCCGGCTGGCGTGGCGGCGTACGACGCTGTCGAGCACCGTCGCCGCCGTGCTCGCCGGGAAGAGCGCGCTGCACGGCGGCCCGTCGGCGGCCGGGATCACCGCCTGCGCGGCGTGCTGCGTGCTGTGGCTGTGCTTCCTGTCCTTCGCCCACCGGCGCATCCGGACACTCACGGCGACGGGCGACGAGGGTCCGCCGCGGCTCGCCGCGAAGCACGCCACCGCCGCCGCCCTGTGCACGGTCGCCCTGGCGGTGTGCGGAGCGGCGCTCGTCCTCTGACGGCCCCACAGGGGCCGTGCAGGGGCGCGGGGAACCGCGCGACCGGCCACGACGGCGCCGCGCCCGAATTACTCACCCGGCCGGCGGAGCGCCTACGCCCAGTCGACCGTCACCACGATCTTGCCCCTGGTACGGCCCTCCGCGTTCAGCCGGTGCGCCTCCGCCGCGCGTTCCAGGGGGAACGTGTCGGACACGTGCAGCGAGAAGACATGCTGTTCGGCCAGGTCGGAGAGGTGCGCGAGGTCCGCCGCGTCGGGGCGTACGAAGTAGTACTGACCGCCGAAGCCGACCACGTCCGGGTCCGCGATCGACACCAGGCGGCCCCCGGGAGCCAGCAGCTCCACGGAGTCCTTCAAGGTGTCGCCGCCGACGGTGTCGAACACGGCGTCGACGCCGTGCGGGGCCAGTTTCCGCACCCGGTCGGCCATGCCCTCGCCGTAGGTCACCGGGACTCCGCCCAGTTCGCGCACGAAGTCGTGGTTGCGCACGCTGGCGGTGCCGATGACGTGCGCCGCGCCCAGGTGCCGGCGGGCCAGCTGGACGGCGACGGAGCCGACCCCGCCGGCCGCCGCGTGCACCAGGACGGTCTCGCCCGTGCGGACGCGGAGGGACTTGGCGAGCACCTGGTAGGCGGTGAGTCCGACCAGCGGCAGCCCGGCCGCCTCCTCGAAGGAGAGGTTGCGGGGCTTGCGGGCGAGGGTGCGCACCGGGGCGGCGACGTACTCGGCGAAGGTGCCGCGCGAGAGGAAGTCCTCGCGGACGTAGCCGATGACCTCGTCACCGACGGCGAACTCGGAGACGGAGGGGCCCGGACGGACCACGACCCCCGAGACGTCCCAGCCCGGTGTCACCGGGAAGACGGTGTCCAGAAGGCCGTCGAGATAGCCCTCGCGGCACTTCCAGTCCACCGGGTTGACCGACGCGGCCCGCACCTTGATCAGCACGGAGTCGGGCCCGACCTTGGGTTCCGGGGCGTCCTGCGTGAACTCCAGGACGTCGGGACCGCCGTACCGGCTGTAGGTGATGGCCTTCATATGTCTGGTCCTCCGGTTTCCTCATGCCCGACCCTCCGGCGTGCGCGCACGCCACGCAAGTCGAATAGCCTGATATGTACGTTTCGCGTGGCAGCCTGTCCGACGGCACCACCCGCATTTTCAGCACTCCCGTACCCACGAATGCCCGAAGGCGAGCATCATGAGCACCCCCACACTTCACCAGGAACACCCGACCCACGAGCACACCCACGGCCCGGACTGCGGCCACACCGAGGTACCGCACGGCGACCACGTCGACTACGCGCACGACGGTCATCTGCACCGCGCGCACAGCGGCCACTGGGACGAGTGCGAGCCCGGCGGCCACGTGGCGCACGAGGCCCACGACCACGCTCACGGGGACGGCTGCGGGCACCCCAGCGTCCTGCACGGCGGCCACGTCGACTATCTGCACGACGGCCACCGGCACGCCGCGCACGACGGCCACTGGGACGACCACTGACCGTTTCCGGCCACCGGAACCGCTCCCCGCGCCGTACCCGACCGGCGTCTCCCTCCGCACACCGGAAGCGAGACGCCGGTCACTTTTCGCTCACCCACTGGACGACATACCGACCGGTCGGCATCATGAGGCACATCCTGTTTCCGTACGCGTAGGAGCGATGATGCCCCCGGACGACCTGCCAGGTCTCGATCTCGGCCGGCTTCGCGGCCTGCTCGACGGCGAACGCCCCGGACTCGTGCAAGGTCCCCTGACCGGCCGACTGATCGAGGGCGGCCGGTCGAACCTCACCTACGCGGTCACCGACGGCACCACCCGGTGGGTCGTACGACGCCCTCCGCTGGGCCATGTCCTGGCCACCGCGCACGACATGCGGCGCGAGCACCGGGTGATCAGCGCCCTGCATCCGACCTCCGTACCGGTCCCGCGTCCCGTGCTGCTGTGCGAGGACGAGTCGGTGCTCGGATCCCCGTTCTACGTCATGGAGTTCGTGCCGGGCACGCCGTACCGTACGGCCGACCAGCTCGCCCCGATCGGCCCCGCGCGGACCCGGGACGTCGTGCTGTCGCTGGTGGACACCCTCGTCGAGCTGCACGCGGTGGACCCCGCCGAGGTGGGCCTCGCGGACTTCGGCCGGCCCGAGGGCTTCCTCGACCGGCAACTGCGGCGCTGGGGCAAGCAGTTGGACGCCTCCCGCAACCGCGACCTGGCCGGCATCGACGAACTGCAGGCGGCGCTCGGCCGAGCGCTGCCCCAATCCCCCGCCCCGGCGATCGTGCACGGCGACTACCGGCTGGACAACGTCCTCATCGACACGGACGACAGGATCACGGCGATCCTCGACTGGGAGATGTCGACGCTCGGCGACCCGCTCACCGACCTGGGCCTGCTGGTGATGTACAGCATGCCCCTTGGCGCGCCCGACTCCCCCGTCTCCACGACCGCCGAGGCCGCCGGACACCCCTCCCCCACCGAGCTGATCGAACGGTACGCAGCGCGCTCGGGGCGCGACGTCTCGGCGGTCGCCTGGTACACGGCGTTCGCCTGGTTCAAGCTGGCCGTGATCCTGGAGGGCATCCACTACCGCTACACGCTGGGCCAGACGGTCGGCGCGGGCTTCGACCGCATCGGGGACCTGGTCCCCGTGTTCATCGAGCACGGTCTGACCACACTTCACACAGGTCTCCAGGAAGGCTGATCCGTCATGGACTTCGCGTTCGACGCGCGCACCGAGGAACTGCGCGCCAAGCTCCTCGCCTTCATGGACGAGTACGTCTATCCGGCCGAGGCCGTCGCCGAGGAGCAGCGGGCCGCGCTGGCCTCGCCGTGGGACACCCCGGCCGTGGTCGAGGAGTTGAAGGCCGAGGCTCGCAGCCAGGGCCTGTGGAACCTCTTCCTGCCCGACGCCCGGCACGGCGCTGGCCTCACCAACCTCCAGTACGCCCCCCTCGCCGAAATCACGGGCCGTTCCCCGCAGTTGGCGCCGACCGCGCTGAACTGCGCGGCGCCGGACACCGGCAACATGGAGGTGCTGGCGCAGTTCGGCGACGAGCAGCAGAAGAAGCAGTGGCTGGAGCCGCTGCTGGCGGGCGAGATCCGCTCGGCGTTCGCGATGACCGAGCCCGAGGTGGCCTCGTCCGACGCGACGAACATCGAGACGCGGATCCGGCGGGACGGCGCCGACTACGTCATCACCGGCCGTAAGTGGTACATCTCCGGGGCGATGAACCCCGACTGCCGGATCTTCATCGTCATGGGCAAGACCGACCCGGACGGCGCCGACATCCGCCGCCAGCAGTCGATGATCCTGGTCCCCCGGGACACCCCCGGTGTCACGGTCAAGCGGGCGATGCAGGTGTTCGGCTACGAGGACCACTCCCACGGCGGCCACGCCGAGGTGGTCTTCGACGAGGCACGGGTGCCGGCCTCGAACCTGATCGGCGAGGAGGGCAGCGGCTTCGCCATCGCGCAGGCGCGGCTCGGCCCCGGCCGTATCCACCACTGCATGCGGCTGATCGGGATGGCGGAGCGGGCCATCGAGCTGATGTGCCGCCGGGCCGTCTCCCGGACGGCGTTCGGCAAGGCACTGGCCCAGCAGGGTGTGGTCCACAACTGGATCGCGGACGCCCGGGTCACGGTGGAACAGCTGCGACTGCTGGTGCTGAAGACCGCGTGGATGATGGACACGGTCGGCAACAAGGGCGCACACGCGGAGATCCAGGCGATCAAGATCGCGACGCCGCGTGCGGTGGTGGACATCATCGACAAGGCGATCCAGCTGCACGGCGCGGGTGGCGTCAGCCAGGACTTCCCGCTGGCGGAACTGTGGGCGAGCGCCCGAACCCTCAAACTGGCGGACGGCCCGGACGAGGTGCACCAGCGGTCACTGGCCCGACGGGAGCTGAAGCGTTACGTGTAGTTTTTTCGCCCCCTCGGGGGCGCGGGTCGGCGCAGACGGACGTGACGTGGTCGTTGTAACCGGCGCCGCTGACGAACACCTGGTTGCGGGGCACGGACTTGTAGGTCGCGAGCCACTTCGCCGCGATGTCGGCCCACTCGGTGTCGGTGTAGCCGTGCGGCTCGTTCATCGGCTCGAAGTAGACGTGCCTGTCCTTGCTGTAGGCCTTGACGACCCTGTTCCACATGGGCCAGTAGGTGGCCGTGTCGTCGATGAAGCCGTCCTTCTGGGCGCCGGTGCCCTCCCAGTAGGAGACGATCACCTTGAATCCCTGGTCGGACGCCGCGTCGATGACCGCGCGGTACGACTTCCAGTAGGAGCCGTTGACCGTGTACGGGTTGATCGGCAGCCGCACGGTGTTGGCACCGAGGTTCGCGCGGAAGGCGGCGATGATCCGGGTCGCCTTGGCGTAGGTGCGGGCGTAGTTGTCCGAGGTCGACAGACCGGACAGCTGGAG
>NZ_AEJB01000258.1 GCF_000331005.1 Streptomyces turgidiscabies Car8
TCGGTTCGCGCTCAACCAGCGCTCAACTCGTGTTCAGCGGTACGGCTCAGCCGTACTGCTGCTCGAGGTCCCGGAGCTTGCGCTCCAGGGAGTCCAGGCGGGGCAGGGCCATCGTGTCGTCCTCCGCCGTCAGATCGACAGTGATCGAGTCACTGTTGCCACGAACGGGCTGAAGGGAGTGACGGGCGCGCAGGGGCAGCTGCTCCGCGGTGGATATGGCAGGTTCCGAGGTGACCTGGGCGGGCGCCCGCTCCACCTCGACCTGCTGCCGGCCACCACCGCCACCGCCGCCGCCGAACGGGCCGCGGTGGCCCCGGCTGATCGCCTTGAGGTGCGCGCGCTCGGCCCGCTCCTGCTCACGGCGGCGCATCTTCGCCTGGTCCTTCTGGCGCCGGTCCTCGCGCACCTCGTCGACCGCCTCGTCCAGGCTGCGCACACCCTCGAGGAGCATCAGCGACCAGGCCTTGTACGTCTCACGGGGCGCCCGCGCCCAGCGGACCATACGGATCTGCGGCAGCGGACGCGGTACGAGGCCCTGCTCGCGGAGGGCGGCCCGGCGGGTCTGCTTCAGCGCGCGGTCGAAGAGGACCGCGGCGGACAGTGACATGCCGGCGAAGAACTGGGGGGCACCCGCGTTGTCGAGGCCCCGGGGCGCGTGCACCCAGTTGAACCAGGCGGCAGCGGCGGCGAACATCCACACCAGTATCCGGGAACCGAGGGCCGCGTCACCGTGGCTGGCCTCGCGCACCGCGAGCACGGAGCAGAACATCGCCGCTCCGTCCAGACCGAACGGGACGAGGTACTGCCAGCCGTCGGTGAGGTTCAGGTTCTGCTCGCCGAAGCCGACGAGTCCGTGGAAGGAAAGAGCTGCGGCGACGGCTGCACAGCAGAAGAGGAGGACGTAGGACGCCGTGGCGAACACGGCTTCCTTGCGCCTGCGGCGCTCTTCGGTGCGCTCCCACGAGTCGTCCTCGCTCGCTTTCCCCCCGGAGGAGCGCTTGCCGCGCGCGAGCACCGCCACCGCCGCCAGCACGCCCAGGAGCAGTACGGCGCCCGGAAGCAGCCAGTTAAGCGATATGTCGGTCAGTCTCATCTGGGGTCCCTTGCATTGGGATAGGGCGTAACGCCCGCCATAGTGGCCCAATCCCCTCAGCCCTCAGGGGGTTTCGGGGCAAGAGGCCGCCTAAGGAGGTGCAAGGGGATGCTCAGGGCGACATTCTGCTCGAACTGCCGCTTGAGGGGCGGGAGTTGAGTTCGAATAAGACTACCCGTACGGGTGGTTCCACGGAAAGTTCCTGCGGAAAGTGAGGAACTTGTGAAGTGCCCGTAACCATGGGAAGCCTGAGACGAACGTGATCTTACGGCGGGATCCTACGGCACGCCCCACGGGCCCCAGGGGGAGGGGTCCGTCACTGAGGGTGCCTCAACTCGCGGCGGCGGCCGTCAGCTTGGCGATGCGATCGTTCTCGCAGGTGCGGGGGCAGTTGTCGCACATCTCGTCCGGGCGGATCGTGTAGAAGAAGCAGCAACTGGCCCGGTCGCGCGTGGGCAGCGCGGCACCGTCCGGCCCGGTCATCTCCCGGAAGCCCGCCGACCCGACGAACGGCCGGGTCGAGCCCGGCAGCAGCAGCTCCAGCTCGCGCTGCGCGCGGTCCGCCTCCCCGACGACCTGTCCTATGTAGTGGAGGCCCTCCACGACGTCGTCGGTCACCACGCTCCACAGGGCCCGGCCGCGCCGCCGCATCCGCGGCCCGAAACCGCCGAGCAGGGGTTCCAGGTGTTCGGTGAGCGCCGCCCGCACCTCTGTGCGCAGCGCCTCCTCGTCATCGGCCACCCGGGCGCCGGGCAGGACCGCCGCCGGGTCGTCGGGCAGACAGGCGAAGGCGCGGGTGCGGACGCTGAAGCGTCCGTCGGTGCGGTGGTAGGAGACGTCCTCGACCGGCAGTCGGGGCACCCTGCGGTGCAGGAACCACGGCACAGTGATCAGCAGGCACGCGGTCCACGCGTACCGGTGCAGCCCGAAACCGGCCACGACGTCGGGGCGGCCTCGCTCCCCGTAGTCCCGCAGTACCTGCTCGTCGTCCCAGTCGAGGAAGGAGTCGAGGTCGCCGTCGCCGGCCGCGAGCCCGGCCGCCCGCACCCATCCGGCGCCGCGCGGATGCGCCTGTCCGGGGTCCAGTTCGGTGACGGCCGCGCTCGGGTAGGCCTCGGCGAGCCGGTCGTACGCGTCCGCGAGGGCGGACCGGGTCTGTACGGGAGCGGACATGCCGGGACCACCGCATCTCGATAGCTCGCTCGAAGGTCAAAGGTAAGCCTTACCTTACCCATCATGCCTGTGATGTGATCCGGATTTAACACCGGATCCGGCCTCGATCCCGGCCGGATCCGAACCTGGACCCGAATCGGGATTTGAACTGACGGAATGTGCGCCTATGGTGCTTGACGGGCGAGTAACAACCCGCCGCAATGACCCCATGTGCCGTCAAGGTGCCATCTAGCCCGGAGGAGGCCCCCGTGCAGCACGCCGGCCCACAGGGCGCGCACGGCTCGCCCGAGACCGGGGCCCCGGCCTCCCGTCCGGGCGCCGTACGCGTTCCACCGCAGCTCACGGCGGCGGACGTGGACCGCGGACGGGGCCCCGGGACGAGCGGTCCGGCGGCACGCGACACCGCGGGTGCGGGCACGGGCGCGGGTGCGCCGGTCGGCGCCGCCAGGGGCGAGCACACGCACAGTGAGCAGCCGCTCCCGGTGCCTCGCACGGAACAGGCCCGCCCCGCCCGGTCCGGCCCCGCGCAGACACCTCCGGCCCGGACCCGGTCCGTCGTCCAGCGGTCCTCCGTACGCGGCCAGATCCTCGACGCCCTGCGCACCGCGCTCGTCGGGGGCGAGCTGGCGCCCGGCGAGGTGTACTCGGCCCCCGCGCTCGGCGACCGGTTCGGGGTGTCCGCGACGCCGGTCCGCGAGGCGATGCAGCAGCTCGCGCTGGAGGGCGCCGTCGAGGTCGTCCCCAACCGGGGTTTCCGCGTCGTGGAACGCGGCGCCCGCGAGCTGGCCGAGCTGGCCGAGATCCGCGCCCTGATCGAACTCCCGGTGCTGCTCCGCCTGGCCCGCACGGTCCCCGCCGAACGCTGGACGGAACTGCGCCCCCTCGCCGAGGCGACCGCCCGCGCGGCGTCCACCGGCTGCCGGGCCACCTACGCGGAGACCGATCGCGCCTTCCACCGGGCGGTCCTGTCCCTCGCCGGCAACACCCAACTCGTCCAGCTCGCCGACGACCTCCACCGCCGCGCCCAATGGCCCCTGGTGGACACGAAGGCCGACACGAGCCGAACGGCCCTCATGGCGGACGCGGACGATCACATGGCCCTGCTGAACGCCTTGGCCGCGAGAGACGCGGCAGTAGTCCAGTCCCTGGTACGGAACCATGTGACAGGCGCCCACTGACCCGACCTGAGGGGCGCGGGGAACTGCGCGACAAGCCACAGCGCACCCGCGGTCGCGACACAACGGAACTACCCCACCAGGTTTGGCGCAGTCACGCAGACGCTGCCGGCGGAGCCAACTGCCGCGCCAGCCAGGTAGGTACACCCCCGAGCAGCCGGAACAACCGCCCCGCCTCGGCCCGCAACCGCGAAGCCTCCGGCTCGGACTCCGCATCGGCGAGCGACGCCAACGCGGGCGCCGTCCCCACCAGATACCCCAACTCCTCCCGGATCCGCAGCGATTCGCTGAACCCGTGCCGCGCCTCCGCCAACTCCCCCTCGCGCAGGGCGAGTCCGGCCAGATGGCGCCACGTGAACGACAGCAGCAGCTGATCGGCGTGCGCGGTGGCCCCCGCGTGCGCACGCCGGTACGCGGCCCGCGCCGCCTGCGGAGAACGCGCGAGGTTCTCGGCCAGCAGCCCCCGCCGGAAGTCCAGCACCGCCCGCCCCGACGCCCCCGGCGGGATCAACGCCGCCGCCCGGCCCAGCGCGGCCCGCGCCTCGTCGGCGCGGTCCCGTACGCCGAGAAGGGTCGACGCGTACGCCAACTGCCCGCGCTCGCACGCCGCCGCGCCCCGCTCGTCATCGCTCTGGGCCACCGCCTCCGCCGTACGGAGCGCGTCCTCGGCCTCTCCCCACCCCTGCTCGGTGTAGAGACACCGCTCCACCAGCAGTGCGGCCCGCTGGAGCGAGGCGTCGGCCGTGGCGGGGTCGAGCAGCGCCGCCGCGTCCGCCCAGCAGGCGCGTGAGCGCAGCCGCCATACCGCGGTCTGGAGTGGATCGTCACCAGAAGTCGTTCCGGAACCAGACATGGCGGTATGCGCCACGTTGCCCTCCCCAAGGTCCTGTCCTTCGGATCAGCTCGGGGTCGCGTGGCTTGGCACGCACATCTGCGGCGTTGTCGTGGTTGCCGACTCCCCCACGCTCGGCTTCGCTCGCGCGGGGGGACCCCCACGCGTCGACGCCCTCCTCCGCCTTGCAGCTGCACGCACCAAGCCACGCTCACCGGCGACGTAAGGCACTGTGCCTCGACACCGACCTGATCCGGGGAGCAGGTCCAGCACGCCATCGAGCTGTTGAGTGTGGCGGCATCTCAGCACGAATCCCGGTGCCGGGCCAAGGGGGTAGGTGAAAGAATTCACAAAGTCGGGGAAGATTGCGTGCCCCGGTTGCCGCGCGGTCGGTGCCGCCCGGCGCGTGCCAGGGCCGCACGCCCCGCCTGCCCGGGCGCCCGCCGCCGCCGGAGGCTCAACTCATCCGCAGCGCCAGGAAGAAGTCCAGCTTGTCCTCCAGGCGGGAGAGTTCACGGCCCGTCAACTGCTCGATCCGCCCCACCCGGTACCGCAGCGTGTTCACATGCAGATGCAGCCGGGCCGCGCACCGCGTCCACGAGCCGTCGCACTCCAGGAACGCCTCCAGCGTCGGGATCAGCTCGGCCCGGTGGCGCCGGTCGTAGTCCCGCAGGGGGTCCAGGAGCCGGGCCGTGAAGGCGCGACGGACGTCGTCCGGGACGAACGGGAGCAGCAGCACATGGGACGCCAGCTCCTGATGGCCCGCCGCGCACACCCGGCCGGGGCGCGCCCCGGCCACCCGGCGGGCGTGCCGTGCCTCCTCCAGCGCCCCGCGCAGCCCCTCCGCCGAGTGCACGGTCGCGCTGACCCCGATCGTGAGCCGCCCGTCGTCGTCCAGACCCGCCGACAGCGGGTCCCGTACGGCGGCGAGCAGCTCCTCGGCCAGGATCCCCGCCTCCGAACCGTCATGCTCCGACGACACCGCGGGCAGCGGAACGAGGGCGACCGCCTCGTCCCCCGTATGGGCCACGGCGATCCGGTCGGAGTGCTCCGGGCCCGTCAGCAGCGGGTCGACAAGGATTTCCTCCAGCAAAGCCTGGGCCACCGGGCCGCCCTCGATCTCGCCGCCGGCCCAGTCCACGCGGGCCACGACGACCTGCCAGTGCGGGGCCGCGCCGAGGCCGGGCAGCAGCACCGGCGCGGCGACCCGCAGCCGGGCCGCGATCTCGGCGGGCGCCGCGCCCGTCTGCACCAGTTCCAGGACCTCCTGCGCGAGCCGCCGCCGTACCGTGTGCGCCGCGTCGCGCCGGTCGCGCTCGACCGCGATCAGCTGGGTGACGCCCTGGAGCAGATCGAGCCGCTCCGCAGGCCAGTCCCCGGCGTCCGCCTCGACGGCGAGCAGCCAGTCGGACAGCAGGGTCTCGCGCATGTCCCGCGAGCCGCCCTGATCGGCGGCGGTACGGCTGTTGCCGCGGACGGGGAAAAGGGAGTACGCCGTGCCGCCCACCGCCACCCGGTGGGGTCCGCGTCTGCCGGTGCGGGCCGCCGCCAGGTGCTCGGCCGCCAGCGTCGCGCAGACGTCGGGGGCCGGGGCGGGCCCGGAGACCTTCGAGCCCGCGATGAGCCGGCCGGCCGGGGACAGGACCCAGGCGCGCAGGTCGAGGTCGGAGCCGAGCAGGTCCAGGACGACGTCGGGGCCGCCGCCCGCCGGACCCGAGGTCATCATCCGCCGGTGCCGGTCCACGACCGCCGCCAGATCGCCGGCGCGCTCCCCGGACACCTGCCGGACGACGTGCTCGGTGATCGACGCGAACGCCACCGACTCGTGCACCGCGAACAGCGGCAGCCGGTGCCGGGCGCAGGCCGCGATCAGGTCGTCCGGGATGTTCCCCAGCTCGGCCTCGCCGGCGCCCAGGGCCGCGACCCCGGCACCTGCCAGGAGCCGTACGAACGCCTCGGAGTCCGCCGGGTCCCGGCGCCACGCCAGGCCGGTCAGCACCAGCTCGCCGCCCGAGAGATAGCGGCTGGGGTCCCTGAGGTCGGTGGTCATCACCCCTCGCACGGTGCGGTCCAGCTCGTCCTCGCCGCCGAGCAGCGTGAGGCCCAGCGCGTCCGTGTCCAGCAGTGCGCGCAGCCGCATTCTCGTCGCCGCCGTTCTGTCCGAGAGCCGCGCTTTTCCGCCTGCGCGGCGATCACTGTTTCCAGGGAAAATCGGAGAGGTTACCGATGGCCCCTGTTCATACGAATCTACAAGACGATTGCCCTGGCCAGCCAACTCCTTCATGGTTTCCGTGACTGACCTCGGCGGAGCACAGCCCTGTGTACTGGCTTCACCGCACGTGAACAGCGCATGAACGAGCCATTGGCACCCACGTACGCGACGAAGAGGAAAAGAGCCGGTCATGGACTTCCTTCGCCCCGCCAGCTGGGAGGAGGCGCTCGCCGCGAAGGCCGAGCACCCCACAGCTGTGCCTCTCGCGGGCGGCACCGACGTGATGGTCGAGATCAACTTCGACCACCGCCGGCCCGAGTACCTCCTCGACCTGACCCGCATCGGAGATCTGCACGAATGGGAGACCGGCGAGCAGAGCGTGCGGCTCGGCGCCTCCGTCTCCTACACCCGGATCATGGAGAACCTGCGCGCCGAGCTGCCGGGCCTGGCCCTCGCCTCGCACACGGTCGCCTCCCCGCAGATCCGCAACCGGGGCGGCGTCGGCGGCAACCTCGGCACCGCCTCCCCGGCCGGTGACGCCCACCCGGCGCTCCTCGCCGCAGGCGCGGAGGTCGAGGCCGAGTCCGTCCGGGGGACCCGGCTGATCCCGATCGACGACTTCTACACAGGTGTGAAGCGCAACGCCCTCGCCCCCGACGAGCTGATCCGCGCCGTCCACATCAAGAAGGCGGACGGGCCCCAGCAGTACTCCAAGGTGGGCACGCGCAACGCCATGGTCATCGCGGTCTGCGCCTTCGGGCTCGCGCTGCACCCCGAGTCCCGGACCGTCCGTACGGGGATCGGCTCGGCGGCGCCCACACCCGTCCGGGCCAAGGCCGCCGAGGAGTTCCTGAACGCGGCACTCGAAGAAGGCGGCTTCTGGGACAACGGGAAGATCATCACACCGTCGGCCGCCAAGCAGTTCGCCGCACTGTGCGCGGGCGCCTGCAACCCCATCGACGACGTCAGGGGCACCGCGAGCTACCGCCGCCACGCGGTCGGCGTGATGGCCCGGCGCACGCTCACGTGGACCTGGGAGTCGTACCGCGGCACTGACGGCCAGACCCATCAGAAGGGGAGTGTCGCGTAATGCGCGTCAGTTTCACGGTCAACGGACGGCCCCAGGAGGCCGACGACGTGTGGGAGGGCGAGTCCCTGCTCTACGTCCTGCGGGAGCGGCTCGGTCTGCCGGGCTCCAAGAACGCCTGCGAACAGGGCGAGTGCGGATCGTGCACCGTCCGCCTCGACGGCGTACCGGTGTGCTCCTGCCTCGTCGCGGCGGGCCAGGTGGAAGGACGCGAGGTCGTCACGGTCGAAGGGCTCGCCGACTACGCCAAACAGCGTGCGGCGCACGGCAGTTGCGGAACGGGTGCCTGTGGTACGTCACTTGACGCGGCCAGGCAGTGGCAGCCCAAGGGCGTCACCGACTCCCCGGCCACCGACTCCCAGACCGGCGAGGGCACCGAACTGGCCCCCATCCAGCAGGCGTTCATCGACGCCGGAGCCGTCCAGTGCGGCTTCTGCACGCCCGGTCTGCTGGTCGCCGCCGACGAGATGCTGGAGCAGAACCCCAACCCGACCGACGCGGACATCCGCGAGGCACTGTCGGGCAACCTGTGCCGCTGCACGGGCTACGAGAAGATCATGGACGCGGTCCGGCTGGCGGCGGCCCGACAGGGAGAGGCGGTCTGACATGCCTGGCAGGAACGCTCCCCTCGGGACGCCCACCAAGGTCACCCAGGGCTCGAAGACCAAGGGCGGCATCGGCGAGTCCACACTCCGCCCCGACGGCACCCTCAAGGTCACCGGCGAGTTCGCGTACTCGTCCGACATGTGGCACGAGGACATGCTCTGGGGCCAGATCCTGCGCTCCCCGGTCGCCCACGCCGAGATCGTGTCCATCGACACGGCCGAGGCCCTCGCGCTGCCCGGCGTGTACGCCGTCATGACGTACGACGACCTGCCGACCGACGTGCGGAACTACGGCCTGGAGGTGCAGGACACCCCGGTCCTCGCCCACGGGAAGGTCCGCCACCACGGCGAACCCGTCGCCATCGTCGCCGCAGACCACCCGGAGACCGCGCGCCGCGCCGCCGCCAAGATCAAGGTCGAGTACCGCGAACTGCCGGTCGTCACCGACGAGGCCTCCGCGACCGCGCCGGACGCACTCCTCATCCACGAGCACCGCACCGACCGCCACTTCCCCCACGTCGACCACCCGAACATCGTCCACCGCCAGCCGATCGTCCGCGGCGACGTCGAAGCCGCCCGCGCCCGCGCCGACTTCGTCGTCACCGGCGAGTACACCTTCGGCATGCAGGACCAGGCGTTCCTGGGCCCAGAGTCGGGCCTCGCGGTCCCCGGGGAGGACGGCGGCGTCGACCTGTACATCGCCACCCAGTGGCTGCACTCCGACCTGCGCCAGATCGCGCCCGTCCTCGGCCTGCCCGAGGACAAGGTCAGGATGACGCTGTCCGGGGTCGGCGGCGCGTTCGGCGGACGCGAGGACCTGTCTATGCAGATCCACGCCTGTCTGCTCGCCCTGCGCACCGGCAAACCGGTGAAGATCGTCTACAACCGCTTCGAGTCCTTCTTCGGCCACGTCCACCGGCACCCCGCGAAGCTCACCTACGAGCACGGCGCCACCAAGGACGGCAAGCTGACCCACCTGAAGGCACGGATCGTCCTCGACGGCGGCGCGTACGCCTCCACCTCGCCTGCGGTCGTCGGCAACGCGGCCTCGCTCGGCGCCGGCCCATACGTCGTCGACGACGTCGAGATCGACTGCATCGCGCTGTACACCAACAACCCGCCCTGCGGCGCGATGCGCGGCTTCGGCGCGGTCCAGGCCTGCTTCGCGTACGAGGCGCAGATGGACAAGCTCGCCGACGCGGTGGGCATGGACCGGGTCGAGTTCCGCCGCCTCAACGCCATGGAACAGGGCACCCTGCTGCCCACCGGACAGGCCGTCGACTCCCCGGCCCCGGTCGCCGAACTCCTGCGCCGCGTCAAGGCGATGCCCCTCCCGCCGGAGCAGCAGTGGCTGGCGGCGGGCGAGGCGGCGGACGTACGCCAACTGCCGGGCGGCCTCTCCAACACCACCCACGGCGAGGGCGTCGTCCGGGGTATCGGCTACGCGGTCGGCATCAAGAACGTCGGCTTCTCCGAAGGCTTCGACGACTACTCGACCGCCCGGGTACGGATGGAGGTGGTCGGCGGTGAGCCGGTGGCCACGGTCCACACGGCCATGGCGGAAGTGGGCCAGGGCGGCGTCACCGTGCACGCCCAGATCGCCCGCACCGAGCTGGGCGTCACCCAGGTGACGATCCACCCCGCCGACACCCGGGTCGGCTCGGCCGGGTCGACCTCGGCCTCCCGGCAGACGTACGTCACCGGTGGCGCCGTCAAGAACTCCTGCGAGCTGGTCCGCGAGAAGGTCCTGGAGGCCGGGCGCCGCAAGTTCGGCTCCTACCACCCCGCCTGGGCCACGGCCGAGCTGCTGCTGGAGGGCGGCAAGGTCGTCACGGACGCCGGCGAGGTCCTCGCCGACCTGGTCGACGTCCTGGGGGAGGAGGCCGTCGAGGTCGAGGCGGAGTGGCGGCACCGGCCGACCGAACCCTTCGACCTGCGCACCGGGCAGGGCTTCGGACACGTCCAGTACTCGTTCGCCGCGCACCGGGCGGTCGTCGAGGTCGACACCGAGCTGGGCATGGTGAAGGTCATCGAGCTGGCCTGCGCCCAGGACGTCGGCAAGGCGCTCAACCCGCTGTCGGTCGTCGGCCAGATCCAGGGCGGCACCACACAGGGCCTGGGCATCGCGGTGATGGAGGAGATCGTCGTCGACCCCAAGACGGCCAAGGTGCGCAACCCCTCCTTCACGGACTACCTGATCCCCACCATCCTCGACACCCCGACCATCCCGGTCGACGTCCTCGAACTGGCCGACGACCACGCCCCGTACGGCCTCCGAGGCATCGGCGAGGCCCCGACCCTGTCATCGACTCCGGCCGTCCTGGCGGCGATCCGGAACGCGACGGGCCTCGACCTCACGAAGACACCGGTCCGCCCGGAGCACCTGACCGGTACGGCGTAGTCGGTTCGTCGCCGGGTGCG
>NZ_AEJB01000259.1 GCF_000331005.1 Streptomyces turgidiscabies Car8
GGGCCGAACCAGTGGGGCTCGGTGGTGTCGAACTCGGCCACTTCGCCCGGCCGCAGCGTGAAGTCCTGCGCCCCGAGGACGAGGCGTAGCCGACCGGCGAGGACATAGAGCCATTCGTAGCCCTCGTGGGTGACCAGTTCCGCCCGGCGGGGCGTCAGTACCTGTTTGAAGACCTGCACTCGGCCCGGGTACTGCGTCAGGGGTACGAGGACGATGGCGGCCCTTTGTCAGCCCTTCACATCAGTGAGGAAGGCTGCCCAGGCTCCGGCCTGGAACAGGAGTACGGGGCCGTTGTGGGCGGCGGTTTTGGAGTCGCGTACGGGGATGACTCCGGGGGTGGCGGACACCTCGACGCAGTCGCCGCCCGTGCCGTTGCTGTAGCTGCTCTTGCGCCAGAGGGCGGCCTCGGGGAAGGCGCCGGCGAGTTCGACGCACTCGCCGCCGGTTCCGTTGCTGTAGCTGCTCTTACGCCATACCGCAGTGCTCAAGTCAGGCTGGATGCTTGCCATTTCGGTAGTCCTCTGCCGCTTGTTCGATCATGGCCAGGGACGCTTCCGGCGGGAGTGCGGCGGCCCTGAGTAGATCGTACGACTCGCGGTACTGCTTCACGAGCGGCGGGTAGTCGATGAGTTGCCCGCTGTGCAGGCTCTCGGTGTAGACGACGGGTGGGGCGTCCGGGAAGGTCATCGTCCTGGTCATGCCCATCATGAACGGGTGGGTGGTGGCGCTTTCCGGAACGATCTGTGCAATGGAGTGCGTCCTCCTCACCACGTCCGCGATGTGATCCAGGAGCTCGGCCATTCCCTCGTCTGGGAGGACCCGGCGGCGCAGCAGCGACTCATCGAGGATGGCCCAGAATGCGGGGGGCGTCTCGGACTCGAAGAGGACCGCACGCTTCATCCGGGCCTGCACCTTCTCCTCGACCTCCGCGTCGGAGGCCCTTGGCATGGCTGCGCGGGTGAGCGCGCGGGCGTAAGCGGCCGTTTGGAGCAGGCCGGGCACCAGCATTGGTGCCCAGTCCTCGATTGACTCCGCATGCTGCTCCATCTCCAGCACGTCCGCGAAATACTCCGCATGCCCCGACTGCTTCGCTCGCCGCGCGTCTTCACAGCGGCGTACGAAAAAGCCGTCCGTGCCGAGTTTCTGGTCGACGTGTCTGGCCAGGTCGTCCGTCATGCGGCGTTCGCCGCGTTCGACCTGGCTCAGGAACGAGATGCCGCGCCAGCTTCCCTCGACCAGTTGTTCCAGTGTCAGGCCCGCTTCCTCCCTTCGGAAGCGCAACTCGGCGCCGTAGAACGAAGGGACGTTCGCCGACGCGTCGGGTTCCTTGCGGACCGGCACAACTCTCCACCGCCTCTTTCCAGTTGCGCTGCGCAATCTGAATCCCTTCCACCGTACGCACAGTCACGTCACTCTGTGAGGGAATCGTCACAGAGCGCACTTGAGCGCTCGCTGAACAGGGAGGTACCCCGATGGAGCCCACGCCGCCGAACCCCACCGTCTACGACGTGACCCTTTGCGTCGAGGAACTCCGTGCCGCCCTCGGTGAGCACGGCATCACCCTCCCCTCGTTGCGCGTCGATCTGCCGAGTTTCGCGGGGAGTTACCCGGCGCCGACGGGCCTGCTCCAGCTGGGCGGCTGCAACGCGCTCACCGCGCGGAAGCTGGCCGCCGTACTCCGGGGTGCGGCGGCACCGAAGTGAACGCGGCGGACTTCCGCGTCGAACTGTCGGCCGTACCCGAGGCGGTGCCGGAGCTGCGGCGGGCGGTGCGGGAGTGGTTCGGGGAGGACGCGTACGGGTGGGTCAGTGGGGACGTCCAGCTGTGCCTCACCGAACTTGTGGGCAACGTCATCCGGCACGTGGGGGAGGGGACGTCCGTTTCCGTGCGGGTGGCATGGGTTGACGACGGCGCCCGTGTCCGGGTGGACGTGAGTGATCCCGACCCGCGCGCCCTTCCTGTGCTGCCCGGCGCCACGAGAGTCGACGAGTCGGGGCGCGGGTTGGCGCTGCTGGGCGCCCTCGCTGTGCGGTGGGGCGTGGAGATGAACGGCGTGGGCAAGACGGTGTGGTGCGAGGTGGCCGGTGCTGTGGATGTGGATGTGGAAGGAGGTGAACCGGTGCCGCCGGCAGCCTTCCGGATGGACCTTACGGGCGTGACGGGCGTGACGGACCTGGTGGACGGGAACCATGCCGCCGTCAGTCGTACAACCGTCCGATAGACGCCACGGCCGCCCCGCCCCGCCCGGCCCCCGGACACACCACGACCGCGGCGGCTCCCCCTCCGCGCCGCCGCGGTCGTTCCCCGTGTGCAGGTGTACGTCTGTTGTAAGTCCGTCGGAGCCGGTGGCTCAGACCGGCTCGTCCGTCGCGTGGATGTCGTTCGGCTTGGCGGTGACCGGTTCCGTCGTGGCGTGGATGTCGCCCAGGATCGTGGCCGTGGCCTTGGTCTGCTTGGCCGGTTCGGTCGTCGCGTGGATGTCGCCCAGGGTCGTGGCGGTGACCGGCTCGCTCGTCGCGTGGATGTCGTTCGGCTTTGTCTCGTCGCTCATGCTGCTGTCTCCCCGATGATGGTGACGGTGTACTGAGGGCCCGCCCCGCGACTCCCCCGCGGACTACGGAGCGGGCCCCTGGGCCGGTTCACCCTAAGAGGTCCGGCCCTCTGTCGTTCCGCCTGCCCCCCGACGCGACGGCTCGACAGGGACGAGCCTGCCGGACGGCGATAAACGAATGATGAACGCCGACCGTCCGCGGCCGCTCCGGGCAACCCTCAGCAGGTCGCACGCGTCGCCTGCCCCAGCAAACCCCGCACCGCGTCCGCCTCCGGTGCCTCCAGCGACTCGAAGATGCCGAGCGCGTCCTGCCAGCAGACCTTGGCGCGGTCCAGCTGGCCGATGCCGTGCAGGGCGCGGCCGAGGACCGTGAGGACGTTGCCCCGCCGCCACTCGCCGCCTATGCCGCGCAGCACCGTCAGCGCCTGCTCGGCGTTGGCCGCCGCCCGTGCCGAACGGGCCGCCGCGAGATCGACCTCGGCGAGGCGGAACAGGGTCATGCCCTCCCAGAGGCGCTGCCTGCTGTCCCGGAACACCCGCAGGGCCTCGTCGAGATGGCCGGCGGCCTCCGTCAGGCGGCCGCTCTGGGTGAGCGCCAGGCCGAGTGCGTACCGGCCGTTCGCTCCGCGCAGGGCGTGGCCCATCGCGTCGTACATCGCCGTGCCCTGCTCGGCCAGGGCGACCGCGCTGTCGGTGCGGCCGGTGGCGAGGTGGATGCGGGAGAGGTTGCACAGCGCGCTGGCCTCACCGGGGCGGTCCGCGCAGTCGCGGAAGCTCTCGATGGCCCGGGTGAGGTGGGCCTCGCCCGAGGCGTGCCGGTTCTGGTAGAGGGCCACGACTCCGCTGATGTTGGACGACCAGCAGGCGGTGAGGCGGTCGTCGGCCGCGAGGGCCAGCTCCGATGCCCGTTCCGACTCCTGGATGGCGACGTCGAAACGGCTGCTCGAGAAGCAGTGCACGAAGGCCAGCGCGGTCAGGATGCGGGCTTCCGTACGGGTGTCACCGGCGTCCCGGGCCGCGTCCCGCACGATCGCCGCGACCGCCTCGTACTCCCGGGAGTTGGTGCCGGACTCGGCGAGTTCGACCGCGGCCCACAGCACGTCGGCGGCGCGGCTGAGCATGTTCCGGCGGCCCGCGGACTGGCGGACGCAGGCCAGTACGCACACCGCCTCCGCGTGCACCCAGTCCTGCGCGGCGTGGCTGTCGGCGAACGTCAGCCCCGGATACTCCGTGCGTTCCAGGTGGTCGACGAGCCGGTCCTCGGGGCGCTGCACACGGTAGGTCGCGGCGACCGTCGCGAGGTAGAAGTCGAGCAGCCGGGACATTGCCGACTCCCGTTCGCCGGGCGGGTGTTCGTCCCGTTCCGCGCAGGAACGCGCGTAGAGTCGTACGAGGTCGTGGTAGCGGTAGCGGCCCGGCGCCGCCGACTCCAGCAGCGAGGTGTCCACCAGGGACTCCAGGACCTCCTCCGCCTCGTCGACCGGCATTCCCAGTACGGCCGCTGCCGCCGCGAGCGAGATGTCCGGGCCGTCGGCGAGGCCCAGGAGGCGGAACGCGCGGGCCTGTTGGGCGTCCAGGGCGCCGTAGCCCAGCTCGAAGGTGGCCTTCACGGCGAGGTCGCCGGCCTGCAGCTCGTCCAGGCGTCGGCGTTCGTCGCCCAGCTTCTCGGCGAGGACGGACACCGTCCACGTTCTGCGCGCCGCCAGCCGGGACGCCGCGATCCTGATCGCCAGCGGCAGGAAACCGCAGGCCGCCACCACGTCAAGGGCGGCCTTGCGCTCGGCGGCGACCCTCTCCGTGCCCACGATCTTCGTGAACAGCTGGAGGGCCTCCTCCGGGGACATGACGTCCAGGTCGACGAGATGGGCGCCGGCCAGGTCCACCATCCGTACCCGGGAGGTGACCAGGGCCGCGCAGCCCTCCGTGCCCGGCAGCAACGGGCGTACCTGGGCGGCGTCATGGGCGTTGTCCAGGAGGACCAGGACGCGGCGGCCGTCCAGCACCGAGCGGTACAGGGCCGCGCGTTCCTCCAGCGAGTCCGGGATCGCCGAGTCGGCCGTACCGAGGGCACGCAGAAACGCCCCGAGGACCGTCTCCGGCTCGGCCGCCTGCGTACCGGCGCCCTGGAGGTCGACGTACAACTGCCCGTCGGGGAAGGTGGAACGGGCCTGGTGGGCCACATGGACGGCGAGGGTCGTCTTGCCCACGCCCCCGATACCGGCCAGGGCGGACACGGCCATCACCCGGCCCTGTTCCGACGACGCCGACGACGCGGACGACAGGACCTTGCTCAGCTCGGAGACGAAGGCGGCGCGGCCCGTGAAGTCCGGCACGGTGGCCGGGAGTTGCGCGGGACGGACGAGGGCCGGGGCAGGCTCGGGAGCGAGCGGGGCGGAGGGCTCGGCGAGCCCGGGGTCCGCCTGGAGGATGCGCTGCTGCAACTCCTTGAGGCCGGGCCGGGGATCGACACCGAGTTCGTCGGCGAGGAGGCGGCGTGTGTCCGCGTACACCGCCAGGGCCTCGGCCTGTCTGCCGCTGCGGTACAGCGCCAGCATCAGCAGCTCGCGCAGCCGCTCCCGGAGGGGATGCTCGGCGGTCAGGGCGGTCAACTCGCTGACGGACTCGGCGTGACAGCCCTGTTCGAGGTCCATGTCGAGGCGGGATTCGAGGAGTTGCAGGAGCCACTCCTCCAACCGGGCCCGCTGGGCGTCCGCGTACGGGCCGGGAATGCCTGCCAGCGGCTTGCCGTCCCACAGGTCCAGCGCCTGGTTGAGGACCTCCCGGGCGTGGCACAGATCGCCGGCGCTCCTGGACTTGTCCGCCTCCGCCGCCAGTTCCTGTGCCACCGTCAGATCCAGCGCGCCCTCGGCGAGCGAACGGATCGCGTACCCGCCCGACTCGCTCACCAGCACCCAGGCGCCCAGCACCTTCCGCAGCCGGGACGCGTACGTCCGTACCGCCGCCAGCGCCTGCGACGGCGGGTCCTCGCCCCACAGCGCGTCGATCAGCTCGGCCGCCGTCGCTGTCCGGCCCTCGCGCAGCAACAGCGCGGCGAGCAGCGCCCGTTGCTGCGGGGATCCGGTGGGCAGGGGTTCCTCGTCGCGCCAGGCCCGCACCGGTCCGAGCACGCCGAAGCGCAGAGCCGCCGGGGAGTCGGCGGGGGAGTCCGTCAGGGATTCCACCGGATTGTCCCTGGGATCCCGCTGTGCCGGCACTCGCGGTACAGCCGGTATGTCACCCATCACAGCTCCCTGCCGAACATCAAGACCAGGACGTCAGTTTGCCTTGTCTCTGGCGTATGCGTCAGCTGTCGAGACAGCGATCACAGGTCGGCGCACGAGGTATTACAGGGTTCTCACACGATCTCCGCACAGGGTCGCACAGAAAGGGACGTGTGACCGCGTAGCTGACGGTTCGTCAGATCGGCGCTACCGTGCCTGTCATGGAGACGACCGTGGAGGCGACTGTGGAGAGCACGGAGACGGCGAGCACCTTCCCGAAGATCATCTCGGTGGACGACCACACGGTGGAGCCCCCCGATGTCTGGCAGGACCGACTGCCCAGGAAATACCTCGACATAGGCCCCCGCGTGGTCCGCGCACCCCTGAAGGAGATGTCCTTCCTCGGCGGCCGGTTCAAGCCCGTCATGGGCGAACCAGGCGACGACGGCCCGATCGGCGACTGGTGGATCTACGAGAACCTGCAACGCCCCCTCACCCGCCTCGACACCGCCGTCGGCTACGACCGGGACGAGATCAAACTCGAAGTCATCACCTACGAACAGATGCGCCCCGGTTCCTACGACGTCCCGCAGCGACTGGCCGACATGGACATCAACCACGTCCAGTCCGCAGTCTGCTTCCCGACCTTCCCGCGCTTCTGCGGCCAGACCTTCACCGAGGCCAAGGACCACGAACTCGGACTGCTCGGCGTACGCGCCTACAACGACTGGATGGTGGAGGAGTGGTGCGGGCCGAAGGCCCGGGGGCGCCTCATCCCCCTCACCCTCATCCCGCTCTGGGACGCGGAGCTGGCCGCCGCAGAGGTCCGGCGCAACGCCGCCCGGGGCGTCCGCGCGGTCGCCTTCTCCGAGATCCCCCCGCACCTCGGCCTGCCCTCGGTCCACGGCGACGACTGGGACCCGTTCCTCGCCGCCTGCGCCGAGACGGGGACGGTCATCGCGATGCACATCGGCTCGTCGAGCCGGATGCCGTCCACCTCCGCCGACGCCCCGCCAGCCGTCGGGTCCACCATCACCTTCGCCAACTGCTGCTTCTCGATGGTCGACTGGCTGATGAGCGGCAAGTTCGAGCGCTTCCCGCAGCTGAAGATCATGTACGCGGAGGGCCAGATCGGCTGGATCCCCTACATCCTGGAGCGCGCGGACGTGGTCTGGGAGGAGAACCGGGGCTGGGGCGGAGTCGCCGACAAGGTCCACCGGCCGCCGTCCGAGCTGTTCGCCGAGCACGTCTACGGCTGCTTCTTCGACGACGCCTTCGGGCTGAAGAACCTCGACTCGATCGGCGTCGGCAACGTCCTCTACGAGACCGACTACCCCCACTCCGACTCGACTTGGCCCGGCTCGCGGGAGGTCGGCGAGAGGCAGATGGGGCACCTGGACCCGGAGGTCGTGGAGCGGATCGTACGAGGAAACGCGATCGAGCTGCTGGGGCTGACACCGGACGGGCTGTGGCGCCCGGGGAGTGCGGCGTAGCGGGAGAAACGGCGTAGAACCCATAGCGTCGCTGGTCATCCGGTACCGTGAACTTCCTTGGGGGGCCAAGTGGTCGGACTGTGAAGGCGTGCTGCCGAACACGGCTGCCCCCCTAGCGTCCGCAGCGACCGCAGGGATCGCAGCACAGGGAAGACGGGGGCCGTCCGTTGCCGTACACCGCCGAGATCAGCCGGACCAACCCGGGGTGCTTCATCTTCCTCGTGGACCAGTCCGCCTCCATGAGCGATCCCATGGCGAGCGGTGAGACGACACAGCCGCGCGCCGAGGTCGTGTCCAACGCCATCAACCGGCTGCTGACGGAACTGTCGGTCAAGTGCGCCAAGGAGGAAGGCGTACGCGACTACTTCCACGTCGCCGTGATCGGCTACGGCCATCAGCACGTCGGCTCCGCCTACCAGGGCGCCCTCGCCGACCGCGACCTCGTCCCGCTCGGCGAGGTCGCCAACAACCCGGCGCGGGTGGAGAGCCGTACCAAGAAGGTCCCGGACGGCGCCGGCGGACTGGTCGAGACGACCGTGCAGTTCCCGGTGTGGATGGACCCGGTGACCAACGGCGGTACGCCGATGACGCGCGCCCTCGACTACGCGGACAAGCTCGTGTCCAACTGGGTCGACGCGCACCCCAGCGGCTTCCCGCCCATCGTCCTCAACCTCACCGACGGGGAGTCCACCGACGGCGACCCGACCAGCGCCGCCATCGGCCTGGCCTCGCACGCCACCGCCGACGGCCCGGTCCTCCTCTTCAACCTGCATGTCTCCGGCAGTGGCGGCGCCCCCATCACGTTCCCGGACAACGAGGAGCAACTGCCGGACACGTACGCCAAGTTGCTGTTCCAGATGTCCAGCGTGCTGCCCAGTCACATGCGCTCGTACGCCGCCTCGCAGGGCCACCACGTCAGCGAGACCACCCGGGGATTCGTCTACAACGCCGACATCGTGTCCATCGTGGAGTTCCTCGACATCGGCACCCGTGCGACGGAGCTGCGCTGACCATGGGGGACATCCCGGCGCTGCCGCGGGCGCAGTGGTTGTGGACGCAGAAGTCGGGCAGCAGCGAGCGGGAGTGCGAGGACGCCGCGTACGTCTGGCAGTCCGGAGAGGCGGGCGTCGACAGCGCCGGACGGGCTGCCGCGTCCCTGTACGCCTCGGTGTCCGACGGCGCCTCGGAGAGCCTCCTCGCCCGCGACTGGGCCGCGCTCCTGGTCCGTGACGCCGTCGAGTCGATGCGCCTCGCCGGTGACTGGTGGCAGGAACCCGGCACGTTCGTACGGGACTTGATGGAGCGTTCCGCACTGCACTGGGACGCCTTCCTCACCCGCTACCAGGCCGAGCGGGCCGGCCAGGGCAGACCCATCGCCTGGTACGAGCAACCCGGCCTGGAAAAAGGCGCGTTCGCCACGGTGCTGGGGGCCGAGATCCGGGCCACCGTCCTGGACGACGGCACGACCCGCTGGTTCTGGTACTCCTTCGCCCTCGGCGACAGCTGTCTGTTCCAGCTGCGCGACGGACGCCTCCTCGACTCCTTTCCGCTGCGCACGGCCGAGGAGTTCGGGATCACCCCGCAACTGCTCGGCAGCCGCAACCATGATGTGGGGCTGGTCGCGAAGCGGATGCGGGTGGCGTCGGGCGAGCTGCTGCCCGGCGACGAACTCATGCTCACCACAGACGCGTTGGCCGCCTGGGTACTCTCGCGGAAGGCGGGGGGAGATGCCGAACGGACCGTCGATCTCCCTGCCTTCGCCGCGTTCGACCAGCGGGACTTCACCGACTGGGTGGACGACCAGCGGGCGCGTGCCCGGATGCGCAACGATGACGTGACGCTCGTCCGGGCGAGGTTGGGAGCGGAGGCGTAGATGGCGGTGTTCCCCGGCGGTGCCCCCGGAACCGGCTCGGCCCGGAGGTTTCCGACGGGAGCGAACTACGCGGAGGCCCTGCAGCATCCCGAACTGTGCTTCAGCGACCCCGACCTGAAGGACGGCAGGGTCCAACAGGACCCGGTACTGGGCCCGAAGGCGATCTCCGGCAACTTCGCGAGCGTCTTCTCCGTCACGGCGAGGAACGGGCAGCGGTACGCCCTGAAGTGCTTCACCCGGGACAGCGCGACCCTCGGCAAGCGCTACTCCGCCATCAGCTCGGCACTCGGCGGACTGGGCGGAGCGGGCGTGAACGGCCTCTCCCAGCCGTGGCCGGTCGGTTTCGACTTCCTGGAGCAGGGCGTCCTGGTCGGGCGGGAGTGGTATCCGGCGGTCAAGATGACCTGGGTCCAGGGCACCGGCCTCATCAGCTGGATCGAACGCAACCTCCACGACCCGGCCCTCCTGCACACGCTCGCCGACCGGTTCCTGGCCATGACCGCCGACCTGGAGCGGAACGGCATCGCCCACGGCGACCTCCAGCACGGCAACCTCCTCGTGGCCGCAGACGGGACCTTCCGTCTCGTCGACTACGACGGCATGTACGTCCCCGCCCTGCGCGGCGAGCAGGCCACCGAGAACGGCCACCGCAACTACCAGTCGCCCTCCCGTACGGCCGCCGACTTCGGCCCCGCCATGGACCGGTTCTCCGCCTGGACCATCGAACTGGCCCTTCTCTCCGTCGCCACGGACCCCGGCCTCTGGACCCAACTCCACGACAGACACGGCGAGTTCCTGATCCTCTCCGAGGCGGACTTCAAGGAACCGGCGACCTCTCTCGCCTGGCCGGTCCTGCTGAGCCACCCGGACCAGCGGGTCCGGGACATGGCCGGCCGGGTGCGGGGCTTCCTCGGCAGGCCGGCCTCCGCCGTGCCACCCCTGACCGCCGACGCCGTGCGGCTGCCGGCGCAACGGTCGGGATCGGGCGCGGGGGTGAATGCCGGTACCGGGCCGGGTGCGGGCGGTTACACGGCCGGCCT
>NZ_AEJB01000260.1 GCF_000331005.1 Streptomyces turgidiscabies Car8
TCGGCCCTGAAGGGGCCTCGTCCTCAAACTCCCCCAGAGGGGGGACCCCCAGACGGGCTGACAACGCGGGCCCGGGCTCAAAAGTCCCCGGAGAGGCTGAGGATGCGGGCCCGGACTCGACAGTTGCCGGAGAGGCTGAAGAAGCCTGCCGGGGCTGGGGAGTTGCCGCCGTGACGCCCGCGTCCTCGGTGGCCGGGGGGCGTTCCTCCCCCGCCCTGTACACCGCCAGGATCTCGTTCGTCCCCGTGTTCCGGACCGCGTTGAACCAGCGGCGGCAGCCCGCGCCGTGGTTCCAGCGTTCGGCGAAGGGGCCCTTCGGGTTGTCGCGGAAGAACAGGTACCGGGCCCACTCCTCGTCGGTGAGGGCCGACGGGTCCTCGGGGTACGGCACATGTGCCTGGCCGCCGTAGTGGAACTCGGCCTCGTCGCGGGGCCCGCACCACGGGCAGGGGATGAGCAGCATGTCGTTCGGCTCCCTTGGGGATCCCTAGTGGGCCACCGCGGCCGCGCCGTGCTCGTCGACGAGCGCGCCGGTGGTGAAACGGTCGAGCGAGAAGGGGGCGTTGAGGGGGTGGGGGCTGTCGTGGGCGATCGTGTGGGCGTAGACCCAGCCGACGCCCGGGGTGGCCTTGAAGCCCCCGGTCCCCCAGCCACAGTTGAGGTAGAGGTTGTCCACCGGGGAGAGGCCCACGATCGGCGACGCGTCGGGGCTCACGTCCACGATGCCTCCCCACGTACGCAGCACATGGGCCCGCGCGAAGACCGGGAACAGCTCCAGGGCCGCCGACATCTGTTCCTCGATGATGTGGAACGCCCCGCGCTGCGTGTACGAGTTGTACGAGTCGATGCCCGCGCCCATCACCAACTCGCCCTTGTGCGCCTGGCTGACGTACACGTGGACGGCGTTGGACATCACCACCGTCGGGTGGACGGGTTCGAGGAGTTCGGAGACCAGGGCCTGCAACGGGTGGCTCTGGAGCGGGAGTTCGATGCCCGCCATCGCCGCCAGGACCGAGGTGTGGCCCGCCGAGCACAGGGCCACCTTGCCCGCAGCGATCGGACCCAGGGTCGTCTGGACCCCGACCACCCTGCCGCCGACCACGTCCAGGCCGGTGACCTCGCAGTTCTGGATGATGTCGATGCCCGCCGCGTCCGCCGAGCGGGCCAGGCCCCACGCCACGTGGTCGTGCTTGGCGATGCCCGCGCGCGGCTGGTAAGTGCCGCCCATCACCGGATAACGCACGTCCGGTGAGGTGTTGACGATCGGGCAGACCTCCTTGACCCGGTCCGCGTCGAGCCACTCCGCGTCCACGCCGTTCAGGCGGTTCGCCTCCACCCGGCGCACACTGTCGCGGACGTCCTGGAGGCTGTGGGCGAGGTTCAGCACTCCGCGCTGGGAGAAGAGGATGGGGTAGTCCAGCTCCTCCTCCAGGCCCTCCCACAGCTTCAGCGCGTGCTCGTAGATGCCGGCGCTCTCGTCCCACAGGTAGTTGGAGCGGATGATCGTGGTGTTGCGGGCCATGTTGCCGCCCGCCAGCCACCCCTTCTCCAGCACGGCGACGTTGGTGATGCCGTGGTTCTTCGCCAGGTAGTGCGCGGTGGCGAGGCCGTGTCCACCGCCGCCCACGACGATCACGTCGTACGACCGCTTCGGCTCGGGCGTACGCCACAACCAGTCGGGATGCTCCGGCAGTTCGGCGCCGGGAGTACGGGGGGTACGGGGGCTCATCGCGCGTCTCCGTCTTCTGCGGCGAGTTGGCTGACAATCCTGGGGGCCGACGAAGCCGCCCCCAGGGGCGCGGGGCGGTATCCATCTACGGCTCCGCCGCGGGGCGCGACCAGCCACGACGGCGCCGCAGCGAACCGACAACCCCCAACCGCACCCCGAGCGGCGCGCCTACCCACGGAGGCGGGACATCGTCGGGTCGAACAACGGCTCCTCGGCGACGACCGCCGCCACCCGCTGGTCGAAGTAGCCGATGTGCAACGGCGTTCCGGGGACGGCCAGTTCGGCCGGGAGCCAGGCGTACGCGATGCCCTTGCCGATCGTGTAGCCGTAGGCCGCGCTCGTCACGTAGCCCACCGCCCGGTCGCCCTCGTAGACCGGCTCCTTGCCCATCACCACCGACCTCGGGTCCTCGATGGTCAGGCAGGTGAGTTTCCGGCGCACGTCCGTCTTACGGCGTTCCAGTGCCGCCTTGCCGACGAAGTCGCCCTTGTCGAGCTTCACGGCGAAGCCGACGCCGGCCTCGTAGGGGTCGTGCTCGTACGTCATGTCGGTGCCGAAGGAGCGGTAACCCTTCTCCAGGCGGAGGCTGTTGAAGGCGCCCCGGCCCGCCGCGATGCCGCCGAGCGGCTGCGCCGCCTGCCACAACGTGTCCCAGAGTTTCTGCCCCTGGTCGGCCGTCGTGTACAGCTCCCAGCCGAGTTCGCCCACGTACGACAGGCGCATCGCCGTCACCGGGACGCTGCCGATGTAGGCGCGCTTGGCGCGGAAGTACTTCAGGCCGTCGTTGGAGAAGTCCTCGTCCGTCAGGGGCTGGAGGACCTTGCGGGCCAGTGGACCCCACAGGCCGACACAGCATGTGCCCGGGGTGATGTCGCGGACCTGGACCGCGCCGTCGGCCGGGAGGTGGCGGGTGAACCAGTCGAGGTCGAGGTTGCCGTTGGCGCCGACCTGGAAGAGGTCGCGGCCGAGGCGGGCCACGGTGACGTCGCTGCGGATGCCGCCGTCGTGGTCGAGGAGCAGGGTGTACGTCACCGAGCCGACCGACTTGGCGACCTTGCTGGTGGTCAGGCCTTCGAGGAAGGTCGCGGCTCCCGGCCCGGTCACCTCCAGGCGCTTCAGGGCCGTCATGTCGTACATCGCGACCGTCTCGCGGGTCGCCTGGGCCTCGGCGCCGACGATCGGCGACCAGTACTGGGCGGCCCAGTCGCCCGGGGTCGGCACCGAACGCCCTTCCACCAGGGGGGCGTTGGCCTCGTACCAGTGCGGGCGCTCCCAGCCGTTCGCCTCCAGGAAGAAGGCGCCCAGTTCCCGCTGGCGGGTGTGGAAGGGGCTGGTGCGGATCGGGCGCGGGTCCCCCGACGGCTGGAGGGGGTGCAGGATGTCGTAGACCTCGACGAAGTTCTGGCAGCCGCGGGCCAGCACGTACTCCGGGGCGAGCTGGTGCGGCTCGAAGCGGTTGAGGTCGCACTCGTGCAGGTCGAAGGACGAGCAGAAACCGTCGACCAGCCACTCGGCCATCGCCCGGCCCACGCCCGCCGAGTGGGTGACCCACACGGCCTCGGCGACCCAGAAGCCCTTGACGTCCTGGGACTCGCCCAGCAGCGGGAAGTTGTCGGTGGTGAAGGAGAACAGGCCGTTGATGCCCTCCTCGACCTTCGCGTCCTTCGTGGCGGGGAGGAGGGACTGCGTCTCCGTCCAGGCGTCCGCGAAGTCGTCCTCGGTGAACTTCAGGACCGACGGCATGGAACCTGCCGAGTCGGCCTCACCGAACGACAGGATGTCGTCGGCCGAGATCGGCATCGGGCGGTGACCGTAGTAGCCGATGCCGATGGCGTCGTAGCGGTCGCGGTAGTAGAGGTCGGCGTCCTGGTGGCGCAGGATCGGGCGGACCGCCTCCTCCGTCTGGCCGGCGAGGGCGGGGACCGGGCCGGTCCAGGCCAGCTGGTGGGCCAGGGGCGTGAGGGGGAGGTTCAGGCCTACCATGCGGGCGATCTTCGGGCCCCAGATGCCGGCGCAGCACACGACGACGTCGGCCGGGATCTCGCCCTGGTCCGTGACGACGCCGGTGACGCGGCCGTCCGTCTGCTGGACGTCCAGGACCTCGTGGCGGGGCAGGAAGGTCACGCCCCGTTCGGTGGCCCGGCGGATCTGCGCCTCGACGGCGAGGACCGCCTTGGCGAGGCCGTCGGTGGGGACCAGGAGGCCGCCCAGGACCCGGTCGGGGTTGAGCAGCGGGTGCTGCTCCGCGCACTCGTCGGCGGTCAGCAGGCGGGACTCGACGCCCCAGGCGGTGATCCAGCCGTGGCGGCGGTGCAGTTCGGTGAGGCGCTCGGGGGTGGTGGCCACTTCGAGGCCGCCGACCTGGAGGAAGCAGGGCTGGCCGTCGACGTCCAGGGAGCAGAACTTCTCGACGGTGTAGCGAGCCAGTTCGGTCATCGTCTTGGACGAGTTCGTCTGGAAGACCAGACCGGGCGCGTGCGACGACGATCCCCCGGTGGCGGGCAACGGGCCCTGGTCGACCACGGTCACTTCGGTCCAGCCTCGTGCGGAGATCTCGTCCGCGAGTGCCGCGCCGACGACGCCCGCTCCGATGATGACCACTCGGGGTCCCGCCATCGCCGCACCTCCGGTTGAGAAACCAGTCCAGGCCCGCAGTGTCAGTTGCTGTCTACGCAACATGACTCAGGTTGCGCAACTCAATGTGCCTGCAGCACAGGTGGGTGTCAAGAGGTTCTCGCCCCCGCCGCCCTTACCCGTCCCATCCCTGGGGGCTGCGCC
>NZ_AEJB01000261.1 GCF_000331005.1 Streptomyces turgidiscabies Car8
CGTCGGCAACGCGATCGCACGAGGATTCGGCATCGACGAGACGAGCGGTATCGACTGGGGCCGCCACGCGCTCCAGCTCGCGGCGGCCGTCGTGATCGTGTTCCTGGGCGACATGGCCTACACGAAGATGCGCGGCGGCAAGAGACACCGAGCTTGAGAGACACCGCGCTCGCGAGGTACCGGCTCAGGAGACACCGGGCTCAGCGGTACGTGTGAAGCAACTCCGCGCCGAAGCCGGACAAGGGTGGGCTGATGCCTGCTCTGGCCACAGGTGCAGGGGCCGGCGCGGGTATGGCCATGGGCAACAAGCTCGCCAACGGGTTCAACAGCAAGACCAGCGGCCCGGCGTCTCCGAGCACGGGCAAGTCCGCGGGCAAGACGGCGTCGACGAACGCCGGAGGTACGAACGGCGACCCGACGGCGCTGACCGCGGGCAACCAGGCGCTGGCCCTGGAGGGCGGCGGCGAGGGTGGCCCGGGCGATCCGAACAGCCCGGCACTGGACGGTGGTCCTGGCAGCGGTGGCGGCGGCGGTGACGCCAAGGCTCTGCCGGGCGGCAGCGGTCCTGCTGGTGCCCTGGGCGCGTCCGGCCAGAGTGACGGCCCCGACGACAAGGGTGGCCCGCTGCAGCTGACGAGTGGTGGAGCGGGC
>NZ_AEJB01000262.1 GCF_000331005.1 Streptomyces turgidiscabies Car8
GTGGACGGTGCCGGCCTGCTACAGGGCCGCGTTGTTGAACCGTGTGGGGCGGACGAACAGCAGCGCCAGGACACCCAGCAGCGGCAGGGCCGTGACCTGCAGCAGACCTGCCCGGCTCCAGCCGAAGGAGTCCACCAGGGCGGCGAAGAGCAGACCCGAGAACGCCGCCGTTCCGTAGTAGCTGGTGACGAAGAGCCCGGAAGCCCGCCCGATCTGCCCGGGGCGCACGGACCGCTGCATCGCGCTGTTGGTGTTGGGATAGATGAAGCCCAGGCCGAAGGCGCCCATGAGGAACGCGAACACGCACTGCACTCCGACTCCGGCCTGCGTCTCGTAGATGCACACGCTGATGGCGGAGACGGCGAGCATGCTTGCGATCAGCAGGACGCGCTGGTTGACGCGGTCGCCCAGCCAGCCGCCGAGTACGGCCGACATACCGCCGAAGCCGAGGAGGCTCATGGCCAGAGCGGCCTGGTCGGTGGTGTAGTGCAGCGAGGTGATGAGGTACGTCGGGTAGAGGCCGAGGAACCCGTAGATGGCCACGCCGCTGACGACGGAGTGGACGGCCAGCGCGATGGTGTTGCGGTTGTAGGCGGAGGCCGGCATGTACTCGTAGGTCCTGGTCGAGACGACCTTCTCGGCGGAGTGCTCGGTCAGTCCGGTTTTCACCAGGAACAGGCAGGCGGCGGCGATCAGCAGCCCCGCCGTGCCGAAGAGGTAGAACGGCGAGTGCCAGGTGCCGTGGGCGCTCATCAGTCGGACGCCGATGAGCGGTGCGATGAACACGCCGACGGAGTAGCCCATGCCGATGACGCCGAAGGCGAGGCCCCGCCGGTGCGCGAAGAAGGCGCCGATCGCCGCGAAGATGGCCGCGGACTGCATGCCCTCTCCGAAGCCGGACACGACCCGGTACAGCGTCATGTCGGCGAACCCGGTCGCCAGCGGCGTGGCCATCGTGCCGAGGGAGTAGATCACGATGCTGACCACCAGCACGGTCTTGCGGCGGAAGCGGTCCAGAAGGTAGCCCGCGGGCAGGCCGGCCAGCGCCATGCCGAGGGTGAAGTTGGTCGCCAGCAGCCCGCCCTGCTCCAGGGAGAACCCGTACTCCGCACGGATGTTGGGCAACAGCGGGGGAAAGACCTGGCGGTCCATCGCGTTGACCATGTAGGAGAGGACCACCAGCAGGAAGCCCACCCCGATCATGAGACGGGAAATGGGGGCGCGGCTGCTTTCCTGGGTGTCGCTCGCGGGCACCGCACTGGTGTCGACTTGCGCTGTGTGGGTCATAGCGGCTCCTGAGAGGGAATGGGCCACGGCTGGCCGCGGCGGAACCATCGCCCGGACCGGACAGTGCGGGCCTACGGGCGATGACGAGAAACGGTGAGCGGAACACGGACTCGAGCCGGCGACGGTGATGTCGTCGACCGAGGAGTCGGCTGAGGAGTCGACCGACGAGTCGGCTGGGGGATTGGGGGCGACGTGCTGCCGCGCGGTCGGACACCGCATGCGGAATTCAGCTCTGTGTCGCCCGTCGGCAACGTCCGTGGCTATGGCGTCTTCGACAGCCGGACCCTGTGAGGACCCTTATCGGTCACGCGGTCGGCGCTGGCTGAAACCATGAGGGGGAAGTCTCCAGAACGTCAAGATGGGAACACCGGATTTCTTCGGAATTCCCTGTTTTCCCGGCCGGAGGCCAGGTGTACACCGAGGCGTGCACCGCACTCTTGACGCGTCGAAGGCTCCCAGTGCTATCGTTAGCATCGAGTGGCTATGACAAAGTGATCAGACATGCCCCGGCGTCTCGTGACCCGTTCGAGGGGCGTACCGCGGTACTCGCACCGACCACAAGTCGGCGGGCGCCGACCGACACCGGACCCGAGCCCAGCGACCCCCTCCGCCCACCCCCGGGTGGCGATCACATCCGCGCACCGGACGCGACCGGACGCGACCGCCCGGCAGCCCGCCGCGGCCGCACGACTCTGCGAGGACGACCTTCCATGAAACCACCGAGCCGCCCCGGCACCGTGCTGCTCACCGACCACGCCTGGCCCGACGACTCCGTCGAACGATCGGTCGTCGAGGAGGCGGGCCACACTCTGGTGACCGGCCCCGCCGATCCCGTCTCCGCCGAGGCGATCGAGGAACTGGTGGCCGAGCACCGGCCCGACGGCATCCTGACCTGCTGGGCCCCCGTGTCCGCGACCGCGATAGGCACCTCGCCGGATCTGCGGATCGTGGCCAGGCTCGGCGTCGGCCTCGACAACATCGCCGTGGACGCCGCCACCGAGCGCGGCGTGTGGGTCACCAACGTGCCGGACTACTGCGTCGAGGAGGTCTCCGACCATGCCGTGGGCATGGTGCTGGCCTGGACGCGGGGCCTGGCCGTCTCCGACCGGGAGGTCCGCGCGGGCCGCTGGAACCCGGCCGGGGCCCGGCTGCGCCGGCTGTCGACGCTGACCTGCGGCGTCGTCGGCCACGGACGCATCGGACGGGCCACCGTGCGCAAGCTCCGCGCGTTCGGCTGCCGGATCCTGGCCCACGATCCGCATCCGCCGAAGGACACCCCCGGAGTGGAGATGGTCGGTCTGGAGGAGCTGCTGCGCCGCAGCGACGTGGTCATCCTCCATGTGCCGCTCACACCCGGCACGCACCACGTCATCGGCGCCGAGCAACTGGCACTGATGTCACCGGGCGGCCTGCTGGTCAACGTCAGCCGGGGCGGGCTGGTGGACACCGACGCGGTGATCAAGGCGCTGGACGGCGGGCACCTGGACGGAGCCGCCTTCGACGTCCTGGAGAGCGAACCGCACGTCCCCGCCGGGCTGCTGGACCAGCCGGGCGCTCTCCTCACCCCGCACATCGCGTTCTCCTCCGACGCCTCCGTCACGGAACTGCGCCGCCGCGCCGCCGAGGAGGTCGTACGGATCCTCGCGGACGAGGCGCCGGCCCACGCCTGCAACGCTCCCCGTGGTCTGCTCGCCGGAACGGGGGAGCGCCGATGAGCAGGCCCGCCGCGCAGGCGATCCCGGAACCCGCGCTGACCGGCTTCCTGACCGCACACCAGCTCGCCGGACCCGGCGAAGCCGCACGCTGGACGCCGCTGGCCGGCGGTGTCTCGTCCGACCTGTGGCGAGTGGACCTGCCGGGACGTTCCCTCTGCGTCAAACGCGCCCTGGCCAAGCTGAAGGTCGCCGCCGACTGGCAGGCGCCGGTGTCGCGCAACGCCTACGAATGGGCGTGGATGCGGTTCGCGTCCCGGCACCGTCCGGACAGCGTGCCCGAGCTGCTGGCCCACGACCCGGAGGCCGGCCTCTTCGCGATGGCCTACCTGCCGCCCGAGCACTACCCCGTGTGGAAGGCCCAGCTGCTGGACGGCGAGGTGCGGCCGGAGACCGCGGCGGCCGTCGGAGAGCTGCTCGGCACGCTCCATGCGGCGAGCGCGGGCGACGCGGCCCTCGCCGCCGAGTTCGCCACCGACGACAACTTCCACGCACTGCGCATCGAGCCGTACCTGCTGGCCACCGCGGCCGCGCACCCCGGTCTGAGGGACGTCATCCGACGCCTCGCCGATCGCACGGCCGGCACGCACCTGGCCCTGGTGCACGGTGACGTCAGTCCCAAGAACATCCTCGTCGGACCGTCCGGTCCCGTACTGCTGGACGCCGAGTGCGCCTGGTACGGGGACCCGGCCTTCGACCTCGCCTTCTGCGTCAACCATCTGCTCCTCAAGAGCCTGGTGGTGCCCGAGCGCCGCCCCGATCTGCTGCGGTCGGCCCGGGTGCTGGCCGAGAAGTACGTCCGCCGAGTCGACTGGGAGCCCCGGCCGGCCCTCGAAGCGCGGGCCGCCTCACTGCTGCCGGCGCTGCTGCTCGCACGGGTGGACGGCAAGTCGCCGGTCGAGTACCTCACGGACGAACGGCACCGGCTGTTCGTCCGTACGGTGGCATCGGCCCTGCTCCGGGCGCCCGCCCCCACGACGGTGGACGTCCTGGACGCCTGGGCGACCGCCCTCGGGGCGCCGCCCGGACCCGGCAGCGGCCGGCCCGACTGACGACCCCCACCGGTTCGACGGATCCGCCGGCACTCCCGGGCCGGCCGACACCTTACGCAGAGACGCGATGCCAGATGGAGATGGAGAGACGGATGCGCAGAGTTGTCACCGGCCATGACGAGAACGGCAGGTCTGTCGTCGTCAGCGACGGCCCGATCCCGCGCAGCCGGGAGTTCACCAGTCTGCCGGGCTGGGTGTCCCGCCTCCCATGGGCCACCGACCCCGGCGAGCGGGTCAGCCCGACCGGAGAGGACCCCACGCCGAAGGTCGCCGGTCTGCTCCCGGCCCCCGGCGGCACACGGTTCATCGTCCTGACCTTCCCGCCGGACACCGCGATGGCCGACCCGGCGTTCGACCCCGTCGCCTTCGACCGTGAGCAGCGCGCCGACTCGCCCGGCCTCGCGGATCTCATCGAGCCCGACGGCATGCACACGACGCCGACCGTGGACTACGGCATCGTGCTGCAGGGCGAGATCGTCCTCGAACTCGACGACGGCCACCTCACCCGGCTCTCGGCGGGGGACATCGTGATCCAGAACGGCACCCGCCACGGCTGGCGCAACCACAGCGGCCGACCGGTCACGATGGCCTTCGTCCTGGTCGGCACGGAACGCGAGAACTGACTTCGACGCCTTCAGCGCCGCGATCGGGATTGCGGACCGAAACTGTCCGCAAGCAGAGCTAGCGTGTGAAACATGGAGAGCATGCGGAACACGGCGAAGACGGCCTCGACAGCCACCCCGGGGACGAAGCCGGCGACGAACACGAGGACGAACCCCGGGACGGCGGCGGCAGCCTCGGCCCCCGTCATGGGCGCGCGTGCCCTCAACCGGGCCACCCTCGCGCGGCAACTGCTCCTCACCCGGTCGCCGATGGCCGCGAAGGACGCCGTCGCGCACCTCCTCGGTCTTCAGGCGCAGAACGTGAAGCCGCCGTACCACGCCCTCGCCGCCCGCCTCGACGGGTTCGTCCCCGAAGACCTGTCCCGGCTCATGGCCGACCGGGAGGCCGTCCGTATCGTCACCATGCGTTCGACCATCCACACCCACACCGCCGACGACTGCCTCACCCTGCGCCCGCTCGTCCAGCCCGCCCGCGACCGCGAACTCACCTATTTCCGCAAGGGGCTCGCCGGCGTCGACCTCGACCGGCTCACCGTTCTCGCCCGTGACCTCGTCGAGGCCGAGCCGCGCACGATGAAGCAGCTGCGCGAGGCGCTCCTCGTGGAGTGGCCGGACGCCGACCCGCAGTCCCTGTCCGTCGCCGCCCGCTGCCGGCTCCCGCTCGTCCAGGTGACCCCGCGCGGCCTGTGGGGCCGTAGCGGCCAGGTCGCCCTCACCACCGCCGAGCACTGGCTCGGCCGGACGGCGGAACAGGCGGACCCGGCCGAGCTGCTGGACACGACCGTGCTCCGCTATCTCGCCGCCTTCGGACCGGCCTCCGTGAAGGACATGCAGACCTGGGCCGGTCTGACCCGGCTGCGCGACGCCTTCGAACGTCTCCGCCCCCGGCTGCTCACCTTCCGGGACGAGCACGGCACCGAGCTCTTCGACCTCCCCGACGCTCCCCGCCCCGACCAGGACACTCCGGCGCCGCCGCGTTTCCTGCCCGAGTTCGACAACCTGCTGCTCTCGCACGCCGACCGCACCCGCGTCGTCCCCGCCGACCTCAAGGGCCGTACCTGGTCGGGCAATCAGGCGCACCGCGTCCTGCTCGTCGACGGATTCCTCGCGGGCCTGTGGCATTTCACGGACCGCACGCTCACCGTCGAGCCCTTCGGCACCTTCACGAAGGACCAGCGGGCGGCGGTCGTCGAGGAGGGGGAGCGGATGGTCGCGGTGCTGCACGAGGGAACGGCGTACGACATCCGGTTCGCCACCGCCGCCTCGTAGGCGGACGGGGAAACGTGGATAGAGGG
>NZ_AEJB01000263.1 GCF_000331005.1 Streptomyces turgidiscabies Car8
CCTTGTCGGACGGGCTCAGGTCGGTCGCGGCCGGCGTCGGAGTCGGGTCGGTGGCGAAGGCCGCGGTGGCGGGGACGAGCAGCGCGCCGGCCGCGACGCCGGTCAGGACGGCGATCCGCAGCGGGCGCAGGATGAGACGGCGGGACATGTAAGGGCTCCAGTTCCAGCCCGGCTTGGTCGTACCTGGGTGCCGATCCGCACCAGGTTCCGGGCATGGCCTCACCCTGACGGCCACTTGTGAGGAAACTGTCAGATCGCCGTGGTCATCCCATCAGGGCCGGCCGGGGCGCTCCGGCTTCTCCGGCTTCTGCGCCTTCTCCGGCTCGGCTGTCGGCAGCCGCAGGGTGAAGGTCGCCCCCTCCCCCTCCGTGCTCGCCACCTCCACCGTGCCGCCGTGGGCCTCGGCGAGCTTGAGGACGATCGCCAGGCCGAGGCCGCTGCCGCCGGTGCTGCGGTTGCGGGACTTCTCCGCCCGCCAGAAGCGGTCGAACACGTACGGGAGATCGCCCGCCGGGATGCCGCTGCCGGTGTCGGACACCTCGACGGCCAGGTCGCCGCCCGCCTCGGTGACGTACGAGCGCAGGGTCACCGCGCCACCGGCCGGGGTGTGGCGTACCGCGTTGGAGAGCAGGTTGCTGACGGCCTGGCGCAGCCGTACCGGGTCGGCGTCGAGGAGCGGGGGGCGAGGGGCGCCCGGGGGCGGTTCCTGGACCGTGAGAGCGACGCCCGCCTTCTCGGCCAATCCCTGGTGGGCGGAGGCGACTTGACCCAGCAGCTCGTCGATCCGTACCGGCTTGCGGTGCAGTCGCAGGGCTCCCGCGTCGGCCGCGCCCAGGTCCTGGAGGTCGTTGATGAGGTGCTGGAGCTGCACCGCCTCCTCCAGGAGCGAGGAGACGAACGCCGGGTCCGGTACGGCCAGTCCGTCGTGGGCCGCCTCCAGCCATCCCCTGATGTTGCTCAGCGGCGTACGCAGCTCATGGGCGACATCACTGACCATCACCTTGCGCTGCTCCTCCAGACGGGCCCGGTGCGCGGCCATGTCGTTGAAGGCCGCCGTCAGCCGGCCGATCTCGTTGTCCGAGACGACGCGCACGGGCACCGGCGCCGCGTCCAGGCCGTCCCGCATGCGCTGGGCGGCGCCGGTGAGGGCGTGCAGCGGGCGTACGAGCCGGGCTCCCGCGAGTACCGAGGCGCCGACGGTGAGGGCGAGGACCAGGGCGGTCACCCCGGCGATGCGGGCGGTGTTGGCCCGGGAGAGGTCGAAGCCGGGCACGCCGGCGGCGCCGGGGCCGTCGATGAACAGCAGTGCGGATTCGGCGACATAGGCCGTGAGCTGTTCACGGCGGGCGCTGACGACACAGGAGGCCACAGCCCGGTCGTATCCGCTGTCGCGGACCTCGCCGGGGATGTAGTCGAAGGCGCCCCCCGCGGCCGCTTTCCGCTCGGCAGTCGCGGCGTCCTCCGCCTTCTTGGCGGCCAGGGCCGCCGCCTCCCGCTTGCTGAGGCCTTCGAGGTCGGAGGCCGCGTCGTCCCGCCCGTAGATGTGACTGCGGTCCCAGGACAGGTCCAGGTTCAGTTTCACGGGCGTACGGTCCTGTCGTTTCAGGCAGGCGTCGGCGAGTTGGTTGAGGGCCCTGAGTGCCTTCTGCTCGGTCGGAGTGGGGCCCACCGGGTAGGCCGCCAGGCACTTCGCGTCCATGTCACGGTCGGTCACACTGGCGGTCCCGCCCTCGGTCTCGTCGCTCACGAACTGGACGCGGGGCCGGCCGCCCGGGGTGTCGACGACGTCGGCGGCGATGCCCATCTTGTTGAGGCACTGCACCCGCCCGGCGGACGCCTTCCGCAGCGCGGCGCGTTCCTTCGGGGGCAGCCGGAAGGGCCCCACGGCCCGTGGATCGACGCTGTCCACGCCGGCTCCGGCTCCGGCCGCGCCGGGCACAAGCACGGTGTCGACGGACAGGGCGTCCACGACCGCCGAGGGCTGCGGTGCGAGGGAGACCGCCGCCGAACCGCCGTCCGTGGCACGCGAGTCGGCCGAGTCGACGAACGGGCGGCGGCCCGGGGTGGTGAGCACGATCCGGCGCCCGGACTCCCGGGCCAGCTCGCGCACGGTGGTGTCGACGCCGTCCCAGTCGGGGTGGGTGGCCGCGTAGCCGAGGAGGGTGTCGTAGATCTTGGCGTCGGACTGGAGGTTCTGGCCCTGTTCCTGGCGGATGGCGACGGAGGTCGTCTGCACGGCGAGCCAGGCGGTGGCGGCGACCGAGCAGGAGGCGACGAGCGCCGTCACGGTCAACAGCCGCCCGGCCAGGCTCTTTCGGAGCGGCAGCCGGGTCCCCGGCACGCCACCTGCCCGGCCTTTCCTCTCAGGACGACGCATGGCGCACGTTCCTCGCGGGGTCGGTCAGTTTGTAGCCGACGCCGAAGACGGTGACGAGGCGGGACGGCCGTCCGGGGGCGCGCTCGATCTTCTTGCGCAGGTTCATGACGTGCACGTCGACGGTCCGGCCACTGATGTACTTGTCGAAGCCGTGCAGTTCCTCCAGAAGCCGCGCCCTGGTGAAGACCCGGCCGGGCTCGGCCGCCATCGCCGCGAGGATACGGAACTCCCCGGGCGTGCAGTCGACTGGCGCCCCGGCGACGGACACCTCGTGCCGGGCGGGGTCGACCCTGAGCGCGCCGACCACCAACACCTTCTCGTCCGGGTCCACTTCGGGCCCGGGGGCGGGAGCCCGGTCGGGTACGGCCCCGGGGGCCGGGTCGGTGCCGCGCCGGTTGCGGCGCAGCAACGTCCGTACTCTGGCCGTCAGTTCGCGTGGGCTGAACGGCTTGGTCATGTAGTCGTCGGCGCCGAGATCGAGGCCGAGCAGCAGATCGTCCTCGGTGCTGCGGGCCGTCAGCATCAGCACCGGCACCTCCCGGCGCTCGGCGCGCAGGATCCGTACGACGTCGAGGCCGTCGGCCCCGGGCATCATCACGTCGAGGACGACCAGGTCGGGTTCCTGGTGCCGGACCGCTTCCAGAGCCGTCCGGCCGTCCTCGACGACCGTGACCGTGTGACCCTCGTGCTCCAGATAGCGGCGCACCAGTTCGGCCTGCTTCGCGTCGTCTTCGGCGACCATGATGTTTGCGCACACGCCGCAGATCGTAGCGAGCGCCGGCGCCGGGAGGGCCGTAAGCGGCTTTACCGGGAGGGTAGTTCGGTGCCGGCGAGGCGTGGATGCAGGCGGGCGGTCGAGCGGCCCGTGAGGTCGAGCAGCAGCTCGGCGAAGAGCGCGTCGCCCCAGCCGAACCAGGGGCGGGTGAAGGTCGCGGGGTCGTCGACGTGGAAGCTCTCGTGCATGGAGCCGGTGCCCGCGTCGGTGCGCAGCAGCAGCTCGGCGAGACGGACCCGCTCGGCCTCGTCGTCGCTGGTCAGCGCCTGCATGGTGAGGGAGAGCGGCCAGACATATCCGGGCGGGGTGTGCGGGCTGCCGATGCCGGCGGCCGAACCGCCCTCGTAGTAGAAGGGGTTGGCGTCGCTGAGGACGAACTCGCGGGTGCGCAGGTAGAGCTGGTTGCCCGGGTCGCACCAGCCGAGGTAGGGCAGGGAGAGCAGGCTCGGGATGTTTGCGTCGTCCATGAGCAACTGCCCGCCGAGACCGTCGACTTCGTACGCGTACACCGCCGGGTCTGCCCCGGCGGTCACCCCGTGGGTACGGACCCCGGTGGCGATCTCGCCCGAGAGGGCGGCGGCGTCGGCGGCGAGGCCGAGGTCTCCGATCGCCGTCGCCAGTTCGGCGAGGCCGGCGAGGGAGACGGCCGCCATGGCGTTGGCGGGGACCAGATAGCCGTACTGGCAGCGGTCGTCGCTGGGGCGGAATCCGGACCAGGTCATACCGGTGGGCGCGGTCGGCGCGCCCCGGCCGCCGCGTGCCAGGGTGTCGTACTCGTAGTCGCCGAGGCGCCGGAACTCGTACGGTGAGCGGTTCTCGTGGTCCTGCTCGGTCCGCCACAGGGCGATGATCCGGCGGGCGGCGCGGACGAAGCGGTCGTCGGCGGTGAGGTGGCCGAGGCTGCCGGTGGCCCGCCAGATGCCGTAGGCCAGCTGGAGCGGGGCGCAGAGCGAGTCGATCTCGTACTTCTGTTCCCAGACCAGCGGGTCGGGGGTCGGGTCGTCGGTGTGACCGGCGCCGGAGCCGTCGGGTTCGGCGTTGAAGGCGTTGGCGTACGGGTCGGCGAGGACGTACCGCAGCTGGCGGCGCAGGACGCCGGTGAGCGCGGCGGCGACGGCGGGATCGTCGGCGGCGAGGAGGTACGGGCGGACCTGGGCGGTGCTGTCGCGCAGCCACATCGCGGGGATGTCGCCGGTGAGGACGAAGACCTCACCGTCGGGCAGCGGACGCATGGCCCTGCCCCAGGTGCCGGCCAGCAGCCGGGTGAAGCGGCCGGCGGCGCGCGGGTCGAGGGAGCGCAGCTCGCGGTGCACGTCGGCGCTCAGGGCGCGGAGACCCTCCGGCAGTTCGCTCTCGGGCAGCTCACTCTCGGGCAGCTCACCGTCCGGCGGTCCGCCCTTCGGCAGTCCGCCTTCCGGTTCGTCGATCGGCCGCATGGTCATCCTCCCGCGCACTTCCCACACACTGAGACAACGTTGTTTTGGAACAACGTTGTCGGACCATACAAACCGACCCCCGGAACGCGCAAGGCACGCAAAATCCCTGTTGCGATCCATTGACAACGTTGTTTCGCGGCGGTTTGCTGTGCGGCACACAGCGACACCCAGCGACCCTTTTCGGAGTGATGCCGGACATGCGAACGCCCACCATGCGGGAGGTCGCCGCCCTCGCCGGGGTGTCGATCAAGACCGTCTCCCGGTTCGTCAACGGTGACGAGACGGTCTCCCCCGCCATCGCGGAGCGGGTGCGCGCAGCCATAGACGAGACCGGCTACCGGCGCAACGACCTCGCCCGGAGCCTGCGCCCCGGGCAGCGCAGCACCACGCTCGCGCTGCTGGTGGGCGACCTGACCAACCCGTTCTACGGTTCGATCGCCAACGGGGTCATGGGGGTTGCCCGCGCCCACGGCCACAACGTGGTGCTGGCCAGCTCCGACGAGGACCCCGAGGCCGAGCGCCGGGGCATCGACGACCTGCTCGGGCAGCGCGTCGCCGGGCTGCTGATCGTGCCGGGCGCGATGGACTACGGCTATCTGGGCCGCGAGGTCGCGCAGGGCACCCCGGTGGTCTTCCTGGACCGGCCCGCGCTGGGCCTGGACGCGGACACCGTGCTGCTGGACAACCACGGGGGCGCCCGGAAGGCCACCGAGCATCTGATCGCCGCAGGTCACCGGCGGATCGGCGTCGTGGTGGCGGCCAGTTACCACACCACGGGCCGCCGCCTCGACGGCTATCTGGAGGCCATGCGCGCCGCGTTCGGCGAGGTCGACGAGGCCCTGATCGCGAGGCTGGAGCACGGCACCCGGGCGGAGGCCGAGGAGGCCGCCGCCGAACTGCTGGCGCTGCCCCCGGCCCGGCGCCCCACGGCGCTGTTCACCACCACCAACTTCCTGACCCACGGCGCCCTTCGCGCCATGGGCCCCGGACTGGGGCCGGGTCAGGGCCCGGCCCTGGTCGGCTTCGACGACTTCCCGTTCGCCGACCTGCTGCCGACCCCCGTGACGGTCGTGTCCGGGGATGCCTTCGAGATGGGCCGCGAGGCCGCCCGGCTGCTCCTGGCCCGGATCGATGGCGAGAGCGGACCACCCCGCCGGGTCGAGCTCGGCACCGTACTGACCCCCCGTGGAAGCGGAGAGCTGACGCCATGAGCACCCCCACTCCGGCCACCCCGGCTCCGGCGGGCCCGACCGCGCGCGGGGCCACGGCCGCCACCCCCGTCCTCGAACTGGCCGGCATCGTCAAGAGCTACGGCCAGGTCCAGGCGCTGCGCGGAGCCGCGCTCACCGTCTACCCGGGCGAGGTGGTCGCGCTGGTCGGTGACAACGGCGCCGGCAAGAGCACCACCATCAAGGTCATCTCCGGGGTGATACAGCCGGACGCGGGCGAGATAAGGATCGACGGCAGGCCGGTGACGATCCCGGACCCGATCGCCGCCCGCCGGCTGGGCATCGAGACCGTCTACCAGGATCTGGCCCTCGCACCCGACCTGGATCCCGCCGAGAACCTGTTCCTGGGCCGCGAGATCATGCGCCCCGGTCTGCTCGGCAAGCTCGGCTTCGTGGACCGCAAGGCCATGCGGACCAAGGCCGACGAGGCGTTCGGCTCGCTCGGTGTCGGCATCCAGGACACCGCCGCGCAGGTCGTCACGATGTCCGGCGGTCAGCGCCAGGGCATCGCGGTCGGCCGGGCGGTCAACTGGGCGGACCGGGTGCTGCTGATGGACGAACCGACGGCGGCACTGGGCGTCGTACAGACGCAGCGGGTCGGACAGCTGATCCAGCGGGTCCGGGACTCGGGTGTGGCGGTGGTGCTGATCAGCCACAACCTGCCGTTCGTCTTCGAGTACGCGGACCGTATCGAGGTGCTGCGGCTCGGGCAGCGGGTCGCCCGGCTGTCCGGCGCGACGGCCACCAGCGAGAACGTGCTCGGCGCCATGACGGGCGCGCTCACCTTCGATGACGGAGCCGATCCGGAACCGGATCCGGCCCTGATTCCAGCCGTCGACGGCTCCGACCGCAGCGAGGACCAGTCATGACCCCCACGACCGAGGCGAAGTCCGTGAAGTCCGTGAAACCCGCCGGGCCGGACGACGACACCACCACTCCCCGTTCCCTGCGTTCGGCGGCCCTCGGCGCCGCCTGGCGCAACATGAAGGGCACCCGGAGTCTGGCCCTGGTCGTCCTGCTGGTGCTGCTCGCGGTGTTCGGCGCGGCCTACCCCGACAACTTCCTCACCGCGTACAACCTGCGCAGTGTCGCCATCGAGGCCGCCTCCTACTGTGTGCTGGCCATCGGGATGACGTTCGTGATGACCACCGGGGGCATCGATCTGTCGGTCGGCTCGGTGCTGATCTTCTCCGGGGTCGTGGGCGTGAAGGTGATGTCGGCGCTGGGCGGCGGCGGCCCGCTGACCCTGCTGGCGGGCCTGGTGACCACGATGGCGACGGGTCTCGCCTGGGGCGTCCTGAACGGCCTGCTGGTCACGAAGGCCAAACTCCCGCCCCTGATCGCCACGTTGGCCACCCTCTCTGCGGCGGGCGGCGGCGCCCTGGTCCTCACCAACGGCCTCGACCTGCGCGGGGTCCCCGACTCCCTGGTCAGTGGCCTCGGCTTCGGCCGCTTCCTGGGCATCCCGTACACGGTGTGGCTGGCCATCGGCCTGACCATCGGCGGGGCGATCGTCCTGGGCCTGACCCGCTTCGGCACCTACACCCGCACGATCGGCTCCAACGTCGAGGCCGCCCGCCGCGCCGGAATCGCCGTCGACCGTCATCTGATCAAGGTGTACGCGCTCTGCGGACTCCTCGCCGGAATCGCCGCGTACGTCAACCTGGCCCGCTTCTCCACCACCACCGTCGGCGGCCACACCGGGGACAACCTCCAGGCGATCGTCGCGACCGTGCTCGGCGGCACCAGCCTCTTCGGCGGTGTGGGCAGCGTCCTGGGCACCGCCTTCGGCTCCCTCATCCCGGCCGTGCTGAGCAACGGCCTCGTCATCATCGGCCTCCAGCCGTTCTGGCAGCAGGTGGCGGTCGGCGCGGTCCTCGCCGGGGTCGTGTACGTCGATCACGTCAACCGGCGGCGCCGCACGCTGCGTTGAAGCCTTTCCGCTCGACCCCTTTGAACGCCTCCTTTGAACGCCCCCCGCTCAACGCCCCGTCGCACCAATGGAGTTGCACCATGAAGACCGGCCACGTCACCCTCAGAGGCGCAGCCCTCGCCACCGTCATCGTCCTGGGCGCCACCGCCTGCGGGTCGGGCGACGACTCCTCCTCCACCGCGAACCCCAAGGTCACCGTCATCCTGGGTACCGCGTCCGACTCCTTCTACAACACGCTCGGCTGCGGCGCGAAGGCCGAGGGCAAGAAGCTCGGCGCCACCGTGGACGTCCAGGGCGCGACCACCTTCGACCCGGCGACCCAGACGCCGATCCTGACCAGCACGGTGGCCAAGAAGCCGAACGCCATCGTCATCGCGCCGACCGACTCCAAGGCGCTGGGTACGCCGCTGAAGCAGGCCGCCGAGGCCGGCATCAAGATCGTGACGGCCGACACAGGCCTCGACGACACGAGCTTCGTCTCCTCCGCCGTCTCCTCCAACAACGTGGAGGGCGGCGCCGAGGCGGCCCGCACCCTGGCCGAGCTCGTCGGCGAGAAGGGCAAGATCGTCATCATCGGCGGCACCCCGGGTGTCACCACGGCCGACCAGCGGATCAAGGGCTTCGAGACCGAGATCAAGAAGTATCCGGACATCACCTTCGTCGGCGTGCAGCCCTCCACACCCAGCGGCGGCGTCGTCGAGGCCGCCCGGCTGACCGCCGCGTCCCTCTCCAAGGACCCCGACCTGGCGGGCATCTTCTCGATCAGCACCCCGGCCAGCGACGGCGCCAACAACGCCATCAAGGACGCCGGGAAGGTCGGCAAGATCAAGGTCGTCGGCTTCGACGCGGGCCCCGCACAGGTCGAGCAGCTGAAGAAGGGCACGGTACAGGCCCTGATCGCCCAGAAGGCGGAGGAGATCGGCGCCCAGGCGGTTCAGCAGGCGGTGAACGCGATCCAGGGCAAGAAGGTGACGAAGTCGATCGGCACGTCGTTCGTGTCGATCACGGCGGCCAACCTGGGAGACGCGAACGTGAGCAAGTACGTGTACCGGTCGACCTGCTGACGCCACGTCAGCAGATCTGTCGTACCGCCCGGTGACAACTGGCTTGTGGCTCCGCCCTGTTACCGGGCGGAGTCACTGCGTCGCCCGCAGGTTGTCCCAGGTCACCCGCTTCACGAGGCCGTCCACGACCAGTCCCTTGTCGGTCTGGAAGTTCTTCATCGCGGTCTCCAGCCCGTCCCCGAACACGCCGTCCACGCCGGTGCCGCCGATGTCGTACCCGCGCTTCATCAGGATGCACTGGACCTGCTTGACACGCTTCCCCGTGTCGCCGATCACCGTGCGGGCCTTGCCCGCGTAGTACGTGCAGTCGGTGACCCAGGGTGCCGCGGCGGGCTCCGTCTCGGACGCGACCGGGGACGGAGTGGGGGTGGGCGTGGTGCCTGTTCCTGTACCGGTGCCTGTGCCTGTGCCGCCGTCCGTGCCGGGGTCGCTGCTCGGGTCCGTCCCCGTGGCCGTGTCCCCGGGGGTGTCGGTGTCCGCGGGGTCGTTCGCGGCATCGCCGCCGCCGTCGTCGGAGATCTGAGACGGGTCGGCGGGGCCGTCGGCGGTCTCCGTGCCGTCGCCCGAGGTGCTCGGGCCCGACTTCCCGTCCGAGGACCCCGGCGTCGGCAGGGCGCCGCCCGGTCCGGCCGCCGTACCGGGCGACGCCGTCGCGACGGACCCCGGCGGCGAGGCGCTCGCCTCGGTCTCCGGGCGGGTGAGGACGAAGACCAGCGCGGCCAGACCGCAGACGGCGAGGGCTGTCGCCGCTGCCGGGACCGGCTTTCTGCGGACCCGGGCGAGAACTCCGACCGGGCGCCGCTGCCCCGGGGACGTCTCGGCGGAAGCGGCGGACGCGACGGCCGAGGCGGCCTGGTCCACCGCGGGGACGGGGGCCGCGTCCTTCACCGGCACCGGGAGCGCCGCCGGGTTCGGGCGGTGGCCCGGGAAGCGCAGCTCCGCCGCGCGCGCGACGGGCACGAGGTACAGCACGTCGTACGCCCGCTGCCGCTCCAGCACCCTGCCGTGCAGCGCCCCCGGCCAGCCGGACGCCCCCGCGGGCACCTGGGCATACCCGGCAGCCGCGTCGATCAGCGCCCTCGGCGTGGGCCGGCGCTCGGGTTCCTTGACGAGGCAGGCGGCCAGCAGCGTGCCGAGCGCCGGGTCGGTCGCCGTGATCTCGCCGATCACCTCGGCGTCGGGCTCCTCGAAGGCGACCCGGTGCATCACGTCGACGCCGGTGCCGTCGCCGAACGGGGCCCGGCCGGCCGCCGCGTAGATCAGTGTCCCGGCGAGGGAGAACACGTCGGACGCCGCGTCGCAGTGACCGGTCCTCAGATACTCCGGGGACATGTAGGCGGGCGTGCCGACCCTGTTGCCGGTGCCGGTGATCGCGCTCGCGTCGGCGGCCTTGGAGATGCCGAAGTCGATGACGTGGGCGCCCCGCACCGACAGCAGCACGTTGGACGGCTTCAGGTCCCGGTGCACGATCCCGGTGGCCGAGAGGTCGGCGAGCGCCTGTCCCAGCTCCGCGACCAACCGCCAGACTGCGCCCGGTTCCAGGGCACCGTCCTCCCGTACGGCGTACGCCAGGTCGAGGGCGGCGAGATACTCCGTGGCCATCCACAGCAGCTCGTCCTGGAACCCCGTACCGCACAGCCTCGGCGCGCGGGGCGTGCGGACCCGGCCGTGGACCAGCGCCTCCTGCTCGAAGCGGCGGCGGAACGTCGCGTCCTCGGCGTACTCCGGGCGGATCACCTTGACGGCGAACAGGCCGGGGCTGTCGTCCGAGGGGCGCGCCAGATAGACCCGCCCCATGCCACCGCTGCCGAGCAGCGCCAACGGCACGTAGGGGCCGATGCGTTCGGGGTCGCCGGGGCGCAGCGGCGCGGCGCCGGTCTGCCGCAGCGCGGCCGCCTCACCCGGCGGCCGGCCCGGCGACACCGGATACTGCTCTGACACGGACCCCCCGAATTGATTGTCTACGTACGCGAGTTCGCCTCTTCGGCTGCGAGGACGAGGCTAACTCAGTCACGGCGTGGGTTCAGGCTTTCGATCAGTTCCGTCACGCTGCGCACTCGGTTCGGATCCGATAGGTACCGGTCGGCAACTGAGCGCAGTCGTTCACTGGATGCTCAGGTGTTCGAGGTAGGACTCCACGTTGCGGCGCGTCTCGGGCACACTGTCGCCCCCGAACTTCTCCACCACCGCGTCCGCCAGGACCAGGGCCACCATCGCCTCCGCGACGATCCCGGCCGCCGGGACCGCACACACGTCGGAACGCTGGTGATGCGCCTGCGTCGCCTCCCCGGTCACCACATCGACCGTCCGGAGCGCGCGCGGCACGGTCGCGATCGGCTTCATCGCCGCCCGCACCCGCAGCAGTTCACCCGTCGACAGACCGCCCTCGGTACCACCGGAGCGCCCCGTCGCGCGCCGGATACCGTCCTCGGTGGGGACGATCTCGTCATGCGCCTTCGAGCCGGGCACGCGCGCGAGGTCGAAACCGTCACCGACCTCGACACCCTTGATCGCCTGGATCCCCATCAACGCGGCCGCCAACCGGGCATCCAGCCTGCGGTCCCAGTGCACATGCGAGCCCAGGCCCACCGGCACCCCGTACGCCAGCACCTCCACCACACCACCGAGCGTGTCGCCGTCCTTGTGAGCCTGGTCGATCTCCGCGACCATCGTCTTCGACGCGTCCGCGTCCAGACAGCGCACCGGATCCGCGTCCAGCCTCTCGACATCGGAGGGCTTGGGGTACACGCCGTACGGAGCCTTCGCCGCCGCCAGCTCCACGACGTGCGAGACGATCTCGATGCCGGCCGCCGCCTTCAGGAACGAACGGGCCACCGCACCCAACGCCACCCGTGCCGCCGTCTCCCGCGCGGAGGCACGTTCCAGGATCGGGCGAGCCTCCTCGAAGCCGTACTTCTGCATCCCCGCCAAATCAGCGTGGCCCGGACGCGGACGCGTCAGCCGGGCGTTACGGGCCAGGCCGGCCAGGATCTCCGGATCCACCGGGTCGGCCGCCATCACCTGCTCCCACTTCGGCCACTCCGTGTTGCCGACCATCACCGCGACCGGCGAACCCATCGACAGACCGTGCCGCACACCACCGAGAAACGTGATCTCGTCCTGCTCGAACTTCATCCGGGCACCGCGCCCATAACCCAGCCGACGCCTCGCCAGATGGTCCGCCACCAACTCCGTCGTGATGGGCACACCGGCGGGAAGACCCTCCAACGTCGCGACGAGTGCGGGACCGTGGGACTCCCCCGCGGTCAACCAGCGCAACCTGCTCAACGGTGCTCCCCTGTTCCCCGCGCCGCACCCGCTGCGGGAGCGCCGACACGCGCCCCGTGGAGCCACCCCACCTTGTCGTACAGGTCGTCCGGTGTGAGCGACGAGAGCATGGTGTTGCGGGCGTTCGCGGCGGCGCCGGCCGGGTGGTAGAGCTCTTCGCCCAGGGCGCGGGCCACCCGCTGTGTGCGTGCGGTGCGCTCGTACCGCTCGGCGTTGTACTTCTCCAGCCGTGCCGCCATGTCCTCGCCCGCGCCCGCGAGGAGTTGGCCGATGAGCACCGCGTCCTCGATGGCCATACAGGCGCCCTGGGCCGCGTACTGGAGCATCGGATGGGCCGCGTCGCCCAGCAGGGCCACGCGGCCGTCCGTCCAGCGTTCGACCGGGTCTCGGTCACACAGCACCCACTCCTTCCATTCGGTGCCCAGCTCCAGCAACTGCCTTGCTGTGCTGCTGAGTTCCGGGAAGGCGGTGAGCACATGGGCCCGCTCGACCGGCCTGCCGGTCACCACGTCCGTCGCGCCGTCGTCGCGGGTGGCGGCCAGGTTGAGGAACCTGCCGCTGCCGATGGGGTAGTGGACGAAGTGCCACTTCGGGCCCGCCCACAACGTGACGGTGTTCCAGCGGAGTTCCTCCGGGACCCGCTCCATCGGGATCACCGAACGGAAGATCGTGTGACCCGAGACGCGTGGCGCACCGTCGCCGGCCAACTGGGCGCGCACGGCGGAGCGGATGCCGTCCGCACCGATGAGGGCGGCGCCCGTGAAGCGGCGGCCGGTGTCCGTGATCGCGGTGACCGGCCCGGCGTCGTCTCCGTACCGCCCGTCCGTCCCGCGCCGGCCGCCGTGTCCGCTCCCGTCGTTCCCTTCGCCCTGTTCGTACGACGCCACCGAGGCGTCGGGCGTCAACGTGACCGCCGGTTCCCTGACGCAGGCGTCGAGCAGGGCCTGGTAGAGGTCGCCCCGGTGGACGACCGCATACGGGTTGCCGAAACGGGCGCGGTAGGCGCCGGTGAGCGGCATGCTGGCGACCCGCTCCCCCGTCGTACCGTCCATGAACCTCAACTCGTCGATGTGGACGGCGCGTTCACGCACCGCTTCACCGACACCGAGGAGGTCGAGGGCGTGGAAGGCGTTGGGGCCCAGCTGGATGCCGGCCCCCAACTCACTGAAGGTGGAGCGTCGTTCGAGGACGGTCGCCCGGTTTCCGTGGCGCGCGACACTGAGCGCCGCCGCGAGGCCGCCGATGCCGCCACCGGCGACAAGGATCTTCACCATGTACTACGTCTCCGCCTCTTTCAGTCTGTCTCTGGGCGTCTTCGGTCTCGTTGCCTTTGCCTCTTCTCTCAGTCCGAAGGGACGGTGAAAGCGAGTCCCAGGCGGGCGAGTTGGGCGATGTCGTAGTCGCCCTCGGTGGTCGCCTCGACGTCGAACGTGTACTTGTGGGCGGGTGGGTAGCCGATCAGCTCGGCGGCCCTGGCCGGGACGGGGGTCGCCGCTGCCTCCGCCGACTCCCACAGCAGGACGGCGCCCCAGCGGTTGGCCCGCTCGTCGGAGATCCACACCTTCAGGCGCAGTCCGGGCACCTTGGCGAACCGGTCCACCGCCTCGTCCCGCAGGAACTCCCGGAGTGAGGCGATGGTCTGCCCGGAGTCGTCCAGGTCCCACCAGACGATCACCGCTCGCACGACTGGAGCACCCCCGTGAGCGCGTCGGAGACGATACGTACGCCGTCCTGGGTGAGTACGGACTCGGCGTGGAACTGCATCGACGCGAACCCCGGGCCGCGCAGCGCGTGCACCTCACCGGTGTCGTGGTCCCGGCTCACCTCGACGACCCCGATCCCGACTCCGGCGCCGAGCCCGGGAGCCTCGAACTTGTCCTCCTGGCAGCGGGCGGCGAACGTGTTGTAGAAGCCGACCCGTTCGCGTGCTCCGAACAGGTCGATCTCCCGCTGCACCCCCTGGTTGGGCACCGGCCGGCGGGCCAGTTCGAGGCCGAGCAGTGTGCTGAGCACCTGATGACTCAGGCACACCGCGAGGAACGGCTTCTGCTCGTCGAGGAGTTGGCGGATCGCGGAGCGCAGATGGGCGATCTTGGGGTGCGTGACGGCACGCGGGTCCCCGGGTCCCGGGCCCATGATGACGAGGTCGTGTCCGTCGAAGGAGTACCGCTCGTCGAAGCGCCGGACCGTCGGTTCGAGTCCCATGGACCGCAGTTGATGGTCGATCATCGAGGTGAAGGTGTCCTCGGCGTCCACCACCAGCACCCTGCGGCCCATCAGTTGACGCCCGCCTCCGGTCAAGACCCCGCTGGACGGCCCCGCGTCCCGCTCGCTGAGCCAGAACCCGGCGATCGTGCCGTTGCGCTCCGCGAGGGCCTCGCGGACCCGCGGATGTTCCGCCAGTCGTGCGGCGCCCGAGGTGTTCAGGGCCGCGAGCAGACCGGCCGCCTTCGCGTGGGTCTCGGCGACCTCGGACTCCGGGTCGGAGTGGCGTACGAGGGTGGCGCCGACGCCGATGCGCAGTCGGCCCGCGTTGTCGATGTCCGCCGTACGGATCAGGATCGAGGAGTCGAGCGTCCGGCCGCCGTGCTCGTCGCGGCCGATCAGGGCGACGGCACCGCTGTAGTAGCCGCGGCCCTCCGGCTCGTACCGGCGGATCACCTTGCAGGCGCTCTCCAGCGGGCTGCCCGTGACGGTCGGCGCGAACATGGTCTCGCGCAGGATGGTGCGCGGGTCGTGGTCGGTGTCGCCCTCGATGAAGTACTCGGTGTGGGCGAGGCGCGCCATCTGCTTCAGGTACGGGCCGACGACCCGGGGACCGGGGTCGCAGAGCCGGGCCATCATCTTGAGTTCCTCATCGACGACCATGTACAGCTCGTCGGCCTCCTTGCGGTCGGCGAGGAAGTCCATCACCCCGTCCAGCGTGGGACCGGAGGGCGGGTAGCGGTAGGTGCCGCTGATCGGGTTCATCACGGCCCGGCCGGCGCTCAGGCTCACATGCCGCTCGGGGGTGGCGCCGACGAACGTACGGTCGCCGGTGTGCACGACGAAGGTCCAGTAGGCGCCCTGTTCCCGCTCCAGGAGCCGCCGGAAGAAGCCGAGTGCGCTGCGTACGGTGTAGTCGGTGATGTCGGCGACGAAGGTCCGCTTGATGACGAAGTTCGCCCCCTCGCCGGTGCCGATCTCGTCCGCGATGACCTTGCGGACGAGGTCCGCGTACGCGTCGTCGTCCTGCTCGAACCGTCCGCCGCTCAGCCGGACCGGTTCGTCCGGCAGCCGGCGCAGGGCCTCGGCGACCGGGATCGTGGCCTGCTCGGCCACCGTCATCACGGTGAGCGGCTCGCCGTCGTCCACGCAGGCGTAGCCGCGCTCGGCGACCTGGCGGTACGGGATCACCACGAGGACGTCCTGACGGGCACCGGCCGCGTCTTCCAGGTCCGGTAGGGGGATCTGCGCGAGGGTGTCCACCGTCGACGCCTCGCCCGTCAGGATCTCCAGGATGTCGGAGCCGTTCGTCCCGGGGCGGTGCAGCAGCGCGAAGGGGGCCGGCGCGGGCCGGAGAATCCGGCTCAGCAGATCCTGTGCCATACGGGGCTTCTCCTCGTTCATCGGTCCAGTCCCACTCGGTCCAGTTCCACGATGAGGGACTTGGTCGTCGTGACCACGGCGCAGCGCTCGGCGGCGTAGTCGAGGGCCAGTTGGTGGCGGCTCCGGTCGAAGTCGGCGACGGCGTCGGCCACGAGGAACGTCTCGATGTCGTTGGTGAAGGCCTCGACGGCGGTCATGAGCACCCCGATGTGGGCGTACACACCGCAGAGGATCAGTTGGTCGCGCCCCTGGGCGCGCATCCGTTCCAGGAGGTCGGAGCGGAAGAACGCGCTGTAGCGCCACTTGGCCAGCAGCCAGTCGTCCGGGCCGGGGGTGAGCGGCTCCACGACCTCCCGGTCGGCGGGGTCGACCCGCATGCCCGGTCCCCAGAAGTCCCTGAGCAGGCCGCGCTGTTCGTCGGTCATGCCGCCCGGCTGCGCGGTGTACGCGACCGGGATGCCCAGGGCGGCGGCGCGTTCGCGCAACAGGGCGGCGTTCTCGACCAGTTCGGTGCCGGGTGCCTCCCCGGCGGGGAACTGCCGGACGAAGTACCGCTGCATGTCGTGGACGAGCAGGACCGCTCGGTCCGGATCGGCCTGCCAGCACGCCGTGTTGGCCGGGAGGTCGGCGGCCTGGGGCATCGGGTAGGGCTGGATGGGGGGTATCCCTGCCATGTCTTCTGGTCTTCCTCGTGTCGCGTGTCTCGGGTCGCGTGTCTCGGGTGTGTCGTGTCGCTGGAGCCGCTGAGGCATGGGCGGGGGCGGGTCAGACGCCGAGGGCCGCGCCGCCGTCGACGGTGAGGTCGTGCATGGTGATGTGGGACGCCCGGTCCGAGAGGAGGAACGCCACCGCCTCGGCCACGTCAGCGGGGCGGGCCAGCTTGCCCAGCGGGATGCCCACGCGGTAGGCGTCGGGGGCGCCTTCGAGGGTCGCCGTACGTCCGTGGTCGTCCTGCCACATGGACGTGAGCATCGGGGTCTCGGTGGAGCCGGGGGCGACCACGTTGCAGCGGATGCCGTACTGGGCCGCCTCCAGACCGAGACACTTGGTGAACATCGTCGCGGCGGCCTTGGACGCCGAGTACGCGGCCATGTCCATCCGTGCCGTGCCCGCCGCGTTCGAGGCGATGGTGACGACGGCTCCGGAGCGGCGCGGCACCATCCGGTTGACCACCGCGCGGGACATGAAAAACACGCCGGTGGTGTTGACGGCGAACGTCGACGCCCAGTCGGCGTCGGTGAGTTCACGCGCCTTGGCCAGCCGCAGCACTCCGGCACCGTTGACCAGGTGGTCCAGCGGCCCGAGGGTGTCCTCGACCTCCGCGACCAGGCGCTCGGCCTCGGCGCTCACGGTGACGTCACCGGGGAACGCCGTCACGTCCAGGCCGTCGTACGACAGTTTCGCCACGACCTCGTCGAGCCGGTCGCCGTCCTTGTCCACCGCCGCGACGCGCGCCCCACGCTCGGCGAGGGTCCGGAGGACCGCCTCGCCTATTCCGCCCGCGGCGCCCGTGACCAGTGCGATCTTTCCGTGCGTCATTCATCCCCCTGATCGTTTACTGACCGGTTACCGAACGGTTTTCCGGTCGTCATCGGCGCCAGGCCGAGGCGACCTCCACGGCCTGCCGGGGATTCAGTCTCGGGTCGCAGAAACTGGTGTACTTGTCCCCGACCGAATCCAGCTGCGTCCGATCTGCCACGCATTCTGTGACGCTGTCCGGAGTGGTCTCCAGATGCAGGCCGCCGGGAATTCCGCCGGCCGATCTCACGGATTTCTGGAATTCCTCGACCTCGCGTATCACCGTTTCCACGAAGCGGGTCTTCAGACCGTCGGGTCCGGCCACGGTGTTGCCGTGCATCGGGTCGCAGAGCCAGCTGACGGGATGCCCGGCGCCGCGTACGGCGGCGACCAGTGCCGGGAGCTTCTCCGGCCCCGCGCCTGCCCCCATGCGGGCGATCAGGGTGAGCCGGCCGGGCCGTCGGTGCGGGTCCAGCCGCTCGCACAGGCGCAGCAGTTCCGCCGGGTCCATGGTCGGGCCCACCTTGCAGGCCACCGGGTTGCGGACGGCGGCCAGCAGCGCCACGTGGGCGCCGTCCACCTGGCGGGTGCGCTCGCCGATCCACGGCCAGTGGGTGGAGGCGAGGAGCGGTCGGCTGTCGCCGTCGTCGGTCACCTGGGCGCGTACCAGCGGGAGTTCGTAGTCGAGGAGGAGGGCTTCGTGGCTGGTCCACACGGGGGCCTGGGCGCGCGGTGCGCTGCTGGACCAGCCGAGGTGGTCCATGACCTCGCGGGCGGCGTGGTAGCCGGTCAGCAGACGGCGCGGGTCGGGGCGGCGCAGCTCCGGGTCGGGGTTGGGGTCGTTGACCATGTGGCCGCGGTATACGGGCAGTTCGGCGCCCAGGACAGTCTCGGTGGGCCGGGAGCGGGGCTTGGTGTACTGGCCGGCGATCCGGCCGACCCGGACCACGGGCTTGCCCGCCTGTACGCGCATGACGCCGGCCAGCAGGTCGAGCACGGCCGCCTTGCGGGCCACGTCGACGGGGCCCGACTCGGCCCAGTCCTCGGCGCAGTCGCCGGCCTGGACGACCTGGGCGTGTCCCTCGGCGACCGCCCTGAGGTGGTCGTGGAGCTGGGCGACGTCCGCGGCCTCGACGAGGGGCGGCAGCGCACCCAGTTCGCGGCGCACCGGTTCCGTGTCGGGATGGGACCGCCAGTCGGGCTGTTGGAGCGCGGGGAGCGCCTCGATGAAAGCGAGCTCGCTGTTCAACTCGGTTCCTCTCGTGGAGTGGAGACGAAGAGTTATTTCTTCGGCTGAACCCGTGAGTTGCTTTCATCTATTCTGTGAAATTATGGATTCCCCGTGAAGGGCCGAATCGCTACTTTGTCAGGTTTCCGGATTCCGTCCGG
>NZ_AEJB01000264.1 GCF_000331005.1 Streptomyces turgidiscabies Car8
CCGCCCCTCAGATCCGCCGCCGAGCCTTCCGGGCCCGTCGCACCAACGCGGCCGTACCCAACAGCGCCACCGTCGCCCCCGCGGCTCCCGCCGCGGTCGCGTCCTTGCGCCCGAGCCGCCGGCCCACCACCGTGTGCCGCCCGGCGACCTCCTCCAGCAGCTCCGCGAGCACCTCCTCGTTGCTCCACTGAGGCCGCCATCCGGCATCGTGCAGCCGACTCCCGCTCACCACCCAGGGATACATCGTGTAGGCCAGATCCCCGGCGGGAGAGGGCGTCAGCCCGATCCTGTGCAGCCGGGCCGCCGCGCCCAGAGCGACAGCGGACGGCAGCTCCATGCGCCGGATCCCGCTGAGCTCCTCGACCTCCTCCTGCTCCAGCCATCCGTCGCAGCCGACGGCCAGCTCCCCGTCGACCTTCTCCAGCACCGCGTACTCCAGGGCGCTGCACAGATCCTCGACGTGACAGAACTGCCAGGCGGGCCGTGACCCGGCCACGACAAGCAGCCGGGGTGACTCGAAGTACCTGGTCAGAGCGGTGTCAGTGCCCCCGATCAGCACCGCGGGACGTACCACGGTCACATTGAGCCCGGGATGCGCCCGCGGTGCGCGCCGGGCGAGCCGCTCGATCTCCAGCAGGTCCCCGACACCGGTCGCCTCGGCGGTCGCGCGCAGCTCGGCGTCCTCCGCCAATGGCAGTTCGTTGTCCGGCAGCGCCCCGTAGACCATCGCGGACGTGCAGAGCACGACGCGGTGGACCCCGGCCGCGGCGGCGGCGGTGAGCACGGTCTGTGTCCCCCGCACGTTGTACGCCGTACGGGCCGCGCCGTCCGTCTCCAGGTTCAGGTCGAGGGCCAGGTGCACCACTACGTCGGCGCCCCGCAGCTTCTCCGCGATGGCCGGATCCCGCACATCGAGGATGTGCCACTGCGCCGCCGCGCACTCGCCGCGGCGCTCGTCGATGGCGACGACCTGCTTGATCTCGTCGGACGCGGCGAGCCGCTCGGTGAGCAGCGCTCCGACGCCCGTCGCGGCGCCGGTGACCGCGACGACCGGCCCGCGTAGGGCCGGGTTGGTTGAGTGGTTTCGCGCTGCGCGAACCTGCGGATCTGGGGAACTCACCGGCGTCTCCAGCGGTTGTCTTCAGTAAGGACGCGCGTGACGCGTACGTACCAGGTGACATCCATCCTGCCGCAGGCCAGGAGTCGGCGAAGCACCGAGCCCCCAACCGGCCGCGGTGTCTAGGCTGGGGGATGTTGTCGGGCAGCCGCCGTCGAAAGAGCCGACGGCCTTACCAGCCGAGGAATCCCGTGAGTGACACCCCATTCGGATTCGGCCTTCCGCCGGAGGAGCCGGAGAACGGCGACGAGGGCAAGCAGAAGGACCAGCAGAGCGGTGGTGGTCAGGGACCGTTCGGTTTCGGACCCGCCGGCTTCGGTGGTCCCGGAGGCGACAATCCACTCGCAGCCATGTTCGGTTCCATGAACCCCAACGACCTGGGCGCCGCGTTCCAGCAACTGGGCCAGATGCTCTCGTACGAGGGCGGTCCGGTGAACTGGGACATGGCCAAGCAGATCGCCCGCCAGACGGTCTCCCAGGGGACGTCCGACGGCGTCAAGGACTCCAGCATCGGTCCCTCCGAGCGCACCGCGGTCGAGGAGGCCGTCCGGCTGGCGGACCTGTGGCTGGACGACGCGACATCGCTGCCGTCCGGCGCCGGCTCCGCCGTGGCGTGGAGCCGCGCGGAGTGGGTCGAGGCGACCCTGCCCGCCTGGAAGGAGCTGGTCGACCCGGTCGCCGAGCGCGTCGGCGCGGCCATGGGCGATGTCCTGCCCGAGGAGATGCAGGCCATGGCGGGCCCGCTGATCGGCATGATGCGCTCCATGGGCGGCGCCATGTTCGGTACGCAGATCGGGCAGGCCGTCGGGGTGCTCGCGGGTGAGGTCGTCGGCTCGACGGACATCGGTCTGCCGCTGGGCCCGACGGGCCGGGCCGCGCTGCTGCCGGCGAACATCGAGGCGTTCGGGAAGGACCTGAGCGTGCCGCAGGAGGAGGTGCGGCTGTATCTCGCCCTGCGCGAGGCCGCCCACCAGCGCCTGTTCTCCCATGTGCCGTGGCTGCGCTCGCATCTGTTCGGCGCGGTCGACGGCTACGCGCGCGGGATCAAGGTCGACACGGCCAAGCTTGAGGACGTGGTCGGTCAGTTCGACCCGCAGAACCCGGAGCAGTTGCAGGACGCGCTCCAGCAGGGCATGTTCCAGCCGGAGGACACCCCGGAGCAGAAGGTCGCCCTGGCCCGTCTGGAGACGGCGCTGGCCCTGGTGGAGGGCTGGGTGGACGCGGTGGTCCACGCGGCGGCGAAGCCCCGGCTGACGTCCGCGGACGCGCTGCGCGAGACGTTGCGCCGTCGGCGCGCCTCGGGCGGCCCTGCCGAGCAGACGTTCGCCACCCTGATCGGTCTGGAGCTGCGCCCGCGCCGGCTGCGCGACGCCTCGCGCCTGTGGGCGTCGCTGACGGACGCGCGCGGTGTCGACGGCCGGGACGGCCTCTGGGCCCACCCGGACATGCTGCCGACGGCCTCCGACCTGGACGATCCGGACGGCTTCGTGCACCGCGAACAGCTCGACTTCTCCGAGCTGGACAAGATGCTCGGCGAGGCCGCGGGCGGCTCCGCCGAGAAGCCGAACCTGGAGAAGCCGAACCTGGAGAAGGACGACGACTCCGAGTGACTCTCCACGGCAACGCGGTCCACGTACTGGAGAAGTACGAGGATCAGCAGGATCTCCGTCAGGTCTACCTGGACCATCTGGACGCCCGTCCTGACGGGATGTGGAAGGCCTGCGAGGTCGGACACATCACAGCCAGCGCTCTGGTGATCGACCCGGAGCGTGAGCGGGTCCTGCTCACGCTCCACAAGAAGCTGCGGATGTGGCTCCAGATGGGCGGCCACTGCGAACAGAGCGACCACACGCTCGCCGGTGCGGCGCTCCGTGAGGCCACGGAGGAGTCCGGCATCCCCTCGCTGCGTCTGCTGCGGAGCACGCCGGTCCGTCTGGACCGGCACCACACGCCCTGTGCCTGGCACCTGGACGTGCAGTACGCCGCCGTGGCCCCGCGGGGCGCCGTGGAGGCGATCAGCGATGAGTCCCTGGACCTGCGCTGGTTCGCGTACGCCGAGGTGGCGGACGTAGCGGACGACTCGGTCGTACGACTGCTCGAAGCAACCCTCGCCCGCCTGTGAACGGGTAGACGGGTAAG
>NZ_AEJB01000265.1 GCF_000331005.1 Streptomyces turgidiscabies Car8
GCAGACTGCTCGCCCTGACGGCAGCGCTCTCCTCACTGCCGCTGGCGCTCGCCGCCGCACCGTCCGCCCACGCGGCGGACCCGACGACCATGACCAACGGGTTCTACGCGGACCCCGACTCCAGTGCGAAGCGGTGGGCCGCCGCCAACCCCGGCGACGGCCGGACGTCCGCGATCAACGCCTCCATCGCGGGCACCCCGACGGCCCGCTGGTTCGGCTCCTGGAGCGGCACCATCGGCAACGCGACCGGCGCGTACGTGGGTGCCGCGGACGCCCGGGACAAGCTGCCCGTCCTTGTCGCCTACAACATCTACAACCGCGACTACTGCGGCGGGCACTCCGCGGGCGGAGCCTCCTCGGCGTCCGCCTACGCGAGCTGGATCGCCCAGTTCGCGGGCGGGATCGCGGCCCGCCCGGCCGTCGTCGTCCTCGAACCGGACTCCCTCGGGGACTACGGCTGCATGAACCAGGCCCAGATCAACGAGCGCAGGGCCATGCTCACCGGCGCCCTCTCCGAGTTCAACCGCCAGGCCCCCAACACCTGG
>NZ_AEJB01000266.1 GCF_000331005.1 Streptomyces turgidiscabies Car8
GGCTCCCCGGTCCGGCGGCCCTCCCCCCGTCGGACCGGGAGGCGGGGAGCCTACAAGGGCCTGCTGTTCATGCTGCCCTTCCTGATCGGCTTCCTCCTCACCTACGTCGTGCCCATCGGCTACGCCCTGAACCAGAGCCTGCACGAGAAGAAGAGCAGCGGGATCGGCTTCGGCCCGACGAAGGTCGTCTTCGCGGGATTCGCCAACTTCGCGGCGATCCTGGCGGACGGCACCTTCTGGACCGGAATGCTGCGCACCCTGCTCTTCGGAGCAGCGCAGATCACCGTCATGCTGGGCATCTCGCTGCTTCTGGCCCTGCTGCTCGACGGCGTGGCGGCCCGGGCGGTCCGTTTCTTCCGCGCCGGACTGCTCATCCCGTACGTCATCCCGGGCGTGGTCTCGACCCTGATCTGGCTGTTCCTCTACAGCCCGACCGCCAGCCCGATCATCGACATCGCCGACCGGGCCGGCACGAGCCTCACCTTCTTCGGCGGGCTCAACACCTACCTCTCACTGGGCAATCTGCTCACCTGGCAGGGCATCGGCTTCAACATGATCCTGATCTCCGCCTCGCTCCAGGCACTGCCGCGGGAGCTGTTCGAGGCGGCCCGTATCGACGGGGCGAAGGAATGGCGGATCGCCTGGTCCATCAAGGTGCCGAACATCACCGGGATCCTCATCCTGACCGGCATGTTCTCCCTCATCGGCCGGCTCCAGCTGTTCACCGAGCCACTGTTCCTGCGGTACGTGGCGCCGGAGTCCATCAGCACGGACTTCACGCCGATGCTGGAGATCTTCGACCGGGCGTTCAAGACCGGCGACTACCAGTACGCCGCCGCCGAGTCGCTCGTCCTCGCCGTTGTCACCGGCATCCTCGCCTTCGTCTTCTACCGCGTCACGAACAGGAAGATGTCATGAGCCGCGCCACGAACGCCGTCACCGCCCCCGGCGGCGGTGCGCGCCCGACCCGCCGAGCGGTGGCCCTGACCACCGGCCTGCTGATCGTCTTCCTGCTCTACTCCCTCGCCCCCACCTGGTTCCTGCTGGTGGCCTCGACGAAGAACCAGACCGACCTCTACTCCACCTTCGGCCTGTGGTTCTCCTCCAACCACCTCACCGACAACTTCCAGGCGATCTGGGACTACCACGACGGCGTCTTCGGCCGCTGGATCCTCAACTCCGTTCTGTACTCCACGGTCGGCGCCGCCGGTTCGACGTTCGTCTCGCTCGCGGCCGGCTACGGTCTGGCGAAGTTCGACTTCCGGGGCCGGGGCGCCCTGTTCGGCGTCATCGTCGGCGCCTCGCTGCTGCCGAGCACACTGCTCGCGTTCCCGCTCTACCTCGTCTTCGCGGACATCCACCTCACCAACACCGTCTGGTCGGTGCTGATCCCGTACTTCATCAACCCCTTCGGGGTCTATCTCGGCAAGGTCTACGCCGAGACGGCCGTCCCCACGGAGTTGATGGAGGCCGCCCGGATCGACGGCGCGAGCGAGACGCGGGTGTTCTTCTCGATCGCGCTCCGGCTGGTGCGCACCGGCGGCATCACCATCTTCATGCTCGACTTCGTCAACATCTGGAACAACTTCTTCCTCCCCCTGTTCATGCTCAACGGCGAGCGCTCCTTCCCCGTGACCCTGGGTCTCTTCTCCTGGGTGCAGCAGGCGCAGCAGTCCCGAGACATGAACACCCTCGTCCTCACCGGGTCCCTGCTGTCGATCATTCCGCTGGCGGTCTTCATGTTCGCCCTCCAGAAGTACTGGCGCAGCGGAATCCTCATGGGCAGCCTCAAGTAAAGGAACAACCGTGCCCAACGCACCCAAGAGACGTGACGTACTGAAGTACGCCGGAGCCACCGGCGTGGTCGCGGCGGGCGCCGGCCTGCCGCTCGGCGCCGCCGTCCCCGCCTCCGCCGCTGCCGGACGGGGGCGATGCGCCCCGCTGGACATCGTTGTCTTCGGCGACACCGGCTCCGAGACCGCCCACAACGTCACCGCCACGCTCTCCGACACGGTCGCCGGCGGTCTGGGCCAGAGCGCCCGTGTCCTCAACCCGACCGCGCCGGCCACCTATTGGGGTGGCACCCTGAAGTTCGACGCGGCGGTCAGCCCGACGGGCACCACCTACGTCACCGTGCGCCTGTGGGGCGACGACCGCGACGACTCCTCCGACGTGGCGGCGTCCGGCACCAACATGTGGCGCCTGCAGCTGTTCTGCGAGGGTGAGCAGGTCGGCTACCAGGACGAGGGCGCCGTCGACAGCCTCGACATCCTGGACACCGCGCCGCGCACCCCGGGCCGGTTCTTCTTCCACACGCTGCCGCTGCCGGAGAAGATGACCGCAGGCAGGAAGAAGGTGACGCTGGAGATCCGCGCGATGGGCCGCATCTGGTCCTACGGTCAGAACGCGGACCAGCTCTACTACAAGATGACCACGCCCTCGCGCGGCATCTACCGCCTCTACACCCATACCGACCCCTGCTTCGTCCCGCCGAAGGGCGAGGTCCAGGGCCCCGCGCCGACTCCGAAGCCCCGCACCGGCGGCGACGAGGTCATGGACGCCATCAGGGCGCGGGTGCTCAAGGACCAGAACAACCTCCTCACCACCGCCAACCCGGCCACTCTGGACGGCTGGGCCATGCAGTCCCTCGCCGAGGGCTACCTGTGGTCCGGCAGCCCGGCGTACGGCAAGCCCGAAGCCGTCGACCGCGTCCTCCAGGCCATCGACGGCCGCTATATGGCGTGGAAGTCCGACGCCACCGTGATGACCGGCTCCGACCAGCAGTGGCAGGGCTTCGGCCGCGTCGGTCTGGTGCTCGCCCTGCTGTGGGAGAACCTCGGCGACCGGCTCGACACCCAGGTCACCGGATCGCCGTACACCGTCACCAACCCCGGCTTCGAGTCCGGCGCCGCCACTCCCACGTCCTGGGGGATGCCCGGCTGGGCCACCGGCGGTGGCGGCACCTGGGCCCGCGACACCACCGTCGCCCGCTCCGGCTCCGCCTCCCTCAAACTGCAGGCCGCCACCACGAGCGGCTACAGCTACGTCAACTCCACGGTCAGGGTGAAGGTCGGTTCCGGCACCTACACCTACGGCGCGTGGATCAGGACCGACGGAGTCACCGGCCCCGGCGCCCACATCGACCCCCTGTTCTACGACGCGAACGGCAAGCTGGTCGGCAGCGACCACAAGAAGTACGCGAGCACGGGCACCCACGACTGGGAGTACGTCTCCATCGACCTGGCCACCCCGGCCGGCGCCACCCAGATGGAACTGCACCTGCGCCTGTCGGGCCCGGGCACCGCCTGGTTCGACGACATCACCCTCGTCGCGCCCGCCGACACCACCACACCCGTGCCGCCGGTGCGCAGAACCGCGTACACCGACATGCTCAGGTCCAGCCGGGACTACTGGCGCCGGCACTTCCCGCACTACAGCAACCAGTCGCAGATCTGCGCCATCGGCCTCTACCAGACCAACCGCGGCCTGAAGCTCCTCGCCCCGGACCTGGCCCTGCCCGAGGACAAGGCACGCGACTACCTGTACCAGTCGATCGGCAGCAAGCCCTACCTCGGCCCCGAGGACGCCGACGGCAATCCCACCAAGCCGCTCGGCGAGAGCTACTACCAGGTGACCCGCAAGGGCCTCACCCGCGAACTCGGTTACGTGGGCAGCTACGGCGAGGTCCTGGACTGGCTCGTGATGATGTACGAGTCCGTCACCCGCGGCCACGGTAGCCAGGAGGCCCCCGAACTGCGCGAGCAGATGGTGAAGATCACCAAGGCGCGCGGCGCGTTCCGGGTCGTCGACGTCGACGGGGACGGCTGCCGTGTCTCCCGTATCGAGACGGTGATCGGCTGGCGCAACGAGGTCTACCCGGGCGAGACCGCGTACGCCTCCCGTACCGCCTGGGACTCCAACCCCGTCATGACGGCCGCCGTCTTCAAGGACCCCGAGATCGTCGGCTGGACCCAGGAGATGATCGCCGACGGCCAGCTCTATCCCCAGCTGAACCTCCAGGCCACCCACACCTGGACGCGCGTCGGCCTCAACGCCCTGCGATTCCTCTCCCGGGACTGGCCGGAGTTCCAGGCACTCCCCGCCCGGCCCGGCCGCATACCCACCGACTTCGACCGGCCCGACTTCGTCCTCACCGACGAGGAGAACGGCTGCGTCGCCGTCAAGAACGGCAAGGAACTGCTGTTCGCCTCCCTGTACTTCCGCTCCCGCCAGGGCGTCAACGACTACGCCCGTATCCACCACGTCACCCCCACCGACCAGCGCTCGGCCACCATCCGCGAGCGGTCCGCCGGTCTGACGGACGACACGTTCACCGCCCGCGACTGGATCCTCTGGGACTACGCCATCAACGACCCCGGCGCCGCCCACCTCCCGCCCGGCGGCTTCCCGCCCCCCGGCGACACCCTCCACCAGGCTCTGGCCGGCGACGTCTACCACCTCGCCCCCGTCCCCGACGACGTCCCGGACCCCGCCCTGGGCGTCCACTTCGACGGCGTGGAAACCATGCTGGTGGGCCGCGCGCCCTTCTATCTCTGCGAGTACGGCGACTACCTGATCGCCATGAACACCAGCACGGACAAGACGGTGACCCTCCCGTCGCGCACCGACTTCGGTCCCGCTCGCGACCTGGCCACCGGCAGAACCGTAGGCGCGGGCCACCGGCCCAGGCTCGGCCCGCTCAGCACCCTCGTCCTCTACCGGGGCTGAGACCCTCACCGGGCCGGTGCGGTACGGGGAACCGCGCCGGCCCGCCCCTCACCTTCCTCTCCTCACTCTGACCGTGCTCACTCCGAGCCCCGAACGGACCCCACGTGATTCACAACCCCGTACTGCGTGGCTTCGAACCCGACCCCGTCATCCTCCGCGTCGGCGACGACCACTACATCGCCACCTCGACCTTCGAGTGGTGTCCCGGCGTACGCGTGCACCATTCCCGGGATCTGGTGAACTGGCGCGCGCTGGGCGGGATTCTGGACAGCCGACGGCTGCTCGACCTCACCGGGGTGCCGGACTCCGGTGGTATCTGGGCGCCCGGACTGTCGTACGCGGACGGTCTGTTCCACCTCGTCTTCACCGTCGTCGACACCTACGCCGAGGGCTGGAAGGACCTGCCCAACTACGTGACCACCGCGGCCTCCATCGAGGGGCCGTGGTCCGACCCGGTGCCCCTGCACGCCAGGGGCTTCGACGTCTCCCTCTTCCACGACGACGGTGACGTGGACGGGGGTGACGGCGGCGGCCGCAGCTGGCTCCTCAACATGCGTTTCGACTGGCGCCCGGACCGGGAGTCGTTCGCCGGGATCGAACTGCAGGAATACGACCGCACGACGCGGACCCTGGTGGGCGAACCACGGACCATCTCCGTCGGCACCGCGGCGGGAGTCGCGGAAGGACCGCACCTGTACAAGAGGCACGGCTGGTACTACCTCGTGCACGCGGAGGGCGGGACCGGCTACGAGCACGGAGCCGCGGTGGCCCGCTCCCGCGACCTCCTCGGCCCGTACGAACCCGACCCCTCGGGACCGCTTCTGACGTCGCGTCACGACCCGTCCCTGGAACTGCAGAAAGCCGGCCACTGCTCGCTCGTACGGACGGCGACGGGGGAGTGGTACGCCGCCCACATCGTCGCCCGCCCGTACACCGAGCGCGGCCGGTGTGTACTCGGCCGCGAGACCGCGCTCCAGCCGGTCAGCTGGACCGAGGACGGCTGGCCACGGATCGCCGGAGGAGTACCCGCCACCACCGTGCCCGCACCCACCCTCCAGCCCGCCCCGCTCCCACCGGAGCCCGTCACCGACCGCTTCGACACGCTCGGACCGCAGTGGTCCACCCTGCGCCGACCGCCCACCCCGGACTGGGCCGAACCCGCACCGGGGCGACTGCGCCTGCACGGCGGACAGTCCCCGGTCGGCCGCAGAGCCCCCAGTCTGGTCGCCCGCCGGGTCACCGCGGCCCGCTGCACGTTCGAGACGCGGGTGACGTTCGCCCCCCGCACCTCCGACCACCTGGCCGGCCTGACCGCGTACTACAACACCCGGAACTGGCACTATCTGTACGTGACCGCCGAGGACGACGGAACGCCGGTACTGACCGCCCTGAGCTGCGTGGCCGGGCAGCTCACCGCGCACCCGGTACGGATCCCGCTCCGCCCCGGGCTCCCCGTCGTCCTGCGCGCCGAACTGGACGGCCCCGCCCTGCGCCTGTCCTACTCCTGCGACCCCGACGACAACGACGGCCCGTACCCGCTGCCCCTCGACCTCGACGCCACCGTCCTGTCCGACGAGCACGCGGACGAGTTCCACGACGGGCAACTGCGGGTCCTCGGCTTCACCGGCGCGATGCTGGGCCTGTGGGTGCAGGACCTCGACGGCGCCGGCGTGCACGCGGACTTCGCCTACGCGACCTACGAGGAGAGCCCCGCATGATCGACACCGGCCGCATCCGCCTGTTCTGCACGGACACGGGCCCCGTCGGCGCCTCGGCGCTGCTCCTGGTGCACGGCTGGGGCGGCGACGGCCGGGAGTGGTCTCCGCATGCCGAGGAGCTCGCCGAGCTGTTCCGCGTGGTAGTCCCGGACCTGCGTGGTCACGGCCGCTCCGAGGTACCGGACCGGGGCAACACACCGGTGGAGACGGCGGACGACCTGGCCGCACTGATCGAGACCCTCGGCACCGGACCGGTGTTCGCCGTAGGCCACTCCATGGGCGGGCAGGTCGTCAACCTGCTCGCCGTACGGCATCCGGAACTCGTCCGGTCGGTCATCGCCCTCGACCCCGCCCACGGTGCCCACGGCGCCGAAGTGGACGGGATCCCCGCGCGCCTGGCCGACTACCGGACACGCGGGGCCCGGGCAGGCGCCGAGTTCGTGGCCGGCGCGTTCTCCCCGAACGCCGCGCCCGGCCTGCGTACCGCCCACGTCCGCACCATGCTCGGCACTCCGGACCACGTCATCGCCCAGTCGTACGCCGGCATGTACACCGACCCGGACGCGGTCGGTATCCGGCCCCGGAGCGAGGCGTATCTGCGCCGCCGCGTCCAGCCGGCGCTGACCGTCTGCACCTCGGAGGCGGCGGCCGCCTGGGAGCGTGGCCTCCCCGCCGGCCCTCGGTCCCGGGTGGAGCACTGGCCCGACACAGGCCACTACCTGCACGAGGAGCGGCTCCAGCGGACGGTACGGCTCATCCGGGAGTGGGCCACCGAATCGTCGTAGGGACTCCTGTCCCGATCAACTTCGCCTTGCGGTGGCGTTCTCGGCGATGCCGGACTCCTGGGTCCAGGAGCTGAGGATCCGCAGCTCCTCCTCACTCGGGGAACTGGGGGCGGGTGACCAGACGGTGAGGTGCTGGTCGGTGCCGGACATCAACTGCGTGGTCCCGGGCGCTGCGGCCCTCGGATGCTGCCCCTTTGGTCCTTCCACCGTGGGGAGGGCTTCGTCTACAACGGGTGGACAGGGCACCCAAGTGACCAAGGAGGATCACCTGTGCACTCCGTTGATCGGGAGCACCGCGAGGCCGGCGGGCGGGCATCGGACGCGACGCGTCGGACGAAGGCGCCGACGGCGATGAGCAGTGCGTGGGTACGGCATCTGCAGCGCGTGGCCGCGGGCGGGGCCGGCCGGGAGACGGGGAACGCCGACCGGCCCCAGATCCAGCGGGCCGCGGTGGACGAGGGTCTGCGGTCGTCGTCGCGGCCTCTCGACACCGCGCTGCTCGGCGAGATGCAGGAGCGGTTCGGGGGCGCCGACTTCAGCGGTGTGCAGGTCCATGACGGGCCGGCGGCGCAGCGGGCGGCCGCCGCGGTCGAGGCCAGGGCGTTCACCAGCGGCACGCACATCGTCGATGGCGGCGGGATGTCCAAGAAGGACTGGGCGCACGAGCTGGCGCACACCCTCGACCAGGCGGCGGGACCTGTACCGGGTACCGACAACGGCGCGGGCCTGAGCATCTCGAGCGAGGGCGACGAAGGCGAACGCCGGGCGGTCTCGTTGGCCGACCAGGTGATGGGCGCCCCCGCACCCGCCCCTGTCCAGCGTCTGCCCGCCGAGCACGGGCAGCCGTCCGGGCATACGGAGCACGGTCACGTACATCCGCACGCCGGTCCGGCGTCCGTCCAGCGGGTGGGTCAGAGTGCCGTGACCGGGGGTTCCACCGAGCCAGAGCAGGCCGAGCAGAGTTCGGCGGCCGAAGGGGCAGGGAAGCAGGCCATGGGGGCGGAAGTCATCGCCCGCCTGAGCCAGTCGATCGAACTGCACACGGTCCAGAAGAAGACCAAGAAGAACGTCTTCGCGCCGGGTACCTGGTGGCCCGAACAGTGGATGAGCGAAGGACCGGCCCGGCTCAGGAAGACCCTCGACCGGCGGGTGATGCGCGGTGAGGCGTTCAACGACCAGGACCTGGACGACATCAAGCACCTCTCCGAGGTGAATGCGGAGTGGCTCCAGAAGGTGGGCATCGGCACCTACGAGCAGGCCGAGAAATACAGTGAGGGCGGGTTCAAGGACTGGCTGACGCTCCCCGCGGGCAAGCGCGTCCTCACGGCCACCCTGGCCGTCCGCGCCAGTCACCCGGCCGTCCGCGAGGCGGGCCAGGACGCGCCGATCTCGCCGGACTACACGCTCGGCCGGTTCATGCTCACCAACGCGCCCGGTATCGAGCCGCGGGAGAAGCAGGACCTGGAGCGGGAGCGCGACCAGCAGATCCGGGAGACGGCCATCGACACCCTGCACCCGGCCGGGATGGCACCCGAGCGCCGACACCCGGCCGGCGTCCCCGAGACGGGTCCCACGCCGGGCAAGGGCAGAGCCAAGAAGGAGACGCCGAAGGAGACGCCGACCCACGAGGCGAAGGACGCGCGGGCCCGCGAGATGCTCACCAAGGTCCTGCTCGTCCTGCAGCACGGGCTGAAGCTGTACGACCCGGAGGCCGGGGCGCACGTGGCCGACTACGAGAAGGACGTCATCCGCGCCCTCGCCCACGGCGGCCGGGTCAACATCCGCATCCCCGCTCTGAGCTCCGCCGACGCCCCGGCCTACTCGCTGCCGGAGTTCCTGGGCGTGACTCAGGACGACAGTTCGAACACTCGCGCGGGGGACGTCGTCGACCGTGGCTTCGCCACGCACCGGACCTCCATCGGAGCCAACAAGGAGGGCAGGCCGGGCGCGTTCAAGGAGAAAGGAGGCCTCTTGGCGTCGGCCACCAACGTGGTGTCCCTCGGTGCGGACCGTCCGGACCTGTGGGGACAGGACATCTCCGGCGGTGGTCTCGGCTCCAAGGACTGGAACGGCGATGTGGTGCTGCCGAACGGGTCGTACGGCCACATGCTGCTGGTCCACCACCGGCCGACCCGGAAGAAGGACGGTTCGCTGCAGATCGGCATCGAGACCCTGGCGCCGCACGCCAGCAGTCCGGTGGGCTACGAGCACGACTTCCGCTCCACCGAGGCCACCGCCAACCCGGAGTCGGTCATGCACGGCCACAAGGGCGACAAGGTCGGCTCGGGCGGACTGGGCAAGAACGAACGCCTGGTCGAACTGGGAGAGATGGGCAGGTCCCATGCCAGTGGCGACTGGCGTACCTTCCTGGACGAGATCAAGCAGCAGTGGGACGCCGCGCTGGCGGAGACCGAGGACGGCTCGAAGGAACGGCGGGCTCTGTACGAAGGCCTGGTGGGCCCCCGGGCGCAGCCGGGATCCTGACGGCAGTGGCCGGGCCGGCCAGGGATCCGACCGCAGGCAGACATGGGTCCGCGGGGCGCGGTGACCGCCTGCCCGGGGGCACCGCAGGGGCCGGGCGGGCAGGCTCGGATGGCGACGGAGACGTGACAGGGAGTGACGGAGGCGGGGTCGGGTCCCGCAGGTCCGCTCCCATGGTGGAGAATCATTGCCATGAGTGAGAACGTCTATTTCCAGGTTTCCGCGAACGGCGAGGACCTCGGGCGCATCGTCTTCCGGCTGTTCGACGATGTCGTGCCGAAGACCGCCCGCAACTTCCGCGAGCTGGCCACCGGCCAGAACGGTTACGGCTACAAGGGTGCCCCCTTCCACCGCGTCATCCCCGAGTTCATGCTGCAGGGCGGTGACTTCACCAACGGCAACGGCACGGGCGGCAAGAGCATCTACGGTGAGAAGTTCGCCGACGAGAACTTCCAGCTCAAGCACGACCGGCCGTTCCTGCTGAGCATGGCCAACGCGGGTCCGAACTCCAACGGCTCGCAGTTCTTCATCACCACCGTGGTGACCCCGTGGCTCGACGGCAAGCACGTCGTCTTCGGCGAGGTCGTCGAGGGTGCGGACATCGTCAAGACGATCGAGGCGCTCGGTAACCGCTCCGGTGCCACCTCGAAGAAGCTCGTCATCGAGGAGAGCGGCGTCGTTTCCCCCGCCTGATCATCGTCCGGGTCGCGCCTGCGGCTACTGGACACGGCAAGTGTCCGGGGCTGCCGGAGGGCGCGACATCGACGGGGGACAGGGCCGTGTGCCGTGGGCGCCCGGCCCTGTCCCGGGTGGTGTCGAGGCAGACCTCCACCACCAGCCCGGGTCGCGCCCGGGCGGCCCCGCGCGAGTGACGGCCGAGGCCTCCTGCGTGCCCCGCCCGCCAGCTCCCGGCCGGTGAACTTCCCGCGTGTACAAGTGAGTTGACGGATCGTCACCTGCTGTGAGGTCAGCTGGCGTTCTGTTCCCCCGCGGGTCGTCGGGGCCGTGCCAATCCCGCGCTTTTTCCCCGCGTCCGTCGTCGATCGGTCGCCCCGGACCCTGTCGGGAAGTCCCGTCGGCGCTCCCGTCCAGTCGTGACCGGCCTCGCGGCGTCGAGGCCTGCGGAAATCGAATACGGTCGCCACCGTTGACTTCCGTATGGCGTGGGCCCTAGCTTCAGCGCCGAGCGGTTCGACGGAACGTGCACCGTTCGGTATATCGACCACGTTTGTGGATTCGATTGTCGCGCTGAACCAGAAGTGCCGTCCGGCCGAGGCATCCGGAGAACGACACCGGAGAACGACAGGGGATGTACATGCGTGCGGTTCTCTCCCGGCTGGCGACGATATTGGTCGCCGCCTGCCTGCTCCTCACCTCCCAGGCCCTGACAGCACCGCAGCGGGCCGCCGCCGCCGAGCCGGGCTACCTGATGGTGCACTTCACCGGGGAGGGGGCGACCAACCAGCAGATGTACCTCTCGCACAGCACGGACGGCGTGCACTGGGACGACCTCAACGGGGGAGGGATGGTCCTGCGCTCCACCGTGGGCACGAAGGGCGTGCGTGACCCCGCGCTGGTGCGCTCTCCCGACGGCAGCAAGTACTGGATCGTCGCGACCGACCTGTGCATCGGCTGCGGGCAGAACTGGGACACCGCGCAGAACAACGCCAGCCGCAACCTCGTGGTGTGGGAGTCCTCGGACCTGGTCACCTGGTCGCAGCCGTGGCTGCTCAACGTCGCCGGCGCGATCCCCGACGGCCGCAACGCCTGGGCTCCGGAGGCCATCTGGGACCCGGCGACCAACGACTACGTCCTGTACTGGGCGACGAACGCGACCCTCAACGGTGTGCTGAAGCACCGTATCTACTACGCCCGCACGTCGGACTTCCGCACCATCACCACCCCGCAGCTGTACATCGACCGCCCCGGCACCCAGGGCATCATCGACACCCAGATCATCGAGACACCGTCCGGCGTCGGCAACTACCGCTACGTTCGGGCCTCCGGCGACGGGCAGATCACCCTCGAAGGCAGCAACTCGATCCTCGGGACGTGGACCAACCTCGGAAACCTCTCCGGCATCGGCCTCACCGGCTCCCAGGTGGAAGGCCCGATGTGGATGAAGTTCAACGGCACAAACAAATGGGCCCTCTACCTCGACCAGTACGCCACCAGCGGCGGTTACATGCCGGTCCTGACGACCGACCCGTCCAATCCCGCCGCCTACCAGAAGCAGACGTCGGGAAGCTACGACATGGGCGGCACCAAGAAGCGCCACGGCTGGATCCTGAACCTTACGGCCGCCGAGGAGAACCGCGTCCTCGCCCGCTGGCCCGACACCGCGGTTCAGCGTCTCCAGTCGTACAACTTCCAGGACCGGTACGTCCGGCACACCAACTTCGACGTGCGAATCGACCCGAACGTCAGCCCCGCCGAGGATTCCAGGTTCCGGCTGCGGACGGGCCTCGCGGGCTCCGGGACCGTCTCCTTCGAGTCGGTGAACTTCCCCGGGTACTTCCTGCGGCACTCGAACTTCGACTTCCAGCTCGCCTACAACGACGGCACCAGCCAGTTCGCCCAGGACGCCACCTTCAACCAGGTCGCGGGGCTCGCCGACTCGACCTGGTCGTCGTTCCAGTCCTACAACCACCCCGACCGGTACATCCGCCACTACGCCTACGAGCTGCGCCTCGACCCGATCACCACCGCGACGGGCCGCGCCGACGCCACCTTCCGCGTGACGAGCTGACCCGGGCCGAGAAGAACGTGTGCCGGTCCACGTAGTTCCACGGATGTCTCCGGCCAGGACGAGTGACGGACTTGCCCGGCGTGGACACCGCCGGGCAAGGATGTCGGTCGCCCGCTGAAGACGCCCGTTCACGGCCTCATCTCGCTGCAGGGCTCAGATCCAGGTGTCGAGCCACATCCTGGCGTGCCAGTCGGCGTACGGGATCGTCTGCCCGGAGTAGACCGGGAAGAAATAGACGAAGTTCCAGGCGATGAGCAGGACGAGTACGCCCGCGGCCACCGCGCCACGCCCCCGGCGCCCGTCAGCCGCGCCCGGCGGACCCAGCAGGGCTCCCAGCATCATGGTGACGGCCAGGCACAGGTACGGCACGAAGACGATCGCGTAGAAGGAGAAGATCGTGCGGTCCTGGTAAAGGAACCACGGAAGATATCCGGCACCCACCGCACACAGGACGGCGCCGGCACGCCAGTCGCGGCGCAGCGCCCACCGGTAGAGCAGGTACACGAGCGCGCAGCACGCCGCCCACCACAACAGTGGTGTCCCCAGGGCGAGGACCGCCTGTGAACAGTCGGTCGCCGTGCGGCAGCCGTCGGTGCCGGGTTTCGGTGACTGGTAGTGGAACAGCACAGGCCGGCCCTGGATCGTCCAACTCCAGGGATTCGATTCGTACTTGTGCGGAATGTGCAGGCCGATGTTGAACCGGTACACCCCTGACTCGTAGTGCCACAGGCTGCGCAACGGCGCCGGAATCCACGACCAGACGCCGCCGCGGTCGTCCGCCCAGTGGCGTCCGTAGCCGTCGTCGGAGAGGAACCAGCCGGTCCATGCCGCCAGATAGGTCGTCACGGCGACCGGAACGACGGTCAGCACCGACCTGCCGAGGTCCTTGCGCAGTACCGAGCGGTAGGGGTGGCGCGCTCCCGCCACGCGGCGCGAGCCGACATCCCACAGCAGGGTCAGGACCACGAAGAAGACGAGGAAGTAGAGACCGTTCCACTTGGTCGAGGCCGCCAGCCCCAGGAAGAGGCCCGCTGCCGCTCGCCAGGGCCGCAGTCCCGTTCCGGCGTGATCACCGGTGTGCGCGTCGGGGCGTACCCGGCCGTCCTCGGCGACCGGCAGCGCCGCCGCGAGCCGGGCACGCGCGTGGTCCCGGTCGATGAGCAGGCTCGCGAACGCCGCCAGTACGAAGAACATGACGACGAGGTCGAGCAGGGCGGTGCGGCTCATCACGTAGTGCAGGCCGTCCACCGCCATCAGTGCCCCGGCGAGGCAGCCCAGCAGTGTCGAACGGAACAGCCGGCGCCCTGCCCGGCACAGCATCAGCACCGAAAGCGTGCCGAGTACCGCCGTCATGAAGCGCCAGCCGAACGGGGTGAGACCGAACATCCACTCGCCTACGGCTATCACCCACTTGCCCGTGGGCGGGTGCGCGACGAAGGAGCCGGTGCCGGAGAGCGGGATCACCTGCGGATCGGCCAGGATCTGCGGGTCGGCGATCTTGCGGTCCGGCCAGGTGCCCTCGTAACCGAGCCGCAGCAAGGACCAGCCGTCCTTGGCGTAGTACGTCTCGTCGAACACCACCGCCCGTGGGCTGCCCAGACGCCAGAAGCGTGGCAGCCCGGCGAACAACGTCACCAGCAGCGGCCAGCCCCACCCCGACCAGCGCGCGCTGACCGGTGACAGCCAGAGCGGGTTGCGGACCCGTCTCAATGGCTGTGGCTGTGGCTGTGGCCGTGGTCGTGGTGCGGGGAAGGGCGCGACGAGGCGGTCGTGCACGGACGTGTGCGCGTGCCCGACGTACCCGAAACCGCGCAGCCGCCGTCGCCAGGAGATCGACGGGGGATCCGCCGCCCTGCCGGTCACGGAGGCGGGCGCGGGGGCGTTCTTCTGGATCACGTGGTGGGTTTTCCGCTCGTGACGCGTCGGTACGGCATCGACCGTGGCCGAGTGGTCCGCGTGGAGGCGGGCTTCGCACTCTCCTCGGCACTCGACGCGGGGCGGACCACCGGAGGCCCCGGGACCGACCCGGCGGAGGTGACGGGGCGCGGGAGGGGCGCAGTACCGCCGTTGGCGACAGTGTCCGACAGAGCCATCAGCGCGACTCCGCACCCGGCGACCGCCAGCGCGGAACCGGTGGCCACCCATGCCGTCCGGAAGCGTTGCCGGGCGCGCACGGCAGCGCGCAGACGGAGTCGGTGACGGTCTTCGTACGGCGTGTCCTGCCTGCTGTCACGAAGCATCCGCGACAACTCCTGCTCGAAGTGATCCATGGCTCCTTCTTCACTCCACCGGTTCGACCGCGTCCGACATGAGCCGTCTCAACCGCGCGACACCGCGCGCCGTCAGAGAACGGGCGGTGCCCACCGGACAGCCCAGCACCTCGGCGACCTGACGCTCGGGCAGATCCTGGTAGTAACGCAGCACGACCGCGGTGCGCTGCCGCGCCGGCAACAACGCCAACATGGCCTCCAGCCGGGTCCGTTCGTCCACGGCGGCGGTCGCGTCGGACACCTCGGGCGGATCAGGCAGCTGGTCCACAGGGCGCTCACCCCACCAACGGCGCCGTGCCGAACGGGCCGCGGCACGGGCCAGAACCTTGCGCACGTACGCCTCTGGCGCCTGCTCGGCCACCTTCGGCCAGGCGAACCAGAGCTTGACCAGAGCCTCTTGCAGCAGATCCTCGGCCCGGTGCCGGTCCCCGCCCGTCAGCAGCCGCGCCAGATGAAGCAGCACCGACCACCGAGCCGCCACGAAGCGGTCGAACTCGTCGGCCCGCAACTGCCCCATCGGTGTCGCCCCTCGCCCCCTGCCGGACTCGCCGGCCCCTACCGTGTCTTCGTGGCGCGGAGCGGCGGACACGTTCGTCGACCACATACGCCGCCGCGTGACCGCGGACGCCCTACACCTTCACTAAGACACTGGGCCACCTCTGGCTATGCACCCTGACCGTGTGGCATGGATCACGCGGCAGGGTTCGGCGTGGTGCGCGAGCAGCGAGTGCGACCGAGCAACTGGTACGTGGTACGTCGCAGACGAGGGCCCGATGGACCGTCCGGCGGGCACCGGATGTCCGCCGGAGGCACCCCGGGCCCGTCCCGGTTGAGCGGGACGGGCCCGGGCACCCGTCAGCCGATGTGGAAACTGTCCCCGTAGACCTTCCAGTCCAGCGGCGGATCCAGGTTCAGGTTCCCCTTGCGGAGGAAGACCCGCTGCGCGGTGTCGACCCGGCTGGTGTCCGAGTGGGCCTCCTCCTGCTTCATCGCCCAGATCCGGGCGTCGAGGAAGGCGTTCAGATACGTCACCTCGTTGCCGCCCTGCGCCGGCGGCTTGGCCTTGGCCAGCGCCCGCTTGCGAATGTTGCCGAAGCTGGTGCTGTCGCCGCCGTTGCCGTGCATGACGATGGCGTCGTAGTACGCGAACTGTCCGAGTACGCCGATGCCGTCGGCCTTGCCCTGCTTGACCGACGGGTTGAAGTAGACACGGTCGCGCTCGTCGTTCTGCGCCTGCTGGAACGCCGAGTCCTGGGCCGCGCGCCGCCAGTCGGCGGGGTAACCCGGGTCCAGGCCCTGGTGCGAGTCGGTGCCGTCGACGTCGCGCAGGGCCGGCAGGTACTTGGCCAGCACGTTGCCCGGCTTGCGCCGGGTGTAGAGCTCCACGAGGTCGAGCATGTCGCCGGTGCCGGAGCAGAAGCCGATGATCCCGGCGGTGTAACCGCGGCCGTCGCCGATGTCTTCGATGTACTTGTACTGCGCCTTCCAGTCCAGCGACGAGTTCTCCGCGCTGGACACCAGCTTCATGGCGATCTCCTTCTTCGCCGGGTCGTCCAGGCCGACGGCCACGGCGCTCGCGGACTGGCTCACGATGAGGGGGCCTGCCACCAGGGAGGCTCCGATCAGGGTGAGCAGCGTGCGGCGTGACGTGCGTATGTGGGGGGTGTGCACGGGGGTCCCTCCAGGGGTTTCAGTCGTGCGCTCAGTCAGGTGCTCGGTCGTTCGAGCAAACTGTTAGGAAGGTTTCCTACCAGACTTTGCGGATGACGTACACCCGTCAAGGAAGGGGGAGTTGGTTCTCGTTCGGCTCGCGCACCGGCCGACCGTCAGTCGTTCTTCCACCCGGACGGCGACTGTGCACGTGTAACCCGCGGGCCGGGTCGCGTGCCGCTCAGGAGATCGGGTTCAGCGGTCTTCCCAAGAACGAGCCGGTCGACCTTTCCCGGATGACTGTCAGCTTGAGGCGGCAGCTCAGCAGTGGTGTTACTGCGCAGCGACGCGAGCGTCCAGGAGGCGCTGCTGTACGTCTTTCACCAGCTGTTGTAGCCGTCCCGGCCGCAGCTGCTCGCTCTCCATCCACTCGTCCAGGCGTGGACGCAAGTGCCGCACCATGCCTGGTCCGTGGCGACGCAGTACTGAGCGACTGACCGAAATCTCCTCCTGGATTTCCCGTCGGAGATCATCGGTCCAGCCCTGGCTCCGGTCGACTTCCCCGAGGGGCGCCTTGAGGGCGGCCACTGCCTCATCGAGTACCGAAAACAAGTCCAAGGCCCCTCCATGGGTCGCGACAGGATCCCCGGTGTGCGCTGCCGCGGCCGGCTTCTTGCTGTCGCTGCCCGGCATCATCGCATTGCCCCCGCTGGTTCCGGGCCCCGCGAGTCATGGCGCGGCCCGGTGTCACGGGGGTGGCTCTCGTCGTGAGAGTGCGGTCAGGCGGCGTAGGAGGCGAGCAGTTCGTTGTACTGCTTGGCGGCGCTGGCCAGCTCTTCGTCGGAGAGGCCGAAGGCGGTGCCGTACACCTTGACCATCGGCTGCTGGATGTCGAACTGGCAGAGCCGCAGGGTGGCGTGCCAGTTGCTGAGGAGGGTCTCGATGGTGGCCTGGTTCGGGCCTTCGGGGGTGTAGTGGTCGGCGGGGACGCCGGTGGTGACGGCGACGACGGCCTTCTTGCCGGCCAGCTGCGAGGCGGAGCCGTCGATGGTGAAGGCCCAGCCGAGAGTGAAGACCGTGTCCTGCCACTGCTTGAACAAAGGGGTGGTGTTGTACCAGAACACCGGGTGCTGGAAGACGATCACGTCGTGTTCGGCCAGCAGCGCCTGCTCGGCGGCGGCGTCGACCTGGAAGTCGGGGTAGGTGGCGTAGAGGTCGTGCACGGTGACGTGGGCCAGGTCGCGGACGGCGTCCACCAGGGCCTTGTTGGCCTTCGACCGGGAGAGGTCGGGGTGACCTACGACAAGGAGAACCTTGGGCATGATGAGAAACCTCTTCAGTGATCAGAGAAACAGGTGAACGGATGCGGGTCGGTCGAGTGCGACGGGTCGGCAAATCGCCAGGGCGTCAGATCACTGTTCGATCGTGGCCATGCTCGCCTCGTTGTGGCGTTCGCCCGCGGCCGGTGTGAGGTTGTTGAGGCGGTCGAGCTGGGCCGCGCTGAGTTCGATGCCGTCGGCGGCGGTGTTCTCTTCGACTCGGGTGACCCGGCGGGTCCCGGGGATGGGGGCGATGTCGGCGCCGCGGGTCAGCAGCCAGGCCAGTGCGGTCTGGGCCGGGGTGGCTCCGATCTCGGCGCCGATGCCCCGCACTTCGTCGACGATGCGCAGGTTGCGCTGGAAGTTCTCGCCGGTGAAGCGCGGGTTGGTCTTGCGCCAGTCGTCGTCGGTGAAGTCGTCGACGGTACGGATCTGCCCGGTCAGCAGGCCGTGGCCGAGCGGGGAGTAGGGCACGAACCCGATGCCCAACTCCCGCAGCAGCGGGAGGATCTCGGCCTCGACGTCGCGGGTCCACAGGGAGTATTCGGTCTGCAGCGCGGCCACCGGGTGCACGGTGTGGGCGCGGCGGATCGTGTCGGGCCCGGCTTCGGAGAGCCCGATGTGGCGCACCTTGCCCTCGATGACCAGCTCGGCCAGCGCGCCGACGGTTTCCTCGATGGGTGTGTTGGGGTCGACGCGGTGCTGGTAGTAGAGGTCGATGTGGTCGGTGCCGAGCCGCAGGAGTGAGCCTTCGACGGCGGTCTTCACGTTGGCCGGGCTGCTGTCGATGACACCGGGGCCGCCGCCGGCGTGGGAGACGAGACCGAACTTCGTCGCGATGACGACGTCGTCGCGACGGCCCTTGACGGCCTTGCCGACGAGTTTCTCGCTGTGGAAGGGGCCGTAGATCTCGGCGGTGTCGATGTGGGTGACGCCGAGGTCCAGCGCACGGTGGATGGTGCGGATCGACTCGGCGTCGTCGAGGCCCCCGCCGGTGGTGTAGGTGCCGGCCATGGTCATGGCGCCCAGGCCGATGCGCGAGACGTCGAGCCCGCCCAGTGAGACGTGCTTCATCAGTTACTCCTTGTCGTGACGGCCGTCAGGCCGGCCGGTGGTCGTGAGGGGGCGCGGCCAACTGATGGGCCGTGCTTGGGTGGTCCGCGTGCCGCAGGCGCGGGAGACGTCGCAGGTCTGGCTTCCAAGGACGAGGGCCAGGCGGCGAAGTGATCCGCGGGCCGAACCGGCTGCGGCGGGTCAGTGCTCGTGAGTCGCCGGTTCCAGAACGAGGACCGGGATCTCACGGTCCGTGTCCTTCTGGTACGTGGCGTAGTCGGGGAACGCCTAGACGGCTCGGGCCCACCACAGGGCCTTCTCGTCCCCGGTCACCTCGCGTGCCGGCATGTCCTGGCGCACCGGGCCGTCCTGCAGCTCGACCCGGGGGTCGGCCACCGCGTTGTGGTACCAGACCGGGTGGTTGGGGGCTCCCGCCATGGAGGCGATGGCGGCGTAGGAGCCGTCGTGTTCCACCCGCATGACCGGCGTCTTGCGGATCTTGCCGCTCTTCGCGCCCAGGGTGGTCAGGATGACGACGGGCAGATTCCGGAGCCTCTCGTCCTCTTCCCGTGCGACCAGGACACTCAGCGTCGTTCCCTGCGTGCCGCCCGAGCTTTCGTACAGATCCACCTGGTCACGCACAAACTGCGCCTTGCTCGGCTCGTACTCGCCTTTGAGGGGCATGGTGACTCTCTCCGTGCTGTCGAAAACGTACCTGGCGCGTCCTGCGCACCGGCCGGGGCGTGCGGGCGTGGGAGTGTGGTGCTCAGGCGTGGGTGTCGTCGTGGGCGAGGCTGTCGCCCAGTTCGCGGGAGGCTTCTGCCTGGGCGAGGAGCTCCTTCGCCTTGGCCTCGGCTGCCTCGATGGCGTCCGCGCCGGCGACGAAGCGTTGCAGGGGCTTGTCCTGGCCGGCGACGCTGAGCAGGGCGCGGGCGAGCTTGGCGGGGTCGCCCGGCTGCTTGCCGTTCATGCTCTTCATGCCCTCGATCCTCGGGGCGGTGCGCGGGGCGTAGTCGTCGAGGGACAGTTCCGGCCAGTTGGTGGAGCCGTCCACGAGGAGTTCGGTGCGGAAGTAACCGGGCTCCACGATCGTGGTGTGGATGTCGTACGGCTCGACGTCGTAGCGCAGGGACTCCATCCAGCCCTCTTCCGCGAACTTGGAGGCGGCGTAGGCGGAGGTGAACTCCATGCCGACCAGGCCGGCGGTCGAGGTGATGGTGATGACGTGGCCGGCACGCTGCCTGCGCATGATGGGCAGGACGGCGCGGGTGACGTTCATCGGGCCGAAGAGGTTGGTCTCGAACTGCCGGCGCATCTGCGCGGGAGAGATCTCCTCGAAGTAGCCGGTGAACAGGTTCCCGGCGTTGTTGATCAGGACGTCGATACGGCCGAAGCGGTCGACGGCTGCCTGTGCGGCGGCCTCGGCGTCCTCCAGGCTGGTGACGTCCAGCTTGGTGACCAGCAGATCGTCCTGCGGCCCGCCCAGGGTCTTCTCGACCTCTTCGGGGCGGCGGCCGGTGGCGACGACCTGATGGCCGACGGCGAGGGCCTCGCGGGCGATGTCCGTGCCCAGACCGCGTCCGGCACCGGTGACGAGAATGACCTTGCTCATGGGGTTTCCTTTCAGGCGCCGTGATCCGGCACCCGCTGTGTGCGGGGGTGATCCGTGCAGCAACGGCAGCACCGCGGTGGGAACCGGGACCGGCGGCACGAGCGGCGTCCGCCTGGACGGTTCACACCGCCGTGGGCGGTGCACCACCAACAGAACCGGCTGTCACGCGACGGTGGGAGTCCCTGATGAGGGGGTCACTCACAGGGACCCCCAACCCGGCGGACGCGCTCGTAGAGTGAAGGGCATGGCAGGCAGAAACGACCCAAACGACCCAAACGGCGCAAACCGCGATATCCGCGATGATTTCCGCGCGGAGATCCGGGAATTCCTGGGCACGCGACGGGCCAAGGTCACCCCCGAGCAGGCCGGGCTGCCCCTGTACGGCGGAGAGCGCCGACGGGTCACCGGGCTGCGCCGCGAGGAGGTCGCCCTTCTCGCGGGCATCTCCAGCGAGTACTACACCCGGCTGGAGCGTGGCAACGCCACCGGCGTCTCCGAGAGCGTCATCGAAGGCATCGCACAAGCGCTTCAGCTCGACGAGGCCGAGCGCACGCACCTCCTCGACCTCCTGCGCGGCGCCGGCACCACCCGCCCGCCACGCCGCCGACCGGCCCAGCAGCGCGTACGACCCGCCGTGCAGCGTGTCCTCGACTCGATGGCCGGCACACCCGCGTTCATCCTCGGCGGACGCGGGGACATCCTGGCCACCAACTACCTCGGGCGCGCCCTGTTCTCCCCCGTCTACGCCGACCCGGTACGGCCGCCGAACAACGCCCGGTTCGTCTTCCTCAGCCCACACGCGACCGCGTTCTTCCGGCACTGGGACGAAGTCGCCAATGACACGGTCGCCATGCTGCGAGCCGAAGCAGGCCGCGACCTCTACGACCGGCGGCTGACAGACCTGATCGGCGAACTGTCCACCCGCAGCGAGGAGTTCCGTCACCGCTGGGCCGCCCACAACGTCCGGATGCACACCACCGGCGTGAAGCTCCTCCATCACCCGGTCGTCGGCGACCTCGACCTGCCCTTCGAAACCTTTCCGCTCCCCGGCGGCCCCAGCCAGTTCCTCCTCACCTACACCCCCGAGCCCGACTCGCGCTCGCAGGACGCCCTGAACCTGCTGGCCAGCTGGGCGGCGACCAACGACGACATCGAGCGGTCCGCGCAGACCAGCGACTCCCAGCCCGCCGACTCGGGCGAGACGCCCGACTGACCGACGGCGGGCCATGCGAGTTACTCGCCGTCCCGCCCGGCCACGTGGGGATCGGGGAGCCGGGGACGTGCCGTCGCTGACAGCCCGGCCCCGGTCCACTCGTGACGGTCAGGGAATCGCGACGGTCCCCTGCGCCACCGCGCACAGTTTCTCCGCCCCCTCGCCGTCCACGACCACCAGGTCGCAGCGGCACACGACGCGGGAGCGGCCCGCCCGCACCACCCAGGCGTGCGCGCGCAGCAGTTCGCCCTCGGCGGGACGCAGGTAGTCGATGGAGAAGCCGGCGGTGAGCAGCCGCGCGCCGGCGACGGTGGCGGCCGCGATCGTCAGCGTGTTGTCCGCCGCGTAGGCGAGTACACCGCCGTGGAGGAAGCCGTTCTGCTGGCGCAGGTCGTCACGGATGTCCACCTCCAGCCTCGCCTCGCCCTCGCCGAAGGCCGTGAGGCGGGCACCGAGCAGTGCGCTGAACGGCTGGCTCGCCAGGATCTTCTGTGCCAGGGCCAGGTCCGGAGCATCGGTCACGTCACACCTCGTCCTCGGTGGTCACCCGGGGGGCGGCGGCCCGCTCCGGGAGGGTGGTGGCCCAGTCCTCGGCCCAGCGGGTGAGCGGGAGGAGGGCCCGGCAGGCGTCCTCACCCAGGGCGGTGAGGACGTAGTCGCTGTTGTCCCGTTGGGCGACGAGACCCGCCTCGACCAGTTCGACGAGGCGCTGGCGCAGGACGCTGGAGGACATGCCGTCGCAACGCTGCTGCAGAGGGCGAAAGCCGGTGCGGCCCTGGTGCAGTTCCCAGATGACGCGCAGGCTCCAGCGCCGCCCGAACAGGTCGAGCGCCGCCATGATCGGACGACCGGTGGTGGAGCCGCGGACCGGGTGCCCCGGTCGGGGTGTCTCTGTCATGTCGCCGACCGCCTCCACCCTGTCGCTTCGATTTCCGAAACGTTAGCATGACATGAGTGTCCGATTCGGAAACAGAAGCGCGGGGTGAGAAGCGACCACTCGTACCGATCCCGCGTCCGCGCCCTATCCCGAGTTCGCCCGCGAGCGGCTGGAACGTCTCTCGTTGCCGACCGGCGACCCGCTTGTCCTGTTCACGACCCTGGCCACGGACCGAAGACTCTTCGAGCGGTTCTTCGGCGGCGGTCTGCCGGACCGCGGGCACCGCACCCTCAGACAGCGCGGCGACCTGGGAGGCCTGCGCCCGGACGACCGGCTCGAACACCTGGGACGCATCGACAGCCAGGTCAAGATCCGCGACTTCCGGATCGAACTGGACGAGATCCGCTCGGTGCTGTTGGAAGACCCGGATGTCCGGGCGGCGGCCGTGGTCGTGCGGCGCGACGACCCGGACGACGCGGCCACCGCCCGGATCGACGCCTACGTGGTCCTCTCGGGCGGCGATCCGGCGGCGGTCCGCAAGCGGGCCGCAGGCATCCTCCCCGACTACATGCTCCCCACCGCGGTGACCGCCATGGACACGCCGCCACTGACAGCCAGCGGCAAACTCGACATGGCCCGGCTCCCCGCACCCACAGCGCCCGCCGCGCCGGCCCCGGGCGCCGAGCCGGTCACTGCCGAGGACGAACTCACCGACCGGCTGCGCCAGATCTGGGACGAGGTACTCGGCACGCCTGTCGGCCCGGACGACGACTTCCTCGAACTGGGCTGCGACTCGCAACTCCCTGTTCGCAGTCCGTATCGGGGCTGTCATGCGCGCCCAGGGCCTGCCGTCGTCAAGGGGGCGGGAGCTGTACCGCCACCCCACCATCCGCGACACGGTCAGGAGCCTCGGTGCCGCGACCTGAGCGGGCCGGAGGCCCTGATCAATGAGCAGGGGCGTCGGCCCACCAGGTCCACCCCGGCGATGTGACATCTCGTGACAGATGAGAGGGCCGGGCGGGGGAGTGAGCCACCGGTACACAGCCCTCCGTCGCCGGGCTCCCGGCCGTGCTCGCTTTGGCCGGCGGCCAGATCGCCACTGCGGTCGTGGGGCGCCGTGGCTTCAGGGGGTTGCACGATGCTGATCACCCTTGGCCCCTGGCTCGTGGGCAGGGCGATGGACCAGTCTGCGTCCTTTGCGCACCGCGCCGAGTCGTCCGCCTTTCTCCTCCCGATCGGAGAGGCCGGCGATTGGCTGCGGCGAGGCTGGAAGGCCAACCCTGCGCGGGCTCGTCAGGCGAGCCTCTCCGCCGAGTTTCTGGCCTTCTTCGGCGTACGGGTCGCCATGTAGAAGGCCACGCCCCACCCGATGATCGATCCGCCGAGGAACACGTTGATGACGAGGATCAGCCACCGGTCCTTCGCGCCCCGAGCGAACGCCATGTACGACGGCAGCAGGTAGAGCACGGCAAGGGCCACTATGACCACCAGGGTCAGCAAGCTGTTCACGGTGCGCTCCACAGATTGATCTTCGGATTGGCGTCGTACTCTGTCCCGGGGTGGGGGACCCCAGCCCGATTTCGCCTCTGCCGCTTGGCGTTGGACTCCCCACTGAAGACGATCGTCCAGGTCCGTCGGTTGCGTCCCGGGGAACGTTTTCCAGTTGCTGCTTTGCCTTGGCGGCCAGATCGTTGACAACGCCGCCGACGGCCTACGTCACCTCGCTGCGGAAGGTGACCTGAGTGAACCAGTTGCTCCCCGTCTCCTTCGGATGACTTGACCGGGACGGGTTCGACCTCGAAGTCGTCGGCGTCGTTCTCCAGGTGGGTGGCGTAGTCCTGGGCGCGTGTTGCGGAGTTCTCCTAGTAACTGTCGTAGCTGGGCCTGCCGTTCGGCCGGTAGACGCCGACGACTGTGCCGCCCTTCGTCGTCGAGACGCTGACCGGCTCCAGCGCGGTGGGGATCGCTCCGTCGGCGAACAGCCGTTTGCCGGTGCCGATGATCACCGGATGGATGGTCAGCCGGTACTCGTCGACGAGGTCGTGCCGCATGAGGGTCTGGGCGAGGTCGCCGCTGCCGACGACGTTGATGTTGCCGCCGCCGGACGCTTTGACGGTGCGCACGGCATCGGCGATGTCGCCCTCCAGCAGCGTGGAGTTCTGCCATTCGACGGACGTCAGGGTTCGGGACGCCACGTACTTGTGCATGCTGTTCATCCGCTGGGTGAACGGGTTGTCGGGGTCAGCGGTCGGCCAGTACGACGCGAAGATCTCGTACGTCTTGCGGCCGAGCAGCATCGCGTCGGAAGGCTCGTACCAACCGGAGATGGCCGCGCCCACCTCGTCGTCGGACACCGGTTTCTGCCAGCCGCCGTACTCGAAGCCGCTCTCCGCGTCCTCGTCCGGACCACCCGGTGCCTGCATGACGCCGTCCAGCGTCAGAAACGTGCAAATGATGATCTTGCGCATGGTGCGCTCCCTTCGTCGATGGGTAGACGGCACGACCGCCGAAAACTCATCGGGAAAGCTTCCGCGAAAAAGCTTCGGCGGCCCGGCAGCCTCCCCGACGCCGCCCCATCCGTGTAGGTCGCACCCACCGCAGAGGCGTGGTCGGCATCTCTGCGTACACGGCCCGTCCGCACGCCGGTGCCCGACCGTCAGCGACGTCTCGACCCCCGTCTCCGCGCACTGGCGTGAAACGTTCGCAGAGCCTGATCCGAAAGCGGGGCAATGCTCCGAACGCCTCGGCTGCGGCCCCAGGTGCGGGGAGACTCATACGCAACGGACGGTCTCTCGTGCCTCGTCACTCACCGTCTCGAAGCGGCAAGCCAAGAGCACAAATTGAAACGTTACAAAACGTGTGTGAGGACTCGGCCGGGACTTCGGCGGCTGCGTTCTCCGAAGGAGGAGGTCTGATGGTGGGCTCGGAACTGAACCGCAGGGCGGTGATCGGCAGTTCGCTGTCCGCGGTCGCCGCGATGAGCATGCCCGTCCCGGCGTATGCGCGACCCGCTGGGAGCACGGTCATGGCGGCAACCTGTTACGGCAAGGTACGGGGGAGGCGCGAGGACGGCATCGCCAAGTTTCTCGGCGTGCCCTATGCCACGCCGCCGCTCGGCGAACTCCGGTTCAAAGCGCCGAAGCCGCCCGAGAGGTGGTCCGGCGTACGCGACGCGGTGAGGTTTCCCAACCCCGCGTTCCAGGTAGCGGGTGGGGAGATGGGGCCGGGCGGCAACGGCCGGATGCCGGCTCCCTCCGAGGACTGCCTGTACCTCAACATCTGGACCCCGGCCGCCGACGGCCGTCGGCGGCCGGTGATGTTCTACAACCACGGCGGCGGCTACATGATCGGCTCCGGCTCCGCCACCGGACAGGACGGCAGCCATCTGGCGCGGCTCTACGACGTGGTGGTGGTCGAGTCCAACCACCGGCTGGGCCTGCTGGGTTACCTGTTCCTGGGTGATCTCGCCGACGGCGACCACGCGGCCAACCAGGGGATGCTGGACATTCTCGCCGCGCTGCGCTGGACCAGCGAGAACATCGAGAACTTCGGCGGCGACCCCGACAACATCATGGTCTGGGGCGAGAGCGGCGGCGGCGCCAAGACCGCGGCTGTCCACACCATGCCGGCCGCCGCGCCACTGTTCCACAAGGCGTCGATCGAAAGCGCCGCGCCACTGCGCTTCCCCACCCGCGACGGTGCCACCGCCCGGGCCAGGCGCACACTGGAGTTACTGGGACTGACCACGACGGACATTCCCCGGCTCCATGACATTCCGGTCGCGAGGCTGCTGGAGATCCAGCAGTCCGAAGCCGCGAACGGCGTCCCTCCGTGGGGTGAGCCCGCCCCGCTCCCCGGCTTCGGGGCCTTCGTCGACGGCACCGTCATCCCGCGGCACCCCTTCGCCGACGGCGCCGCTCCCTTCTCGGCCGACAAGCCGCTGATGTGCGGCACCTGCCGCGACGAGACGGTGTTCTTCAGTCTTTTCGGGCCACGCGACATCTTCAGCATCGACGAGGCCGGACTGCGTTCCCGGCTGAGCGGCACATATCAGGGCACCGACCTCGACCGGATCATCCGGACCTTCCAGGCGACGAGGCCCGGCGCGACGCCGGCACAGCTCTACTTCGCGATCACCACCTCGCCCATCTGGCGCGACGCGATCAAGATCGCGGAGGCCAAACAGGCACAGCACGCCGCGCCCGTGTTCATGTACCAGCTCGCCTACCCGAGCCCGACCCTGGTGCCCGGCACCGATTTCCCCATCGGCTCACCGCACGCCTCGGACATCAACCTCAAATTCGCCAACACCGACAAGAACCCCGACTACATCCTCAACGTGGATCAGTCGCCGGAACGGCTGGCGACCGCACGGCACATGAGCGAACTGTGGGCGGGCTTCGCCCACACGGGCCGCCCCACGGCGACGGGCGTGCCGAGGTGGCCCGCCTACACGCTGACCGACCGTGCCACGATGTGGCTCGACGCCAGGTGCCGCATCGTGTCCGATCCGGACAGGAACGAAAGACTGTTCTGGGAGAACCGGAACTGAGCCTGACGGTCAACCGGCTTCGGCGTATGACGATCCGTCAGGTCGGGGAAGGGTTCACGTCGCCGCGCGGGGCGCCTCAACCAGCTGTACATCACCGATGCCGGCCTCGACGCGCCCCACGACGCGAAACTCCAGCGCGCGACCATCAGCCTCGGCCGCCTGCTCACGCACCCGCGTCCCGAGCACCGCTGAACTGCGGCCACCTGAACGCCGGCCGGCTCGACACTGACCCTTGGTGTCAGTGTCGAGCACGTAGGTGCCGCGGCCTTCGCCTCCTGGGACGCCACCGCGACTGGACCGTTACGGCCGGGGTGAACCAGGTGGTGGTGTACCAGGTGCAGCTCGCCGGCACCGCGCACGACGTTCCTGCCGCAGCCGTCCTCGACCTGTCCGGGGAGGGACTGATGCGGCCCCTCCCTGGACGGATTCCACAGGACCCGCGGAGCAACTCATGGAGAAGACCGCGGCACCCTCGAAGCCGGCCGACGTCCGGTGGTCACTGTGTCGCCTTGGCGGACACTTCCCCATGTGACGGGTTGTGCGGCGGTGCCGACGGCGTCAGCCGGTCTCCACTCCGACGGTCAGTGTCGCCGCGTATCCCGCCGAGGTGGAACTCCCCAGCGCGGTGAGGGTGAGGAGGCCGGAGGCGGCACCTCCTCCGTCGTAGATGGAGTCCTGGGTGAGGGTGGTACGGGGGACGGTGTTGACCGCGTAGGTCGAGAGCGCGGCCACGCGGCGGGTGATCGTTTCCTGGAAGTACAGCTGGCCGGTGTGGAGTTCCCGGCCGCCGGTGAACGAGCCGTTCGGGGTGAGGGTGACGTTCGTGTGCACCTTGAGGTGGATGTGGACGCAGCGGCCCCGGTACCAGCCGGGGTACACGGTGGTGATGTTCGCGACGCCACTGGCGTCCGTCAGAACACCACCTCGCAGGAACGTGCCGTTGTCGGGTTCGTTGTGGCCGTTCTCGCCGACGAAGCCGGAGTACTCGCCGAGCGCGTCGCAGTGCCACAGCTCGACCAGGGCGTTCTTGAGGGGCGCACAGGTGTCGTCGTCGACGACTGTGAGGGTGAGCTTGAGGGGGATGCCGGTCTTGTTCTCGTGGATGTCGGCGCGGACGTACTGGCCGTCGAGGTAGTAGGGCCCTTCCGTCATCTCCCTCGTAAGGGTGCAGACGGCTGTGGCGGCGACGGGGGCGGCGTCACCGGCCTGGGCGGGTGTGGGGGAGGTGGGGGTTCCGGGGGTGGCTGCGGTCACGGCCAGAGCGGCGGCGGTGGCACCCGTGGCGATGAGCACGGTGCGGCGACCGATCTGAGTGGGCAACGTTTCCCGTTTCTCTGTCATGGACACGGGAAGATAGTGGAGAAGTGGGGAAGCGTGTGCAGGTTCAGGGACGCGACAAAGTTTCAAGTCGGTTATTGGACAAGGGAGTTGCTGTCCTCTGCGGCTGCCGGCGGGACCATGTGGCTGCGAAGCGGGCATGTCCCGAACAGGCAATCCGCGATGTCTCCCAGAGGGAAGACCCGCCACCCGCGTTCGGGTTCACTGTCGGTCGCCCCTGAGGAAATGGAGCCGAGACATGCCCGAGGAAGCCAGTTCCGAATTCTGGAAGGGCCTCAAGCCCATCCAGGACTCCCTCAAGCCTGACGCGCAGCCGGAGGTCTACCTGTCCCAGGTGGCCACCGACGACGACCGGTACTACGCACCACTGAGCGAGACCGTCGGCTCGCGGCCACTGTGGATCAACGTCAAGGACAACTCCTGGGCCGACATCCTGCGCGCCAAGGAGGCCGGACTCGTCAACCGGCACTACCACCCGCACGAGGTGTTCGCCTACACGATCTCCGGAAAGTGGGGGTATCTGGAACGGCCCTGGACCGCGGAGGCCGGAGACTTCGTCTACGAGTCGCCGGGCGAGGGACACACGCTGGTGGCCTACGAGAGCGACGAGCCGATGAAGGCGTTCTTCATCGTCAAGGGGCCGCTGATCTGGCTGGACGAGAACGGTGAGACCGTCGGCTACTTCGACGTCCACGACTACATCGAGCTGTGCCGAACGCACTACGAGAAGGTCGGCATCGGCGCCGACTACATCAACTCGCTCTTCCGGTGACCCCGGTGACCCCGGTGCATTCGGTGCTTCCGCGTGCCGGCGTTCCGACGCCCCGTATCAGTAGCTTCCCCCTGTGCACGGCCACGTCCCCTGCCGAGACGGCGCCTGGCGGGGTGCGGTTCATCTCCTCCGGCGGCGTGACCGCCGTCGAGTCGTGGGCCGGTCTCGGCTCGCTGAACTCCGTACCGGGAGAGCCTGATCGCCGGGTTGCACATGCTGAGGCCCTGCTTTCGAGCGCGGTCGTGGCGGAGGCGGTCGGACCAGAGCCCGCGGTCCGGCCCGGGACGGTCGCGTGAAAGCCGCCGTCTGGTACGGAGCCAGGGACGTCCGCATCGCCGACGTGGACGTCCCCGAAGCCCGGATGGGCGAGGTGCTCATCGAGGTTGCCTACTGCGGTATCTGCGGCAGTGACCTGCACGAGTACGCCGACGGGCCGCACGCCATCCCGGTCGCCGAGCCCCATCCGGCTTCCGGCGCCACGGCTCCACTCGTCCTCGGCCATGAGTTCTGCGGGACGGTGGCGGCCCTCGGGCCGTCTGTGGCCGGCCTCGCCGTCGGCGACCGAGTGGCGATCGAGCCGAACTACCGATGCGGGGCATGCCCGCGCTGCCGGGCCGGTGAGTACAACATCTGCCGTCACTTCGGGTTCGCCGGACTGATGGGGAACGGAGGCATGGCCGAGTACGCCGCCATCCCCGCCTACATGGCCCACCGCCTCCCCGAGACCGTGTCCCTGGAGCAGGCCGCGCTCTTCGAACCGGCCTCGGTCGCCCTGCACGCGCTGCGTCGCGCCGGGACCACACCCGAGACGGTGGCCGTCGTCGGCCTGGGACCGGTCGGCCTGTTCACCGTCCTGCTCGCCGCGGAACGCAAGGTGCGGCGGATCGTCGCCGTCGACATGTCCCCTGCCCGTCTGGAACTCGCGGCCGGTCTTGGCGCCACGGATCTGATCGACGCCGGCGGGCGAGAGGACGTCGGGAAACGGATCCATGAGCTGACCGGCGGGGAGGGCGTCGACGCCGCGTTCGAGGTGGTCGGATCCGGGACCGCCCTGCGAACCTGCCTGGCCGCGACGCGGCGCGGCGGCCGGGTCGTCCTCGTCGGCCTGGCACAGGAGGTGACCCTGGACGCCTTCGCGCTGGTCAACAACGAGCAGTCGATCGTCGCCAGTGTCGGCTACCGCGACACCTACCCGGAACTCATCCGCCTCGTCGCGGAGCAGGGCCTGGACCTGACACCGGTCGTCACCTCGACCATCGACCTCGACGACCTCGTCTCCCACGGATTCGAGGCGCTGTCGGACGGCCCGGGCAATCAGGTCAAGGTCCTGGTCGCTCCGGCGCCACACCGCACCCGGGCGCCGGTGCCCTGTCCACCCGCCGACCGAACGGAATCGCGAAGATGACCAGCGGATTCGCGGAGCCCACCGGACTCGCCCCCGACGCGTTCGCCGGCCAGAGCGTCCTGGTGACCGGGGGAACCTCCGGCATCGGCGCGGCCACCGCCGATCTGCTCGCGAACCTGGGAGCCGAGGTCTACGCCCTGGGCCTGCCCCCGGCCGACAGCGACGAACTGCCCCGTCACGAGCGGGTCGACATCGTGGAGCAGGACGTCACGGACCGGGGTGCCCTCATCGGCCGTATCGAGGCGTACGACCGTATCGACCACCTCGTCGCGTGCGCCGGCATCAGCCGGGACCGCGACGAATACGACCTCGGACGATGGGACCAGGTGCTGGAGGTCAACCTCACCTCGGCCATGGTCGCCTGCCAGGCGGCACGCCCGCTTCTCGCACGCCGGGGCGGCAGCATCGTCACCGTCTCGTCGATGTTCGGTTTCTTCGGCAGCCGGGACCGGCCGGCCTACAGCGCCAGCAAGGGTGGTATCTCCCAGCTGACCCGGTCACTGGCGGCCGAGTACGCCGCCGAGGGTATCCGCGTGAACGCGGTGGCGCCGGGCTTCGTCACCACGCCGCTGGCCCGCGGCGTGCTCGACGACCAGGAGGCCGCCCAAGGGGTGCTCTCGCGCGTCCCGCTCGGACGGTTCGGCCGACCCCGGGAGATCGCGACGGCGATCGCCTTCCCGTGCTCGCCGGCCGCCTCCTACGTCAACGGCGCGGTCCTCCCGGTCGACGGCGGCTACCTGACCGTCTGACACCGCCGGGTGGGTGCGCCGCCGGGCTTTCGGCCGGACCCGTGACGCTGTCTGCGGCACGGGGTACGCTCGTGGCCCGGCGAGGGGTCAGACACCGTGGGCCACTCCCGCGTCAGAGCCCGCGACACGGCCGCACGATCGCTCGTCCTCCTGCCGGTGGCTGGACTTGACTCACGTTCGCGGTGGCCGACTCGGGGTCGGCGCGTCACACCGACTACGGCCGCACGGGTTGGAAAGGACACTCAGTTGGGCCGACCTGTCGTCTCGCGCGTGTCCACGCAGTCGGTCGATCCGGAGGACCGGATCGACTTCTGGGAGGAGTACAACCGGCGGGCCCTGGTGGGCCTGTCCTGCTCCTCCTACTCCCAGCAGGGTCTGCTGGCGACGCAGACGAACGTCGAGCTGGGTGGCCTGCGACTGGCCGACATAGCCGGCAACGAACACGTCATAGAACGGACTCCGCGAACCTGTCAGGCGCTGCCGAAGGACTCGGTCTTAGTCTCGTTGCTGACGGCCGGCCAGGGGGTGTTCTTCCACGAGGGCGGCTGCCTCACCCCGCAGACGGGCGACCTGATCCTCTACGACACACGGCGGTCGTACCTGTTCGGATTCCCCTCACCCATGCGCCAGTTGCTGGTGGACATCCCCCGCGACGTGTTCGCCACGCTGTGCGCCTCCGGCGAGGTGTCGGCGCCCATGCTGTTCGGCCGCGGATCCGCGGCCGAGGGCGCGCTGGTGTCGGCGCTGGGAGCGGTCCTGGGCGACTGGGCCGAGGGCCACGGGAGCGACGACGGGGCGAGCACCGAGGCCATCGTGCTGGACATCGTCCGCACGCTGGCCGCGCCGAGACTGGGTGGCGCTTCCGCGACACCCGCCGCGATCTCCCAACTCGCCGTGGCCAAGGACTACATGGACCGGCATCTGACCGACCCCGGGCTGAGCGCGGGGCGGGTCGCCGAGGCGATCGGAGTGTCGGCCCGTCACCTCAGTCGCATCTTCCAGGCGACCGGTGTGAGCCCCTCCCGTCACATCCTCGAACAGCGGCTGGCCAAGGCCCACGAGCAGCTCGCCGACGCCGGCTCCCGTCACCTGACGGTCGCGGAAGTCGCCCATCGCTGGGGCTTTGCCAGCCAGGCCCATTTCACCCGGGTCTTCCGGAGCCGTTTCGGCCGGACGCCTGGTGAGACGCGCCCGCTCCGTGCCTGAAGGCTGTGCCTACGGCGCGTTCGGCGCCGTTCAGCATGCCTTCGGCCTCGGAGCCGGTGCCGTGCGCGCGCCCGGGCTCCCGAGTGGGACTGCGGGAGTGGGTCGAATCGCCCGCCCGGCCGGCTCGGTCGTCACCCCTGCCTGCTGGGACGGCCAAGCGGTGGACGGCGGTACGACGGTGATCGTGCCGTCGGTCAGGAGGCCGCCGTCTCCATACTCATCCGCCGCTGACGGCGCTGGCGTTGCAGGACCGGGTCGGGGACGGGCGCGGCCGCCACCAGGCGCTGTGTGTACTCGTGCTGCGGCTGGTCACAGACATCGGTGCTGCGTCCTTCTTCGACGATGCGCCCGTTCTGCAGGACCAGGGTGCGCGCGGCGAACTCCTTGACGACGGCGAGGTCGTGGGTGATGAACAGGTAGGCGCATCCGAGGGACTGCTGGAGCTCGGAGAGGAGATCCAGGGCGGCGGCCTGGGTGGTGACGTCGAGGGCGCTGGTGGGTTCGTCGCAGATGATGAGCTTCGGTTGTCTGGCGACCGCCCGGGCGATGGCGATGCGCTGGCGCTGGCCACCGCTGAACTGGGCCGGGTACCGGTCGGCCGCGTCCTCGGGGAGGCCCACGCGACGCAGCAGGTCGGTGATGTGTTCACGGACCTCGCCGCGGGAGTGGGTCGAACCGGTGAGCAGGGGCTCGGCCAGCGTACGGCCCACCGGCAGGGCCGGGTTGAGTGAGCCGTACGGGTTCTGGAAGATCGCCTGGATGTCGGTGGACAGCGCACGCCGGGTGTGACCGGAGAGGCTGGTGATGTCCCGCCCGTCGAGCAGCACGTGTCCACCGCTGACCGGGGTCAGTCCCAGGACGGCTCGGCCGATGGTGGTCTTGCCCGAGCCGGACTCGCCCACGAGGGCGACCGTCTCGGCCCGGCCGACCTCGAACGACACGTCCTCGATGACCGTGGTCGGCGGCTTGCGCCAGCCACGGGACGGATAGCGGACGGCGAGCCCGTCGACCTGGAGTATGGGTGTGCCGGTCACGCGAGCCTGCCCTCGGTTGTCGCGATGCTGGGTGTGCTCTCGATGAGTTTCTTCGTGTACGGGTGCTGGGGCCGGTAGAAGATGTCCTCGACCGAGCCTTCTTCCACGATCCGGCCCTTCTCCATCACGATGGCGCGGTCGCAGGTGTCGGCGACCACTCCCAGGTCGTGTGTGATCAGGATGATCGCCATGCCGCGGTCGTCGCGGAGCGACCGGAGCAGGTCGAGGATGCCGGCCTGCACGGTGACGTCCAGGGCCGTGGTGGGTTCGTCGGCGATCAGCACCTTCGGTGAGCCGGCCAGGGCCATCGCGATGGCGACCCGCTGGAGCATGCCGCCGGACAGTTCGTGCGGGTGGCGGCGGGCGACGTCGTCGGGATCACGCAGGTGGACGCTGGTCAGCAGCTCGCGGATCCGCTCGCGTACGGCGTCCTTGCCACCCGGCACGTCACCGATACGGCGGACGACCTCGCCCAACTGGGAGCCGATCGTGAAGTTGGGGTCGAGGGCCACCATGGGTTCCTGCGACACCAGAGCCATCTCCCTGCCCCGGATGCGCTGCAGGTGCCGCTCCGGCAGCCCGCTGATCCGGTTGCCGGACAGCCAGGCCGAGCCGCCGGTCACCCTCCCGTTGGGGGCGAGGAGCCCGAGCAGGGAGAGGCCCGTGACCGTCTTCCCGCTGCCGGACTCGCCCACGAGCCCGAAGATCTCGCCGGCGTTCACGCTGAAGCCGACCGAGTCGACGACGGTGCGCGGGCCCTGCGCGGTGGCGAAGGAGATGGAGTAGTCGCGCACGGTGAGTACGCCCGTCTCCGGAGGTGTCTCAGACCCTTCGACGGCGTCCTTGGCGACCGTCAGGGGAACCGGACGCGGTGAGCGCCCGCTGGTTCCCCGCCTGCGGTCCTGGGTGAGGTCGCGCAGTCCGTCGCCGAGCAGACCGAAGGAGAGGGACATCAGGCCGATGAGTCCGCCGGTGATGAACAGCAGGGACGGGTTCTGCTGGATGACCTGGGAGGCTTCTCCGACCATGCCGCCCCAGCTGGGGGCGGGCGCCGGCGTGGCCAGACCGAGGAACCCCAGGCCGGTCTGCACCATGAGGGCGACGCCCGAGAACAGGCACACCTGCACCAGCAACAGACCGACCAGGCTGGGAAAGATGTGCCGGGCCATGATCCGCGCCGGGCCGAGGCCGGACACCTTGGCCGCGTCCACGAACAGTTCCTCCCGCAGGGCGATGCACGAACTGCGGATGATCCGCGCGAGGCCCGCGGCGGACAGCACGCCGAGCGTGAACATGGCGGCCACGTTGCTCTGGCTGAAGATCGCCAGGACGGCGAGCATGAGGATGACCACGGGAACGGAGAGCATGACGTCCATGACGGCCACGATGACGCGGTCGGTCCAGCCGCGCAGATAGCCGGCGAGGATGCCGAGGGACATGCCCAGGACGATGTAGACGCTCACGGCCACTCCCACTCCCAGCAGGGCCGGCCGGCCGCCGTAGAGCAGCCGGCTCAGCATGTCGCGGCCGAGGTCGTCGGTGCCCAGCGGGTGGCTTGCCGACGGACCGCCGCGCGCGTGGAGCAGGTCCTGCGCCAGGGGCGGGTGCGGTGCCAGCAGGGGGGCGAGGATCACGGCGACGGTGACCGCCAGCACCACGGCCAGAGCCGCGGCGGCCAGAGGGCGGTGCCAGATCCCGGCGAGGAAGCGGGTCCACTTCCGCGACGGCACGCTCACGGGCGGAGCAGCTGCGGTCATGCCACACGCACCTTCGGGTTCAGGAGGCTGTAGACGACATCGACGAGAAGGTTCACCGCGATCACCAGCAACGTGAAGGTGATGGCGGCACCCTGCACGACCGGAAGATCGTGCTGGTTGGTCGCGTCGACAACCGTCGTCCCCAGACCGGGCAGGGTGAAGACGTTCTCGACGAGGATCGAGCCGGGGATGAACGCGATCGCGGAGAGGCCGACCGCTGTCGCCACCGGCAGCCCGCACCCGCGCAGGGCGTGCTTCCAGATGATGGACGCGGGCCGGACACCGCAGGCCCGCAGCGTTCTGATGTGGTCGAGCGCCAGGGTGGACAGCATCGCGTCGCGGGTGACCTTGGAGACCATCGCGACACCCCCGATCGACAGGGCGATCACGGGCAGTACGAGGCCGTTGGCCCACTGCCCCGGTGACTCGGCGAACGGGGTGTATCCGGTGGCCGGGAAGATCGTGAACCTGACGGCGAACAGGGACATGAGCATCAGGGCGAGCCAGAAGTTGGGCAGGGCGCTGCCAAGCAGGGACACCACGTCGATCAGCCGGCGACTGAAGCGGCCACGCGTCGCGCTGTACACCCCGAGCAGGATGCCGACCAGGGCCGACACGACGGTGGCCCCGATCACCAGCGTCAGCGTGACCGGCAGACGTTCACCGATCGTCCCCGCCACCGATTCACCGCTGAACAGCGAGGCACCGAAGTCGCCGTGCAGGATGTCACGCAGGTACAGCCAGTACTGCTCGACGAACGGCTTGTCGAGATGGAGCGCGGCTCTCAGCGCGTCGTACTGCTCCTTGGTCGCGTTGATCCCCAGGACCGTCCGTGCCGGGTCACCCGGCACGAACGACTCCAGGAGCGAGGTGATCGCCGAGACGATCACCAGGAGCGGGATGGACAGCGCCAGCCTGCGGAGAACGATGGAGAACATCAGCGAGTGGTCCACGTGGTGTTGGAGGTCAGCTGGGCGCTGCTCTTCGGGAACTGCACGCCTTGGAGCTTGCTGTTGTACATGGCGATGGTTTCGGTACCGGACACCGGCAGCGCGAGCGCCTTCCGCACGATCACATCGGTGAGATCCTTCGCCGCCGTGCCGCTGGACTTCGGGTCGGCCGTGGCGAGCCGGCTGAACGCGGCATCGACGTCCTGGTCGGCCACGCCGAAGACGTTCATGATGCCCGTCTTGGTGAAGCCGGCCTGCTGCGCGTAGAAGTTCTCCTCACCACCGGCGCCGGGGGAGAGCACGGTGGCCGGGTACTTCTTCGACACGAGGTCGTTGATCCAGCCGCCGAAGTTGGCGGCGGCCTGCAGTTTCAGGGTGACGCCCACCTTGGAGAGCTGGTCCTGCACGGCCTGCAGCATCTTGGTCGTCGAGGGGTCGAACGACCCGTAGTTCACCGGGATGGTGAGTCCCTTGCTGTATCCCGCTTCCTCGAGCAGCTGCTTCGCCTTGGCCGGGTCGTAGGGGTACATCTTCTCGGCCTCGGGGCTGTAGCCGTCGTACCCGGGCATCGCAGGCTGGGACACCGGTGATCCGAACTCGCCGTAGACCGCCTTCGTGATCGCGGCCCGGTCGATGGCGAAGTTCAGCGCCTGCCGCACCCGAACGTCGCCCAGTCCCTTGACGATGGTGCCCGAACGGTCCAGGAGGTACAGGCCCGCCCAGGTGCTGGGCTTGGTGAGCGTCGTGAGTGACTTGTCGCCGGCGATGGTCGGCGCCACGTCCGGAGTGCCGTACATGAGGTCGATCTGGCCGGACTTCAGGGCCTGGACCTGGGAGTTGACGTTCGGCATCACCTTCACGGTGATCTTCTTGAAGTGGACGGCGGCCTTGTCGTAGAAGTTCTTGTTCGGAACGTAGACGTAGTGGTCGCCCGAGACCGACTGCTGGGCGCTGAGGACGTACGGTCCGGCGCCGAAGGTCGTGGAGGCCAGCTTGGCCGGGGTCTTCAGCCCCGCCGGGCTGATGATGGCGCCGCCCATGTACGACGGCGTGAACAGCGTCCCCATGTCGGGGTTCGGCGTCGGGCTGGTGACCACCACGGTCGAACTGTCCGGAGTGGAGAAGGTCAGCGGACGGAAGTAGGAGGCGGTGGGTCCGCTGCCCTTCTGGAAGTACTTGAACGAGCTGACGACGTCGGCGGCGGTGATGGGTGTGCCGTCGGAGAACTTCGCCCCCTTGCGCAGGCTGAGCTGGAACTTGGTGTTCCCGCTGCCCACATAGCCCCACTTGTCGGCGAGACCGGCCTCCAGGGTGCCGTCGGCCTTGCGGCCGAGCAGCGAGGCGTAGGCAGGGTCCATGTAGTTCAGGAAGGGGCCGACAGCGACCTGCGCGGGGTCCAGGCTGTTGGGCGCGGACGACAGGGCGATGGTCAGGTTCACCGGGCCCGCGCTGCTGCTGCTGTTTCCGCCGCCGCAAGCGGCGAGTGTGAGCGCTGCGACGACGCCGATCGAGGCCTGGACTGCGGTTCTGCTCTTCATTGAGGGTCTCCGTTGCACGGGTGCCGGGGAGGGGCGAAAGGGAGGTCGGGGCGGGCTCGCGTGGAAGCCACCGACGCGGATGGCCCGCTATGCGGGCTTGCGGCTCTTCAGATGGGAATCTCGGCGCGAGGGACGGCCGAAGTGGACTTCTCCGCTGATGTGGTGGCCGGACCGGAGGGGCCGCATGAGCGGTCGTGGAGAGGCCGAACCGTTTCGTGCAGGTATGACCAGCCGTCGTGCTCGGAGGGTCACTCCGTCTCGTGCGCGACACAGGTCGTCTGCTTCAATGGCGGCGATGGGACGAATCGGCGGAACCGCCCCATCGAACCACCTCACATCGTGGCTGACCAGGTTAGCTATAACGTGTCGTTAACACGTTATAGTGAGTGCCCGTAAATTAACTGTGTCTCGCGCGTTGCGCAAGAGGTTCGTGGAAGGTGGTCATCGATGGCACCGCGAAGCAGCAGGGTGACGAGTGCTGACGTGGCCCGTGAGGCCGGTGTGTCCCGGGCGACGGTGAGCTTCGTCCTCAACAACTCGGCGCATCAGAAGATCACCGACGCGACTCGTCAGCGCGTCCTGGCCGCGGCCGCCACGCTCGGCTACGCACCCTCGCCGGCGGCAAGAGCCCTGCGCTACGGGCGTTCCGACATCGTGCTGGGCCTCTTGCCCGACTGGCCCCTCGGCCACGCGGTCGGGAACCTCATACAGGAGCTGACACTCGCGTTCGCGAAGCGCAATCTCACCTTCGTCGTCCACTCCAGCGTCCGGGGCGCCCGCTCGCTGAGCGACATCTGGAAGGCGCTCACGCCGGCCGCCGTGCTGGCCTTCGAGCCGTTCTCCGACTCGGACTCGGCGGCGATGCGGTCCGCCGGCATCGAGGTGATCGTCGCCCTGTACGAATCCAGCGGGCTCGGGGCGGAGGCGAGCGTCACGAGTGCGAACGCGATCGGTGCCGCGCAGGCCCGTCACCTGGCCGCCTCCCATCGGCGCCTCGGCTACGCGTACCCCGACGACGAGCGGGTCGCCGTGTTCGCCAGACCGCGACTGGAAGGCGTACGAGCCGTCTGCGCCGACCTGGGCCTGCCCGAGCCCGACGTCCGGACCATCCCGCTGACTGCGGACGCGGCCGCGGACGCGATCCGGACCTGGCTCGCGGCCGATTCCCCCGTGACCGGTATCTGCGCCTTCAACGACGAGGTGGCCATGACCGTCCTCGCCGGTCTGCGGCGGCTCGGCCTCGAAGCCCCTCGGGACATGGCGGTGATCGGCGTCGACGACACCCCCGCCGCAGCGCTGGCCCATCCGCCCCTGACCACCGTCGTCGAAGACCTCCCCACCGTCGCCGAGCTGTACGCGAACACGGTGATGGCCGCGCTCGACGGTGAACAGGCCTCGCGCGACCTGTTCGAACCGCAGATCCGGCTCGCGGCCCGCGAGTCGGCCTGACGACGCCGCGAACCCCCTGCCGGACGGGGCGGCGACACCGGCTTGGCCCGCGGTCGGCCGGCGTGGTTTGACGGAGTCGGCGTACGCCCCGACGGCCCCATGCCCAGACACCACAGAAAGGTGACTCCGTGCCCCTCGACCCCTGTCTCGCGGATCGACTGCACCTCCTCGCCGGTATGACGTTCGCCGATCTGGGCGACCCGGACGCCCTCGCGCGGTTCATCGAGTTCGCCCGGGATCCGGCGGAATGGACACCACCGGACGTCAGTGTCGACAACCGCGAGATCGCCGGCCCGCACGGCGCGGTGCCCGTCAGGACCTACACCCCACGGAACCCGGGCTCCGCGGCCGTGCTGTGGGTGCACGGCGGCGGCTTCCGCGGTGGCGACCTCGACATGCCGGAGGCGCATGTCGTCGCGGCCGAACTGGCGGCGCGGGCCGGGGCGGTGGTGGTCTCCGTCGACTACCGGCTGGCGACGGACGGGGTCCGCTACCCGGTACCCCTGGACGACGTGCACGCCGCGTGGCGGTGGCTCAGGACGGAGTACGCCGCCGATGCCGACCTGACGGCCCTCGGCGGAGCGAGCGCGGGCGCGGCCCTGGCCCTGGCCTCAGCCCTCCGGGACCGCGACGAAGCACTGCGGCCGGCCGATCTCCTCCTGCTCGCCTACCCGTTCGCGCACTTCCCCGTCCCGGCCCTGGACAGCGCCACGGCAACGGAGATGGCGGCCCTCCCACCGATGATGCGCTTCTCCGTGACCGACATCGAGTTCATGGTGGAGAACTACGTCGGCCGCCTCACCGACCTTCCCCGCGACGCACTGCCCGGGGCGGCTGCGCTGCACGACCTCCCGCCCGTTCACCTGCTGGTGTCCGAATACGACGACCTCCGTCCTTCGGGTGAGCTCCTGGGGCGGCAGTTGACCGCATCCGGGGTCAAGGCCAGCACCTACCTGGCCGCCGGTATGCCGCACGGCCACCTCAACAGGACCCCGGGGCTCACCGAGGTGCATCGGTCACTCGACTTCTTCGCCGACGCGCTGCGCTGAAGTAGCGCGCATACGGCCGCAGGCCGACATGCCTGAGCGGCCCACTGTGTGTCAGGGCACAGCGGGCCGCGGCCGGTGAGCCCGGTCATCAGGGCCGGGCAGGGGAGTTCAGGCGTCGACGGGCTCCGGAGCCGCCTCGCTCATCTTCATGAGCCGTTCCTGGAAGGGTGACTCAGGGACTGGTCCGGGCGCGCAGGACCAGACGGTGGTTTCCCGACCCGAGCCGGTTGGTTGCCTGTGCGGAGTGCCAGCCCTCGGGTGGGAGGAACCGCCCTGTCGTGCCGGGCGGCAGTACGGCGTCCACCGTGAGGCTGCCACCGCTGATCGCCCAGGCCACGGACGCCATGCCGTACGGGGTGATGATCGACGTGTCGGCGGAGGTGATCGTGCCGCCGGGGTGCGGCGCGATCTCGATCGTCCGGTAGCCCGGGGTGGTGGGTCGTAGTCCGGCGACGGACTGATAGAGCCAGGCGGCGACCGCACCGTAGGCGTAGTGGTTGAACGACAGCATCATGCCCGCGTTCTCGACGTCGATGGTGCCGTCGGGCTGGATGGCGTCCCACCGCTCCCACATGGTGGTGGCGCCGCGTTCGACCTGGTAGAGCCAGCCCGGACACGCGGTGTTGAGGAGGAGCTGGTAGGCCTCGGCCACATGGCCGGTGTGGGTGAGGGCGGGCAGCACGAACGGCGTGCCCAGGAAGCCGGTGGCGATGCGTCCGTCGCGGGCACGCACCAGTGCGGCGAGGTCGTCGCCCACCGCGGCGCGCTCGGCGTCGGGTGCGATGCCGAATTCGAGCGCGAGCGCGCACCCGGTCTGGGTGGTGCGGGCGTGGTCGCCCCACTTGCGCCAGGCCGCCTCGGCGGTACGACGGTGCAGGTCGGCGTACCGGTCGGTGTCGTCGGCATGTCCCAGTTCCCTGGCCGCGTCGGAGAGCAGCCGGGCGCTGTGCGCGACGAACACGGTGGCGACATAGCCGGAGTCGGTGGTGGCCCGCGCCGGGTCCTCCGGTGGTGCGGCCGGGTCCAGCCAGTCACCGAGTTGCGCGTTGCCGGTCCAGGTCCCGTCGTCGTCCAGGTGGGCGACGGTGAACTCGACCCAGGCGCGCATCGCCGTGTAGTGACGGCCCAGTTGGCTCTGCCGGCCGTAGGCGTCGAAGAGGGCGGCCGGTACGACGGTGGCGGCGTCGCCCCAGCCCGCTGAGCCACCGGCTTTCGGCAACTCGGTCGGTGGCAGTTCGCCGAGCGGGACGTCGGGGATCACCAGGGGGACCGCGCCGTCGTCGCGTTGCTCGATACGGAGATCGGTGAGCCAGCTGTCCAGGAAGGCGCCGCTGTCGAACGTGGCGCACGCCGTCGGGGCGAAGGCCATGAGATCCCCGGTCCAGCCGAGGCGTTCGTCGCGCTGCGGGCAGTCGGTGGGGACGGCGAGGAAGTTGCCGCGCTGGGAGCGCGCGACGTTGGCGTACAGGGAGTTGACGCGTTCGTCGGAGCAGTGGAAGTCGCCGATGCGGCGCAGGTCGCTGGCCACGACGAGGACTTCGACCGACTCGATGGTGACGTCGGGGGAGGCGTCGATCTCGGCGTACCGGAAGCCGTGGAAGGTGAACTCGGGTTCCAGCTCGACGGTGCCGCCCGCCAGGGTGTACCGGTCGGTGGCGCGGGCGCCGCGCAGGATGCTGGTCAGCAGGCGGCCATCGCCGTCGAGGACCTCGGCATGGCGGACGGTCACCGTGCTTCCTGGCGGGCCGTCGGCGCGGATGTGGAGCCAGCCGGTGTTGTTCTCGCCCGCGTCGACGGCGATCGTGCCGTCGGGCAGTGTCCGTCGCTCGGGCTGGATGACCTGAACGACGCGTACGGCCGGGTGGGCCCGCTGGGCCAGTCCGGTGGGCAGGGGGAGTGGAGCTGCCCGTTCCCAGCCGTGGTCGTCGAAGCCGGCCAGTTCCCAGCCTTCGGGTTCGTGGCGGTCGTCCCGCTCGCAGCCGTCGTACAGGTCGGTCGCAAGCAGAGCGCCGTAGCCACCTCTCCAGCGGTCGTCGGTGTCGACGGTGACGGTGGTGCCGTCGGCCAGGGTGACTTCGAGCTGGGCCAGGACAGCCGTGGTGTCGCCGTAGACGTCGCGGTTCTTGTGCCAGGTGAGATGGCCTCGGTACCAGCCGTCGCCGACCGCTGCGGCAAGGGCGTTGGGGCCGGGGACGAGCAGGTCGGTGACGTCGTAGGTGGCGTAGAGCAGCCGGTTGGGGTAGCTGGTCCAGCCCGGTTCCAGCAGGTCGTCGGAGACGGGCCGGCCGTTGAGGGTGGTGTGGTGGACGCCGAGCGAGGTGACGTACAGGCGGGCGGACACCGGCTCCGCCGGGAGGTCGAACTCCCGGCGGAGCAACGGCACCGGGCCGGGGGAGGTGCGGCCCCGGTCACTGGGGAGATGGACGGGACGGGCGGTCCAGTCCGTCTCGTCGAGGAGCGCGGCCTCCACCCGGGCGGGTCGGCTCCACGCCGTCCACCCGAGGTCGGTGTGGGCCCGGACCCGCCAGTACCGGACCTCACGGCTGCGCAGCGGCGGGGCCGGCCAGGGGTGATCGGTCACCAGGTCGGTCTTGACCACTTCGCGGGGCGGGTTGTCGCCGAAGGACGGATCGGTCGACACCTGGATCTCGTAGGCCTGCTGCAGGACGTCCGGCCGTTCGCTCGCCAGCGACCATGACAGGCGTGGTTCGGGATACGGGGTGGCCACGAGACCGGAGTCGTCCGAGGTGCGCAACCCGATGACCGACGTGGTGGTGTCCGTCGCGTCGGGTGCCTCGATGCTCGACGTGTTCATCGCTGGAGGTGCCTCCGGAGAAAACGCAGCGTGGACTGATGCAGCGTGGTGCGGTGCGGGATCGAGCCCCAGGAGTGGTCCGCGCCCTCGACGACCTCCAGCTGCGCGCTGCCCTTGTAGTGGTCCAGGTAGCGACGCGCGTACTCGACGGGAGCGATGTCGTCCTTGTCGCCGTGCAGGATGTGGACGGGCCCGGGGTAAGCGGCGGAGCGTCCGTAGACGTCGAGGCCGGCGATGTCCGCGATGAGAGCGGGGCTCATCCGGTGGCCGCCGGTGTCGAAGTAGCCGTTCGCCTCGATCTCGGGGGCGAGGCTGCGGCCCTTGAGCCGGCCGGCACCGATCTCGAAGGGGGCGACGGCGGCCGGGGACCACAGACACAGGGCGCTGATCTCGGGCTCTTCACCCGCCACGATGCCGGCGACCACGCCGCCCATGCTCATGCCGACCAGGCCGATGCGCTCGGGGTCGACGAAGTCGAAGGTCCGGACCATGCCCAGGACGGCGCGGGTCTCGGCGATCTCTCCGGTGATGGTGACGTCGAAGAAGTCGCCGTCGCTCTCTCCGTGTCCGGAGAGGTCGAAGCGGACCGAGGCGATGCCGTGCGACTCCAGCAGCCGTGACATGGCGACGAAGTCCGGCAGTTCCAGCCGGTTGGAGGCGAAGCCGTGCACGAACACCGCGGTCGGCCGGCGGGTCCCCGCCGGCCCGTCGGGAATGTGGAGCGTGGAGCGCAGTGTCAGTCCATCGTGCTGGAAGTCGTGATGGCGGATCACAGGAAGACCTTTCCGGTCATCGCGGGGGCGGCGGTGGCGTCGCCCGACGCGGCACGTACATGGGGCTGTTCGAACGGGAAGGCCCTAAGGAGCCGCGGGACCCGGACCAGGCCGGTCAGCGCCGAGCCGAGCAGGGAAACGGACATGCCGGCGAGGACCGCCGCGAGGATCCTGATTACGCATAGTTACTTAATCGCGTCACTATAACGTGTATGTTGACTGAGTGCGTAAGCTAGCCCGCGACTGTGGGCTTTGACAAGAGGTGTCTCAGAGGGCGGGGCGCATGGCGGGAGCGAAGGGCGGACGGGGCGCTCGAGCATTGTGCTCGGCCTGCTGCCCAACTGGCCGATCGAGCACGTACTCGGGCGCCTCATCCAGCAGTTGACCAGTGCCTTCGCCGAACACGAGCTCACGTTCCCGGTGCACTCGTCGGCTCCTCCGGCTCGACCTCTGCGGGAGATCTGGAAGGCGGTGACCCCGGCGGCGGTACTGGCCCTGGACGGATTTCCCGAGGGCGAGGTCGAAGCGGACGCCATGCGGGCGGCGGGCATCGAGGTGGTCATGGCGGCGCACGGCTCGGCACAGGGGGAGCGGCGGTTTCCCACGGTGTCGAGGAACCGATCGGCGTGTTGCAGGCACGCCATCTCGTCCCCGCTCACGTCCGGCTCGGCTACGCCGTCCCGGACCTGACAAGACTCGATGTCCTGGTCCGGCCCCGGCTGAACGGCGTCCGCAAGGTCTGCGACGAACTCGGCCTTCCGGAACCGGACGTCCGAACCGTTCCTCTGGAGACGGACGGTGCCGCGGCAGCGGTGAAGGCATGGCTCGCCGCGGACCCGCCGGTGACGGCTGTCTGCGCGTTCAACGACGAAGCCGCGATGGCCGTACTGGCCGCTCCGCGCTCCCTCGGGCTGCGTGCCCCGCAGGACCGGGCGGTGATCGGAGTCGACGACATCCCGGGCGCGGCTCTGGCCCAACCGCCGCTGACCACTGTTGTCCGCGACACCGAGGCAATGGCCCGGGGCTAGGTCCGCTGCGTCGTCGACACCCTGGAGGGCAAGCCGGTCCCGGTCGATCCCCTCCAGGATTCGCTGCGCGTCCGCTTCAGGGAGTCGGCCTGACCGGGCGTCGGCGCTCCTGACCGGGCGTCGACAAGAGGCGGGCGCGCATTGGGTAACGTCCCCGAAAACCTCGGCGGCGAGAGAGCTGCACTGGACGGCGACCGGGAAGTCCGGTTAGCGTGCCGCTCACTTTCCCTCGGTGCGAAGCACCCCCGGGCCGTATCCGGCTCGGCGGCCGTGAACGACCTTCCAGGCCAAGGCCGTCGGCGGTGACTCGAGCGCCGAGGCGGTGGCCGTTTCGACGGCCCACCGAAGCGTCGCTCCGATCGCCGTACATGGTGTGTTCACCCGGCAGGCTCCCGTGCCCGCACCCGTCTCGGGCTCGATCCTCGACGAGCCGACACCGCTCCACCATTTCGTGAGTCCGCCACGAGTCGTGAAGTGCCCGCACCCACCTTCGCGACCGATCCCCAAGGAGTAGTCGATGACCGGAACCCCTCCGCCCTTCGATCCGGAACTGGCCGCCGCGCTCGTGGCACTCGGCGACCTGGCGCCGACCACGGCCACTCGGGAGGGCATCCCCGCCGCGCGGGAACAGATCAACAACATGCTCGCGCTCATGACGAACGAGGAACTGAGCCGCGACGGGATCTTCGACGTACGGGAGCGCCTGGTACCCGGCCCACCGGGCGCGCCGGAGGTGTCCCTGCTGATCTGCCGCCCCACCGGCGTACCGGACCGGCGCCCGATCGTCTACTTCACGCACCCGGGCGGCATGGTCGTGGGCACGAACCGGCTCGCGCTCCCACTCGACCTGGCCGAAGAGCTGGGCCTGGTGGTGGTGTCGGTGGAGTACCGGCTCGCCCCCGAGTATCCGCACCCGGCTCCGGTGGAGGACTGCTACGCCGGACTGTCGTGGATGGCCGGACACGCCAAGGAGATCGGCGGCGACCCGGACCGCATCATCCTGGCAGGCGGCAGCGCCGGCGGCGGGCTGGCAGCGGCGCTCGCCCTCCTCGCACGTGACCGAGGAGGACCACGCATCCTCGGCCAGCTGCTGATGTGCCCGATGCTCGACGACCGCAACGACACACCGTCCGCCCATCAGATGGCAGGCCGAGGCGTGTGGGACCGCACCGCGAACGAAACCGGCTGGCACGCGCTGCTGGGTGAGGCACACGGCACCGACGACGTATCGCCGTACGCCGCTCCGGCCCGCGCTGACGACCTCTCCGGTCTGCCGCCGGCCTTCATCGACGTCGGCTCCGCGGAGACCTTCCGCGACGAGGACGTCACCTACGCCTCCCGTATCTGGCAGGCAGGCGGCAGCGCCGAACTGCACGTGTGGCCCGGCGGCTTTCACGGGTTCGACGGTCTCGTTCCGCAGGCAGCACTCTCGGCGGACGCCTGCGCCGCCCGCGTACGCTGGCTGCGCCGTCTGCTGGGCGAATGACCGCGGAAGGGGTATCGCAGGGGGTGTTACGGGGGCGGGACGGCTGCGGACCCCGACAGTCGTACCAGCCCGCCCAGCAAGAAGCGCGTTCCAGCGGCGTTCGCCCGAAGCGGCTGACGATCTCTCCTGCCGGATCGGTGCGGCAAGGAGGTTGCGCAGGCGTCCGCCGAGTGGCAGCAGGAGATCGCCT
>NZ_AEJB01000267.1 GCF_000331005.1 Streptomyces turgidiscabies Car8
AGGGCGCCGATCACGACCTGGCCCTCCTGGCCCACCTCGACCGGCTGCACGGCCTGGGCCACCCCCTGCTCGTCGCCGCGTCCCGGAAACGGTTCGTGGGCCGCGTACTGGCCGGCCCCGAGGGTGCCCCGCCGCCGGCGCGGGAGCGCGACGCCGCCACCGCCGCCGTCTCCGCGCTCGCCGCCCACCAGGGCGCCTGGGCGGTCCGCGTCCACGAGGTCCGCGCCACCGCCGACGCCGTACGGGTCGCCCGCGCGGTCGAGGAGGCCCGCGCCGCGGAAGCGGCCCGCGACGCCGAGGGCACCCGGTGAGCGCGCCCCACACCGACGTCGAGCAGGTCGAACTCGCCAACACCGCCTTCTACGAGGCACTGGAACAGGGCGACTTCGACGAGCTGTCCGCGCTCTGGCTGACCCCCGCCGACCTGGGCGTCGACGAGGAGTACCACGACCCGGCGGACACCGGCGTGATCTCCTGCGTGCACCCGGGCTGGCCGGTACTGACCGGACGCGGTGAGGTGCTCCGCTCCTACGCGCTGATCATGGCCAACACCGAGTACATCCAGTTCTTCCTGACCGACGTGCATGTCTCCGTCACCGGCGACACCGCCCTGGTGAACTGCACCGAGAACATCCTCAGCGGCGGTCCGGCCCCCGAGGACAGTGACGAGCTGGGTCCGCTGGTCGGCCAGCTGGTCGTCGCCACCAACGTGTTCCGCCGCACCCCCGTCGGCTGGAAACTCTGGGCGCACCACGCCTCCCCGGTCCTCGCCGAGAGCGACGACGAAGGGGCGGCCGAGGAGGACGACACACCCTCCTGAAACAGAACGTGGTTGGAATCACGAACACGGGGTAAGTGCGGCTACCAGCCCGTGAGCAGCCGTGTTCCCACGGGAAAACACTCGGTGAACCCTCCCGGTCATCACCTGGCGGGACCTCCCGTGGGGCGGGCACTGTCAGTGTCCGCGGGTAGATTCGAAATGGCTGCCGGGCCGATCGCACCCGGTCCGAAGCGGCCGCCAACGACGATTGCAGGAGTGATTCGCGTGGATCGTGTCGCGCTGCGCGGCCTCAGGGCCCGAGGACACCACGGGGTGTTCCCGGAGGAGCGGGAGAAGGGCCAGACCTTCGTCGTGGACCTCTCGCTCGGCCTGGACACCCGTCCGGCCGCGGCCGACGACGACCTGGCGAAGACCGTGCACTACGGCATCGTGGCGGAGGAGGTCGTGGCCGTCGTGGAGGGCGAGCCCGTCGACCTCATCGAGACGCTGGCCGAGCGCATCGCGCAGGTCTGTCTGAAGCACCAGGGGGTTCAGGAGGTCGAGGTGTGCGTCCACAAACCGGGCGCGCCGATCACGGTCCCCTTCGACGACGTGACCATCACCATCACCCGGAGCCGAGTATGACCGCCTCGTTCACCGAGAGTCACAGCGACCCGACCGTCCAGCCGGTGCCCGCCTCCGTGGTGCAGCAGGTGGACGCCGCCGACACCACCCTGCACAACCCGAAACGCGCCGTCATCTCCCTCGGCTCGAACCTCGGCAACCGCCTGGAGACCCTCCAGGGGGCCATCGACGCCCTGGAGGACACCCCGGGCGTCCGCATCAAGGCGGTCTCCCCCGTCTACGAGACGGAGCCGTGGGGCGTTCCGGCGGGCAGTCAGCCCTCGTACTTCAACGCGGTGGTCGTCCTGAAGACGACACTCCCGCCGTCCTCGCTCCTGGAGCGTGCCCACGCGGTCGAGGAGGCCTTCCACCGCGTCCGGGAAGAGCGCTGGGGCGCACGCACGATCGACGTCGACATCGTCGCGTACGCCGACGAGATCTCCGACGACCCGGTCCTCACCCTTCCGCACCCGCGCGCCCATGAGCGGGCCTTCGTCCTCGCTCCCTGGCACGACGTGGACCCTGAGGCCCAGCTGCCCGGCCGTGGCCCGGTGGCCACGCTCCTGGAGACCGTCGCCCTGGACGGTGTGGCGCCCCGCGCCGACCTGGAACTCCAGCTGCCGGAATAGCCGTTAAGGTCATGACGACCACAGCTCGGTGGTCCGGTACAGGGAGCTGAAGGGGCACCGTGAGAGAGCTGCGCGTCAAGATGCTGGCCGGCGTGTTCGTCGTGGCCGGGGTGCTCTCCTGGGCGGGCGCCCGGCTGTGGAACTCGGTGGGGACCCTTCCCAGCGTCCCGCTGGCCGCCCCCGTCGTCCTCGCCCTGATCGCCGTGGTCCTGCTGGCCACGGCCCTCTCGCTGCGCGCCCGGCTCAAGGCCCAGCGCGACCGGCGCCCCGGTGCCAAGGGTGTCGACCCCCTGATGGCCGCCCGCGCGGTCGTCTTCGGCCAGGCCAGCGCCCTGGTGGCCGCCCTGGTCGCCGGGATGTACGGCGGCACGGGCGCCTTCCTCCTGGAGTCCCTGGACATCCCCGCCCGTCGCGACCAGGCCTTCTACGCCGGCTTCTCGGTCCTGGCGGGCATCGCCGTCATAGCGGCGGCCTTCTTCCTGGAACGGGTCTGCAAACTCCCGGAGGACGACGACACCAACGCCGGCACGGGCACAGCACCGGCCTCGTAAGCGCCACCAGCCCCAGCGGGTACCCCGGACGAGGTGTCAGCGGGCCATGATCAGGCTCATCGCCTCGTTGCGGGTCGCCGGATCCCGCAGCTGCCCGCGCACCGCCGACGTGATGGTCTTGGCGCCCGGCTTCCGCACACCCCGCATCGACATGCACATGTGCTCGCACTCGACGACGACGATCACCCCGCGCGGCTCCAGGATCTTCATCAGGGAGTCGGCGACCTGCGTGGTGAGCCGTTCCTGCACCTGCGGTCGACGGGCGTAGACGTCCACGAGCCGGGCGAGCTTCGACAGCCCGGTGATCTTGCCGTCGACGGACGGGATGTAGCCGACGTGGGCGACCCCGACGAACGGCACCAGGTGATGCTCACAGCTGCTCAGGACCTCGATGTCCTTCACCAGCACCATCTCGTCGTGCCCCAGGTCGAACGTCGTCGTCAGCACGTCCTCGGGCCTCTGCCACAGCCCCGCGAATATCTCCCGGTACGCCCGCGCCACGCGCCCCGGTGTCTCCCTGAGGCCCTCACGGTCCGGGTCCTCGCCGACCGCGATCAGCAGTTCGCGTACGGCGCTCGCCGCCCGCTTCTCGTCGAACACGCCGATCGTGCCCTCGCCGTCCAGCGTCACGGGGTCGGTCATCTGGTGCCTCGTTCCTGTCCCTGTCACGCGTGTGGACCACGCGTCGCACGTGCGGACATACCGAAATGCCGCGCCCCCC
>NZ_AEJB01000268.1 GCF_000331005.1 Streptomyces turgidiscabies Car8
CTTCTCACGATCTGGGACCGGACTCCGGAATCAGCTCCGGAACCGGGCTCCGGATCAGACCTGGCCGGCCTTCTCCAGGGCGGAGCAGCAGGTGTCGACGATCAGCCGCGTCACGAGGTACGGGTCGACGTTGGCGTTCGGGCGGCGGTCCTCGATGTAACCCTTGCCGTCCTTCTCGACCTGCCACGGGATACGGACCGAGGCGCCGCGGTTGGAGACGCCGTACGAGTACTCGTTCCACGGGGCGGTCTCGTGCAGACCGGTGAGACGGTCGTCGATGCCCGCGCCGTAGTGCTTGACGTGGTCGAGCGGCTTCGAACCCTCACCGAGGGACTCGCACGCGGTGATGATCGCGTCGTAGCCCTCGCGCATCGCCTTCGTGGAGAAGTTGGTGTGCGCACCGGCGCCGTTCCAGTCGCCCTTCACCGGCTTCGGGTCCAGCGTCGCGGAGATACCGAAGTCCTCGGCGGTGCGGTAGAGCAGCCAGCGGGCGATCCACAGCTGGTCGGAGACCTCCAGCGGGGAGACCGGACCGACCTGGAACTCCCACTGACCGGGCATGACCTCGGCGTTGATGCCGGAGATGGCGAGACCGGCCTTGAGGCAGTTCTCCAGGTGGGCCTCGACGATCTCGCGACCGAAGATCTCGTCGGCGCCGACACCGCAGTAGTAGCCGCCCTGGGGGGCCGGGAAGCCGCCCTCGGGGAAGCCGAGCGGACGGGTGCCGTCGAAGAAGGTGTACTCCTGCTCGATGCCGAAGATCGGCTCCTGAGCGGCGAACTTCGTGGCGACCTCGACCAGCGGGGCACGCGTGTTGGACGAGTGCGGCGTCATGTCGATCTCGAGGACCTCGCACATGACGAGGATGTCGTCGCCGCCACGGATCGGGTCCGGGTAGGAGGAGACCGGCTTGAGCACACGGTCCGAGGCGTGTCCTTCGGCCTGGTTCGTGGAAGACCCGTCGAAGCCCCAGATCGGCAGCTCGGCGCCCTTGGCGTCGTCGGCCATGATCTTGGTCTTGGAGCGGAGCTTGGCCGTCGGCTCGGTGCCGTCGATCCAGATGTACTCAGCCTTGAAGGTCACGGGACCATCCTTCGGGGTGGGTCTACAGGCGCACTTGCGGGTGCTGCGGCGCTGCGGCACTGGGGCGCCGCTCTTGTTGCCCGCGAGCCTGTCAACAGGGGATTTCCCGATCATTGCTCGAATGTGAACCCCGTGTTACCTGGTGTTCTTGTGGCGCGTCTCACGTGTGGAGGGGTCCATGGGGGGAAGCGCGAAACGGGCGGGTCCTGCCGCCCCTGGCCGGGAGCGACAGGACCCCTGTCCGGGCAGATGTCAGGGCCGGGACCTCACCCCACCTTCTCGATCAGCGCCCGGCGGATCAGGAACTTGCCGGGCTCGCGGACCTGCTCGAAGGCGGCGTTGTTGAGCAGCGCGCAACTGCCCGACACCGAGGTCACCTTGACCGTCGTGGACTTGTCGTTGTCCAGGTTGGTGACGCGCAACGTGGTTCCGGCGGGGAACTGGTTGCTGGACGCGGCGGGGTCCCCGCCCTCACCGGAGAGGGTGACGGTGGACCCGGCACAGACCTGTTCCCCGTCGGCGGGCACGCCGGGGACGTCCGGAGCGGCAGACGAGGCGCTCGGGGCGGGCGGCGAGGGCTGGTCGGCCGGCTGGGCGGCAGGCGGGTTGGTGGCCGGAGTGGCGGGCTGCGTGATCTGGGAGTCCTGAGCCGACTCCCCAACCACGCACCCCGACGCCTCCTGCTGCACCTTGATCTGGGCTACGACCGCGTCACGGTTCACGATCCGGGCCGCCGACTGGGCGTCAGGATTGGCCCGTTGGTCCGCGATGAACTTCTGGTTGTTGCCGAGGGCGGTGGCGAGCCCCTGGCAGACGGTCGAGTCGGCGGCGGTCTGCGCCGCGTTGGACGTGGCCGCCATGGCGAAAGCACCGCCACCCGCCACCGCGGCGGCACTCACGAACAGCGCCAGCTTCTTCTTCGTACTGACAGTTCTCCTGCGCGACATGCGCGTCTCCTGAAGAGATAGGGGAGCGTACGTCGCTATGTACGAGATACCGAACGAGGTCACTCAGAGGTCACTGGGACCACTGAAGTGACCTGCATCACTTGCCTGCTGGGCGTCGGGACAGCGCGTCCCGCACAGCCTCGTCCGTACGGGCCACGACCGCGCTGCCGTCGTCGGCGGTGATGATGGGCCGCTGGATGAGCTTCGGATGCGCGGCGAGAGCGGCAACCCACCGCTCCCGGTCCCCCTCTTCCCGGCCCCACCCCTTCACGCCCAACTCCTTGGCGACGGCTTCCTGGGTCCGGGTGATGTCCCAGGGTTCGAGGCCGAGCCGATCGAGTACGGCACGGATCTCGTCCTCGGTGGGCGTCTCCTCCAGGTAGCGGCGGACGGTGTATTCGGCGCCCTCGGCATCGAGCAGCGACAGTGCTCCACGGCACTTGGAGCAGGCCGGGTTGATCCAGATTTCCATGGGGCTCACGGTACGCGAGTGCCCTTCGAGCGAGCCCCGAAAGGCCTTGTGGCCAGGGGCGATTGTCAGTGCCGGGCGGTAGAATAGAAGCAGTGTTCGAGGGTGTCGCCGGGGGGTCCGGTGCCGCCCCGACCGCGACAGGAGGATGCCTGTGCCCACTGCCGCTCTCAAGCCGTCGCCCACCCAGTCCACCGCCAAGAGGGGGGTCCTGCTCGACCTGCCGTACGCCCCCGTGGAGAAGCGCCCGCTGCCGCCGGGGCGCCCCCGCGAGTGGTACGTCACGCACAACCGCCGGCTCAAGGCGATGCGCCTCGCGATCGCCCTGCTCGACTCCGGCGTCCACATGCCGAACCAGGCCCGCAACGAGACGATCCGCAGCGCGGCGGATCTGATCGGCGTCCACCCACCGTCG
>NZ_AEJB01000269.1 GCF_000331005.1 Streptomyces turgidiscabies Car8
CGCCAGGAGTCGCACACCCGCTACCTGGAGGGCCGAGGGCCCCGGAGCGGCGGACTCAACGACTGACGCACGCATGCTGTGGCGCGTAACGCGCGCACCAGGCGGTCCCGCGGCCGGTCGTGGCGACGTCGCAGGTCAGGGCAAGTCCGACCGGCCGCGGAGTCAGAAAGGGATCCGTGGGCCTAACCCAGGCGCTGCACCAGCGCCCGGTACTCGTCCCACAGCTCCTTCGGGGTGTGGTCGCCGAACGTGTTGAGGTGGTCGGGAACCAGTGCCGCCTCCTCGCGCCACACGTCCTTGTCGACCGTGAGCAGGAAGTCGAGGTCGGACTCGGAGAGTTCGAGGCCGTCCGTGTCGAGCGCGCCCTTGGCCGGCAGCACGCCGATCGGCGTGGCGACGCCCTCGGCCCTGCCGTCCAGCCGGTCCACGATCCACTTCAGGACCCGGCTGTTCTCACCGAAGCCGGGCCACACGAACTTGCCCTCGTCGTTCTTGCGGAACCAGTTGACGTAGTAGATCTTCGGCAGCTTGGACTGGTCCTTGTCCTTCGCCACGTCGATCCAGTGCGCCATGTAGTCGCCCATGTTGTAGCCGCAGAACGGCAGCATGGCGAACGGGTCGCGACGCAGCTCGCCGACCTTGCCCTCGGCGGCGGCCGTCTTCTCGGAGGCCACGTTCGCGCCCAGGAAGACACCGTGGTTCCAGTCGAAGGACTCGGTGACCAGCGGTACGGCGGTGGCGCGCCGCCCGCCGAACAGGATCGCCGAGATCGGCACGCCCCGCGGGTCCTCCCACTCGGGCGCGATGATCGGGCACTGGGCGGCGGGGGTGGTGAAGCGGGCGTTGGGATGGGCGGCCGGAACGCCTGCGGACGGCGTCCAGTCGTTGCCCTTCCAGTCGGTCAGATGGGCCGGAGTCTCCTCCGTCATGCCCTCCCACCAGATGTCGCCGTCGTCGGTCAGCGCCACGTTCGTGAAGACCGAGTTGCCCCAGAGCGTCTTCATCGCGTTGGCGTTGGTGTGCTCACCGGTGCCGGGCGCGACGCCGAAGAAACCGGCCTCGGGGTTGATGGCGTAGAGCCGGCCGTCCTCGCCGAAGCGCATCCAGGCGATGTCGTCGCCGATCGTCTCGACGGTCCAGCCACTGACCGTCGGCTCCAGCATCGCCAGGTTCGTCTTGCCGCAGGCCGACGGGAAGGCGGCGGCCACGTACTTGGACTCGCCCTGCGGCGGGGTCAGCTTCAGGATGAGCATGTGCTCGGCGAGCCAGCCCTCGTCGCGCGCCATGACGGACGCGATGCGCAGGGCGTAGCACTTCTTGCCGAGCAGCGCGTTGCCGCCGTACCCGGAGCCGTACGACCAGATCTCGCGACTCTCCGGGAAGTGCGAGATGTACTTCGTGGAGTTGCACGGCCACGGCACGTCGGCCTCGCCCTCGGCCAGCGGCGCCCCGAGCGTGTGCACAGCACGCACGAAGAAGCCGTCACTGCCGAGTTCGTCGAGGACGGCGCTGCCCATGCGCGTCATCGTGCGCATGGAGACGGCGACGTACGCCGAGTCGGTGATCTCGACGCCGATCGCGGAGAGGTCCGAGCCCAGCGGACCCATGCAGAACGGGACGACGTACATCGTCCGGCCCTTCATCGAGCCGCGGAAGACGCCCTTCTCCCCCGCGAAGATGTCCCGCATCTCGGCGGGATCCTTCCAGTGGTTGGTCGGGCCCGCGTCCTCCTCCTTCTCGGAGCAGATGAAGGTGCGGTCCTCGACGCGCGCGACATCGGTCGGGTCGGAGGCCGCGTAGTAGGAGTTGGGGCGTTTGACCGGGTCCAGTTTCCTGAAGGTGCCCTTTTGGACGAGCTCTTCGCACAGTCGCTCGTACTCGGTCTCGGATCCGTCACACCAGACCACGTTGTCCGGTTGCGTCAGTTCTGCGATCTCGTTGACCCACGAGACGAGTTGCTTGTGGTTGGTCGGGACGGTGTCGGAGAGGAAGGTGCCAGAGGGAACGGGAGCCGCGATGTCGCGCGCCACGATTGCTCCTTGAATGAGGGTTTTTTGTTGACTGCCCCTTGGGGGCCGCGACCCGGATGCTTCACGGTGATGATCAATGGCGCTCATCCGGTGCCGACTGCACTCATTTGATCATCCGACCGGAGCGCCCATCTGTCCAGAGGGCCTCACACCTGAGCGACGTGACCATCGCCACTCACCCTTTACCCCCTCTGGAGTTTTCTCCCGGCCGCCGTGCGTTCACCTGGCGCATCCGAGACCCAACCCACATGAGAGGCTGACCACTTCCACCCCCTCCCGCCGCCGGACTGACGCGTAACTTACGGTTACGTAGGTACGATTGCCGTCATGACTGCGTCCGCCCCCGACGCGCCACTGGACCCACCGGCCGCCGGCCGCGGTCCACTGGCGCTCTCGCTGCCACATTCCGATGAGATCAAGCCCAAGCTGCGAGGCTGGCTCCATCTCGGCATGTTTCCGGCCGTGCTCATCTCCGGCCTGGTGCTCACCGCGCTCGCCAGTTCGAGCCGGGCGCGCATCGCCTGCGGGATCTTCACCCTCACCGCCTGTCTGCTGTTCGGCGTGAGCGCGCTCTACCACCGGGGCACCTGGAGCCCGCGCATGGACGGCGTCCTGCGCAGACTCGACCACGCGAACATCTTCCTGATCATCGCGGGCACCTACACCCCGCTCACGATGCTCCTGCTCCCGGCGAGCCAGGGGCAGTGGCTCCTGTGGGGCGTCTGGGGCGCGGCCGTGGCCGGCATCGCCTTCCGGGTGTTCTGGGTCGGCGCCCCGCGCTGGCTCTACACCCCCTGCTACATCGCGATGGGCTGGGCGGCCGTCTTCTTCCTGCCGGACTTCATGCGCGCGGGCGGTATCGCCGTCCTGGTGCTGGTCATCGTCGGCGGCCTCCTCTACAGCGCGGGCGGCGTGATCTACGGACTCAAGCGCCCCAACCCGTCACCCCGCTACTTCGGCTTCCACGAGGTGTTCCACTCCCTCACCCTGGCGGCCTTCATCGCGCACTACATCGGCATCTCGATGGTTGCCTACCAACACGGATAACCCCCGACCTCCCCTCCCCCGGACGGCCACGACTCCCGAGTCGCGGCCGTCTTCTGCGTGCCCTCGCATCCCGTTTCACATCTCCCTGCTTCCCATCAGTTGACAGTCTCCACCTTTTGAGAGTTACTCTCATTTCATGGCTACTGTCACTGGAACAGGCTCCGGCACCGACAACACCACCCCACCCCTCGACCCCCGCCGCTGGTGGGCCCTGGGCGCCTTGGTCGCGAGCATGCTCGTCCTCGGCTTCGACATGACGATCCTCAACGTGGCGCTGCCGACGATGGCCGCGCAGCTCGGCGCGAGCACCGGCGAACAGCAGTGGATGGCAGACGCCTACATCGTCGTCTTCGCGGCGCTCATGCTCCCGGCGGGTCTCCTCGGCGACCGCTTCGGGCGGCGCCGGATGCTGATCGCCGGGCTCGGGATCTTCCTCGCCGGGTCGCTCGTCGGCGCGCTGGCCGGTGACGTCAACTGGATCGTCGCGGCCCGCGCGCTGATGGGAGTGGGCGCGGCCCTGGTCATGCCCCTGGCCCTCTCCGTCCTGCCCTCGCTCTTCCCGCCCCACGAGCGCACCAAGGCCGTCGGTGTCATCTCGGCCGGCTCCGCGCTCGGGATGCCGCTCGGCCCGATCATCGGCGGCTGGCTGCTCAACCACTTCTGGTGGGGTTCGGTCTTCCTGATCAACGTCCCGATGGTCGCCATCGGCATCGCGGCCTGTGTGTTCCTCCTCCCCGAGACCCGCGACCCGGCCTCCCCCAAGGTGGACGTGATCTCCACGGCGCTCACGGCGACGGGCCTGGGCGCGCTCATCTACGCGATCATCGAGGCCCCGACCCGAGGCTGGACGAACGCCCTCGTCCTCTCCCTGTTCACCGCGGCGGCCGTACTCCTCACGGCCCTCGTCCTGCGCGAGCGCCGCGCCACCCGCCCCATGCTCGACATGACGCTGCTCTCCCACCGGGGCTTCCTGCTGAACGCGGTCGCGGCGACGCTGGTGATGTTCGTCCTCTCCGGTCTGATGTTCGTCCTGCCGCCGTATCTCCAGGCGGTCCTGGGCACCGACGCCCTGGGCACGGGCGTACGGCTGCTGCCGCTGATGGCCGGCCTGTCGGTGGCCGCACGGGCGGCCCAGCCTGTCAGCGCCCGGTTCGGCTCGCGGGCGACCGTGACCGCCGGTCTGGTGGTCCTGGCCTTCTCGGCGATCCTGGGCAGCCGTACGACGGTCGACTCCGGCTACGGCTACACGGCCCTGTGGCTCACCGTCGCCGGCCTCGGCTTCGGCTTCGCGGTCGTCCCGGCGATGGACGGCGCCCTGGCCGCGCTGCCCTCCGACCGCGCGGGCAGCGGCTCCGGGCTCCTGATGACGCTGCGTCAGGTCGGTGGCGCGATCGGTATCGCGCTGCTGGGCAGCCTGCTGGCGAGCACGTTCCGCGACCGCCTCGACGTCACCGGCCTGTCCGCCCGCCTCGCGGACACGGCCGGCGACTCGGTGGTGGCGGCCCATCTGATCGCCAGGGGGACGGGGTCGACCCACCTGCTGACCTCGGCGAACAGTGCGTACGTGCATGGCATGGGCGTCGTCCTGCTGGTGAGCGGAGTCGCGGCTCTGGTGGCGGCGCTGCTGGCGGGGGCGTTCCTCCCCGACACTCCGGCCCACACCCCCGCCGGCACCCCCGTCGGCACCCCGGACATGGCAGCCGACTCGCCCGATGGCCGAGAATGAGCGTATGACGGCCGCACGCAGCTCCCCCCTCGCCGACCGCCCCCAGCTGGGCCTCCGTGAGCGGAAGAAGATCAAGACCCGGATGGCGATCCGTGCCGCGACGTACGAACTGATCGAGAGCCAGGGGTACGACGCCACGACGATCGAGCAGATCGCCGAGCGCGCCGAGGTGTCGCAGTCCACGGTCTTCCGCTACTTCCCCACCAAGGAGGACATCGTGCTCACCGACGAGTACGACGCCTTGATGGAGGAGGAACTGCGCAGGCGCCCGGCGGACGAACCGTGGCTCGAATCCCTGCGGTACATCCTGAAGAAGGCCGTCGGCCTCAGCAGGGCCGAGGAGCCCGAGGTGACGCGGCTGCGCAGCAGGCTGATGCTGGAGGTCCCGGCGGTCCGCTCCCGCATGATCGAGAGCATGTCCGAAACCGGGCGCCTCCTCTGCCGCGTCATCGCGGAGCGCACCGGCCGCGACCCCGCCGACCTGGAGGTCCGCGTCTACGCCATGTCCCTGATCGGCGGCCTGGCCGAGATCACCGTCTACTGGGCGCAGAACGACTTCAGGGACAGCCTCCCCGACCTGGTGGACCGAGCGGTGAACGTCTTCGAACAGGGCTTGCCGACCCTACGCTGACCTGCGGTGCTTCGGCGTTGGTTCATGTCGTCCGGGATCTGAGGACGAGGCCCCTCCAGCCCAGGCCGTGTTTCCCACCCACCCACCCGTTTACTGCATCTCTCCAGCCCAGGCCGACACCCTTCCAGCGCAGACCGCATTTTCAGCCCGTCCGGCGTTTGAGGACAAGGCCCCTTCAG
>NZ_AEJB01000270.1 GCF_000331005.1 Streptomyces turgidiscabies Car8
GCGGGCGTTCACCCTGCGGTCCGGATACGGTTCCCCCTTCCGGAGCTCAGCTGCCCCGTGTCAGCTGCCTCCACCGCATCCGCCCCCGCCACCTCCGCAGGACGATCCACCGCCGCACGACGAGCTTCCTCCGCAGGACGAGCTCGAACCGCACGACGAACTGCTCCCGGAGTCACCGATGCTGCTGGAGCCCGCCGCTCCCCCGGCCCACCAGCTGTCGCTTCCCCCGCTCCCACTCCTCCGCCGGTTGTGCCCCGAGTGGACCCGCTGCCGGCTTCCCCGCGCGCCCCGGACCACCGCGGACACCACGATGAACAGGCCCGCCAGGATGACCAGGATGACAAGGGCGATGATGGCTACGGCCATGACGTCACCCTCCTTTCGTTCCCCCGGAGGCGGCCCCCCGTGGGCGCCTCGCCGTCTTGCGTGACGTGGGGATGCCCGCCTGTCTCACCTGCCAAAGCAGAGTTGAGGAACTCCAGAGCTTCGGCGCAGGATGACGACCATGACCAGCAGCGCACGCCCCTTCCTCAATCGCCGGCTCGCCGAGTTCGGGACGACGATCTTCGCCGAGATGTCGGCGCTCGCCGTCGCCACCGGCTCGATCAACCTGGGCCAGGGTTTCCCGGACACCGACGGTCCCGAGGAGATCCGCGAGGCGGCCGTACGGGCGCTGCGCGACGGCCGCGGCAACCAGTACCCGCCGGGTCCGGGCGTCCCCGAGCTGCGTACGGCGATCGCGGCGCACCAGGAGCGCCGGTACGGGCTGTCGTACGACCCCGACCGCGAGGTCCTGGTGACGGCGGGCGCGACGGAGGCCATCGCGGCGACCCTGCTGGCCCTGGTGGAGCCCGGTGACGAGGTCGTCGCCCTGGAGCCCTACTACGACTCCTACGCGGCCTGCATCGCGATGGCGGGCGGGACGCGCGTACCGGTCACCCTGCGCCCCGACGAGGGTTCGTTCCGCCTGGACCTGGACGAACTGCGGGCAGCCGTCACCCCCCGCACCCGTCTCCTCCTGATCAACACCCCGCACAACCCGACGGGCACGGTCCTGACCCGCGAGGAACTCACCGCGATCGCGCGGCTCGCCGTGGAACGCGACCTGCTGGTGGTCACCGACGAGGTGTACGAACACCTGGTCTTCGACGACGCCGGGCATCTGCCGCTGGTCTCCTTCCCGGGCATGCGCGAACGGACGGTCTCTATCGGGAGCGCCGGGAAGACGTTTTCGTTCACCGGTTGGAAAGTGGGCTGGGTCACATCCACGCCGGACCTGGTCACGGCGGTGCGCTCGGCGAAGCAGTTCCTGACGTACGTGGCGTCCGGCCCCTTCCAGTACGCGGTGGCGGAGGCGCTGACGCTCCCGGACAGCTACTTCGAGGCGTTCCGCGAGGACATGAGGACGAAGCGGGACCTGCTGTCGGCGGGCCTGAAGGAGGCGGGCTTCGAGGTCTTCACCCCCTCGGGCACCTACTTCATCACCACCGACATCCGCCCTCTGGGCGAGACGGACGGCTTCGCCTTCTGCCGGGCCCTGCCGGAACGCGCGGGCGTGGTGGCCATCCCGAACGCGGTCTTCTACGACCACCGCGAAGAGGGCGCCCCGTTCGTACGGTTCGCCTTCTGCAAGCGGACATCGGTGCTGGAGGAGGCAGCGGAACGCCTCCGCAAGGCATTCGCGCACTGACGCGGCCCTGCGGGCGGGGCTGACGTATGCGGCGGCGGCACCGTACGCCAGCCGGTGAGCGGCCTGCTGCCCGGCCCGGCAGGCGTCAGTGCCGCCGGGTGGAGTCCGGGGCCGGGCGGGGTGCGGTGAGCAGGCCCGCGAGGAGTTGGAGTCGTTCCGCGTCGGGGCCGCCCTCCTCGGCGGTGTAGGCGATGAGCACCGGGCCGGGGGCACCGGGCATCGGGTAGGCGTCCCAGTCCAGGTTCAGCTCCCCGACCAGCGGGTGGTCGACCCGCATCCGGCCACGCGTGGTCTCCCCGACGTCGTGGCGGGCCCACAACACCGCGAACTCGTCACTGCGGACGGCGAGTTCGCCGACCAGTTCCACACCGCGCGGGTGGCCCGGATCGGCGGCGATCTGGGTGCGCAGCATCCCGGTCAGTTCGGCGACGGTGGCCGCCCGCTCCGGGCACACCTGGTCGGCCTCCGGATGCAGCAGCAGAGCGAGCAGATTCCGCTCGGCCAGGGGTAGTTCGGTGAACTCGCCCAGCAGAAGCCCTGCCAGCGGATTCCATGCCAGTACGTCGAGGAAGCGGCCGACGACCATCGCGGGCGCGGTCATCCCGCGCATCATCCGCAGCGTGCTGGGCGGCACTTCCTCCGGCTCGTACCGTCGTAGCGGCCGGGCGGGAGTACGCGCGGCGGCGGCGAGGCTGTGCAGGTGCCGGGACTCCTCGGCGGAGAAGTTCAGGGCACGGGCTATGGCGTCGAGGACCTGTTCGGAGGGCCGCACGTCGCGCCCCTGCTCCATACGCTGGTAGTAGTCCGTGCTCACCCCGGCCAGCAGGGCCAGTTCCTCACGTCGTAGTCCGGCTGTGCGCCGACGCGGGCCCGGTTCCAGGCCGACGTCCTGTGGGAGCAGCCGGGTCCGGCGGGTTCGCAGGAAGTCGGCCAGTTCACGTCGGGGATCGTCTGCCATCGCATCAGTATGGTCCGGGCGCGGCCCGCGAGGGTGGGTCCGGCAGACCTACCCGGTTGTCGCGGACAGGTCCCAGGATCAGTTCCACGACAGTCCGCCGTGGAAGGAACACCCCATGGAACACCTCATGGAACACCCCATGAAGGCCGCTCAGTTCACCGGCTTCGGTGCACCGGACGTCCTGCGCGTCAACGAGGTCGAGAGACCCGTTCCCGGCCCGGGTGAGGTACTGGTGTCCGTCGAGGCGTCCAGCGTGAACAGACACGATGTGATCGTCCGCGCCGGTGGGTTGCGCATGGTGTCGGGCCGCAGGTTCCCCATCGGTGTGGGGCTGGACTTCGCCGGCGTCGTCGTCGAGACCGGTGCCGACGTCCGGGACCACCGGGCCGGTGACCGGGTGTGGGGCATGGTGCACCCCCGGGAGAAGCACGCGACGGCCGGGGCGGCCGAGTACGTCGTGGTCCCCGCCGGCCGCGTCTCGGCCGCCCCCGAGGGCATCTCGTCGGTGGACGCGGTCTCCCTGGTCGTCGGAGGCGCTACGGCGCTGATCGCGCTGCGGGACTCCGTGCGGCTGGAGAAGGGCGAACGGGTCCTGGTGCGCGGCGCGGCGGGCGGGGTCGGCACGGCCGCCGTACAACTGGCGTACGCGATGGGCGGCCACGTCACCGCGCTGGCCCGCCACCGCCATGCCAAGGCCCTTGAGGAGCTGGGCGCGGAGAAGGTCATCGACTACGTCGACACCGCCCCGGAGGAGACCGGGTCGTACGACGTCGTCATCGACACGGTCGGCTCCGAGTTGAACTGCTTCCGGAGCCGGCTGACCAAGGGCGGCCGGATGGTCACCGTCGCACTGTCGGGCGCCGCCATCGCGGCGATAGCGGCGTCCAGCGTGCACGGCGCCCGCCGCATCCGCACCTTCAGCGCCAACCCCGAGGCCGATGTGCTGCGCGCACTGGCCGACCACGTCTCGTCCGGTGCGCTGCGACCTGTGGTGGAGGGCGTGTATCCGCTCGCGGACATCGCTTCGGCGCACCGGGCGTTCGAGCGGGGCGGTGTCATGGGCAAGCACGTGGTCGCCGTCTCCGGCTGAGGCCGTCCTGGCCGCGGTCGCACCGGGCGTCGGGCAGTGTCGGGGCGTCGGCGCTCCTTTCGTACGGTTCACCTTGGGCAAGGTCGGAAGCTATTCGGTGTCCTTGGGGTGTCGCGGGGAGGCGTACACCAGGATCACGGTCGAGGTGGCTGGGCTGACCAGGTAGCGGACCCGGCCGCCACTGGTGATCTAGTACTCCCATTGCTCCAGCTCGACACCCTTCCAGTCCTTGGTGGCGTGCCTGCCTCGTAGCTGGTGCTGGCGGTTCCAGTTGGACCGCGACAGCGGATCCGCACGGAGGGCCTCCAGACAGCGATGCGCGTTCGGCAGCGCCACCCGGCACAGCTCTTCCCAACCGCTCGCGGCCTCCGTCGTCCCGTAAATGACGTTCCAGCCCGTCAGCGGAGGGACGCTGACCCGATCGCCTTTCTTCGGACTCACTCGTGCACCTCGACGGGGCCGAGATCGACGCCACCGAGCGGCCGGATCGCTTCCCTGAGCTGGTCAGGGTCAGCGTTGATACGGGCGGTTGCCCGCCACGAGACGATCGCTCGGTGCACAGCCTCCCGGGCACCCAGCTCAGCGGCGTCGGACAGCGCATCCAGGAGCTCGACAGTGAATTCCCGGACTTCTTCGGCGTTCAGATGGCGCACCCACGGAAAAACCTCGGGCAGAGCGAGGAGAAGCGACTTGGCCCCGTCGTCCTGCTTCATCAGCGCAAGGAACAGCCGGGACGCCGTGGTCAGGTTCTCCTCGGTGCGCTCTGCGTGTATAGCCGTGGTCAGCACCATGTCGGGCGCGTCTCGGTGCGTCACACGCAGAGATCCCAGAGCGGCGGCCCTGGCCGCGACGCCCTTCGGGTTCCGGGACAGATCGGTGAACGAGACGGATTCCGATTCGAACGCCGCCAAGGGCACGATACTCATACTCAGACCGTACTCTGATTGTGATCTGATTTCCATCGCGAATGGCGAGATATGAGATGCGAGATGGCGCCGGATTGCCACTCCCCCGCACCTTCGGCGGCCGCATCCTGACGTCAGCCCGCGCATCAGGCGGCCAGGCGCCCCTCGGCTGCTCCGGAGCGGCAGTCACGGCAGCGGCCGGGTTCAGCCGCGCGGAATCCCCGGTCGCAGCCGTCGCAGTTCCGCAGGGGCGCTGCTGCCGGACGTGCGGAGGGGTCCGCGCCGACGGCCCGTGCGGGGGGTGCGGGCAGGGCGAGGGGAGTTTCCTTCAGCCGGTAGGCGAGGATGCCCGCCGGGCGGGTCAGGAAGTGGTCCGGGAGGCGTGCGGTGAGGTGGTCCGTGACGTGGGTGGGCAGGATGCCTGCCGCGAGCCACTGGGAGACGGCCGGGGCCAGCCGGGCGGCTTCCCCGGCGGTCAGTACGAGGCGGGGGTCGACCAGGCGCAGAGCGGCGAGTACGGCGATCGCCTGGGGGTCGGCGACAGTGACGGTGGCATCGGCATCGGCATCGGCATCGGCATCGGCATCGGCCAGGGGGATCGGCGCTTCCGCCTCGGCTTCGCCCCCTGCCTGGGCCTGTACGGGCACCGCCACAGCGGGCTGCTTCCGGGGCCGACGAGGCTGCGGCGGCTCGGGAGGCCCAGCCGGTTCCGGGACCGGGACCGGGACCGGGACCGGGCAGGGATCGCCGCCCGGGACGTCGTAGAAGTACGTCCGGGTGCGGATCTTCCCGGCGGAAGTCCGCTCGCGGCGGCGCTCCAGATAGCCCGCCGCTTCGAGTTCCCTGAGCGCCCGCGAGATGAGGATCTCGCCCTCGCTGAAGTGCTCGCACAGGGCGGTGATGGTCACGGGAGAGCGGTCGGGGAGTGAGGCGATGTACGCCGCTACGCCGATCGTGACCGCGCTGCCGCGTCGCTGGGCGAGGGCGTTGGAGATCACGGTGAAGTCGGCGGTGAGACGGGTGCGTACGTGGATCACGCCGGAGGTCGGGGCTCCGGCATCGGCGCGCGGGCGCGCATTAGACTTCGGTTCAGCCATTGGGAAGGTATCGCTTCCTGATCGGTCAGGCCCTCGATCGGGACGGGAATCCCGGCCGGGGGCCGCATTTGTCTGTGGTTGTCGCGGCGAACGTAACCGCCCGCATCCCGCGCCTGCAAGCCGGTCACTCGGACGGGTGAACGCGTGCTTCGCGACCGGGGAGGGAGGGTGGGCGGGTAGTACTTTCCCCCGGTTCTTTCAGGAGGTCAGTGGCCCGCCGGACCCTCGCGGACAAGGGCCCGGTGAGCCCGTCGGACGGACGGCGACCAGGGCCCGGTCACCTGGGCGACGGTGGGGTCAGGCCTTCAACTCACCTATGAAGACTGCCCAGGAGACGTTTCCGAAGCACAACTCCGGGCCGTGCGGGGCCTTGCTGTCACGGACCGGGACGACGGCCCGGAACCCGTCGGCCACCTCCACGCAGTCGCCCCCTGCTTGGTTGCTGTAGCTGCTCCTGCGCCAGGCGGCGTCGTTCAGCTCGGGACGGGAGATTCGCGCCACGGTAGTTGCCCTCCAACGTGGACCGGACCATGTCGAGCGACATGAGCGGGGGCAGGGCTGCCGCCCGCAGCCGATCGTAAATCACCCTGTAGCGACTGACGTCGGCTGGTTCCTCGATGAGTTGGCCGTAGTCCGCACCCTCTGTGTAGGCCACTTCGGAGCCGTCGGGCAGGGTCAGGATCGTCAGCGAACCGCCCATCGCCTCGTGTCCGCCTTGGTCGAACGGCAGTACCTGCACGGTGATATGACGTTCCGCTGCCGCGTCGAGCAGCCGCGCCAACTGCTTCCGCATCACTGCGCCGCCACCGATCGGACGCCTCAGTACCGCCTCGTCCAGGATCACCCACAGGTCCGGCCGGTCGGGCGTGCTCAGACGTTCCTGCCGTCCCATACGGGCTGTGACTCGCTCCTCCAACTGCTCTTCGCCGTCCAGCAAGGCGTCCAGGCTGAGAACTGCCCGCGCATAGTCCTCCGTCTGCAACAGACCCGGCACCACATGAGCCGCGTACTGCCTGATGGCCACCGCCCTCGCCGAGTACTCCATGAACTTCCGCGACCAGTTGGGAAACGCCTCCCGGTACACGTACGGCCACAGGTCGGTCAGCAGATCGTCCGCTTCGAGGGCCACGTCCAGCGCACGGGCCAGTGCGAACGTCGGTTTCGCTCCGGACGCCCGCTCGATCTGCGTGATCCGCGTGCCCACCACGTGCACCATCGCGCCGAGTTCGGGCTGGGTCAGTCCGGCCGCCGTACGGAGTCTGCGCACCCGCGAGCCGAAAAGGGCGGCCATCGACGTGCTGGGGTCAATTCCGTTGGCCAAAGCGTCACTTCCGTTCCTTACGGGTTGAAAAGTAAGGCTGTGTCACCTGTCGAGCGTAGGGCGACCGGCCGACTCTTGAGAACGGAACGTGACGAATCGCGTACGCCGCGAAACAGACAAGGACGGGGACCAGCCGTGTCGGCAGGAACGACGCCAACGACCACAACAACCACCGCGGACGACGAGCCGCGTGAACTCCCCTCGCTCGTTGAGCAGTTCGTCTGCTCACCGCGAGGCGCCCAGCTCGCCCGGCGGCTCGCCGTCCGGTGTATGGAGCAGTGGGGCTACCCGCCGGCGTCGGACGCGTCGTGCACGATCGCCCTCGTCGTCGGCGAGCTGGCCGCGAACGCCGTGCTGCACGGCCGGGTCACCGGACGCGGCTTCGGGCTCCGGCTCGCCCTTGACGCGGCTGCCGGCCTGGTCCGTATCGAGGTCTCGGACGCCGCCTCCGCGAAGCGGCCGTCGACGGTCCCGCCGTCGTCGTACCCCGAGGGTGAGTCCGGTCGGGGACTGCTTCTGGTGGACGTCCTGGCCGTGCGCTGGGGGTGGGCGCCACGGCTGCCCGTGGGCAAGACCGTGTGGGCGGAGTGCGCCGTCGAGGCGGGCAACGGCATCGGCTGACCCGGCTGCCCCGGA
>NZ_AEJB01000271.1 GCF_000331005.1 Streptomyces turgidiscabies Car8
CGGTCCGGAGCTTGGTTCCGGGACTTTCGGGGACTACCGGGTGCTCACGACGGTTTCAGCAGCAGTGTGTCGCTCGTGCCGGAGTCGACCGCCTTGTCCGTGAAGGACCAGTCCAGCAGTTCGCCCTTGACCCACTTGCCCGTCTGGTCGGTGTAGTGGTCGCTGAAGGCGTGGCCGGAGGCGCCCGTCAGGTTGATCCACTTCGACTTGTCGAGGTCGCCGAGGTTGACCACCATCCGCATCGACGGCACCCAGACGACGCCGTAGCCGCCGGCCGCGTTCCAGCCGGTCGCGTTGACCGTCGCCTCGCCGCCGCCGAGGTTCCAGGGGCCGCGGTTGAGGATGTACTTCACGAAGTCGGGGCCCTCGGTGCCCAGGGTCTGGTTCTTCAGGAACAGGCGGTGCAGCCGGCCCCAGCTCCAGGTGTCGATGTCCTTGCCCAGCTTGGCGGTCAGCTCCCAGCGGGCGTCCGACATGGCGCGCGCGAACAGCTGGTCGCGGTTGGTCGCGGCCTTCTCGGTGCGCGTGCCCGGCGTGCTCCACCAGTCGTTGTCCTGGTCGTTGATGATCTTGCGGACCACCTCGAACCAGCGGTCGCCGCCGTCCGGCTGGGCCTGCTCCGCGTCCCGCTGACCGCATTCGAGCACCGGCTGGTCCGCGTCGGCGGGGCCGGTGGTGTTCACCGGCCTGACGTACAGGCACTGGCCCTTGACGCGCACCTCCTTGGGCAGCTTGTTGCCGAAGGCGAGCTTCAGGATGTTGCGCCAGACCGAGTTGAAGTAGGCCGCCGCGGCCGAGTCGGCGTCCTGGGTGTAGTCCCAGCCCACGAGGAGCTTCTGCGCCTCACGGACGGACTTGTCGTCGACGTCGATCGCCAGCAGCTTGGGCACCAGCAGCTTGGCGATCTCGCTGCTGTTGTCCAGCTGCATCTGGCGCATGTCGTCGGTGGAGATCTTGCCGCCGCCCTTGATCTTCGAGGCGATCAGGTCGGCGATGCGCTGGCTGCGGGTGCCGTAACCCCAGTCCGTGGTGAGCGTGTAGGGGTACTTGGCCTTGTCGACGACGGCCTGGTTGGCGGTCACGATGTAGCCGCGCTTCGGATTGAACTCGAAGGGCAGTTCGGCCTGCTTGAGGTAGCCCCTCCAGCGGTACTTGGAGTCCCAGCCGGGGACCGGGAGCGAGCCGTCGTCGCCCGCCGCGCGCGTGGGGATACGTCCCGGCAGCTGGTAGCCGATGTTGCCCGTGGTGTCCGCGTAGACGAGGTTCTGCGAGGGCACGTCGAAGGAGGCCGCGCCCGCGCGGAACTCGGTCCAGTTCGACGCCTTGTCGATCAGGAAGACGGCGTCCATGGAGGTGCCGGGGTCCAGCGCGGTCCAGCGCAGCGCGATGCCGTAGCCGTCGCCCCGGTCGGGGGCCGCGGTGTCGACGGTGGCCTTTTTGCCGACCTGGACGAGCTGGTCGTCCCGGTCGGACAGAAGGGGCCCGTCGTCGGTCTCCCGGACGACGATCTTCTTGGACGCGCCGCCGGCGACCTTGATGGTCTCCTCGCGCGTGATGAAGGGCTTCGTCCTGCCGTCGTACAGGTAACCGTCGCCGGAGAGCTTCTCCAGGTAGAGGTCGGTGACGTCGGCGCCCGAGTTCGTCATGCCCCAGGCGATGTCGCCGTTGTGCCCGATGATCACACCGGGCATGCCCGCGAAGGTGTACCCGGAGACGTCGTACTGGCACTTGGCGGAGACGCTGCGGCAGTGCAGGCCCATCTGGTACCAGACGGACGGCAGCGCGGGCGACAGGTGCGGGTCATTGGCCAGCAGCGGCTTTCCGGTGATGGTGTGGTCACCCGAGACGACCCAGGAGTTGGAGCCGATGCCGTTGCCGTTCACCCCGACGGCCGTCGGGACGTCGTCGAGGACCCGGTAGAGGCCCTCCAGCTGGCTCTGGAAGGCCGCGGAGTCGACTGACGAGGTTCCGGACGCGCCCGAGGACCCCGACTGCGCGCTCGCGCCGCTGTCGCCCTGGACGTACGTCTGGGTCGCCGCGTCGTACGCGCCTTCCTGGACGATCGGCTTGTTCCGGCTGTACGGGTACTCCGGGTACAGGTCGGCGATCTGCTTCGGTCCGAGGCGGCTGGTCAGCAGGGAGCGGTCGATCTCGTCCTGCATGTTGCCGCGAAGGTCCCAGGCCATCGCCTTCAGCCACGCGACCGAGTCGACCGGGGTCCACTCCTGCGGCTTGTAGTCGTTCTCGAACCCGAGGGCCGCGTACTCCAGGGAGATGTCCGCCCCGTCCTTGCCCTTCAGGTAGGCGTTGACTCCCTTGGCGTACGCCTGGAGGTACTTCTTCGTGGCGGCCGACAGGGTCTTGTCGTACTCCTCCTTGGCCACCCGGTCCCAGCCCAGGGTGCGCAGGAACTCGTCGTTGTCGACCTGCCCCTTGCCGAACATCTCGGAGAGGCGGCCCGACGTCATGTGCCGGCGGACGTCCATCTCGTAGAAGCGGTCCTGCGCCTGGACGTAGCCCTGCGCCATGAACAGGTCGGCGTCGGAGGAGGCGTAGATCTGCGGGATTCCGTAGCTGTCACGCTTGACGTCGACGGGCCCCGAGAGGCCTTCGAGGGTGATTGAGCCCTTGGTCTGCGGGAAGGAGGCCCGGACGGTACTGACGGACCAGTACGCGCCGTAGGCCAGGCCACCGATGATGGCCAGGACCAGGACAATCACGAACAGTCGGGCTTTGCGCCCCTTCTTCCTGCCGGACTTGCCGGGCTTGTGTCCGGAAGAGCTGGTGGTAGTGGGGGGCATCGCTGTCCTTGCTGTCCTAACGCGAGCGGCAGGCGGTACTGGAGTGCTGGAGCAACCATAGGCGCAGGGCCCGGCGCGACTTGACGCGGAGTCGGGTACGCGAACGGACAGGCATTCGATCATGCCTGTGGAAGTGTCAAGAAATCGTCAAGAGTTAGGTAAGGTAACGAAGTACTTGGGTACGCGGTGGCCTCACCTCGTGTCCGATGTACGTGACCCGCGCGCGTGCCGTGCGTGGGCCAGGGAAGGGAACGGCCCGCTGACTGTCCACGACCTCAACCAGCTCCTGCTCGTCTGCTCGCTCGTCCTCCTCATCGCTGTGGCAGCGGTCCGGATCTCCTCGCGCAGCGGGCTCCCCAGCCTGCTCGTCTACCTGGGGATCGGTATCGCCATGGGCCAGGACGGCATCGGCGACATCCACTTCGACAACGCCGAACTGACCCAGGTCATCGGGTACGCGGCCCTGGTCGTGATCCTGGCCGAGGGCGGCCTCGGCACGAAGTGGAAGGAGATCAAGCCGGCCCTCCCGGCCGCCTCCGCGCTGGCGCTGGCGGGCGTCGCGGTGAGCGTCGGGGTCACGGCGACGGCCGCGCACTACCTGGTCGGGCTGGAGTGGCGGCAGGCGTTCATCATCGGCGCGGTGGTGTCCTCGACGGACGCGGCGGCGGTCTTCTCCGTCCTGCGGAAAATCCCCCTCCCCGCGCGCGTGACGGGCACCCTGGAGGCCGAGTCGGGCTTCAACGACGCCCCGGTGGTCATCCTGGTCGTATCGCTGTCCACGGCGGGCCCGGTCGAACACTGGTACACGCTGCTCGGCGTGATCGTCATGGAGCTGGCCATCGGCGCCGCCATCGGCATCACGGTCGGCTGGCTCGGCTCCTGGGGCCTCAGGCACGTGGCCCTGCCCGCGTCCGGCCTCTACCCCATCGCCGTGATGGCGATCGCGGTCACCGCGTACGCCGCCGGCGCCATGGCCCACGGCAGCGGCTTCCTCGCGGTCTACCTGGCCGCCATGGTCCTCGGCAACGCCAAGCTGCCGCACTGGCCGGCCACCCGCGGCTTCGCCGACGGACTCGGCTGGATCGCCCAGATCGGCATGTTCGTCCTGCTCGGCCTGCAGGTGACCCCGCACGAGATGGGCGACGACATCTGGCCGGCGCTCGTCATAGGGCTGGTCCTGACCATGGTGGCGCGCCCACTGAGCGTGTTCGTCAGCCTGACGCCGTTCCGCGTGCCGTGGCAGGAGCAGACCCTGATGTCCTGGGCCGGGCTGCGCGGAGCCGTGCCCATCATCCTGGCGACGATCCCCATGGTGAGCGGCATCGAGGACAGCCGCCGCATCTTCAACATCGTCTTCGTCCTGGTCGTCGTCTACACCCTCGTCCAGGGCCCGACGCTGCCCTGGCTGGCCCGCAAACTGCACCTCGGCAAGGGCGACGAGGCGGCCGACCTCGGCATCGAGTCCGCCCCGCTGGAGCGCCTGCACGGGCATCTGCTGTCCGTCGCGATACCCGACGGCTCCAAGATGCACGGCGTCGAGGTGGGCGAGCTGCGACTGCCACCGGGCGCCGGGGTCACCCTGGTCGTCCGCGATGAAAAATCGTTCGTTCCGCTGCCGACGACCATCCTGCACCGCGGCGACGAACTCCTCGTGGTGACCACCGACCCGGTCCGCGACGCCACGGAACGCCGGCTGCGGGCCGTGGGACAGGGCGGCAAGCTGGCGCAGTGGCTGGGGACGGGTGGCAACGGAGCAGAGGCGTGACACACCTCGCTTCTTCCTTTCGCAGGCCTATTAACCCGCTTCCCCTGTACAGTGAAGGCGCACCCTGATCGAACCAACTCTGTCTGAAGCAGAGCTGGCGCGACCGTATGGCGGCCGGGACATCCTCGTACAGGGGCGTCGGCATCTACCGCAGTCCGCGCAAGAGGACAGCTCTCGGCGCCGCCCGCCATGAAAAGAGGGGCCGCGCCACCAGGCGGCAGAAAGGCATGGGCCGTGGCATCCACGGTCACCTACGGACAGCTGCTCCGCACCCCCGGCGCCTGGACGTTCCTGCTCCCCGGTTTCGCCGCGCGACAGCCGTTCGCGATGCTCACCATCTCCATCGTGCTGCTCGTCCAGCACACAACCGGCTCGTACGGGACCGCCGGCGCCGTGGCAGCCGTAACCGGCGTCTCCATGGCCCTGTGCGCGCCCTACGGGGGCCGCCTGGCCGACCGCCACGGCCAGCGCACGGTCCTCGTCCCCGGCGTCGTCCTGCACGCCCTGTCCGGTCTCACCCTGACGACGCTGGCGCTGACCGGCGCTCCCCTGTGGACGCTGTTCACGGCCGCCGCCCTGACCGGCGCCACCACGCCCCAGATCGGCCCCATGGTCCGTGCCCGCTGGGCGGCGAAGCTCCAGGACTCGCCCCTCGTGCCGACGGCGGCGGCCTTCGAGTCCGTCACCGACGAGCTGACCTTCGTCGTCGGCCCCCTGCTCGCCACCGCCCTGTGCACCGCCGTCGACCCGGCCGCCGGCCTGGTCACCGAGGCCGCGCTGACCCTCGTCGGCGGCCTCCTCTTCGCGGCGCAGAAGAGCACCCAGCCGCCGGTGGTCACCGACAGCTCGCTCAGCGGGCCGCACGCGCGCGGGGAACGTGTTTCGGCACTGGGCATCCCCGGGGTACGCGTCCTGATCGTCGCCTTCCTGGGCATCGGGGCCGTCTTCGGCGGGATGCAGGTCTCGCTCGCCGCGTTCAGCGAGTCCACCGGCAACCCCGGCCTGAACGGCGTCCTGTACGGGGTCTTCGCCGCCGGCAACATGCTCTCCGGCCTCGTCTGCGGAGCCGTCGCCTGGCGCACGGCCCCGCAGCGGCGCCTGGTCGCCGGGTACGCGGCACTGGCGGTCACCGCCTCGGGCCTGTGGACGGCGGAGTCCGCGCTGACGCTGGCCGGGCTGGGCCTGCTGGTCGGCATGTGCATCGCGCCCGCCCTGATCACCGGCTACACCCTGGTCGACAGTCTGGTCCCGGCGGGCACCCGCACCGAGGCGTTCACCTGGCTCACCGGCGCGGTCGCCCTCGGCCAGGCGGCGGCCGTCACCGTCGCCGGCCAGCTGGAGGACCGCCTCTGGGACGGCGCCGGGTTCCTGGTCCCCATGGGCGGCACCCTGCTGGCCCTCGCGACCCTCGTGTCCCTGCGTTCACGTCTCACGCCGGACCCGGCGAACCACCCGGCGAGCCGGACTCTCGCACGTGGCGTCGGTCACCGCGTGCCGGTGACAGTGGACTGATCCCCAGGAATACGTCACACTGGACCGTCGTTAGCACTCATCGAGTGAGAGTGCCAGGAGGAAGACAAAGTGCCGACCTACCAGTACCAGTGCACCGAGTGCGGCGAGGGCCTTGAAGCGGTCCAGAAGTTCACCGACGACGCCCTGACCGAGTGCCCCGCCTGCAACGGCCGCCTGAAGAAGGTGTTCTCCGCGGTCGGCATCGTCTTCAAGGGCTCCGGCTTCTACCGCAACGACAGCCGCGGCTCGTCGTCGAGCAGCGCGCCCGCGTCGAAGCCGTCGACGGCCTCTTCTTCGACGTCGTCCTCCTCGGACTCGTCGTCGAGTTCGTCGAGCTCCTCGTCGTCGGGCTCGTCCTCGTCGTCCAGCTCTTCGTCGGGCTCCAGCAGCTCGTCGAGCACCAGCTCGGCCGCGTAGCACCGCCTCTTCGCCCACTGGACCCTGTCGTCGTACGACGACGGGGTCTTCGGCGTTTCCGCGTGCTCGCCGGGTGGCTCCCAGGCCCTAGGGTGCGGGCATGGTGAATCAGGTGAATCCCGCGGGTGCCGAGATCGGTGTGATCGGCGGCTCCGGCTTCTACTCCTTCCTCGACGACGTGACCGAGATACAGGTCGACACGCCGTACGGCTCCCCCAGTGACTCCCTGTTCTTCGGCGAGCTCGCCGGCCGCCGGGTCGCCTTCCTGCCCCGGCACGGTCGCGGCCACCATCTGCCGCCGCACCGCATCAACTACCGCGCCAACCTCTGGGCGTTGCGCTCGGTCGGTGTACGCCAGGTGCTCGCCCCGTGCGCGGTGGGCGGGCTGCGGCCCGAGTACGGACCGGGCACGCTGCTCGTGCCGGACCAGCTGGTCGACCGTACGAAGTCCCGGGCGGGGACGTTCTTCGACGGGCTGCCGCTGCCCGGCGGTACCGTCCCGAACGTGGTGCACGTTTCCCTCGCCGACCCCTACTGCCCCGTCGGCCGCAAGGTCGCCCTGGAGGCGGCGCGCGGGCGCGACTGGACACCGGTGGACGGCGGCACACTGGCCGTGATCGAGGGGCCGCGGTTCTCGACCCGCGCCGAATCCCTCTGGTACCGGGCTCAGGGCTGGTCGGTGGTGGGCATGACGGGCCATCCCGAGGCGGCGCTGGCCCGTGAACTGGAGCTCTGCTACACGACGTTGGCCCTCGTCACCGACCTCGACGCGGGCGCGGAGACCGGCGAGGGCGTCTCGCACGAGGAGGTCCTCCAGGTGTTCGCGCAGAACGTCGACCGGATGCGGGGCGTGCTGTCCGACGCGGTGGCCGCGCTGCCGGTCGGCCAGACGCGGGACTGCCTGTGCACGAAGGCGCTGGGCGGGATGGATCCGGGGTTCGAGCTGCCCTGACGCCGGTGCGGATTACGAGCTCCGACGGGGCCAAACCTCCCTTTCGGGTGAGCGAGTTGTCCACAACCGGCGAGTAGTACACAGGCCTCAGCACGGTTCGCCGAGAAGCCTCATCGTGGGAGCGCAAGCAGATCCCTCGTCACAGGTGGTGGTCCCCGTGTCCTCCGTACGCGCCGCGTATTCAGTGCATCCCGCGCCCTCCGTGCTCTCCGCGCCCTCGGATCGTCCCGTGCATCCGGTGCCCTCCGCGCATCCCGTACGTCCCGTGCGGTCTGTCCCCCTCGTCCCCGCGCCCTGCGAGGTGCCGCACTTCGCCCCCGTGCGGGTGCGCGGCGGGGGGTATCAGCTGCGGCGCCTGGTACGGCACCGGAGGCGGGCGCTCGCCCTCGGCCTCGCGGTGACGGCGGCGGCGATCGTCGCGGCGGGCCCACGCGAGGCAACGGGGCCGGCGCCCGACACCGGCCGGGTCCGGGGTCACCCCGTGGCGGATCCCGTGCGGGCACGCCCGGCGGTGGAGATGGTGACGGCACCGGTACGGATCGCCGACGCGGCCACGGTCCGGTTGCTGCGTCCCGGTGACCGGGTCGACGTCATCGCGGCGGAGGAGTCCCCGACGGGCACCGCCGCCAGGGTGGTCGCGCGCCGGGCACGGGTGACGCAGGTTCCGGAGGCCCCGACGTCGCAGGACAGCGTGGCCGAGGGCGGGGCGCTGGTCGTGCTCTCGGTCCCGCACGCCACGGGGTCCCTGCTGGCCGGCGCTGGTGCTACGGCGCGGTTGGCGGTGACCCTGTGGTGAGCCGACGCGTGATCTCCTCGAACCGTCCACCGTCAAGTCCCTCGTTGGAGTCACCCAATTGGACAGCCCTGCCGGGCGTTGACGTAGGTTGCGGAGCTGTTTGTTCCACCATTTGCGTGTACGACGTGTACGAGGAGAGGCCCCGCGGTGAGCGAGAAGAAGCAACCGAGCGTCTGGGACGGCTTCAAAGCCTTCCTGACGCGCGGCAACGTCGTCGATCTGGCGGTCGCGGTGGTCATCGGTACCGCGTTCACCAACATCGTCAACTCGGTGGTCAAGGGCGTCATCAACCCCATGGTGGGGGCGTTCGGGACCAAGAACCTGGACAACTACAGCTCCTGCATCAAGGACCCCTGCACCGGCACCGGCGACACCGCGACCGGCATCCGGATCATGTGGGGCTCAGTCCTGGGCTCCACGCTCACCTTCCTGATCACCGCGGCCGTCGTCTACTTCCTGATGGTCCTGCCGATGGCGAAGTACCTGGCCAGGGTGTCCGCCCGCCAGAAGGCGAAGGAGGGCGCGCAGGAGGTCATCGAGGTGAGCGAGCTGGAGGTCCTCAAGGAGATCCGCGACGCCCTGGTGGCCCAGCGGGGCACCGGGTACGACGAGCGGTAAGGACCGGCCTGGTTCGGCGGGTTCAGAGGTGGTGGGGCGGCTTCTCGTCGAGGAAGCGCTTCAGGTCGGCCGCGCTGTCGCCGCCGTCGCCCGGGCGCTCGCCCCACCCCCGGTCCGTGTCGTCCGACGACTGCTGGTCCAGCGGGTCGTCGAAGATCAGCGCGGGCTTCGGCTCGCGCGGTCCGGGGGCGGCGGGGCTGCTCATGGCTCCAGGGTACGTCCCTCCTGCCGGGGCCTGGCCGGGCCGTGGGGCGCCCGCCGGATCACGATCACGCTCCGGCGCCGCCCTTCGGCCTGCACCCTGGGTGCCCGTCTGCTGTGCTGGGGCGTATGACGTCCAGTTCCTCGCCTGTGTCCGACGCACCCGACGCACCCGACGCACCCGATACCTCGGGCGGTGGCAGCCTCGGTGCGCCCCTGCGCAGGCTGACCGCGCGCGGACGCGACGAGTCGCACCGGGTCGCCTCGCCGCTGGAGCTCTTCTTCGACCTGTGCTTCGTGGTGGCCGTCGCCCAGGCGGGCGTCCAGTTGGTGCACGCCGTCGCGGAGGGGCACGCGGGCGAGGGCATCCTCAACTACGCGATGGTCTTCTTCGCCATCTGGTGGGCCTGGATGAACTTTTCCTGGTTCGCCTCGGCCTACGACAACGACGACGTGCTCTACCGGGTCGTGACCCTTGTCCAGATCGCCGGTGTCCTGGTGCTGGCGGCCGGAGTCTCGCGGGCCTTCGAGCACCACGACTTCGTGCTCGTCTGGCTCGGCTATCTGATCATGCGGCTGGCGATGGCCGCCCAGTGGCTGCGGGCCGCCCGCGCGGCCGACGGCGCCGAACGGACGACGGCAGTGCGGTACGCCGGTGGCGTGCTCCTGTGCATGGTCGGCTGGCTGGGGCTGGTGGTCCTGCCGGAGTCGGGCCGCCCCTGGGTGTTCCTGGTGATGGCGCTCGTCGAACTAGCGGTCCCCGTATACGCGGAGCGGAGCTTCACCACCCCCTGGCACCCGCACCACATCTCCGAGCGGTACGGGCTGTTCACCATCATCGTGCTGGGCGAGGCGATCGCGGCGGCGACGGTGGCCGTGAAGTCAGGTGTGGAGGAGAACGACGCGCTGGCCGATCTGCTGCCGATCGCGGCGGGCGGGCTGCTGATCGTGTTCTCCGCCTGGTGGATCTACTTCGCCGTCCCGATCCACGGACGGTTGCGTACCAGCGGGCAGGCGTTCCTGTGGGGGTACGGCCACTACCTGATCTTCGCGTCGGCCGCCGCGATCGGCGCGGGCCTGGAGGTGGCGGTCGAGCAGACGGTCGGCAAGGCGCACCTCTCCACGACGGCCGCGTCCGCTGCCGTGACCCTGCCGACGGCGCTCTACCTCGTCACGGTCTGGGCTCTGCACTCGCGCTACTTCAAGGTGGGCGTCGCCGAGCAACTGGTCCTGCCGTGCACGGCGTTGCTGGTGATCGTGTGCACGTTCCTGGGCGACTGGGCGGTGCTCGCGGCGGGACTCGTGTCGGCGCTCGCGGTGGCGACGGGGGTGACGCTGACCGCCCGGGCAGCGGCCGGGGAGCGGCGGGCGAGAGACGCGGAAGCGGCGAAGGAAGGCTGAGGAGGCGGAGGAAGGGGGCGCTGGACAACACTGGGCGTCATGACAGTTGACGCTCTGACAGATGTCGCCGGCCTGCGGGTGGGGCACGCGACCCGTATCGGCGACGGGTGGCTCACCGGGACGACGGTCGTGCTCGCACCGGAGGGTGGAGCCGTGGCGGCCGTTGACGTGCGGGGCGGCGGACCCGGCACCAAGGAGACGGACGCCCTGGATCCGCGCAACGTCGTGCGAACCGTCGAGGCGGTGGTGCTGACGGGCGGCAGCGCGTACGGGCTGGACTCGGCGTCGGGGGTGATGGCGTGGCTGGAGGAGCGGGGTCGCGGGGTGCGGGTCGGGCCCGGTCCCGGGCACGTCGTGCCGGTGGTGCCCGCCGCCTGCGTCTTCGACCTGGGCCGGGGTGGCGACTTCCGGGCCCGGCCGGACGCGGCCACCGGTCTGGCGGCCGTCGAGGAGGCCGCCGCGAGCGAACCCGGCGCGCCCGTCCCGGAAGGGTGCGTGGGCGCTGGTACGGGGGCCGTGGTCGGGCATCTCAAGGGCGGGGTCGGCACCGCGAGCACCGTCCTCCCGTCAGGGATCACGGTGGCGGCGCTGGTGGTGGCCAACGCGGCGGGGTTCTCGGTGGATCCGGAAACGGGGGTGCTGTACGGGGAGTTGTTCGAGGGGCGGCGGGTCGGGTATCCGTCGGCCGGTGTGCACGAGGCGGCGCGGCGGCGGCTGGCCGAGGTCGCCGCGCAGGCTCCTCTTCCGCCGCTGAACACCACGCTGGCGGTGGTCGGGACCGACGCGGTGCTGTCGAAGGCGCAGGCGCAGAAGGTGGCCGGCACGGCGCACGACGGCATCGCGCGGGCCGTACGGCCGGTGCATCTGCTCACCGACGGCGACACGGTGTTCACGTTGGCGACGGGGGCGCGTCCGTTGGCCGAGGACAACCCGCTCGCGCTGAACGAGATCCTGGAGGCGAGCGCGGACCTGGTGACGCGGGCGATCGTCCGGGCGGTGCGGGCGGCGGAGTCGGTGACGGGGCCGGGCGGGGCGTGGCCGTCGTACAGGGAGTTGTACGGGGAGCTGTAGGGGGAGCAGTCCTAAGGCACCGGGGGCGCCTGGGGCCAGTAACTCGTGCCGTCTTCTTCTCGGTTGAGGTGTGATTGTCGCGGTTCTGTCACGTGATGGACGTGAACATGATCGGCGGGAACCCGGGCCGGGGGTGATCCCCTCTTTCCTCACGCAGCGGAACGGATCACCCACATCACACAAAACTGGAGCAGCCCGTGACAACGCCGAACACAACAGCTCGGCGCGCACTGGGGGCATGTGCCGTCCTGATGGTCGGCGCCCTGAGCCTCACCGCGTGCGGTGGCGACAACAGCGGAGACGACGACGGCAAGGGGGGCAAGGGCGGTAGTGGCAGCGGCAAGGGCAGCAGCTCCGTCGCGACGTCGGCCGTGCGGATCGCCATCTCCGCGAAGGACGGTTCGGCGGGCGCGTCGGTCAACACGACCGGCGTGAAGGTCAGCGGCGGCACGCTGACCGACGTGCGGATGACCGTCGCGGAGACCGGGGCGGCCGTGGCGGGCGCGGTCTCCGCGGACGGGCGCAGCTGGCGGCCGGCGCAGCAGTTGGAGCGGGGGACGCGGTACCGAATAGCGGCGACCGCGAAGGACGCCGACGGGGGGACCCAGGCCGCCGACTCGACCTTCACGACGGTCACCAAGGCGAACAGCTTCATCGGGACGTACACGCCGGACAACGGGACGACGGTCGGGGTGGGGATGCCGGTCTCGTTCACCTTCGACAAGGCCATCAGCGACCAGGCGGCCGTGCGGTCGCACATCACGGTGACGTCGAGCAGCGGGCAGGAGGTGGTGGGGCACTGGTTCGGAGCGCAGCGGCTCGACTTCCGGCCCGAGGAGTACTGGAAGGCCGGCTCCAAGGTCACGATGAAGATCGACCTGGACGGGGTGAAGGGCGCGAACGGCGCGGTCGGGGTGCAGAAGAAGACCGTGAGCTTCACGATCGGGCGTTCGCAGGTGTCCACGGTCGACGTCAACACGCAGACCATGACGGTCGTAAGGGACGGCCAGACCGTCAAGAGCATCCCGATCTCGGCCGGCGCCCCCGAGTTCACCACGTACAACGGGCAGATGGTGATCTCCGAGAAGCTGCGGGAGACGCGGATGGACAGCCGGACGGTCAACCTGGCCAACGCATACGACATCAAGGACGTCCCGAACGCGATGCGGTTGACCACCTCCGGGACCTTCGTCCACGGCAACTACTGGTACAAGAAGAGCGACCCGCCCTTCGGGCGCACCGGCCTGAGCCACGGCTGCGTGGGTCTGCAGGACGTGCAGGGGGGTCAGGGGGACACTCCCGCCAAGTGGTTCTTCGACCACTCGTCGATCGGTGACGTCGTGATCGTCAAGAACTCCGCCGACAAGCAGGTCGCGCCGGACAACGGTCTCAACGGCTGGAACATGTCGTGGAGCGAGTGGACGGCAGAGAGCGCTGCCTGAGGGACGCTGACGTCCGGCAGCGTCTGAAGTGCCGCCGGAGCAGGGCGTGTTGGACGGATCATTTGACGGTTTTCGGGGCCGTGCGGGAACTTTTCGCGCGGCCCGGGCGTCTTCAGGACGTACGTTTTCTCGGTTCCCGGACATGATGTCCGACCGAGGGGCTACGGTATGCACCCACAAGGTGACATGCAGCAACGCCGGGAGAAGCCTTGAGCGTTCCGTACGAGACGGCAGCGTACGAACCACCCGAGTCGCCCGAGTCTCCGGAGGAGCATCTCGAGCGGCTCCTGGGTCGTGCGCTGAACTCCTTCGAACTGCCCGACGACGCGATACGGCGGCTCGACTGCGCGCTGGCGCACGACAGTTCGCTGCACTCGGCGCACCACAGCGCGGGCCTGCACCGCGAGACGTACCGCCACACCTGGCTGCTCGCCGACGGTTCGGCGCTCACCCTGTGGGAGCTGGTGCACAACACCACGCCCGGGGCGGGTCCGCAGGCCGAGGTGTACGTCGACGAGGAGGAGCTGCGCGCCGCCACGGCCCGGCTCCCGCTGCCCGCGGACACTCCTGACTTCGAGCTGCCGGTGACGGTGCAGCTGGCCGCGGTCGTCCAGCCGCGGCACATGTACGTTCCGGACGACTCGGCCGATCACGCGCGGCGTTTACTGAGGCGGGCGGAGAACGCGGACCGGCCGGGGGCGGAGACCGCCGAGCTGCTGCGTGAGGCGTTCGCGCACCAGATCACGCAGGCGTTCGGGCGCCCGTGCCGCGCGGGCCGGTCCGGTATCGGCTTCTCGCTCTACGAGCACGCCTTCCTGCTGCCCGGCGGTGAGGAGGTCTCCCTCTGGGAGATCGAGCACACGGCCACGCCCGACGGCAGGCACATGTGCGAGGTGTATCCGACGGAGGACCGGGCGCGGGACGCGATGGAGCGCCGGGCGGCGCGGACGTCGTAACCCCCGAACCGAAGTCGAAAACCCCGAAACCCCCGGTGGGCCGGCAGAAAATCTCCATGTCGCTGGTGGAACTCGCCCCCGGACTCGGTCTGCCGCCCTGCGGCGACTTGCCCTCGACCGTGGCCGCCGTTCTGGAGGCCCTGCGGATCGGATTGCCCTATACGAACTGGCTGTTGGTCTTCGGGAACGCCGAAAGCCCGGAAGCGGTACCCCATTTCTTCCCCGTCGGGGGGCCCGGCAACATCCTCATCACCTCCCGAAACCCCCACTGGGCGAGCATCGCCCGCCCGTTGGAGG
>NZ_AEJB01000272.1 GCF_000331005.1 Streptomyces turgidiscabies Car8
GAGGGCGTCCCGCTCACCCCGGGACCGGGACGGTGACGACTCTCAGTCCTCCTCAAGGCCCCAGCTGTGGATGCGCCTCGGGTGGACCCGGATCACCTCGTCGCTGAAGTGCGGGCCCAACTCGTTTGGTCCCGTGAGGAGTTCGGCCTCACCCCGGATGTCGACGCCGCGCACCTTCCAGGGACGCACGCTCACCACGTCGTCGACGACCAGCGCGACCTTCGGGTTCTTCTCCAGGTTGCGCCACTTCTTGGTGCCGCCGAATAGCTGCGGAAGACACCTCTAGAGTGACAGACTCGCCCCGTGCCACTCGAACCCGCAATCACCGTCGTCCGCAGGGTCATCCGCTGCTTCGTCTACGCCAGGATCAGCGAGGACCGTGAAGGCGCACACCTCGCCACCGAGCGACAGGTCGCCGACTGCCGCGCCATCGCCGGCCAACTCTCCACTCCGCAGGCCGAGTACCAGATCGTCCGGGTCTTCGAGGACAACGACCTCTCCGCCTACTCGGGCAAGCGCCGCCCCGACTATCAGGCGATGCTCGCAGCCCTCCGCGACGAAGAAGCGGACTGCGTCATCGCCTGGCACACCGACCGGCTCCACCGCTCGCCCGTAGAGCTGGAGGAGTACATCGACATCTGCGGCCCCAAGGGCATCGACACTCGCACAGTGAAGGCCGGCCAGCTCGACCTGTCCACCGCCACCGGCCGGATGATCGCCCGGCAGCTCGGCGTCCAGGCGCGCTACGAGGTCGAGCGGATGATCGAGCGGGCCAGGCGTGCGCGCGATCAGAAGGTCGAGCACGGTGAATACACGGGCGGCCCGCGGCCCTTCGGATATGAGGCCGACGGCGTCACCCCCCGCACCCTGCTATGCCCGGACTGCGGTCGAACCGGCCCGGACGGATTCACCGTTCGCCGCCAGTGCGACGGCTGCGGCGCGGTCGACCAGTTCACCCGGAACCTCTCATGCCGGGGATGCGAAGCCAAGGACACGCTGACGGTGACCCACGTATGCGCGAACTGCGGCATCGAGGCCAGGTTCGAGAAAGGGTCGGAGGCCGCGACGCTGCGCGACGCCGCGGACGCCATCCTTGCCGGAACGTCCCTGAACTCCCTGGCCCACGAGATGGCAAATGCGGGCCTGGTCACCAGCCACGGCAAGCAGCAGCGTGCACCCAACCTGCGGGCCGTTCTGTTGCGGCCACGGAACGCGGGGCTGATGAAGCACCGCGGGGACGTCGTGGGCCGGGCGGACTGGATGCCGCTCCTGGATGAGGCGACGTGGCGGAGCATGGCGGCAGTCCTTGAAGACCCGTCCCGCAAGCCGTCGGCCGCGAACGTCCGCAGGCATCTCGGGTCGAACATCTATCTGTGCGGGGTGTGCGGTGCGACGTTGAAGGCGTCGTCGAAGCCGAATCGGCGCGGCGGCGGTACGCGCCCGGTGTACCGGTGCCGGGTTAAGGACTGCGTGACCCGGGATCTCCCCGACCTGGACTCCTACGTGATCATGCAGCTGATGGACCGCCTGACCCGGCCGGACGCTCATGACCTGTTGAGCCCGCGCGAGGACCCGGTCGACGTGCGCGCCTTGCAGGGGGAGATGCGGGCTGCACGCCGACGGGTCGACGAGCTGGCCGCCTCGTTCGGTGCAGGCGAGATGGACCGGCAGGAGTGGCGGGCCGCGTCCGGGCCGGCGCGGGCCCGGCTTCAGGCCGCGGAGGACAAGATGAAGGCGGCGGTGAAGCGGAACCCGGCGGCCGAGCTGGTCAGCGCCGAAGATCCTGTGGCGTTGTGGAACAGTCCGGGCTTCGACCTGTCACGGAAGCGGGCGAACATCGACTACCTGATGTCGGTGACGGTGCATCCGGCGAGGCGGGGGCGGTTGCCGGGGGGCGGCTACTTTGACGAGTCGACCGTGGAGATCGATTGGAAGTAGGGGTGCGCCCCTCGGTCCGGGGGTCCGGAACCGAGGGGCGCGGCGACCGATCGCCGCTGCCTGGGGGGCGATGCGACGACCGGCCGGCTTGTGGGGGCGTGGTGCTGTTGCCCGCCTTGTTCAACGGAACGCACAGGCCAGAGGTGGTTCACACGATCGAGTGAACATGCGTTCGATTTCTGGACGCTACCCGTAGCCCTGCGGCATATGCCAGAAGGCCGCAAGGCTGAGCGTTCCACGGGTCGAGCAAAAGCGACAGTTTAGGTACTGACACAAGATCGCTGCACTCAGAGCGTTTACCGAGTGCCAGCCCGCCGCAATACCCGACCCGACTGGGTCCGTGCCAGACAGATCACCCTCGGCCACCGGATCGGGGACCTCAGACGTGCCGCCGAACTCACCCAGGATCAGCTAGCCGACCGCATGGGGGTCGAGCGGAGGACCATTCAGCGGTATGAGAATGCGGTCACCGACCCACGGTATGCAGATCTGCTCCTGCTGGCCCACGCCCTGCGCGTACACGTCACCGACCTCCTCAACGGGTAGCCGTCATCCCCAGCGGCGCCCGGCTTGAATCCGAGTCAATAACAGAACCAGCGTTAACGGAAGAGTGCCGGGTGCATATATCTGCGTGGCCCCTGTGAGCCCCGTGTGAACATCTGACCCGGCGTGCATCTGTGGCCCGAGCCGACCAACCGGTTTCACACCCCACGCTCCGGTGACCCGCCGCAGAACAGGGGAGCACTGCGACGGGCCACCACGGCCGGCCCGAACGGGGCGTCGGGGCGGCCGGCACATCCCGCCACCGGCGTCGGGGTAGGCACCGGTGGCGGGGGCTCAGAGCTTCGTGCCGATCGCGATGGTGTTGTTGCCCGCCATCTCCGTCATCGCACGCAGCAGGATCCCGAGACGCCGGTCGCCGACCTCCATCAGCCAGCCCAGATTCACATGATGCGGGCCCGCCACCGACAGAATCACGTCGAGGAAAATGCGCTGCTCCTCGTCCAGGCCGAGACCGAACCGCTCCTTGGCGACTCGGTCCCAGGCGCAGCCCACCGGCGTGCCCTGATCGTTCGTCACGATCAGGGCCCGGCGTACGTTCTCGCGGGCGAGGAGGGTCTCCTCCTCGATGAGGGCGCGTAGGGCGGCCTTGTCCCGTGGCTGCGTCGACTGCTTGAAGAGCAGCGCCTTGAGCGCCAGGATGACGGTGTCCTCCTGCTCCTCCTGGTCGAGGAGCGGTGTCGTCTCGGTCATCGGGATGCCTCCATGGGGAGCGGGTTGCCGACCGGGCCGAGCGCGGCGGCAAGAATGGCAGGGTCAGTGAGGCGACCAGAACCGTCGGGCCGGTGCAGCCAGAAACGGCCGCACGCCTGCCGCCCCGTTGGCGGGCAGTGCAGTGGCGTACCCGCGGGCTGCACCAGGACGTGGCGGACGTGGGTCAGCGTCCCGTCGGAACCGGTCGGCAGCAGCCACCAGGCCCGCTCGAGCAACGGGTCGACGAGGACCGGGCCGCGGCGCTCCTGGCGGATGCGGCTCAGGGCCTCCATGCCGTCGGTGAGCATCGACTCGGCGACGAGCCAGTGGGGGCCGCTCCTCAGTGGAGCGAGGGCCCCCAGTGCCCATGCCTGGCGTGCGAGGTCCGGGCGCGCCGAGCAGTCGGCGAGCCATGCGTCCCCAGCCTTGACGTGCTCCGCAGCCCCGGTGATCTGTCTCACATCAGTGACCGTAGGTGCGGCCCCAAGGCGTCGCCGACCGGAATCCGGTCGGTGCCCTCAAGCAGCCAGGATGCCGATCTCCGCCGCCAGCTCAGCCGCACGCCGCCGACGAGGAGCCTGCGTCGACTCCGTCTCCTCGAGGAGAATGGCACGCGCATACCCGTTGTACTTGATCGTCTCCGGTGCCGCCTTGTACGCCTTCGCGAGGGTCGCGATCGCCACATCCGGCTGCCCGTCCAGATGGAACGCCCGAGCCTCCTCAATCCGATGACGGGCCCGCCGCGGCTTCGACTTGATGACCGACTCATCCGCTCGAGCAACCTGCCGCACAGACTCCCCGCCCTGGTGCAGCTCAACGGCGACGGTCACCGCGTGCGCACCGATGATGGCCCGGGAGAACGACGTCACGGGATGGTAGTAGTCGGCAGGCAGCCGCTCCGCCATGGTCCGCGCCTTGTCCCAATGCCCCCACGCCGTGCCCGTCTCCCGTCGGCGGGCCGCCGTGTAGCCCAACTCGAACCGGAGCGCCCCCGCGATGGCCAGCAGATCATCATCCGCATCGGGCAGCAGCGGCTCGAGGAAGCGGACCGCCTCCAAGTTGACGGCGTCCGCCGCGTCGAAATGGTGACGGCCGGAATCACGATGCGCTTGGGCGAGGAGCCAGGCTGCGACGCCGATCGTGTGCGGGTCGCCCGAATCCTGGGCGGCCACCATGCCCCGCTCTGCGACACGCCACAGGAGACTCGAGTCGGGCTGGTAGGCGACGAAGAACTGTGACAACGAGTACGTCTGGGCGAGCAGGCCTTGGCCGTGACGTCGGTCGTTCGCGGTGTCGGCGTGCCGTACCAGGGCGGTCGCATCGCGGATGAGGTCGGGCAGCAGCTTCCCGATCACCTCGCGGTGATTGCCTGCCTCATGCCGGGCCTTCCACGCGGCATGCAGACGCGCTTCGAGGTGGGCGACGGGCGGCGGCTCAACACTCGAAGTGAGCGGAAAGCTGTCGATGGCGGCCTTGACCGCGGCCAGGCGCGGGTGCCCGGGGCCGATGAAGAGGTCGACGTGCATGTCGGGGTGGCCTGTCAGATCGGCGAGGTCACGGACGCGGAGAGCTTCGGCGATCCGCATCACCATCTCGAGGCCGGGCGCCTTCTGCTGCCCGTTCTCGATCTTCCGGAGGGTGTGTGGGGAGATGCCCACCAGGTCGGCCAACTGGACCTGGCTCATGCCGCGGCGTTCGCGGAGGACTTGCATTCTCTGGCCGAACTTCAATGGGTCAGCGTACGGGTCCGGGGTAGCATCAGCAGGCACGGTCTCGCCCCTATCTCTGAACAGCTTCGACACTGTCAGGGTATGGGGCGGGACCTTCCTTATGTGAGGCCTCCGAGTGGCCGGCCATGAGTTTCCGGCCTGTTCGCTCGATATCCTGGCTGCATGCCTCCCGACGACCTCGCCCCTGGTTCCGCGCGGTCTGCTGCCGCCATCAACGACCAGATCCGCGCGCTGTGGCTGCGGGCAGGCGGGCAGCTGACGGACGGGCAACGCCGGGAGTATGAGGCGCTGCTCGGGGAGTGGGCGGAGGCAGTGCGGACGGGGGTCGCGGAAGCGGCGTGAACGCGCCGAAGCCCCACCGCCACGAAGGCGATGGGGCTTCAGCTTCCTACGGGCGGGGCGGCAGGGTCCGCGTTCAGGCCGTACTGCGGCAGCCTCGCCGGGTTCCGCCCCGTAGGGCCGCCCCGGCATCCCATCCCTGGACGCCCCTGCTGTGTGGGTGGGAGTCCAGCGGCGCGAGCGCCTGCATAGAGTGTACGGCGGTGCCCCGGCTGCTTACCTCAGCCGGGGCACCGTTCCGTGCTCTCGTCACCGAGCAACCGGCATCTGGCAGGTACGGCATCCCACCGACCGGCCCGCAAAGAACAGCGGGGCGTACAGGTGGGGCCGCCACCGCGCCTCGTCGACCGGCACCTCGTCCGGACGCACCGTGAGGGACACCCGGCCGTCATCGGACACGCACTGCACGACAACGACCTGGAACTCCTGCATGTTGGAGCGCACGGCCAGGTCGTGGCCGATGTGGTGGACCAGGGCCTCGTGGTAGTCGCCCGGCGTGGTCGGGTTGGGGCGAATGACGGTGGAGAGCATGGGATTCCTCCTTGGTGAACGGTGGACGGACCTCAGCGGCTCTGACCCTCGGCGATCAGGCGATCGATGAGGGTGCGGGCAAGCTCGGCGTTCCCGTCGTAGTAGACGGTGAGCGCGTGCTCGATGACCGGGCGGACGCTGCGGCCGGTGTCCGAGCTCGCCGAGGCGTCACGATGGTCGGTGGCGCGGAGGACTCCGGTCAGGGCGGCCTCGCGGGAGACGGGGGTCTCGGTCATCACCACTCCTGCGCGAGGAAGCCGTTGCTGTCGATGACCCAGCGGCCCATCTTCTGGCCGGAGCCCTGACAGATGGGGCCGTGCGGGTCCTGAGGGAGGGAGCCGCTGGAACCGATGCGGCCCGCGTCCTTGGCGACACGGTGCTTGCGCATGGTGCCGTCCGTGCGGGTCTTCGCTGCGAAGCCGCAGTACACGCAGGTGCTGTAGCCGTCATCCAGATCGACCTTGGCGCCCTCGGCGTCGTTCGACTGTCGGGCAGGCTGCTCGGCGACGGCCTTGCTCACGCAGCGGTAGGGCCAGTCGGCCCGACGTAGACGAGCACCCCTACCGAGGAGGCTGGAGTCGCAGTCGACGGTCACGGTCTTGGCGGTGACCTTGGTGACCCTTCCGGTGCGCCACACCTGGTCACCGCCATCGAACCCGTTGTTGGCGGTGACGAACTGGAGTCGGTCGCCCTCGTGCACGTTACTGAAGTCGACGGGCTCGAACGTCTCGGGCTTGTTCTCGGTCATGACGCTCACTACTTCTCCCTGCTTGTCACAAGTTTCTGTACCTACAGAATGCGCGCACACTCCACCCCTTGTCAAGCCGTCTTCCAAGATGGATGCTAGTTTCTGTACCTACAGATGAGGGGGTGACCGCATGGCCCGGCCGAAGACCGGAGAGACACCTATCCGGAACGTCCGCGTACCCGACGGTGTCTGGGACGCCGTCAAGACCAAAGCGGCAGCAGAAGGCAGGACCATCACTGACGTCGTCGTCACTGCGCTCCACCGGTACGCCTCAACGCCCGCCAAGGCAGGAGAGCCGCCCGCCGCCACCTGACCCCGCGCACAGTAAAGCGGCCTCGCCCTCCCGGAGGAAGGCGAGGCCAAGAGACGCCAGCGGCGGAGGAATCCGCCGAATCCCCCAGCCCTGGGGAGACGTACGGGACGTGGCGCCCTACCGTGGTCGTGCTGACGCTGCACCCGGTCGGTCCGCCAGCAACCCGGGGTGGTGCCCGGACGTGCGAAAGGACCCCTCCCGCCCGAAGGCGGGAGGGGCCGAACTACTACTGAGCTACTGATTCGTCCCAGACTGGTAGATCACTTCACGGGCGCGCGGCTACTGAAAACCCTTGTCACTCTGTGGGTAGCCGCGAGGCGATCACGGCCCGCACCTCCCGTCGCCACTCCCGCTTCTCCCGGGACCGCTGGGTCTTCCCATCCACACCCGAGTCCGGGCAGTCCACGCCCGGGCTTCGACGGCACACCGGGCAGAAGGAGGGGTGGACGCGGGCGAGCATGCGGGGCACGGCTACTCCTCAGGCTCCGGCAGCGGGGGCGGTTCGAGGAACAAGCCCGACCACTGCGGGGAGGGCTGCTCGGGGAGACGGCCCATCAGTTCGAGGCTGGCGGCGTCGGCGGCGGTGTCGTCGCGGCGGGGCTCGCGCGGGGCAGGTTCAGGCATAACGACCCCTAGGCGTACTGCAAGCGGCGAGGATCCAACCCCGCAGCAACCTTCGACGACGGGGACTCCGACGGATCCGGGGCACCATCACGACGACACACCCGCGCATCCGGATCGTACGACGGGGTCTGCCACGAGTAGCCGTCCTCGCACGACTGGCCAGCCGGACCAGTCGCTCCGGCGTCGCCCTTCTCGCCGCGCTCACCCTGCGGGCCCGGCACCGTGGAAACCGGACCAGGGACACCCTGTGGACCCTGGGGTCCCGGCACCGTCGAGTTAGCACCAGGCACACCAGCCGCACCCGGGCTACCAGGCGCACCCGAAGCGCCGACCGCGCCAGGGCTGCCCGCCTTACCAGTGGCGCCCGGCGGACCAGACGGGCCGACCGCCCCCGTCGGACCCGTCGCCCCTAGCGCACCCGGAGGCCCCGTCACCGAAACACCCGGCACACCCGGACTCCCCGACGGACCCGCCACCGGCGTGCCACCCAACCGCTCCACCTGCCGGGCCAGCGCATCCCGATCCTCCACCGCCGACCGCAGATCGCGCGTCACACCCTGCACCCACAACGCCAGCACCGCCAACCCCGCCAGCGCAGCCAGCAGCCCGAGAGCGAACAGCAGGTCCTTGCGGCGCCGCTGCTGCCGCCAGCTCGCATGCGCCGCCGTCACGTCCCCGCCCCCTGGCTCGTCAGATACAGCGTGAGGAGCAGCATCAACACCGGGGCGATCAGCGCGGAGAAGAGCAGCCGACGGTCAGCCGCACGCCGGTCGGCCGCCTTCTGCTCCGCCTCCTGCCTCTCCCGTGCCTCCTGTGCCCGCGCCGTCTCGATCGCCTTGATCCGCTCGTTCGACAGGCGCTCGCGCTCCAACTGGGCATCCTTCTCGAACTGGAACCGCTCGATGGACACCTTGCCGTCGAGCCGCCCGGCGACGTCGCGGAAGTCCTCCTTGAGGCTCTGGTGCACGGCCTCAAGGCGGCGTACGACCTCGCCGAGTGTCGGCTCGTCCGGCATGTAGTGCTCCTTGCTCAGACGCCCTTGGCAGTGGACGCGCTGTTCGTCGCACCCCGCCAGCGCGCGGCGAGGCCCTTCACCAGAGAGATGACGGCCGCAACACCGCCCGTCCCGGCGGCCTGCCAGAACGAGGCGTGGAACATGTCGGCCGGGCCGGACGCGACGACGACGGCGGTGGTGCCGCCGAGGAACGTCCAGATGATCCGCTCGGCGAGGTCTCTGCCGTAGGTGGCCGCCGTCTTCACGACGGTGTCGACGGCGGGGAGGTTGAGGTCAGACATGATCAGTGCTCCTTCGTGAGTGCTTCACCGAGTTCGGCGAGAGCCGCATCAGCCCCGGCCTTCGCCGCCGCCTCCACCTGCGCGGCCGTGATCCCGCCCGCGCTGCCCACCACAGCGGAGAGCGCGGTCACCGCGCCCTGCAACGCGCCGATCTGCGCGGTGGTCGCGGCGTACTTGGCGTCGCCGTAGCGCAGGAACGTCCCTGCCGTCCGCGCCGGGTTCGTGCCCTCGGCTGCGGTCGGCGAGTCGAGCAGGTACGCCCAGTTCTCTTTCGCCGACGCCTTGGCGATCTTGCTGATTTCCGCATCGGTCAGCGGCACGTCGTCCTCCTCGTTCGGGATGGTGGTGAACAAGCTGGGCATCGGGCCCGGGTCGACATGCGAGTTGCCGGGGACCTGGTTGTGGCCGTAATGGCCACCGCTACCCATCCAGGTGTCAATGGAGACGGTGTCGCGGGCGAACGCCACAGGCGCACCACCCGGCCACCCATCGGCGATACCGAGAGACCGAAGCCAAGCCACAATGCCGGACAGACCCTTGCAAGGGGTGTCCCGCACGGTGGCGTACGTCCTACCGCCGACCGTCTCGCCCGCAGTGAAGACGGTCTCGATCTGGATGCAGTACTTCCCCGTCCGGTTCGTGCGCACCGAGCCGGCGTTCTGCAAGCTGAGACTTCGGGAGTCCGCGGGGAAGAACTGTGCGATCTCTCCGGTGAACGGGTCCCACAGCAGGTGCGGCGCCACATCGGCGCCGCCCCCGGTGAACCAGCCCAGTTCGTTGGTGAACGTCCAGTCGTGCTCGTTGCTGGTGATGTGCCAGACGGCGCGGGCGGGACCGCCGTCCATGGCGCCGGTGTTGCCGAGGGAGTGCCGGGCCGCGCCGGGCATCCACAGTTCGGGCATCAGCTACTCCTCGGTTCTGTCGAGGGCTCCGAGAGGGCTCCACGAGGCATGAGAAAGGCCCGCACGCCAGGCACGGGCCGAGGGGACTGCGGCAGGGTCAGGTGAAGACAGGCGGGTCGGTTTCGAGATGGGTCTCGAAGAACACGGACGTCGTCGAAGACTTGTTGACCTGCACGTTGGTCGTCGTACCTGCGGGCCAGGGGAAGTCCTGAAGGGCCTTGACGAAAGCCAGGGCAAGCGCGTCGGTGATGCCGAGCTGCGCAGGAAGATCAATCGCCGCGAACAGCTGGGCGCCATGGCCTGCGACGTCGAGCTGAACCTGATAGTCGGTGCTGCTCTGGCTGGTGCTCACAACGCTCCTCGTGTCGGTGCGGTCAGCTGCTGATCCAGCAGACCATCAGGGCGGGCCCGAAACCGAGGCTCGCCGCCGTCGACAGACTCCCGCCGGACGTCTGCCACATGGCGATCTCGATGTAGTCGCCGACCGAGCACGCCACTTCGGTGACGACGCACCCGTTCCAGCTGTTGCTGGCAATCCCCTGCTGCTGAATGGATCCGGCACGGACCGCCGTGCCATTGATGTTGATGCCCAACTTGCGGTTGCCGGTTGCGTTGGCCGCGAACCCGCCGAGTGCGACGACACGGTAGGTTCCGGCGACCTGGATCGTGTACCGGCTGGTGTTCGTCGACGTGGAGTGCCCGTTGTCCGAGTCGTAGTCCTCGGTGTCCAACGTGATCGCGACATCGGTGGTGCCGGTGGCGATGGACTGGGAGGAGGACGCCCATCCCTTGAAGCGGGGCACGCCGTTCGTGCCGGAGCCCATCAGAAAGTCCATGGTCGCCTTGACCTGGGCGCTCCATAGGGCTCCGGTCAGATAGTTGCCGGGCGCTTCACTGGCAGAGGCGGGCACCGTACGGGGCATGTGCTGACTCTCCGTTCAGTAGGCGAAGGTAATGGAGTCGAACTTGGCGACCGTGTCCCACGTCGTCGGGTCGGTGGTCCCGGCAGGCAGCGCCTCGTTCACCAGGTCGCCCGCCGTGTGCGCCTTCGTGGTTGCCGCCGTGAGCGTGATGACCGCCGTCGTCCAGCCGGGCGACGTCGCACCCACCGCCGATACCGTGACGGTCTCCTGGTTGGCGGTGTTCTGGCCGAGAACGATCTGCTGCCCGGCCGCCAACTGCGTGGCGAGCGGATTCGTGTTGTCCTGCGACGCGTTCACCGTGACCGTTGTGACACCCGACCCCGGCGACGTGGCGAGCGTCGTGTGCCAGGCGGCGAAAATGCCGTACGGCGTCAAGTCCGCTGGCGAGCACTGCAAGGTGCACCAGGCCTCGCCCGTGTCGTCAACGTCCCACTGGATGTTCTCGACGAAGCACTCGACGGTGATCGCTGGAACGTTCGGCGGCCGGCGCATCACCCGCACCCGCGTGCCGAGCTCCAGATTCAGGCAGACCGGCCACAGGGCCGGATTCGCGCTGGGGTGGAGCTTCAGGGAGGAGACGCGCTGTGCGGGCTGCCGGTAGCGAGACAGGAGATAGCTGGCCGCGTCCTGGCATTCGCCCGCGTCGGAGGCGTTGATGCTGCGGGACATGGTGCGCGGGAAGTAGTCCGCGAGGCTGGTCGCGTCCGTCGCGTAGAAGTTCTGGCCCGTTCCCTCCTGGGTGACCGTGACCTGGTTCGACAGGTGTGTCGAGTCGAAGTCGAGGGTGCAGTCCTCGTACGGGTACTCGCCCGCGTTCTCCCCGAACGTGTACATCGGGGTCAGGGAGTTGTAGCGGGCCGAGCGGGCCTTGAAGGTGATGACCCCGGCCCGGTCGACGTAGTGGGCGCCGTTCTCCGTATCCACCACACTCTGAAGCGCCGACATGGCGTCCTGGCCGTCGATCGCGGCCGGGCCCATCGAGGTGGTGAGGCCTGTACCAATGGAGGTGAACCCCGAGTATCCGGCGTACCGGAGGATCCGCGAGTAGCGGGCGTTCGACGACTCGCCCGTGCATGCCGACTTCCACGCCGTGTAGATGTTGAACATGGCCGTGGTCGACAACTGGCTGGGGAACTCGGCGACGAAGCTGATGTCCCCCTTGAAGTTGTAGGTGGTTCCGTTGCCTACCGTCGGGTCGACGTAGGCGGCGACGTTGTCGCTGATCAGTCCGCTTGGTTCGAGGGTCGGATCGAAACTGCTGTAGGCCGCCGTCGCGCCGTCGATGTTGACGCGCAGAAGAGCGCCAGACCGACTGTAGGCGGCAAACGCCAGATGCCAGTTCCCGTCGAGAGCGGTCGTGCCCTGCTCGAAGAGGACACCCGGGCCGCCGGTCGCAGGCCCTCGCAGCACCAGCCCGATCTTCCCGTCGGAGGCGATCCGCCAGTACATCATCGAACCGCTCGGGTTGCCTCCGGAGCGCTGTCGGTCGAACCCCGACCAGACCACCGCTGCCGATGCGGGAGTGGGCCCCGTGTACTTGAAGGCGATCATCCGCGTCCAGGCGCTCATGTCCGCAGGCCCCAGGATGCCCGCCGAGCCGAGCTTGATGAACGTGGCACCGCCCGAGGTGAGGTTGGTTCCCGGGTTGGAGTTGTTGACCGTGGAGACGGTTCCCGAGCTGCCCGTGTACGCGCCGGTGGGGTCCGTGGACGTGATCGAGTTACCGAAGACGATCGACCCGGCACCGTACTTGCTGATCCCGAGCTGGGCTGCCGGGTTGTTGCCCGTCCAGTCGGTGACCGCCACCGAGCCGCTCGGATCGTCCAGCTTGTACACGAACCGCGGGCTGTTGCTGTTGATCTCCTGGGTGAGCGGATCCGACAACTGCTGCTGCGACAGCAGGGAGAACGTGTCCACCGCCGTCGGCTGCACCGTGCCGTACGTGCCCTGCATGTCCCACTGCGGCGACCAGCGCTCCGTCCAGCCCGCGTACATGGGAAACCAGACGCCGGGTGCCTGCCACGTCGTGGCCGTCGAACCCTTCTCCAACTGCACGCCGTCGACCTGCACATTGCACGTCGCGGCAGCCGTCGCGGCCGTCGACACCCCGACGTTCATGCCCGTCACGTTCGCCGGAGCCGTCGCGGTGACCGTGACCGTCGTCCACGCGGCCGTCGTCGAACCCGTGAGGACGCTCGTCGCCCCGTACGTGAACGAGGTGACGCCAGCGCCCGGCGTCGTGTACCAGCCGATATGCGCCGCCACCGACAGGGACGTCGCCGCAGTGACGTTACGGACCCGCAGCTGGATCGTGTACGCCTGTCCGGGGATCGGCGACCAGCGCGGCGTGTGGAAGATCCTCGTCGGGGACGCGGTGGCGTTCGGCACCGCGAACTGCATGACCGTTGCGCCCTGCCAGGCAGTCGCCGACGCGGTGAACGCGCCGCCGGAAGTGTCCGTGCTGGAGAAGATGTCCGACGTCGACGCAGAGATCGTCCCCGAGAACCCGCCGAGGTCACCGCCGGTCGCCATCACCTGGTCGAGCAAGTTCCGGGTGGCCGGCCACTGGGCGCGCTTACGGACCGGCTGATAGGGCTGAATGTTCCCGTACCACGGGCCCGACGCGTTCAGCGGATCCAGGGCCGCATCCGTGTTCGCCAGCGTCAGGCCGGCCTCGCCGGAACGCACTTGGTCGAGCTCGTACTGCCGGCCGCGGCTGATCGACCCGCCGTCCCGCGTCCGATCGGTGACCTCCACATACCGGTCCAAGGGCTGTGTACCGCCGTTGGCGTTCCAGTAGGCGCCCCAGCCGTCCTCGATGAGCGGCCAGTTCAAGTTCGGCTGGCCGGGTGCGGAGTTCGTGGTGCCCACGTGGTCGACGAAGGCGGCCATGCCTGCGGCTTCGGTGCCGTAGTAGCCGCAGATCCAGATGACGGATACTGCGGCAGCGGACCAGGAGTGGGCGATCGTGGCGCGCGTCGTCCATGTCCAGCCGTCCGGGGCGGTCTCGAACAGGACGTTCCCGGAGGCCTCGCGGATCCGCCACCAGGCATGGTTGTAGCCGTCGTAGGCGCCGATGGTGACGTCGGTGGCGACGCCCGCGTTGAGGACGGTCGCGGAGAGGATGTTCCCGCCATCCGCGTAGAGGCTGGCCCGGTTGTTCGCGTCGAGGGCCACCCGCATGATCGTCTGGGTGGTGCCTGCGCCGATCGGGGCCGGGCTGACGCGCGCATAGATCGAGCTGGAGGTGAACTCCCACGGGCCGTTCGAGCCGAACGCCGGATAGCCGGAAGTGCAGTTGATCTGCACCCGGTCCAGGGCCGTGTCGAGGGAGACGTTCGGGAGGCCGGAGGAGTTGTTCCACACGGTCGCGTTGAGGGCCGCGCCGCTGAACATGTCGGCGAGCGTGGCCAATTTCGGGTTCGCCACCGGGCACCCCTTCCTTCTTGGCGCCCGGCGGCGCCCCGTACGAGCAGGTCAGCGCTTGTACTGCTGGTAGGTGAGCGGATTGCGCATGCCGCGCCGCAGGAACGATGCCTCGACCTCTTTCGACAGCTTGTCGACGGTGGCGACGCTGCCCTCCACGTTGAACGTGAAGTGGTAGTGGTTCACCGACCCGCCACCACCCCCGCCGCCCGCGAGAGCCAGCCCCGAGCCGCCGAAGCCCGTACCCGCCACCGAGCTCGCGAGCCGGTTCATAGCCCGCGTCGCATGATGCGCACCACCCTCCACGCCGGCGGCGAGACCGCGGGGAATCCACTGCCCGATCCCGGCGAACACGGTCGACGGGCTCTTGATGCCCAGTGCCCGCTTGATGGCCTTCTGCATGGCCTTCGCGATCCGCAGCATCTGCTTCTCGATCGCCTTCTCCTGCGACTGGAGACCCTTCACGAGGCCCTGGGCGGCCCTGATTCCCGACCCGTACATGGAGTCGGCGACCGCTTTGCCCGCGCTCGTCGCCGCCGCCTTCGTCGCCTTGTTCGCCGCGTTGATCTGCTGGATCTGGGACTTCGAAGCGGACCCCAACGCGGCGGCCGTCGCCCCGCCCTGGTCCACCCCAGCAGCGGCGATCTGTGCGATCAGGTCCGACGACAGGCCCTTCTTCTTCAACGCCTGCAACTGCGCGGCGAACTGCATGGCCTTCGCCATCTGGTCGCGCATCTTGTTGACGACGTCCTGCGCGGTCAGCGCGAACCCCTCTTGCGGGGCGTCGGTCACGATGGAGAAGCCCTGCATGACGCCGTCGGCCACGGACTTGACCTGGTCCGACCAGGCCTTCTGGAGGGAGGCGAGCCGCGACTGCGCCGACTTCAGCTTCGACGCGACGGAGTCCCGCTTCGCCGCGAGCGACCGCAGGAGCCTGTCTTCCTTGCCGACATACGCCTCCAGTCGCTTGATCGTCGCCTCGTGGGACTTCACCCACTTGTTGGAGACGCCCTTCGTGCCTTTCAGGTCGGCGACCTTGTTGTACGCCTGAATCAGCAGGCTCTCGATGCGGCGGGTCGCCGCCTTCACTCGCGCCATCGAACTGGTCAGGCCGTCGATGAGGCCCTCGTTGACGTAGATGCCGAGCTGCCGGAACACCTTCGACGGTGAGGCGATCCCGAGAGTTTTCGACGCCTGGTCAATCATGCCTTTCGCGACGCCGTGCACCGCAGCACGCGCCTGTGCGGAACTTTCCGTTACGCCTTGCGCGATGCCCGTCGAAATGTGGGTTCCGACTTCCGCCGCAAACAGCTTGGACGGAGAATTGATGCCCAGGAATGATTTCGCGGACTTCAGTGCGCCATTGGCCAAACTCTTCAGCGAGTCGAACAGGGCGCCGCCGGCGTTCTTCACGCCATTGACGATGCCCATCACGATGTCCTTGCCGACCCACAAGAACTTCGAGCCCCAGTCCTTCGCCGCATTCCAGGCCGCAGTTAGCTTGCTCCCGATCACCGACTTGACCAGCCCCATCGTGGAGCTGATGACGCTCCAGGCCGCCTTCACCGGCCCGGTCATAGCGGACTTGATCGACCCCCACAGAGACGAGGCGACGCCCCGGATCGCGCCCCACGCCGAGCGCAGCCAGCCCGAAATGGTGTGCCAGATCGATTGCAGGAAGTGCCATAGTCCGACCATGGGCGCCACGATCACGGCCTTGATTACAGCCCAGGCGACAGATGCGACAGCCTTAATCGCGTTCCAGGTGCCGCGCAGAAATGCAAGGATCCCGTTCCATACTGCCTGCGCAACAGCCGTGATCTGTGTGTGAAAGTGGTTCCAGATCGAGATCAGTACGGCGATTGGGAACGCGAAGACCACAATCAGCAGCGGCCACCACTTCTTGAAGAACCCGGCAATCGCGTTCCAGACGGTGCTGGTGGCGCTTGAGATGCGGTTCCAGATGCCCACGAGGGCATGCCATAGCCAGGTAACGCCAGCGACGATGCCGTTCCACACCGCGCCCAGCGCATGCCACACGGCGAGCGCGGCGGTCTTCACCCCGGCGAAAGCGGCCTGCACGATGGCGCGGAAGCGCTCCGAATGCTTGTACGCGTAGATCAGTGCGGCGACCAGGGCGACGACCGCAATGACGATCAGAATGATCGGGTTTGCCGACATCACCGCGTTCACCATCGCCTGGCCGGCCGCCCAGATCTTCGAGGCGACAGCAGCAACCCTTTCGGACAACGCGAAGGCCTTCACTGCTTTCGCGGCGGCGATGAGGCCCTTCGTTATGTCACTGACACCCTTCACTGCGCCGACTACAGCCCCTGCGGCGAACGAGATCACGGCAGCCGTCAGGACGCCAGCGATCACGGCGGCGAGCGCGATGGCCGCCGCCTTGTGCTTCTCGAAGTAGGTGACGACCTTGAGGATGACCGGGATGAGTTTCGCGCCCACGGTGATCGCTGCGGTAGTGACGGCTTCCTTCAGGCGCCCCATCTGGACATTGAAGGACTTCTGCGTGAGCGCCCAGCCCTCGACGTCCTTGCTTGCATGGTTGAAGGATTTGGATACCTTGTCGACGCGGTCCTTGAAGCCTTCGGTGTTCTCCCCGGTCAGCTGGAGTGTCGTGTTCAACCCGATGGCGCCGCCGGTCATCTTCTTGATGGCCTCGGTGTACGTCTGGGCGGCCGGCCCGCCCCTCTTCAGCTCGGCCGAGAACCCGTTCGATTTGTTGATCAGGGTCGCGTACTGAGTGAGCAGGTTCCGCTGGCTGTTGGGAATCCCCTTCAGCGCCTTCGTCCAGTCGGACTTGCTCATCGAGCTGTAGGACTTGGCCAGCCCCTGGACGCTCTGCGGCATCGACTTGATCATCACGTCGGCGTCGTGCGCGGCCTGCTTCGTCTTGTTGAACGACGACAGCAGGAGCGTCCCGGACGAGCCCATCTTGCTGAGGACGGTCTCCGACAGCAGGTCGAGGGTACCGGTCAGGCCGCGCTTGCCGAGCTTCGTGGACACGTCGACGGAGGACAGACCGAGGCGCTGCATCTCCTGCACCGCCACATTGTTCGGGGCGGCCAGGTTCCGGATCGTCGACGCCAGCTCCTGCGTGGCCTCTCGGGCGGAGGTGCCGTGCTGGGACAGGGTGGCGATCGCGCCACCCACCTCGCCGAAGGAGACCTTGTTCGCGGAGGCGATGGGGATGACCGTGGCCAGCGATGCGGAGAACTCCTGCATCGTCATCTTGCCTTCGCCCGCAGCGGTCTTGAGGGCGTTCATGACGCGGACGCTGTCCGTCGCCTTGAGGTGGTACGACGCCATCACCGAGGTCATGGCGTTGGTGACGTCCTTGAGGTCCGCGCCCTCCTCGCGGGCGCCCTGTGCGGCTGCGCGCAGGACCTTCAGGCCGTCCCCGGCCCGATATCCGGCTTTCTCTACCTGGTACATGCCCTCGGCGAGCTGGCCGGTGGAAGTGCCGGTTTCCCGGGCCAGGGCCATGACGCCGTTCGAGACCATCTTCAGGTTCTTCGACGACTCCCCGCAGGCGGTGACTAGCAGGTTCATCTGCTGCTGGAAGTCGCCTGCCGCCTTCACGCCGTACGCCACGAACCCGATGCCGACCAGGGTGGTGGCGGCCCCGAGCTTGCGGAGCATGGCCGTCGCCCCGCCCATACGGGACGTGAGCGCCTCGCCCTCCTCGGACGCTCGCCGCATCCCGGCCGCGAACGGGGCGGTCTCGGCACGGAGCCGGACGAAGAGATCGGCGATTTCCGCCACGCCTGCCACCGCCTCTCGAACTCAGGGGTGGACGAACGGTGTTGAGCGGGTCAGATGCGCGGCCAGCCGGGCCGGAACACGGCCTGGTACAGCTGGGGGGCGACGACGCGCGCGCCGAAGTCGAAGGCGGGCTTCAGGAACGGGTACGTGGCCCCGTTCTTCAGCCCCTCCTTCTCCAGGTAGTAGCCGTACTTGTTCGCCGGCGTGCGCCCGTGCGGCGGGGTGAACCCGACGGCGGTTCCGACTTTCGTCTCCCAGCCGCCGCCGACGTAGATGACCGGGCTGTGGGTGATGGAGCGGCGCAGCGTGCCGGAGACGACCGCCGGCCCGGCGCCCGGTCTCGCAGGGGTCGGGGTGCCCCGCCTGTGCGCGCCGACCGATGTGTTGATCTTCGCCTGGCGTTCGACGGCCAGCGCGAGCTGAGTGATCACGCGGTGGGCCTTCATCTGGCCGGCGTGCTGGATCTCGGCGAAGAGCCGGGTGAACACGCCCGGCCGGAGTTCACCCATCACTCACCCCCGGGATTCGCGTTCCGCCTTGCGCCGGTCCCGCTCCATCTGGCGTTCCTCGTTCTCGTTGACCATGCTGAGGAAGTCGACGCAGTACCGGCGCACGTACATGGGGGTCCGCTGGAGCTCATCCCACGACCAGCGCATCTGGCGCATCAGGGCGAAGTCGAGCCACTCCGCCGGCTGCGGCCCGCTCCCGCCCCAGGTGCCTTCGATGATGGACTCGACGGGCAGGAGGACGTCCTCGTAGTACGGGGAGCCCGGGCCTAGTGAGGGTCCGCGACGCGGCCGATCTCCTCACCGATGCGGTTGATGATGGCCAGCGGCAGTTTCGCCACGTTCTCTGGGGTGATCTTCCCGAGGCGGGTCTGTTCCCCTCCTCCGAGGGAGGCGAGGACGTCGGCGGGGTCCGCGTCCGGGTCGATGTCGAGGGTGTCGCCTGGGGTGAAGGCCTCGTACACCTTCCAGGAGACGATCAGCTTGGCCATGACCTTGTACATGGACTCGTTGGCGGCCTGCGGGTCGACGGGCTGGCCGTTCGCGTCGAGGGCCACGTCCTCCGGCGTCATTTCGGCCGGGGGCAGCAGTTGGGGGTTCTTCATCAGCACGCTGACGTCGTCGCCGAGGTCGGGGAACGGTACGAGGATGTAGGGGGTGGTGTAGCCGGACATGGTTCTCCTTGCGGGGTGAGGGCGTTGAGGGCGTGAGGCCCCGGCCGTACCGCGACGCCCTCACGCGCGGGCACGGCCGGGGAGATCGTCAGTACGCGCTGGCGGTGAAATTCTTCAGCACTACCTGCACGGAGCCGGAGTCGGTGGCGTTGTAGATGCCGTTGATGTCGAAGTCGGCGGTCACGTAGGTGCCGCTAATGTCGGGCTTGCCCTTGCTCCAGCCGCCCTGTGTCGTGGTGATCGTCAGCGACGAGCCGTTCGCGTCGACCCCGGCCCCGACCGGGGCGACGAGCGCCATGGTCGTCGGGTTGCCCTGGAGGGCCTGGAGGTACAGGTTGTAGTCGGTGTCGTTCTCGTAGATCGCCTTGTACGAGATGTCTGCGTCGAGGACACCGGAGAACACCTCGCGGGGCTGCTGCACCCCGTTGGAGGCGTGGATGGCCTCGACCGGGCGCTTCAGCGTCAGGTCGTACGACAGACCGCGCGTCGAGGTGGCGCCCGCGTTCGTCATGGCGAACTGCCAGCCCAGCATCGGCGCGGGCTGCGAGAACGCCGGGGTGAACGGGCCCGCCTGGACGCTGGGGATCCAGCCGGTGTACTTGGCGCCGACCGTGACGATGCCCTTCGGGTCGACCTTCAGCGACACGTCGGAGAGCATGCAGCCCATGTATCCCCACGCCTCGAAGACGTTCGACTGGGTCAGCGAGTAGGTGGGCTTCGCGACGGTCGACGACTGTTTGAAGGTGTGCGTCGTCTGGGAGAGCACGGCCACTGCGGAGTTGTGCGCGTACGTCAGGCCCGTCGTCGGGGTGGCGATGGGGATCGTGTACGGGCCGGAGCCGGTGGGGGTGCCAGTGGTGGCATATTCGATCTTCGCGCCGGTGTCGATCATGATGGTGGAGCCGACCGGAATGGTCGCCGCCGTACTGATCGACGTGGCACCTGCGGTGGTGGATGCGGACAGGGTCGTCGACACGCCGGCCGACACGGTGTCTGGGCCGATGATCCGCAGCGCGTAGCCGAGCGCGTCGGGGTAGCCGTTGAACTCCAGGTCCACCGAGGAGTCCCCAGCGCCTTGGTAGAGGCCTTGCAGGTTGGAGTCGTTGTTGCGGTACGACTCGTCGCGCAGCTGGTCGTAGTTGATTTCGAAGTCGATTTTCGTGCAGGCCAGGTAGTAGGAGGGCGTCACCCAGGTGCCCTGCACGGTCTCCTTGGCGAGCCCGACGTATCCGAGCCGTCCGAGCAAGGTCACTGCGGCTCACCTCCATCACTGGTCTCGGTGTCCGCCGTGGCGGCGCGCTTCCTGCTGGGCTTCGGTGTGGGCTCGGCGGCCTGCTTCTCGGGCTCGTCGTCGAGGGCGGTCCAGCCGTCGAGGAGCGCCGGGTGTTCTGCGGTCTCGCCGGGGAGCACCGTGTAGGCCGGGCCGCTCTCGGTCTCGGCGAAGGTGTACGGGTAGGGGGTGGTGTTGCGTTGCCGGACGGGCGGCGGGGTGTCGGGCTCCTGGCTCACGGTGGGCTCCTGAGGCGGGCAGGGAATGTGAAGAAGGCCCCCGCCGCGCGAGAGCCTGAAGGGTGAGGGTGCAGTCGGGTCAGGAGGTGTAGTCCTGGTCGTCCGCCTGATAGGTGATCAGCGCCGTGAGTTCGGCCTTGGCCTGGATGGAGGCCTCCGGGTCGCCGAATTGGACGTCGATGTCGTTGGGGTTCTCGGCGACGGACAGGAAGCGGGCGCCGTGCGTTTTGTCCATGAACAGGCCGGAGATGCGCTGTACGACGAGGTCGACGGCCGTGTCGAAGTCCTGCTGCACGGACTCGGCCTGTCCGGTCGGAGAGGACTGCGGCCAGTACAGGCGCAGCATGAACGTGTGGTGGTTGATCTTCCGGTTGAAGCCGAACCTCTCCACGCGCAACTGCGACCGCGTCACATACAGGCGGGCCTGGCGTTGCGCCCCGGTGCGGGGCACGTACGCCTGCACCACGTCGAACGGGCCGCCGTACGCCTTGAGGAGCCCCGGCAGCCCGTCGCCTGCGTCGTACCCGGCCAGCCACGCTGTCTCGCGTGCGACGGCGTCCGCTGAACTCACCAGGACACCTCCGATCAGGTGGGCTGGTAGCGGCAGAGGATCTTTTCGGCCTGCTCACTGAGGGCGCCGGGATCGTGCCCGAACTGGGTGCCGCCCGGGTCGATTTCACCGAGCGCCAGCACAGCAGCCTGGAGCTTGGCCGCCCGCACCAGGTCCGCGGGGACGGTGGTGTAGCCGCCGTCGTACGTGACCCGGATCAGGGAGCCGAGCGGGAGGAACGTGCCGAGCGTGAACCAGATGTGACCGGAGTCCGGCTCGGCGCCGATGATGCTCGTCGGCCCCAGCGCCTGCGACCCGCCGTACGAACGCACCAGCGTGACCTGCACGTTGGAGTACGTCCACATTTCCGGGTAGCGGGCCGCGAACTCGTTCAGCCAGCAGTGCCGCACCTGATCCCCGGAGCCCAGCGCGTTCGCGTACGACGTGCCGAGCGTGCTCACGACGTCCATGGGGAGCGTCGTTGCATCTGTGTACTCGTCCGGGTCGATGCCCGTCGCCCGGTGGGTTTCCGGGACGCCTGTGAACGGGGCGAGCCGTCGTCCGGCGATTCCCTCACACATGCGGGTGGCTTCGATCATCATCTGGTCGAGGTCGGGGGCGCTGTAGTCGCGCACCAGGTCCGCGAACTGCCCGTCCAGCATGTCCGCGCTGGTGGCGAGCGGGACGGGTGAGTCCGCGGCCATGGGCTACTCCTCGACGGGCTTGCTGGCGGCCGTCTTGCGGGCCGCTGTCTTCTTCGCGGGGGACTTGGCCGCCGGCTCGCCTTCGGGCGCCTCGGGGTCGACCTCGAAGATCTCCTTCTCCCCCTCGGGTGCCTCAGGGGTGGCCGGAGGGGTATCGGGGTCCGGGTCTTCCGCGGCGGGCGGGGCGACCTCGCTGAAGCCGCCGTCACCAATGGCCAGCAGCGCCTGAGCGTGATCGGGGGCAACCTCGACGACCGCCCCGTCCTCCGGCCAGGAGTTCCCGAACGAGTCGTTCCCGGCATGTTCCTTACGGATGAGCGGCATGCGCGCGCTCCCTTCGATGTCGGAGCCCGGCGGCGCACGGAAGGCCTGTGTCCCGCGCGCCGCCGGAGTCTCGTCGGTCAGCTGGACAGGGCGGTGGAGACGCGGCTGATCCGGCCCAGGTACTTCGGCGCCCGCACGGCGAGGCAGGTGTCCGAAGCGATGGCGAACGGCAGCGAGTCGGGGCTCGACGTGGTCGGGTACACATCGAGCGGGGTCAGCTCGCGGACGTACGGACGGACGATGAAGTTCGGGTCGCGGGCCATCAGGTAGATGTTCTCCGACCCGGCCGCCTGCGGCTTCATCGACGTGTTCGTGCCCTGGTAGGTCGACGGCACGACGGCCGGGACGGTCGCACCGTTCTTCGGGGTGAGGGTGACACCGTCGTCGAGGATGCTCGTGGTGAGGACCGGCGTCACACCGTCCGCGGCGACACCGACGGTGGCGTCGACGTAGCCGAGGAACGTCTCCGTGCCCGTCGCCGTCGACCGGAACACCTTGTACAGGTTCGGCTGCGAGCCGTCGAGGCCGGACGGGGTGGAGAACGACAGGGTGACCGTCGACGTTGCGCCGGTCGTGGCCTGGGAGACCTCGGTCGAGGGCAGGATCTCGCCCTGGCGGGCGATGACCGGGACGATCTGGTAGTAGTACGTGGCCGCCGCGAGGCTGCCGCCCGTCGTCGCGGTCGCGGTCGTCACCGTGCCCATCGAGAACGCGCGCGCCGACAGGAACGACGTCTTGATGATCGGGATGTCGCGGTAGGTCAGCACGTTCAGGCCGGCCGCGACCTCGACCTTGTCGACGAACCGCTGGTTCGCGACGACGAGCTGCTGGACCTTCGATGCGGCGGTCGGGGACATGGTGAGCATCCACGACTGGTCCTGTACGGCCATGGCGGCCTGCTGCTCGACCATGTCGATGAGCTTGTCGAGCCAGCCCAGCGAGAACGAGGCGCCCGCGGCGTCGATGGCGTTCTGGCTGGTGCCGGAGAACGTCGAGGCGATCGTGTCGAGGCCGTCGAACTGCGGGTAGGCGCCGAACTGGGTGGAGCCCTGGTTGCCCCACAGGATGGCGTTCTCGATGTCCCAGTACAGGCCCTGGATGCCGCCTTCGATTTCCTGCTGGCGCAGGTCGCCGACGAGCTGGCGGGTGACGGCCTGGGAGTAGCCGGTGACCGCGCCCACGGACTGCATGTTGCGGATCGTGAACTGGTTCTGCGCGTAGGTGCTGTTGGAGACGGGGCGGGCGCCGCCGTCGGTGACGAAGCCGCCGGACGCGCGGGCGGTGCGCTGGTTGAAGTAGTAGACCGTGGAGTCCCACTTGCGGGTCTGGATGGCCCGGGTGAGCGGGGAGTAGCGCCGCTGGTACTCCAGCAGCATCGGGTCGATGATCTTGTTGATGAGGGGGGCTGCACCGGCTGCGGTCAGCGCCTCGCGGAGGTCACCAGCGGTCATGGCGAGCTTGCCTTTCTCGGCAGTTGGGAATGGAGAAGCCCCGCGCCACGAGGAGGGTGTGGGCGGGGCCGGGTGACCATCTCTGCCGAGTGGCACCAGCCGTAGAGCTGGCGGTCAGGAAGCGTGATCGGCCGCGCGGGCGGCCTGGGGTGGGTTACTCGGCGGGGGCTGCGCCGCGGGCGCCGAGGATCGCGCCGACGGTGCCCGGCGCGACGTGGGCGCGCCACTCCTCGTCGGTGTACTGGTGCAGCGGCTTCTGCGGCCAGCCCTCGGGAAGGCCGGAGGCGGCCGTCGCGCTCTCGGTGACGGGCTGGACGAGGCCCTTGCGGGCGGGGCCGCCGGTGGACTCCACGTGCTCCTGGATCGCGCCGGGGAGCGCCGCCTTGACGCCTTCGGCGACGAGCCGGGCGATGCGCTGGTCCTCGGTCTCCGTCACCTCGGCAGCCGGGGTCGCAGGCGCCGTGGTCTCGGCGACGGCCTCTGCCGGGGCTGACTCCGCTGCGGCTGCGGCCGGGACGGCGGGAATGGGAGCGAGGCGACCGAGGAGCTGCTGGAACTGGTCGTCGGTCAGGGTGACCCCACCGACGGCGGGGGCGGCAGCGGTCTCCGCTGCGGTGGTGGGCTCCGCCATGGCGGGGCCTCCTTCCGGGGTGGGGTTCTCGGCGGCCGGTTTCTCCGGCGCCGGGGTCTGTGTGACGCCGTCAGCCAGCCCAGGGGCGGCCGTTGGGGCGGTCTCGGCGAGTTGGGTGGCGGGCGAGACGATGGCGGTTTCCGTCGTGTCGTCGTCTTCGCCCATGCAGTGCACGCACTGGCCCTCGGAGCACTCGCACGGGCAGGCGCCGGGAGCCTCGGGGACAGCACAGCCACAGCCGCACGGGCACGCCGCGCCGGCAGCTGTGGCGGTCGCCGTGTCGTTGCCCAGCTCGCCAGGAACGTCGACGTCGCCGTCCATGTCGGGGTCGATGGTGAGCAGCGTCTGACAGGCGCCGGCCATCGCGGCCCGGCCGACGGCATCGAGGTCGTGGGGATCGAGGCTGTACGAGGAGACGGTGACGGTCGTGGGGCCGTTCGTCAGCGAGACGTACAGGTTCCCGGCGTCCTTCGAGTCCATACCCCAGCACTCGGCGAGCGCCTCGGTGACCGAGAGGGCAGGTTCGATCAGCCACCCTTCCTGGGTGGCCACCGTCACGCCGAAGCCCTTGAGGGCCTTGGTGATGCGCTGCTTGATCCGCTTGAGCTGTGCGGCCGTGTAGGCGCGGGCGTTGTCCGCCTGGTTCACGTAGCTCCAGGCCGACTTGGCCCGAGCCTTGGTGTCGATGGGGTACCGCTTCTTCTTGTCGGCCTGGTACCCGGGATCCGCGTACGGGCCATCGCCCGGTACGGGCGTCTCCGCCTTCGGGGTGTCGGCCTCGGTCGTGGTGGTCACCAGCGCCTCCTGTACTGACTCGTGGATCAGCACCCGTCCCTCGGGGGCTGTCTCCGCCGGGGCGCTGGCGGCCTCCGCGGGGATGAACGTGTCGACGTCCGCGCCGAGGACGCCCGGCTTGCGGGTGAAGTCGAGGCCGTCGAGCTCCAGATCGTCGGCGGTCTCCACCGTGTCGCCGTCGGGGCCGGCCTGGCGGCGCACCTTGCCCACCCAGGCGCCCCGGATGGAAACTCCGCGCAGGAAGGGCTGTCCGTCGCGGTTGTCGACCAGGGCGGCGATCGTCTGGCCGGCCTCGGTGCTCACGAGGTCGGCTGTGTACTTGGCGGAGCCGTCCTCGGCGAGCGTGACGGAGGTGAGGCGTCCGGCGATCTGCGTGGAGTCGTCGTCGGCCGCGTGGTGGGTCAGCATCGTCATGGGCATCGAGCCGTCGTCGATGCGTTCCTGTGCGCGCCGTACGGCATTGCTGATGGCTTCCGTCGTGTAGAGGCGGCGGTTGCGGCTGATGCCGGGCCTGAGTGCGGTGCCGGAGATCGTGGCGATCGTGCGGCCTTTGACCCGTGCGGCCATGCCATTCACCTCCCGACCAGCGCGATTGATGTCTGCGGGTACACGGGGTTGGTGCCGCTGATCGTCCAGGTGACGCGCCCGTACGAAGGCAGCACCAGGGCCGCGCTGACGGTGCCCGAGATCGGCATGTGCAGTCCGGCATACGCGGATCCGCGCCCTGCGGCCGTGGTCAGTTGGGCGATCTTCGCGATGGTCGGGTACCAGTTTCCGTCCGGGTCCTGGACGTCGAGGCCGACGTCGAGAGTCGGCGTGGTCCCGGTGGGTGTGCCGACCACGGTGACGGCGAGCCATACATCGCTGATGTCGATCAGGTTGATCGGGGCCGCGCCGCTGTTTCCCGATACGGACAGGGTCTTCGGTGTCCCGGAGTCGCTCAGGTTCCACAGGACCCGGGCCGGGCGGTAAATGCTCATCAGGTCTCCAGGTCAGGCGAACCAGTCGGCGAAGTGGGAGAGGGACACGGCTGCGGCATAGCAGCAGCGGCAGCGTGGATGCGTGGGCAGCCTGGGGACGTCCAGCGATGCCCAGGGACTCCCCACCTCGTAGTCACCGCACGTCTGGCAGACGTGGCCGTCTCCGGCGGTGATGACGTCGACCTGCTGCACGCCTTCGGACTGGTATAGGCGCAGGGCGCCGTCGTCGGCTGCGGTCGTCATGGCCCAGTCGACGGTGAACGCGACCGCCTCGACGTCGTCGGAGACGAGGACGTCCATGGCCGCGTCGACCATCTCGTCCCGCGAGGCGCCGTCTTCTGCCGCCTGGGCGAGGACGCGGCCGAGGTCTCCGGCCGCACGGTCGACCATGCGGCCGAGCCAGCCGTCCGCGTCGCCCCACAGTTCATCGAGGCGTTCCAGCGACCGGTAGGCATCACCGAAGGCGATGTTCCATTCCAGCCCGACAACGCTGGCTCGTTCGGCGGCGATCGCGACGGCGTTGACCATTCCTTCGGCGCGGCCGGCGGCGATGGCGTTGCGGATGGCGGTGCGCAGGGCGGTCCAGCCGGTGAGGTCGGCGAGGGCTCGGAGCATGGCGCGGGCTGCGGCGAGTGCTTCGGCTCCGAAGTCGCTGAGGGACTCGCCGAGTCCGATGCGGGCCCGGTAGGCGTCGACCGTTGCGGCGACGGTGTCGCGGTCGATGAGGGTCCGCCAGGCGTCGGCGACGAGTCGGGTGTGTTCGGCCTGCTTCTCTTCGCGGCGGCCGAACAGCTTGGCCCACATGCCTTCGAGCTTGCCGAGGTCGATGGTGACTTCGAAGATGTTCGGGTCATCTAGGCGTTCGATCGCCGTCTCGACCGCGACGGCGCAGGCCGTTCGCACTCGGTCCGTCATTGGACCCCCAGAGAGAGCCCAACCGGCGGCGAACGCCTCGCGGAGATATGGCTTAGCCGCTTCGGCGCCGCGCCCGTCGTCTCCTGTCTGACTCTCGGCGGCAAGTGAGGCACCTACGTGATCCATCTGCTTCATACAGGGTGTTCACCTCTTCATAGGGGTGGCCCTGCGGGCAGTGGGTCTTGTTGGCGTTTCGCACCGCACCCGGCTTCCGCCTACGACCCGCGCGCTTCTTGTCGTATTCACGCAGGTATTCGCGGCGGCATTCGCGGCATTTTCGAGAGCCATCTGGCTGGACGAGCGTGTTGGCTTCGTCGTAGCGGTGGCCTTGCGGGCAATGTGTACGAGCGGCTGGAGCGGCTCCTGCGCCTCGCCTATGCCTAAGGTCCCGAAGGTGAGCAGCCGAGCACTCCCGGCACTTCCGGGCCCCGCTGCGGCCTACGTAGGTGTTCGCCTCGTCGTACGCATGTCCTTGCGGGCAGTGCGTTTTGCGGGCGTTCTCGGCCCAGAGGCTGATTCCGCGAAGGTAGTTCTCGCGGGGTGTCACCGGTTCGGTGTGCGAGGGATTCACGCACTGGGTCACTCGGCACAGATGATCAAGTTGAAGCCCTGCTTCGATCCTGCCGACGAGCAACTCATAGGCGAATCGATGGGCCTGATGCGTTCGCCCCTCAGCCGCAAACCTGCCGTACCCCGGCCTGCCTCCTTGGCGTGAGCTGCGAGTTCCATTCCAGATCCAGCAAGGTCCCAGTTCTGGACGGTAGTCGGGGATCGGTCCGCTCTTGTCAACCTTCGCCCAAAAACGCTGTGATGCAGTCATCGAACGCGAGGTGATAGGTGCGCCTGCGGTCGGAGACCCGTGAGTGCGCCACCGGTAATGATGATGCCGACAGAAGCCTCGGCCGAAGTGGTGACGTTCGCAGCCTTCGACTGTGCAAGTACGCTGTGACATGTCGATCCTGGTCTCTCAGGTCGTCCACGCCCCGGGAGTGTTAGCGCACTCGCCGGGGTCTTCAATGTGACAATTCTACCTGTTCAGGCGGCATATGGGCGTGAAACCGCTCATCATCCGATCCTCTTCTTGATCAGCGCCCCGACGTCCTTGGCCCGCAGTGGATGGTTCGGCGGGTCCGGCGGCAGTACCACCACCGGTCCCGGGTCAGGCGGCACGCTCATCGACGCCTCCAGGCAGTGATGCGAGGGCCTCCCGAAGTCGGCGCCGGTACGCGGCCCGGGCGCTCTCCTGCGGCAGAGCATCGCCGGGCTCCTCGCCTGGTACGGGAGGTTCACCCGGCGGCTGCCCTGTGTGCGGGACCAGTTGGGGCGGCACCGGTTTGGGCTCCGGCTTCTCCACCGTGACCGGCTTCCCGTCCTCCGGTGTCGCAGGCTCCAGTGCTGTCCCGCGGAGCTTGTTCGCGATGGTCGCCTTACTGGCGGCGTCCATGTCGTGCCAGCGCACCAGGTTCTGGCGGTCCACGAGGATCGGCTGGTCGCCGCCGTCCACCGTGGGTTCGCCGATGTCTGTCCGGTAGCGGTCGAGCGTCCAGGAGCCGTTGCGGAGCCGCATGTCGCGGATTTCCTCGACGGTCTTGGAGTCCCGCATGTCGATGTCGCGGAACTTCAGCTTCCAGCCGTCGATTCCGAAGCCCAGCTTGGCGAGGGCGAAGTTCAGGGCTTCCAGGACGATTTCGGCGATCGGCTGGCACGTGTTGACCATGAAGGTGCGGTCCTGTGCCTCACCGGTGCCGCCGCCGATGTTCCCCGACTCGATGACACCGGCCTTCGCCGGGGGCACCCCGTACGAGGCGATGATCTCGTCGCGCTTCTGGTCGAGGAACTTGAGGTAGTCCATCGTCCGGGACTGCGCCAGCTCCTGGATCTGCGCGCCGCCCTTGGTGGAGATCGGGTTGCCGATGTTGCGGGGGCCGATGTTGCGCTGCTGGTACTGCGCGTTCCACCGGTTGATGTCGCCCGTGGAGTTGGAGGCGGGGAAGTCGACGTGGATCTGTGCGGGCGCGCCCTTCCGGAAGATCTCCTTGCTGGTCGCCGCGGCGAACAGCCACGCCGTGATCGGCAGGAGCGCGGCCTGCGTCGGCGATACGCCGAACACGCTGGAGCGCGGCGAGTCCATGCTGATGTGGATGACCTCGCGCGGCTCGAACACCGCCCGCTGCCCCAGCTCCGTCATCTGCACATACGAGGTGACTGTGCCGTGCTCGTCCGCGATCGGCAGCATGCTCGGGCAGTCCAGCGAGTACAGCGCCACCGGCTGCTTCCCGACCCACACCACCTCGATGTACGCGTCGCCGAACACCAGGAGGTCGACGATCACCGAGCGGAGGATCTGCCGGATGTTCTCCCGCGGATTGCAGTAGCCGATCATCCGCTCCAGCAGGAGCACCTCGGCCGGCTTGTCGGGGGTCTCCTCGTCGGCCTCGCCGTTGTCGTTGTCCCAGTCGGTGACGAGGCCGCCTGCGGTGATGGTGCGGGCGATGGCGTTCACGCTGGCCCAGGCCCACGGGCATGCCATGTAGGCCTGGAAGAGCTGGTCGAGCATGGTGCGGCGGTCGGTCTGTGTGGCGGCGCCGATGCCCTGGTTGCTTTCGCTGAGGCCGCCGGGCCCGATGCCGTACTCGTAGCCGGTGCGCCCGGGGAGCTTCCGTTCGGCGGAGGCGGTCTCCAGCACTTCAGGTTCGGCCCGAAGGCCTTTCCACCAAGTCTTCAAGCTCACGGGGCCTGCACCGTCCTCCCCGCTCGCGGCGTCTCGTCGTCCTCGTACCACCAGGCGTCGTCCGCGAGGGCGGGTTCGGCCGGCCGGTACGCCATGGTCGGGCCGAGAGGCTGGAGCAATTCGACGGCCGGTTCGGCCGGCGGGGCGTCGAGGATGACCATTTCGGGGCCGGTGCCCAGATTGGTGAGGAGATACCGGACAGCGTCCGACGCGTGATCGTCGGCGGTCGTGTCAGCGTCCTCGGGGTTGCCCTTGGTGGCGTGCGGCAGGTCGGACAGCTCTCGGTACAGCTCGGTCACGGTCGAGAACAGGTGCAGCATCGGGCAGGAGTTCCAGCCCTGCGCACGGTGCTGTGGGCAGGCGGGCCCCTCTTTGAGGTAGGAGCGGACGCGCTGCCAGCCAGTGACCCGGGATCCGGCGCCTTTCCCGGCCTGGGTGAGGTGGACGCCGTTCTCGCTGTAGACATCGGCGATGGCCTTGGCATCTCCGCGGGTGGCCCACATGGCGTCGTCGGCGAACCGTACGGCGATGTGCTCGCCAGCAGCCTCTGCTTCGAGGATCTGCTTCGCCTGGTCGGCCTCACCGACGCCGCGCCGGTAGATCTCCCTGTACACCCATACGCGGCCGTCTTCGTCGACCGCCGCCCACAGGACGGCCCACGGGGCGGTGAATCCCCAGTCGAGCCCGTTGTACCGCCTCCACGAGGCGGGCAGCGTGATCGGCTCCACGACGTGCCGGTCGCGCTTTAGTTCGGGGAACATCTGGCCCTGGAACACGTCCCAGTCACCATCCAGGAAGGCGGAGCGGAGTTTACCGTCGAGGGCTTGGAGGTCTTGGGCGTACTCCGGGTTGACGTGTGGGTTGTCGGACAGCTTCGACGGAATGAAGCGGACCGTACGGTTACGGGCGTCGGTGATGACCTTCTCGCCATAGTTCGTCGGCTTGATGTAACGGGTCTTCACCGCACCATGGCCGGCGCCGCCCGGGTTTGTGCCGGAGCGGATACCGAGCACCGGGATGTCGCGGCGGCCGGACCGGAGGCGACTCTCCAGGAACGACACCACGTCGGGCGGCGTCAGGGTCCGCTCGTCGAACAGCAGCTTCTGATACTGCCCGCCCTGCCGTCGGGTGGCGTCCTGCACGGTCTCCGCGTACCGGAACATGATCAGTGAACCGTTCGGGAATCGGAGCTCGTACTCGGTGCCGTTCCAGCGGGCGCCGATCGCCTTGGCGTACTCCATTTGCGCCAGCTCTGCGATCAGCGATTCCTTGAGTTCCGGGTAGGAACGCCTGAAGGCGCCCACACGCAGCCCGGGGTGCGTATCGCAGTCCCTGATGGCGTCCATGAGCAGTGCCCTGGTGTTGTGCGTGACGATGTAGTCGTCCGTCACGTACAGGTGGTTGAGGTTGTCCACCTGGATGCACCGGCTGTTGTCGATCCCGGTCGGCTCGACGGAAACGATGCGATGCCAGGGCTCGACGTCGCCGCCGTTGAACTGGGACACGCGCTCCCGCTTGCGGGGCATGTGGAACAGTCGATCCATGTGGCGGCCCTGGACGTACAGCCGGTACGCGAGGCGTCCGTCGCGCTTCTCGCCGTTGTGGGTATAAGTCGGGGTCTTCGTAGTCAGCGTGGCCCGGTAGCCAAGGGAGCGCAGTACCTCCTGCGCATCCTTGGCCAGCTGCTCGGAAACGGTGACGAACTCGACGTGGCCACGGGCGTCCATGTGACCGTCGGTGTCCATCAGGCCCTGGATGAACGCGAAGCGGTCGGCGGCCGGGGCGAGTTTGATGCGCCTCGGGACAAACTTCTCCCAAGAGTGCAGCTTGTCCAAGCCGTCGCGCTTGATCAGGGTTGTGGCGGAGTCGCCTTCGCCGTTGCGTCGGGTGATCGCGTAGCTCGGGCAACGACCGGACTTCTGACTTCCGGCGACCAGCTGAAGGTGGTCAGGCAGCTCGTCGGCGATCCGCTCGAACACCTCCGCATCGATGCCCGTGATGGCAACAGAACGGTTCTGGGTGCTCCCATCGCCGATCAGCGCACCGAGTACATACGGGCTGAAGACCGGCCACCGGCCCTTGGCTGCGGTGAGGTTGACCGGATTGGTCAGCGGCAGCTGCACATAGCGGGGGCGCAGGCCGCGCGCCTTCTCGTCGGCCGCGCGCAGCACCAGCTCGCGCAGTTCCATGGTGTTGACGATGCGGCAGCGGGACTGCACTCGCAGGTTCCACTCGTCCTCAGGCCGCAGACCGGCGGGGATGACGGGTGCAGCCTCCTTGCGGCGCTTGCGAGTGCCAGCGATGGAGATGGCCCAGAGGTGGTCTTCGTCGGCTTCCACCGTCGAACCGTCGGCAAGGGTGATCCGGTAGAACTGCTTCGGGCCGTTGTCGAAGATGCCGATGACCTTCGCCGTGGTGCCGTCCGGGTTGCAGACGGCGTCGCCGGTGCGGATGTCGCCGATGAGCTTGAACCCCTTGGGGGTCAGTACTTTGGTCTCCACCTCTGAATTATACGAGGGTGCCGCACGGTCCGGACAGCGTCCACCTTTCCCTCCGCCCGCGGCGCCGCCGTAGAGGACGTCGAACTCGGTCGCGGCGTGGAACTCGCACTGCTTCGGCGTCGGAACGTAGTCGAGCAATCCGAAGACGTTCCGCGGCTCGAACGCTTGGGCTGCGAACTCGGCCCAGTCGACGGTGGCGGTCATCTTGTACCGCCCCTCAGCTCAGGCCGACGCGAGTGCCCGCAGGTGCCGTGGCACGACCTCCGAGACGAGCTGCTGCTGCGCGCCCGTCAGGTTGAGGTCCGCGAGGATCGCCCGGATGGCCTGAGCGACCAGAGCACCTTGGGACTCCGCCAGCCGCACCCGCCGTTCTTCGATGCCGGCCTTGATGGCTTCGGCGCAGACGCGCACGAGGTGGGTGCGTTCCTGCTGGTAGAGCTTCAGCCAGATGTTCGGCGCGGCCTCTTCGGTCGTGCCGCGGTCTTCGCCGCCGGACTTCTCCCGGGTGACGCCCCAGACGAGGGGGTGTTCGCGGTCGGAGGTGGCGACGACGGCATCGGATTCGATCTCTTGGACGCGTTCGCGGAGCCAGGCGACGTGCCCGGCAGTCCACTGGACTTCGTCGAGGAGGGCTTCCGTGGCGGTGGTTTCGATCTTCCGGCCGTAGGTTGCCACGAGGGCCCGCGCTTTCTCCTCGGCGACGCGCTGCTCGCCTGCCTTGAGGCTCTGGGGGGCGTTGCCGCCGTGGAAGAAGCAGATGTTCTGCCCGGTCAGGGCCATGCCGCCGCACTGGCCGTGGGTCTTCTTGGAGCGGGCCCAGCAGCGGCGGCGGCCGTCGGTGCGGAATTCGTCGAATCCGTCGGGCAGGGCCCGCAGGCGCTTGCTCATCAGGCGCCGCCTGTCACCCAGTGGTCGGGCAGTGTCGAGGCGGGAGCTTCTTCCGGCGGGTCGGCGGGGTGGGGTTCGGGGGTGCAGTCGCAGCCAGGCAGGTCCGCCTCGTTGGGTGCGGTGCACGCGCTGGCGTGGATGAGGGCGGCGGCGTCCATGGTGATGGCGTGGGGGCCGCACGCGTACACGGTGCGGGTCATGCCGTCTGCGGTGGGCAGCGGCCCGAACTCGGGGTCCGGCAGCTGCCTGTCCCTGAGGTCGAAGAGCGCGGCCCGGCGCGCCTCCTCGGCGGCGACGACCTCGGCGAGTTCGTCGTCCGTGGGGCGGCGGCGCCAGTTCACGACGGCACGGTCCGGGCAGGTCGCGCAGAAGGGGCCGGCGGCGGGTACGGGCGGTGCGGTCGGCGCGGCGGGGGCCGGTTCGATGATGGGTGGTTCGGGTGTGGGCATGAGGGTGCTCCGAGGGTCGGACGGCGGGTCAGACGGCGTACCAGCCCCACGAGGTGCCGTTGTAGAGCGCCTGGTAGCGGCCGGTCTGCCCGGTGGTGAGGGTGGCGGTAGCAGCTCCGGTGCCGCTGCTGCTGTAGATGAGCTGGCCGCCGGTCGTGCCCACGGTCAAGGTGTTCGTGCCGACGTTCTTGAACACGTACTCGGTGGGGCAGAAGTCGGCGGCCGGGAGGGTGCCGGTGAAGCCTGCGGTGGTGGTGTCGCAGACGAGGGTGCGGTCGATGACGCTGCACGTGAACGCGCTCGTCTTCCGCTTGATCGCCCTGGGTACCTGCCCGTTGACGACTTCGATGCCGGTCGGAGCGGAGGTGGACACGCCGGACTCGGTGAACAGGCCCGTGAGGCGGACCCGGCCGAGTGCCGCGTTCATGGCCCCTGTCGAGTTGCCCGCGATGATGGGGGCGCTGGACTCGGTGGAGATGTTGGCGTAGACCGTGGGCCCGGCGCCGCCCGAACCTGCGCCGACGATGTACAGCTCGCTGGCGCAGGCCTCGATGCTCGCCGACATGGCGTCCATGGCGTGAACGGACCCGACGGACCCTGCGTAGTTGCCGACGGCGCACAGTCCGGCCCAGCAGTACAGGGCCATGTACCGGTCGATCACGCCGTGTTCGGTCATGAACATCGCATACGTGTAGCCGCCGCCGATGCTGACGTTCTTCGCGATGACGTAGTCGTTGTTGCCCGGTGCGGGCAGCAAGCACCCCACGCTGAGCCCGGTGCCGAACGTGCCTGGGCTGGTGTAGTCCGTGGACGGCGAGGCGACGGTGCCGGCCGTGCCGTATCCCAGGTTCTCGATGTGGGCGTTGGCGACGCCGTACAGGTTCAGCGCCCCGTAGGTCAGCCCGTACGCGCTGTGGGTGGTCAGGATTAGCAGGTCCCGGACGACGACCATCATGTTGCTGAAGTTGGCGCCAGCGCCGTAGCCGGATCCCTCGTTGGGGCCCGAGATGACGGCCGGGTTGCCTGCCGCGTTGATGCTGGCGATCTGCGCCCCGGTGGATGCGTACACGCCGAAGCTGATGAACCCGGAGCCAGCCATCTGCGGCACCTGCTGGAGCCAGTGGCGCACTGCTGCGGCGCCACTGGTGACTCCTCGGAATTCGAGGATCTTCTTCCCGCCGGCGGTGCTCACGGCGTCGAAGACGATCTGCCCGTTCCCGTGCTTGCTGGTGTTGAGGGGCCCGGCGATCACGGACAGGCGGGGGTTGAAGACCTGCGCGTAGGAGTGAGTTTGCAGGTAGGTCATGGCTGCGTCGGTGGCGGCCTGGACGGCGGCGGTGTCGTCGGTGCCCCAGATGACGACCGCGCCCGTGAGTGCGCCGCCGGAAGCGTTTGCCGCGTTCAGGGTGATCTGGGTGGCGCTCTGGCGGGAGGCAATCGTGGTGACCAGCGTGGTGACCCCGAGCGCCCCGGCGCCTTTCACTGAGATCGACTTGCCGACGATGCCCGTGGCCGGCCAGTTCGCGGTCGCGCTCGTCAGGACGGCCGACCCGGAGCTCATGGCGCCGTCTGCGACGACCTGGGCGTCTCCGGCTGCTCCGTACGCCGTGGCGGTGACGTCGAACACCCACGGCTGGAGCCCCTGATACTTGCCCGCCGCGTCCGCGATGGCCGCGGCCTGAGCGGTAGACGCGGCCCCCAAGGCGTCGTAGGCGTTGTTCGCGCGGGTGACCTCGGAGGCGATCTGACTGGCGGTGTACGAGTTCGCACTGCCGAGCGCGGCAGACGCGGCGCCGAACGCGTCGAAGGCCCCGGCGCTCTGGGTGGCTGCGGTGCCGAGTCCGAGGTTCGTGCGGGCAGCGCCAGCGTTCTGGAGGTCGGACAGGTTGTTCGCGGCGAGGAGCGCCCCGACGGCGCCGCCGCCGACGGTGACTCCGCTGCCCGGCCACGCCCCGGCCGCTTTCGGCCCGTACAGGACGACGGACGTCGGGTAGCCCGTCTTGTCGATGTAGTAGTCGCCGTCGATACCGACCGTGGGCCCGGGTGCGCCGGTGCCGTTGAGGACGGCGTTGCCGCGCGGGCCTTGCACGCCGGTCGGGGAGATGATCACGTTCGGCACAGCACCTCCCTCAGGGCATCGCGACGGGCTGCGTATTGAAGACGCCTTCGACCCACGTGGTCTGGGTGCTGGTGTTGGGGTTCGACCACAGGTTGAACGGGCGAGCGCCCTTGCCGAGCAGGCTGGTTGCGGTTGGGCTGAGGACGACCAGCACCGTGGACGTGGCCAACGTGACGGTGATGTAGCCCTGGGCGCTCGGTGTGGGGGTGACCTTGACGAGCGGCGTGGGCGACGTGTCGGTCACCGATTGGCGGATGACGAATTCCCAGTCCAGGCCCGTAATGTCGACGAGGGCGCCGGGATCGCCCATGGTGAACGACTCGACCCATTGGGATCCTGCGGCAGCTGAGGTGTTCCACTGCATCGGGAGGCTGGACACGGTCACCGCCTCTCCGCGCCTCGCGGCTACTCGCTTGCTGGCGGTTCCTCGGCGGGCAGCGGGTTGTCGTTGGTCCAGGTGTGGTCGTCGCCCATGGCGGGCGGCGTGTGCACGAGGTGGTCGTCCTCGTGTCGCCCGTCGGGGTCTTTGCTCCAGTGGACGCAGCGGAGTTCGAGAGGCTCGCCGCCGATGTCGAGCGGGGCGGTGGCGGGGCAACGGCGCATGGTCCGGTCCTTCCAAGTCAGCGATGGAAGCGGCCGTGGGGCGTCGCAAGGGCGCGCTGGATCTCGTGCGCGATCGCCCGGCGTGCGGCCTCTTTGTCCGACAGGCCGCCGTTGATGACGACGTTCATCGTCATGTGGGAGTCCCGATTGACGGCCAGGGAGTGGAGATATGCACAGACCGTTTGGCCCGCATCCCGAGCCGCGCGCCTGACGCGCTTCGCCTCGGCGGGAGTGAAGGTGACCTCGTAGGTCGCAGCGATTCCCTCGGCAGGCGTCTCAACGTCTTCTGAGGCCTCGTCGAGGCTTTTCGTCATGGGGGCGCTCCGAAGGTTGTTCAGCGGCGGCGTATCGCGCGCCAGGCGTACGGGAGGCTGGCGGCGAGGACGCAGGCGGCGTAGATCCCGACCGTCGGCAGCACGATCGACATCGGGACGACTTGGAACACGAGGCAGCAGGACAGGCAGGTGGCGACGAAGGCGAGGCGGGAGCGGGCGGTCATCAGGCGCCTCCGACCGGCTCGAACGCGATCAACTCGGTGACCCTCAACAGGCCTACACGTGACGGATGCGGATCCCAGACGATCTCGCCGTCGACCCACACGACCGCATGCCGTACGCCCCGTACGGACGGGCCCCACGCCATGCCGTACGCGACGGGCACATCCGGCATTCGCATGATCGGCCGGTAGCCGTGCTCGATGCAGAACGCGGCGAGGCGCTCCAGCCAGTCGTCGAACAGGATGAAGTGCGGGACGTCATCGAGTGGCAGGTCGAGGAGTGAGGCGACCGCGGCTTGCAGGCAGTTCCCGGGGATGCCGGACGGGTCGCCGTGCAGGATCGTCTGGGTGACCTCGCGCATGGTCACCGCCTTGAGCTGGCCCGGCAGGACTCGAACCTGCAACCGGCGGCTTTGGAGACCGCTGCTCTCCCAATTGAGCTACGAACCAAAGCGACCGCCGGTCCGCGGGGTGAAGATCTCCGCGACCAACCAGCGATCACCCGAGGACGCTCTAGACCACTGAGCTACCAGCAGGCCGCGTGCGGCCTTTTCTATGGCTGGACGGGATTCGAACCCGCGTCTTCCCCTACGTGGCGCCGACCAGGCTCGAACTGGCGACCTCTGGGTTATGGGCCCAGCGAGCTACCAACTGCTCTACGGCGCTCCGCTCAGACTAGCTGTCGGTCACGTCGGAGCCGATCGGGTTTCCTGCTGATCCGCCGCTGACCCCGACCCTCAGCGTTGCCAGCGGCGGACGACTATGCGGCGACCGGGCTGCGCTGCGGCATCGGCCGGTACGTCTTGGCCCGCTCGCGAATCTCGGGAAGGGCGTACATGGTCTTGAATTCGTGGCCGTTGCCGGTCAGTCGGCCGTCACCCGAAAACCTCTGGATCTTCCCGCGCCGGGCCCACTGACGGATCACCGGCCCCGGTACGCCGGTCCTGGCAGTCGCCTCGTGCTCGAAGACCAGATCGTCGGCGTACAACTCGCTCGGGCGCATCATCACCCCCGACATACAGAAAGCCCCCGGCCGGAAGCTGGGGGCTGAAGTAGATGCGGACACACGTAGTTCCGGACGGGGGCAGTGTGACATGCAGGCGATCGCCTGCGCAACCAGGGCCGGAGATAGCCCTATGCGGCGGTCCGGGTGGCGAGCGGCAGGTCAAGTACTTCGGTACGTCCGTACTGCGTGCTGCACCCGCGACAGCGGGCGCCCGGCGTCGACACCGTGACCTTCAGTACCGTTCCGCACGGGCACGCCACAGCGATCGGCCGCTCGGCCCGCTCGCCGGTGATCTGCCGCTCGCACTGGCGGACCAGATCCGAGACCTCCCGCGCGAACTCGACGAACGCCGGATGCTCCGTGGCGGCCCATTCGAGGTTGATGCGCAGTGCCTTCACGGCCTGGTCGAGCTGCTCCTGAAGGCCGCCCTCCCAGCGGGGGTGCAGCCAGCCGAGGTGCTCATGCCAGTCGACGAGCCACGTCTGGAGGACGGTGATGATGCCGCCGCGCGCGGTGAGGCTGAGGGGTTCGAGGCGCAGTGGGAGGGGTGCGGTGCGGGAGCTGGCGACGCGGATGGCGCCGCCTCCGGAGCCGGGGGCGAGGACGCCGGCGAGTGCGGCGTAGAGGCCGTCAGGTCCGGGGAGGGTGCGGAGTGCTTGGTCGGCGCGTTCTTGGCAGAGGTGGCAGGCGGTGCGGGCGAGTTCGTCGTGGCGGAGTTGGCGTCCGCAGGCGCAGGCGGGCCAGGTGTAGTCGTTGAGCGGGGAGTCGGGCATGCGGGCCTCCCGTGGTGCTGAGGGTGTTGGGCCCAATTGTGCACTGTCCGCCGCATCGCCTACTGAATGGCTGGTCAGTAGGGTGCGGTTACGCCCCGCTGGGATTCCTCGGCGGGCAGCACGTCGGCCACGGGCAGTCGACTGCGATGTGGTAGTCGCCACGGCACAGGCAGTCCGTACAGCCACCGAGGAGGCGGCGCCGCCCAAGTCGCCTCGCCTTCGCGAGGAACAGGTTCAGCGGAAGCGGCCCGGTCTCCTTCTCCAACTCGGCCTGGACGTCCCAGCGCATCCGCCAGGCCTCCCCCGCCGTCGACCGCTTACCGCTCGCCCAGCCCAGCGTCCGCCGCACGGCGCCGAGGAACGCCTCGTCGGGAATGTCCTTGCACTGCATCCGGCGGTCGCCGACGATCCGGATCGTGGCGGGCAACTCCGGCTCGGGGCGCACCTCGGCGAGCGGCGGCAGCCAGAGGGCGCCCGTGCGCTCGAAGACCGACATCGGGACCAGGTCCATGCCGCCAGTATGCGACCGCCCCACCCGACGCTCAGCCGAGTTCGGCCGCCGCCGACTCGTAGCCCGCGGCCTGCGCCGGCGTCAGATAGTGCGACACCCGGACGAGAACCGAGCCGTGCACGTAGTCGTACTCGGCGAGCGCCGGCAGTGACTTGGTGACGGCCTGGATGTACTTCGCCCGGGTCTGTGCGTCGGCCTCGCTCCCGAACACTTCGATGGCGCCCCCGCGTTCGACGTCGCCTTCCTTCGTGCCGCTGATGTCGGCCGCCTTGATCCGGCTGTCCGCGAAGGTGACCTTCGACGTGTACTGGCTGGGCCGGCCGAGAAGATGGTTCGGGTCGTTCTCTGCCGTGACGGTCCCGGACAGTTTCGCGGACGCCACCGAGGCGGAGACCTTCGCGAAGGCGCTGCTGGCGGTGAGGGGCTGGCTCGCGGGGCCGGCCTTCGCGTCGGCGGCGGGTTTCGGGTTGCTGCTGCATGCTGCGAGTCCGGCGAGGAAGAGGGCGGCTGTGGTGGTGGTGAGGGTTCGTCTCATGCGGGCGATGGTGTCGCCTGGGGTGCCGGGGTGGTGACGGTGTGTCTAAGTTGTGACGAACCGTTCGGCGACCGCGCACGCGTGAGGGCCCACTCACGGGGAGGGGGCCCTCGGCTATACGGCGGGTCAGGCGTCGGGCGTCTCTGTGGCGTCAGTGGGGGGTGCCGAGTTCAAGGAGCTCGGCGATTACGCAGTCGTCGGCGTCGCAGGGTTCGGCGTCCTCGTCGCCCCGGTCGCAGCGGCACTCGGACTCGTAGGGCTGCGGGTCGGCCAGGAGCGGGATGTCGACGTCCGGGTCGAGCCCGGCCACGATCTTCCGGGCTCGGAGTTGGGCGTCCGTCGGCTGCTCCCAGGTGTGCAGGCCGTGCCCGGTGTGGAAGCCGCCGCAGTGCCCGTCCTTGACGTGACCGCACCAGCGACAGCCGAAGAGAGTGACGGCCCGGATGCCGCTGTGGAACATGCCGTTGGCGGCGCGCAGGTGCAGGCCCCTCCGGTGGGCGGCTTCAACGTGATGGTTCCCGGTGTGCTCGCACGGCCTTCCGGTGGCCTTACAGGCTTCCTCGATGGCGTCGGCGCGGCGGTAGGCGGCTTCGGCTGCGTCCAGTTCGGCTTGAGTCTCATATACGGGCATGTGGTTCATCCTGTCGGGTCGGGCGGTCAGGCGGGGTCGTCCTGCTGCTCGCAGGCCTGGAGTTCGTGGATCGCATCGTCCAGAGTCAGCGGCGCCTCGTCGTCGCGGTCTTCGTCGCCGTACTCGACGATCCGGGGATTGGAGGGGTCGGAACAGTCGAGGCGGTACCAGCCGTCCGGGTCGAGTCCCACCCACGGAGGGCAGGTGCACGGGGAGGCGGGGAGCGCGTACGACTGCATCGTGATGCAGTCCACGAAGTGACTGGCCATGGCGGGTATCCGTTCAGGGTCGGGTGTTGGGTCGGAGGCCGGCGCGCCTGCTGCCGTGAGCGGGCCCCGCCAGCCGGGTGCCCGCTCGATCGTCTGCACTTTCCCGATCTCGGCCATCTGCTCGTTGGTGGCGAGGTAGGCGCGACCGCCCTCGTCGTTCTTGAAGTAGAGGATCCCGTCGATGCCCCCGATGGTGAGGACGTCGAGGACGGTTCCGGTCATGACGCCGACGGGGCCGTGGTTGCCGGGGGTGCGGGTGACGGTGATGCGGTCACCGGGGGCGGGGGTGTAGGCCATGGCGGGCTCCTTCGGATCAAGCGGCGAGTGCGTCGGCGAGCAGCTGGACGCGGGCGGTGGCGGGGCCCGTGGACGGCGGGCCCCTGGGTGTGATCAGTCGGAGGACCAGCCGGCCCACTCCGGCTCGATGAAGCTGACGGTGCCGGACGTGTAGCGGATCAGCTCGCCGTGCTTGTGGAGCCGGTGCACGGCGCCCTGGTCGTCGGTGACCCGCCATGACGAGCCGAGCGGGTCCTCGACGGTGGCGATTGTGCGGTCGTCGGGCAGGGGGGCGCCGGGGGTGATGGCGTACTGGTCGTAGCCGAGCGCGCGCCCGTTCGCGGGTACGGTCTTCAGGATCTCCGGCTTCGGACCGGTGAGAGCCTGCATGAGGGGCAGGTCGTCGCGGCTGCCGTACTTCTCCAGGCCGTCGCACCAGTCGGTCGTCGCCTCGACGGGGCCGACTGCGGGTACGTCGATGGTGACGGTGATCTCCTCGGCGGTCCACTTCGTGCCGTCGCTGATGCTGCGTTCGACCTGGCGGGAGGTGACGGTGCCGCCGACGCGCTCGTACAGGTCGTTCAGCTCCAACTGGGACCACAGGATGATGCGGGTCTCGGTCTCGCCGTGCTCGGCGCTCGGCTTCCAGTACCGGAGGTCGAGCGCGTCCCGGACCTGGCGGGCGAGCTTCTCGTCGAAGACGACCGGCTCGGGCTCCGGGTCGGGGGTCGGGGTGTTGAGGTCGCGGATGGGCTGCGGGTCGATGGGGGCGAGGACGAGGGCGGTTCCGATGATGCTGACGGTGGCGAGTTCGATGGTGCTCAACGCGGTCTCCTGACGGTGCGTGCTGCGGGTCTGGGTGGTCTGCTTCGTCGTGGAGTGATCTACGCGGCGAGGGCGAGCCTGGCGGCGGCGACCTTGTAGGCGGGCTTGCGGGGGCGGTAGATGACCGCGATGCGGGCGACCTCGGCGGGCGTGTACCTCGTGCAGGTGTGGGCCTTGATGTTCTTGGCGTAGCTGATTCCGGCCTGTCCAGTGACGTCGGCCTTGTCCGCGTTCTTGCGGAGGGACCCGGCGACTGAGCGCGCCTCCTTGGGGGCGAGTCCGGCGGCGATGCAGTGGGTGGCGAGGGTGCCGACGCCGTTGCGGCGGATCTTCGCGGCGGCGCGGTTGGTGCGGGTGCGCTGGGCGAGGATGCGGCGGGCGGTGCGGGTGCGGTCGGTCATCTTGTCCCCCTGCTGCGGTGCGGTTTCTGTAATACGAGAATGCACCCGGACCGGCAGGGTTGTCAAGCGACTTGCGCAGGTGGATGCTAGTTCCTGTAATACGACACCTAGGGAGCATCCAATGGCCCGGCCCAAGACTGGCCAGACCCCCGTCAAGACCTTCCGGCCACCGATCCCGCTATGGGACGAGGTCGTGAAGCACGCCGAGGCAGAGAAGCGTCCATATGCGGACGTGATCATCGAAGCCCTGCATGACTGGCTGAAGAAGAAGGACCGGCAACGCTCGAGCCCGGTGGGCAGCGAGGAGCAGCACGGATGAGCGGGCAGCCGGACCGGTACGAGCTGAGAGCGCGCCAGTTGCGCATCCTGGCGGGCCTGCACAGGAAGCGCGCCGCCGAGTTGGACACGGCGGCCGAAGCAGCCTTGGCCACTCGGTCCATGCGGCGCTTCGCCGAACTGCTCACGGAGTCGGAGATGCGTGAGCTGGCCGAGCATCCGGACTTGGCGGAGCTGAACGTGCAACTGGAAGGCTTCTACGGCGCGGGCCCGGTGCGCCCGGACGAGGAGACCACCACATGAGCGCGCGCATCCATATCAGCGGAGGTCCCCACGATGGCCAAACGCTGACGTGGGAGACGGCGAACTCCCGACGTCATCAGCCTGCCAGTTCCCCCCGACACGCCAATAGCACCGACCAGCACGGCCCACTACTGGCGCGGTCGGAACTGGGACGGCCGCACAATCCACGCCGATGACGGAGCGACGGTCTACGAGTTCAAGAGCGAGACCGCATGACGAAGGCCCCGCCCGGGACCGCATCCCGGGCGGGGTCTCTCGCGTTTCCACCCCCACTGTCAGACCCTGCCGTCACACTGGCCGCATGGACGACGAGGTGGCCTTCATGGTGCGCGGGAAAACCCGGGCGATCTGCCAGCAGTACCTCGACCTCGTCTGCCAGCACCTCGGCGCCAAGCCCGCCGGCGGGATCACCGACACGATGCCGCCCGGCTGGATCGGGCGTGCCGTCCTCCGGCCCGTACCCGACGAAGAGCCCGACAGGGCGTGAGGCGGCCCCGCGACGACGGGGGGTTGCGTCGCAGGGCCGGGCTTCCAGTGTGGCAGCAGGCTACGGCTTCCGCAGCGAGTGATGTCGAACCATCTCGGCGAGGCGCTGAACGACCACCCCGCCCTGTCCGATGGCCACTACCCGCAACCCCTTCTCGCGCCCCTCTCCCGGCCTGTCGTCGTTGTCGTCGGTTGCAGCTTGACCTGCACCAACGACGCCCGGAGAGGGGTAGGCCTGCTCGGGGGAGGGGCAGTCGTCCCAGCGCAGCCCGGCCGACGAGGAGCGGCCCTCCATCCGCACATCCTTCACGGGCCAACCAATCCCGGCCGCAGCGGCACGCACCGCGTCGGTGGTCGTACGGAGGTGCTCGGCGAGGGGCTTGAGCTGTGCGTGCGGGGTGCCGACATCGCGGACTGCGGCGACCAGCTCGACCGGAGAGACGGGTGGCGCCTTCGGCTGCTCGACGACGGCAGGCTTCTCCTCGCCGCCGGCCTCATCCTTCGGAGGCGGCTGCTCCTGCTCCTCGTCAACAGGGGCGGGCGCGGCCGGCCGCTTCGGCTTCCAGTCGTCGGCGCCGGCCCGGTAGGCGGAGACGACCCAGCAGGCGGCGGCACCCCACAACAGCCAGGGTGCTCCCCCGTTCTCGACCCGGTGGTAGATGCCGGCCGCGAGCGCGACGGCGACCTTCCGGAGGATGGCGGCGGCACCGAGCAGCACGCCTGCCCGCAGCAGCCAGCCGATCCCTGTGCCCTCGTCGAGCCACTTGCGGGCGCCGGACCAGAGGCTGCGCGCCCGGCGTACTACCCAGGCAGCCAGGTAGGTGGCGCGCCGCCCGGAGCCGATCGCGATGCGGTGCACGGCGGTGCGCAGCCACTGCACGGTGGTCGGGGCCCTCACGTCAGCTTCCCCTTCGCGATCCCGTCGATCGCCCACGCGCCGAGGCCGTTGGCGCCCTGCACGATCTGGTCGGCGAGCATGGCGGCGGTACCAGTGGACACGCACAGCAGGACCCCGACCAGCACGCCCTTCCACCATTTGCCCTTGATGAGCTTGGCGAAGGTCTTGCGGAGCAGGAAGAGCACGGTGAACAGGGCTGCGACGACGATGGCCCCGTACCCGTCGATGCGGGGCGTGGCGGCGGTGCCCATCTGCTGACTCGGGGTGCCGGTCAGCCACTTCATGGCGACGTCGCCCACCGAGTTGCCGCCCCAGCGGAGGAAGTCGGCGATGGTGCCGAGGAGCCCGGCGGGGCAGGCGATCATCAGGATGCCGCAGACGATGCCGAACCCGAGCGGGATGAGCGCCTTGGGGTCTTTCGCCTTGCCGCCACCGTCATCACCGATTCCCTTGCCGCCGCTTTTGCCGCCTTTGTGCCAGCGCCACAGTTCGGTGCCGAGGAGGGCGAGACCGAGGGCGAATCCGGCGGTGGAGATGGTGGTGGTCGTGTACTGGCTTACGGCCAGCGTGACGGCGCTCATGGTGTGTCGACTCCGGTGATCCAGTAGACGAGGGTGGTGATCGGGAGGGTGAGAACGGTCGCGGTGATGACCGCATACAGCAGGAGCCGCGCGACCCGGGCGCGAATCTTCGGGAGCCACGCTTCGGGGTGGGCGTGCAGGGCGCGAATGCGGGAGACGTTGTCCCAGACCGCGACCAGCGCCCACACGATGGCGGCCATCACCCACGCTGCGGGCAGGCCTTCCTGGTGGCGGACGCTGTCCAGGACTGCCGCCCACGGCCCGCTCACCGGGAACGCGAGCAGAACCATCAGGGCGTGGTAGCCCCAGCGGACCCGCCGCCACCACGGATCCGGGGGCGGATCCAGGGGTCCTTGCAGGTCAACGGTGACGGTGACGTGGACGTCGACCGGTACGGGAGGTACGGGAGGGGGCGGGTCCGGCAGTCTGGAGCGCCACCAGTCCGGAGGCTGCACGGGAGGTGGTGGAGGAGCAGGCGGTGGGGGCGGTGGGCTGGCCGGCGCGGGGAGCGACGTTCCCGCAGGGATGATCCTGGTCGGGGTGATCGGCGTGTTCTTGCTGCTGCTCACCGCGGCCACCCCGCGCACGCGCAGGCGATCAGCATGGCGGCGGTCCAGGCGGTGCCGATCCACACCCGGCCGTCGTCGTACGCCTTCAATGCCGCGAGGGCCGCAACCGCGGCAATGGCCACACCGAGGGGCGGGAACGCGACCAGCGAGCACGCCAGCAGGAACGGCAGGCTGACCGTCACCCCGGCCCCGGCGAGGACGGCGATCAGCGTGCCGCGTTCGCGCAGCAGCCAGGCGGTGGCCGCGCCCGGGGCGAGCGCGGCGAGACAGAGGACTGCGATCAGCATGACGGGCTCCGGGTTCAGGCGGACTTCGAGTTCTTGGCTTTCTCGTACAGCCGCTGCGCGGTGACGAGCCGGTCGTACGCGGTGGTCTGCTTCAGGTCGAAGTGCTCCTGAATCCACTTCAGGGAGACCGCTTCGGGATCACCCGCTTCGACCATGCGGGCGAGGACCGCTTCGACTTCGGCTTGCTTCTTGGCGCGCGGGCCGGTGATGGCGGACACCGGGGTCGAAGCCGAACCTGAAGCGTTGGCGGTGTCGCTGGCCATAGTCGAAGTGGTGCCCGAAGTGGCCGCGGCTTCGGCGACGATGCGCTGGGCGCGGTCGCGCGCCTCCTGCTCCCGCCGCGCCAGAGCATCGGCGGCGGCCTTCTCCCTGGCCTGACGTGCCGCTTCGACCTGAAGGCGCTCCTGCTCGGCGACCCGGCGTTGCCGGTTCAGTTCGGCTTCGGCTTCGGCGTTCTGCTGCCCGCGGGCGATGTCGGCGAGCTTCGCTTCGGTTTCGGCGGCGAGGATCCGGCCGGCTTCAGCTTCGGCCCGCTGCTTCGATTCGACTTCGAGGCGCAGCCCTTCGGCCGCCGCTTCGGCTTCGGCCCGGGCGCGCGCTTCGGCCGCTTCGGCTTCGGCTACTTCGGCCCGGCGCTTCGCGTCGACTTCGGCCTGACGGAGTTCAGCTTCATGCCTGGCTTCCGCTTCCGCTTCGGCCTTCGACCGTGCTTCGGCTTCCCGCTTCGCTTCGGCGTCGGCCTGTTTCCGCGCTTCGATGTGCGGCCGGTCGATGGCCTCCTGGACGGACATGCCGTCGGCGGACAGTTCGAGAACCAACCGCTGTGCGGCGGTCGCCTTCCGGCGCCATCCGCGGCCGTGCTCGCGGCGGAGCTGCGCCCGGTAGATGCGGCGCTCCCGCTCCAGCTCCAGGACGGTCGCCCACTTCCGGATCTCCCACAGGCGCTGCCGTCGCCAGAGGACGAACGTGCCGACCGGGTTGAGGATCCACCGGGAGGCATTCGGGCCTTCGAGGTGCTTGTCCGCGGTGATGTCGGCGATGCGGCCGATGGCGTGCCGGGCGGCCTCGACGGCGATGACGAACAGGACGGGGATGGTGCCGTGCATGCCGACGCCGAGCTTGTCCGGCCATGCGGTCGCCGCATTGAACGCGATCGTCGCTGCGGTCAGCGCCCACGCGGTGTAGCGCAGGAGGGGGAAGGTGATGCGGCGCCAGGTGAGGAGGAGGTCGAGGGCGAGGAACGCGATGATGCCGGCGTCGACGGCGATGGGGAACGCGCGGGCGAACTTCCCGAATCCCTTGGCTGCGGCGAGGTCGGTGACGGCGCTGTAGGAGCCGATGAAGCCGAGGGCGGCGATGATGAGGACCGAGCCGACGACGATGCCGGTGAGGATCTTCTGCGTGCGGGTCAGAGGCCGGAGAGGGCTACCCGCACCGACGCCGGCAGGAGGCATGGTCACTTCGACTTCCCCTCTTCGGCGATGAGGGCGGTGCGCTCGTGGACGAAGTCGGCAAGGTCGCCTTCGTAGGCGAACCATTCGGTGGTGCCGATGCGCTGCTCGGCGAACTGCTTGTGGAACTCGCGTTCGCGGCGCTGGTCGCCTTCGAAGAGGAGCGCGATGTTCTCGGCGCGGAGGGCGAGAGTGCGGATACGGCGCCTCAGGTCGGTCGTCGTGCCGATCTTCATGCGGTTGCCGTTGCGGATGAAGTACACGTACGGGGCGTGCTTGCCCGCGGGGACCGTCCACTTGGCGGCCGGGACATCGGCCGGCGCGGCGGGTTGGGCCGGAGCGTCGGTCAGGGTGTAGCCGAGGCCAGCCATGACCGCAGCGAGCCGTTCGCGTCGCTGCTCCCGCTGGCTCGCGTCGAAGACGGCGGCGCGTTGCGCGGCCTCCCGGGAGAGGAGTGCGTCGATGACGGCCTGGTCCTCGTCGGGTAGGAGCCTGGTCTGCATCCACGCCGTCCACGTGATGCTCGCCGTGACCGCTACCGCGCCGATGACGATCCACAGAGCAATCCGGTACGAGCTCGCCGATGCGCCGACGACGGCAACGGCCAGGGCGCCGACATGACCGATGAGCCCCAGCTTCCGGAAGTCGCTCCGGGCTGACCGGTCATAGAAATGCCCGTACTCCAGCCATAGGCCAGCCGCCCAGACCATCGGAAAGCAGACGGCGAACGCCCACATGCAGGCGCCGCCCGCGGGGGTCGTGTCGGCTACCTGCCGCCATGCGGACGGGCGCAGGGACATGGTCAGGTAGACGGCGGCTGCGCCGACTTGGAACGCCAGGGCGATGCCGCGGATGACGCGTTCGAGGGTGGCGTCGAGTCGTCCCAGCTGCTGGGGTGCGGTGATCACGGTGGTGTGGTCCTGTTCTGGAGCGGAGGCCGACCCCCTCGCGGCCGTGGGGGAACGGAGGCGCGAGGGGGCCGGCGGTTTATGGGTGGGTCAGTCGCGCCAGTTGGTGATGCGCCAGCCGCCGTCTGTGCGATCGCGGGCGCGGTCTCGCTGCTCCCACCGTTCGGCTTCGGCTCCGGCTTGTCGTGCGCCGCTGGTCTTGGCCCGTCGGAAGCGGCTGGCATCGCCGGTGACGCTGGCTCCGGCGGCGGGATATGTGCGGGTGGACTGTTCGGTGCGGCGGAACCAGGCCATTAGCGGTCCGTCCAGCTGGCCCAGGTGTGGCCGATGGGCGGTTCGTAGGGCGGCTGCGGGTCTTCGCCGTCCGTAGGGGTGAGGTCTTCCGTGTCGTCGGCTTCGGGTTCGGTCTCGGTGTCGTCGTAGGTGTCGCTCATCAGCGCCACCCGCAGACGACGGCCGCGAACAGGGCTCCGGTGGCGAGGATGGCGACGACGGTCATCGCGCGGGTTGCGGCGCGTCCGGGCGGGCGGCTCACGTCGTCACCTGCGGTCGGGGCAGCCCGCGGCACATGGCGGCGTGTGTTTGGGCCCAGTCGCGGACGCGGCCGAGTTGGTCGTTGCCGTGTCCGTCGCCGCAGCCCGTGCATTTGGCTTGGGCGCTTTGGGCGGGGCGGCCTGCGTGGTCGTTGTAGCCGTGGAGGCGGATGTCGACGGTGGCGCCGAGGAGAGTTCCGAAGCGCAGCTGCACGCCATCCGGCCACGGCTCGGTGTTCTGCGGCTCGTTCATCGGGCGACCGCCTGCCGGTACTCGGCGAGGTGCTCGCGGATCTGCTGCTCGGTGATCCCGTGGGCGCGGGCCGCGTTCTGGTAGCGGTCGAGCTCGGCGCGTTCGTCGCCGGTGAGCGGGTTGCCTTGCTGTTCGCGGGCTTCGGCGAGTCCGATGGCGACGGCCGCCCAGTGGAGTGCGGCGGCGGGGTCGTTGGCGGGGGTGCCGTCGTCGGGCGTGGTGTTCGGCTGCTCGCTCATGCGCTGGCCGCCTGACGCGGGAGCGGGTTGGTCTTGAGGTGCGCGGTGAGCGCGCGCCGGTTCTTCGCTTGCGCGGGGTGCCGGAGGGTGGCGCAGAGGCGGCAGTCCTTCGGGTCGTGCGCGCCGGGGCTGTGCTCAGTGGGCAAAGCGCCACTACGATCACGCATGTCTACTCCTGGTTGCTCAGGGGTGGGCGTCCCGTGCGGGCGTGTCACCGCTCGCCGGGGTCTAGCCGGGCCCGGCGTGTCACCGCCGGGCCCGGTTCTCGTGCGGCCCCGGCAGATCTGTCACCACCTGCCGGGGCTTCGTGTTGTGCAAGGACGACAGTACGGGAGTAGTGGCGCATTGACAACTACTATGGGAAACTGTGGGCATGTCGGCGAGCAATGAGGGGAGGTCAGAACCTCAGATGGTGACCTTCACGGACATCGCACGGCTGGCGGTCGAGCACGGCTTCACCGGCCACCTGACGCGCCAAGGCGTCCGGAAGATGGCGGATACCGATCCAGCCTGGCCGGTGCCAGAGGAGCAGTGGATGAAGATCGGGAACTCCTGGGCGATGCCATGGGCGCCGGTCAAGAAGTACTTGGCCGAGCGCACATGGGCCGGAAGGGGCCCGTCGAAACAACCACCCGCCGCCAAGTAGCCGGACAACGCAACGGCCGGGGTGTCTCACCACCCCGGCCGGATGACCAGCGGGTTCCAGCCCGCAGATCTACAGAACCGCACCAACAGGAAAGGCGCTCTGTGCGCATGAGGGTACCCAAAGCATTCCTGCTCGGCTACGCCGCCTCGGCGGTGAGCGCCCGATGAGCCTCGCTCCGATCTTGTGGGCGCTGAAGGATGCGCCGGTCGCCGACAGCATGGAGCGCCTGGTCCTCGTCGTCCTCGGCGAGCATGCGGGCGGGGCGGACGGCTGCACGGCTTTCCCGTCCCGCGACACCATCGCGGCACTGGCCCTCGCCGATCCGAAGACGGTGCAGCGGGTGATCCAGCGCCTGGTCAAGCGGAAGCTGATCGCGCCCGGTGACCAGGGTGCGGCGCAGTACATCCGGGCGGACCGGCGGCCCGTCGTGTACGACCTGATGATCCCGTACTCGTGGTTCTCCGACCCGGAGCGAGTGAACGAGGAGCGGCAGAAGCGCGGCCTCCCGCCGCTGACACCGGCGGACCGGCCGGACATCGCGGAGGCGGCGGCCAAGGTGCGGCGGAAGGATGCGGGGGTGCCGAGACCGAAGACGGCACGAGGGGACTCTCAGTCCCCTCGCTCCAAGCCGGAGGAGCCCGGCCACGGGGGGACTTCAAGTCCGGCACGGGGGGACTCTGAGTCCCGGACGGGGGGACTTCAAGACCCCCGAACCTCCTCTTTTGATCCTCCTATTTTTGAGCCGCCTACTTCTCTCTCGCCGCTCCCTGCTCAGCGGCCGGAGCCCGATCCCGTTCACGAGAGAGAGATGCTTCCTTCCTTCGAAGACCACCACCAACCCGAGCCCGACCCCGCCGCCCAGGTGACCGCCTCATGGGTCGAGGCCTACAAGCGCAGCAGCAACGGCAGCGAGCCGTCCGCGAAGGCCGTCGCCCGGGTGCGGACATCCGCCGGCTCCCGGTTGCGCGCCGGGAAGAGCGTCGACGAACTCGCCCTGATCGCTGCCGACATGGCGGAGACGAACCTCGCCTGGACGGACCTCGCCGAGCACGAGGCGCACTGGCTGAACAAGCAGCAGCAGTGGGGCGGCCTCACAGGTACGGATGCCACCGTCGCGGGCTGGCTCCAGCTCGCCGACCAGCTCGGCCAGGGAGGAGACCCCGCCTCCAGGCCTTCCGTCACGGACCAGCGGGTGCACCAGGCCCTCAGTGTCGGCCGCCAGTTGCAGGCCGAAGCTGACGCCCGGCGCGGCGGCTACCGGCCCCAGAATCCCAACGACGCCTGGGACCGCATCCGGCAGCAGGCAGATGCGGGTGAACGCCCCGACGGCTGGGAGAAGTACCCGCACTGCGGTCACCCGGACTGTGACGAGATCACCCGCATGCGGGACACCGACGACGGCTCCGGCGAACTCCGCCCGTCGTGCTGCTCGGGATGTCATCCCGCACTCCAGTGGTACTGACCAGCGCCACCGTTCCGCGCCCGCTACCGTCGTGGGCGCCCCCCCGAAGGAGTACCGCCATGACCACCACCCAGCCGTCCACCGACTCCCCACCGGACAACCCGCGTCTCGCGCTCCTGCGCGCCCTGAACACTCCGCCGTACGACACGGCTGCGGGGAAGGTGGGTGCGTCGTTGTGTGAGGCGGAGCAGCTCATCGACGCGTTCCGGGCGGCCGTGCTCCGCGATGTCCTCTGGCGTCTGGAGCAGTCCTCCGGGCACGACGTCGCGGCGAAGCTGGTGGAGGACAACCCGGAGCTGGACGAGCTGCTGAACGCGACGGAGGCGACGACGTGAGCGGCGTGGATCTGGCCCAGTGGCTCGGCGCCCAGTTCGCCGAGGATGAGCGGATCGCGCGGGCGGCGTGTGATGGCGGCGGCGGATGGAAGGCCGACGAGCAGGCGTCGTGCGAATGCTGCACGAACGTCCGCACTGCCACCGGTGCACTGGTCTGCACGCCTGACGACCGCGACGCGCCACACATCGCCGAGTGGTCTCCGGCCCGGGTGCTGCGGGAGATCGACGGGCGCCGACGCACGGTCATCCGCTGCCAGGAGGAGATGCTGTCCGGTATCCCGCGCCTCGTGCACTTCGCACAGCAGACGCTGCGGGAGATGGCGCTCGGGTACTCCCACCGGCCGGGCTACGCGGAGGCGGTCGCTGCCGCCGGATAGCCGGACCGTTAGTCAGGCGTTAGAGACCCCAACGGATCTTGCGCTGTGATGGAACCCCAACCCGAGGAGACACGATGGACGAGCCACTGATCGACGAGACCGACGCCGAGGTGCAGCCCACCATGGCCACCATGGATGAGGAGACCGCCAACGTGGTGATCGCGGAGATCAACCGGCGTGAGGCGCTCGGCCTGCCCGGTGTCCCCGGCGGCGACTGGGACGACTGAGTATCCGCACGCAGCGACACCCCCGACCGAGCGTGACGGTCGGGGGTGTCGTGCTGTAGCAGCGCGTCCAGGAGGCGAGCCAGCCGGACCGGGGACGCGCCACGATCGTACGCCCGCCCTGTGACAACGCCCGGAGTCCCTGCCCGTAGGGGTTTCTGGCGCGCCCTCGGCGCCCGTGCTGGACTGTGCGTGCTGGACACGGGTTGGGAAACCTCGCACGGCCGGGCTCTGAGGGTGGCTCCCTCGCATGGGCCCGGCCTTCAGCGTCTCCGGGCAACGCGAGAGCCCGACCACGCGGGCCGGGCTCTCGGATGCTGGCGGTCGCGCCTACGTTGGTGAGTCGGCCACCGCCTCTGGGCTCCACGCGGGGAGCGCCAGCGGCCCGCCCGGCTGTTGAACCGGCAACATCCCGGGTGCCCCAGTTTCCTGCGAGCAGACGGACGGGCCATGCGGCGGGTTACTCCGGAGGGCGCCGGACGCCACGGAGACGAGCCCTCGCCGCAGTGGGCTCGCACGTTCAGGATGCCAGGCGCACGACCGCCCCGGCCTCAAGGAGGCGCGGGGCGGAAGGCGTTGCACTGGTTCGCGGGCCAGCGCGTCTGGCAGCCGATCGGACGGTCCCCGGGGACCGCACTGCCACCGTCAGGATGCCACGTCCCGACGGCGCGTCAGCCGACCGCGCAGTACGGCCCGTATGCGGGCGAGGAGTCCGGGCCGGCGCCTGGGTTCCGTACAGCAGGTGCCGGTGCACGCGTCGTCTTCGTCGATGCCCTCGATGGTCACGGCTACTGTTCCTCGCTGGTGGGCTGGTTCTTCACGGTTGTTCGCGCGGGTTGTTCAGCGGGGCCTTGGATCGCGTCGTGGAGTTCGACGAGCCGACGGTCCCACCAGCGGGCCATCGACGTTCCGAGGGCCGGGGTCCCGGCTTTCACCCACTGCTCGTACAGGCCGATCACGCGGGTGACGGTGTCCTCGGCGCTGCGGTGGAGGGCGGCGAGGACGCGGGCCGTCGTCTCGATGTCGGTCGCTTCGGTCGCTGCCGGGTCGTTCGGTTCGGCTTCTTCGGTCCTGGGTGAACGGCTCGGGTTGTTCACGGTTGTTCGCTCCGGTTCTTCGGCGTGGTGTCGAGCATCTGGACTTCCGGGTGCACGGTGGCGACATGCTCATCCATCAGCTGGCGCGGGATGAGCGTCGGGGACGACTCACAGAGCGGGCACGGGTCGCGGAGGATGGGCTCGCCCTCGACGGCGTTGCTGCTGATCCGCATGCCGACGCCGGGGAACTCGGCGGTCAGGTGGTCGCGGAGGCTGAGCGCCGACGTGTTGGCGGTGGTCGGGTCGGGGCTGGTGAAGTCGACGCGCAGCCACGGTTCGGGCTGGGCGATCGCGGGGGCCACGCTGTCGAGGGCGGCCACCGTCGGGCACGGGTAAGGCACCCACCAGCCGACGCGCTGCGGCTGGGTCCCCTCCTGGGTGCAGGTCTGGCAGTACGACGGGCCGCTGTCGTCCGCGATGGGCTGATGCAGCTGGCGGACGGAGGCGAGGACGGCTTCGAGTTCCTGAACTCGTCCCGCGTAGGAGCCGGCCGCCGCGTCCGCGGACTCGGCTTCGGTGTAGCGGCGGAGTTCGGCGGCGAGGCGTTCGGTCCGCTCGTCGTAGTCGGCGAGTTCAGCGGTCAGCCGGTCGACCTCGGCGTACAGCTGGTCGAGGCTGGCCTTGGTGTGCTGGGCGAGGGGGATGCGTTCGGTCACGGGGTGTCCTTCGTCGGCTCGGTGAGGGCGGTACGGACGGCGTCGAGGACTTCGCCTGCGGTCGGGATGTCGAGGCTGCCCCCGCCGGGGGTGATGACGCCGCGCCCGTCGAACGAGGCGAGCGCAGCCCGGACGCGGACGAGGCGCTGTTCAGCGTCCGACTCGCATTGGTGATGCCTGCCGCCCCAGACGCGGCGACAGGTCTTGCACCAGGCTTCCGCGGCGCCGATGTCGAGGTGATCGGTGAACGCACTGAGTGCCGTGTCGGCGAGGTCGAACTCGGTCGCGGCGAAGATCGATCCGACCGCTCCGCCGGGCTGGAACGGCGCGGGAACGACGGCCTGTTTGATGCGGGCGATGAGCGCGGCGGCCAGGTGGTCGCGCAGAACGGTGGAGACGGGCCGGTGTTCTTCCGGTTGGTCGCAGCACTGGTCGAAGCCGCCGTGGCAGTCGGACTCGGTCTCGCCGCTGGCTGGGCAGTAGTAGACGGTGGAGCCGGGCTTGCAAATGTGGGCGTCGTCGGGCTTGGTCACGTCTGGTCCTTCGGGTCGTCGAGGGCGGTGTTCAGCTCGGCCAGGCGGGCGTCCCACCATCGCGATACGGGCGTGCCGAGCGGCGGGGGCCCGGCCTTCACCCACCGGGCGGTGAGGGCGCGCACGCGTCCGTTGGCGGCTTCGGCGCGCCGCCGGGGTTCGCGTTCGTGGCAGTGGGCGAGGGCGTCGCGGAGTTCGGCGTTCTCCGTCTCGGCACGGTCGAGTTCGTCGTACAACTGGTCGAGCTGGTCGCTGGTCATGTCGTCGAGCGGGATGCGGTCGTTCACAGGTACTCCCCGGAGATCGGGATGGTGACGATGCGGCAGCGGCCGGGGAGGCGTTGGCCCCACAGATCGTTTTGCATGCGGGGCAGGTAGCGGGTGCCGGCCGGGCGCTGTCGTGGTTGCCGGTCGGCCGCGGGCCAGTCGGTCATGCAGTCGTCGAAGGTGAGCTGCCCTTTCACGCCGCCTCCGTCCGACACCAGGGCCCGTCGTCGTCCCCGTCTTTGGGTTCGGGGTCGGCGACGTAGGGCGAGTCGTCGTACAGCGCGGCCTTCCGCTGGGGTCCGAGGAGGCGGGGTGTGAGGGCGGCGAGGACGGGGTGGGTGGTGCGGGTGAGCGTGGCCAGGTCGGGGAGGGGCGGGAGTGGGGTACGGGTGGTCACTGCTGCTCGCCTCCGTTGATGGTTCGGGCCAGACCGATGGCGCGCCCCATGACGTCGCAGGCGTAGTCGTCGCAGGCCGGGCGGTCGTGGTCGTGGGCCATCTCCGGGTATTCGCGGGCCCATTCGGCTGTGGCGTCGAGGAGTTCGCCGAGCGCTTCGACGACGGCCGGGTGCAGGTGTACTGCGACGGTGTGGGCTGCGACGGTCTGCGAGGAGGGGCGCAGGGTACGTGCGGCGGCAGCGAGTTCGTCGGCGGCCGTGGTCATCGCTGCTCACCGCCGTCCGTCTGTACACGCCACGCCTTGGGGTCGTGCTTGTGGTCGCGGTCGGGCATGACGATCTGGTCGCCGCGCAGGCCGTGGCCGATGACCATGCCGGGCCTCAGCCATGGGTTGCCTGCGGAGGTGCCGTTGCAGTCGTCGGCTGGACCGCAGGGGTCGCCTTCGTGGCGGCCGTGGCGGCAGCGGTCGAGGTCGGTGAGGATCTTGACGAGGCCGGCGGTGTCTGCCAGAGACTGCCCCATCAGCGTGTCGGTGACGGCCTGCTCGGCGAGCGCTACGTGGGCGGCCATGAGAGCGTCGCGCGTCTCTGCCCCGCCTTGCTGCGCCTGCTGCTCGTCCTGCGCCTCGTCGGCCAGGCGGCGCAGTTCGTCGGCGACGCGGAGGATGCCGACGTTCTCCGACACCTGCGCGGGCTTCCGGGCCCCCGTCGCGGGCTCGAACTGGCGTAGGGACTGGGCGATGTCGGCGGCTTCGCGGAGTACGGCGGCCCGGTCGGCGGCAGGCGGCAGCACGGCCGCGTTTCGTCCCGCCTCGTTCATGAGCTGGATCGCCCGGATCGCCGTCCAGGTCGCGGTGTCGGTACCGGCGGGGATCGGGCCGAACAGGGCGGCCAGCACGGCGTCGGCCTGGGCCAGGAACGTCTCCCGGTCCATCGCCAGCGCCTGCTGCCAGATCTGCTTGTGCGGCCACTCGTGCCGGTACAGCGCCTCGGCGATCCGCTCCCGCAGTCCGGCCCGGTCAGCGGCCACCGGCGGCACAACAGGCATGGCGGCAATCTCGTCCAGGCCGAACCCCTCACGGGCGAGACTGCCCACCATCGGATCCGCCTCATCAGCCATATGCCGGAGCGCGGTCCCGATCTCCTGCACGGTGAGGCCGTCACGGAAGTGGGCGTCGCGCAGGAAGTCGGCGGCTTCGAGGAGGTGAAGGGCGCGCAGTCGGTCGGGTGTCGGGTGGGTGGTCATCGGGTCCTCCGGGTCGGGATGATGGGTGGGCCGGCCGCCGTTGTAGGGCAACGGCGGCCGGTACTGCGTGGGTGGTCATGCGATGCGCTTGCGTCCGGCGTCGGTCGCGGACACCCGTTGTCCGCCGGCGAACTGTGACTTGATGTCGATCAGGCCGGCCTTCTGGAGCGCCATCCACGTGTCGATCGACGCACGCCGCCCGTCGCGGCCGAGGCTCCACACGCGTCGGCCGCCGCCGTTGTAGATCGGCGCCGGCTTCTCCTGCTTGGCGATCTCTCGCAGTAGACGCAGCGCTGTCGGCCCATCGGCGGACGGCTTCGCCCGGGCCTTCTTCGCGGCCTGCTGCTCCGCGGCCTGCGCCTCCATCTGGACGACCAGCGCGCGGCCGGCCTCGGTGACGCGCACCGGCGCGGAGTCGTCGCCGCCGTCGTCGACCAGGCCGTGCCGGTACAGCGGGCGGAACGTGCCCTGGTTGTAGGCGGCGAGGGTGTTCGGGTGCGAGAAGCGTCCGCGTCCGACGTACTGGAATTGGACGCCGGTGCCCTTGTCGTACTTGGCGATCTCTCGCAGAAGCCTCTGCGAGGCGGGGCCGAGGTCGGTCATGTGCTGCTCCTGTGTCGTCGGTAGCCGGATGGGTCAGAGGTCGTCGTCGGTGTCGCCGGGTGTGACGATGTGCCGGTTGGGTGGCTGGTGTCCGGCGGGGAGGATGCAGCCGGAGCCGGGGGCGTCGTCTTCGCCGAACGTGCACCAGCCGGGGTCCGTGGCGGTGTCGGTCCCGGAGTCCCCCACGCGCCCCGCTGTCGCCCTCTCGCCGGTCTCTCCTTCCCCGGCCGCCTCCGAGGGCTGCGAGGCGGCCAGCGGGGCGACTGAGGGCGCAGGGGCGGCTGTTTCGGTCGAGGCCGGGTCGAGGGCTGCGATGGGCGGGCACGGCCACTCGACGGCGTAGGGCTTCCAGGCGGGACCGTCGCCGTCCTCGTTCTCGCAGGAGTCGCAGATGAAGCCGAGGCGCCGCTTCACGCAGAGGTCGTCACCTTCGTCGCTGCTCTCGCTGTGCTCGTCCTCGTAGTCGTCGGCGTTCGGGTCGCACCCGCAGCCGTCGGCGAGCTCGAACACCTCGATCTTCTGGTGCTCGTGGCGGACGATCAGGTGGGGATACGTGGCGGCGATGTTCTGGCGCAGCCGGTCGCACAGTTGCTCGGCGGACTCCGGCTCTCCGGTGACCTGGCGTCGACCGCCGGGGGTGAGCGGTCGCATCCAGAGGGCGAGGCCGACGGCGGCTTCGGCTTGGAGGGCGCGGCGCTTCCAGTGGGCGAGCTGCTGTTCGGTGAGCGGTTCGGGCTGGCTCATCGGGTTTCTCCTTCGGGGTGGCGGGTTAGGGCGCGGGTGGTCATGCGGCCGGGTTGCCGAAGAGGCTTGGCGTTCGGCCGAGTTCGTCGAGCCAGCCAGCGAGACGGGCTAGGTTCTTCTCCGGGCCGAACGCCAGATAGGTGCCGTCCGCGCTGTCGCATCCGAACCACTCGGCGGTCCGCAGCCGTTGGCGGGAGTTCACGCGGCCCATGTGGACGCCCTTGCCGCGTTCCTTCGCTTCTCGGGCCAGGCGTTCGGCGACGGGCCCGGTCTTCCACTCGGTGGACCCGGCGATGAACAGGACGTCGAAGTCGCCCCACGGCAGGCCGAGGAGGTCGCATCCGTCCTGCGCGGCGAACGCGGCCGGGATACCCAGTTCGCGGATGCGGGCCAGCCACGGCAGGGACTCGGCGAGCGTGCCCGCAGCGTCGAACGGCACGTCCGGTGCGACAGCCCACAGGCAGCGGTCGGCGCCGTAACGGTCCACCGTGCGCGTCAGCCAGTCGAACCAGGCGTCTGCGCCGGGCCAGCCCTTGCCGAACTTGCCGTTGTCGCACGCGTACTCGGCGCCGTCCGGGATGACGTTGCCTTGCGCCGGGGTCGTCATGCAGCCGATGAGCCCGGCGCTCATTGCGGCCCGCACGTCAGGCCCCGAGGGAGTGCCGAGGTACAGCACGGCGCACCTGCCGGACGGTCAGGACGAGGAAGACTGGCAGGGCCGTGGCCCACAGCACCTTGCCGACCAGCTGGCCGCCGACCGACTGCACGGTGACGGGGAATCCGGCGAGGGCGAGGAACGCATACGTGTCGACGATCGCGCCGACAAGCCCCGAGAGCAGCGCCGCCCGCGCCCACCCGCGGTCTCGTAGCGGCGTGTACACGGCCATGTCGAGGAGTTCCGCGAGGAGGAACGCCACGGTGGACGCGACAGCGAGGGCGGGCGACGTGACCGCGGTGAGGGCTGCGCCGGCCGCGATTCCGGCGAGGACCCACCGCCAGCCGCACACGTCTTGCACGACGTCGCGGAGGAGGAGGGCGGCGCCGGCGGCGTAGGTGCCTGCGGTGGCGGTGAGGCCGAAGCCCATGGAGGCGAGGCCGTAGTGGGTGGTGAGCCAGTTCGCGGCGGTGATGCAGAGGATGAAGGCGGTGATCGCCGTGATGCGGCGGGTGGTCATGTTCCGTCCTGTCCTGTTTTGGCCTGGTTGGCCGGGCTGGCGGTTGGGGTGGGGTGCGGTCCTGTGCGGTCAGCTGCCGTCGACCCGATACGCGGCGGCCATGCCGCCCTCAGGTGCAGGCCAGCCCCACAGGAGTCCGTAGGGCTTCTGGCGGGAGACGAGGCCGACGGTGTCGGGGCTGTTGCAGGTGCCGCCCTTGCGGTGCTTGTCGAAGGCGGACAGGGAGCTGAATGTCCGGTGACAGCACGAGGCGTGTGAGCGTTCGTTGCCGGTCCACCACTGGCCGCAGGCGCCGTGGACGATCGCGTTCTTCGGGATGCCGTCGCATCCGGGGGTGGGGTGTGCCATGGGATTGCCGTTTCTTGCGTGAAGGGAATTGGTCAGGAGCGATCGGGAGTGTGAGTGCGACCCGTTGCCGGGTCGGGGGGCTGTACGGCGGTCAGGTGCGGCGGGCGCGGTTCAGGTACCGACCGGTCCCCCTCGGGTGGCGGCCTGGTCCGTCTTCGGCGGCCACTCCCCGGCGGCGATCTGGCCGTGGCGGACATCGAGGAGTCCGCGCAGGGCACTGGCCTTGTCGGCGTAGCGGCGGCTGGTGGCGTCGGCTTCACGAATGGCCAGCTCAATGGCTTCGGGGCTGGCGTGAATTGCGAATAGGGGGTCAAAGCGGGCGTTCACGGTTCGTCCTCTGTTGTCCTGGTTGGGGTGGCCCGCGTGCCGGGTGGTTGGCGGGATCCGCGCGGTGTTGATCGCCGAGGTCAGGCGGGGGTGTCGTCGTCGGCGAACAGGCTGGGCTGCGGTTCGGTGTTGCCGCGGGCTTCCCACTGGCGCCGGTATCGCTCGACTTCGCCGGCGCACTCCTGCCGGGCGTGGAATACGGCGGAGTTTTCGGGGAGGTCGGGCCGCCACAGGTTCGGGCCGGGGAAGCGGTGCGCGTCCTGCCTGTGGGTGACGTACTCGCCGCAGCCCAGGCAGTGCCCGGCCGGGATGTCCATGAGCGCCTCGTTGCGGGCCGCGATCCGGTCGGCTTCCCGTTCGGCTTCCTGGTGGCGGCAGGGCGGGAGTTCACCGCAGGCGACGCACACCGAGTAGTGCTCGGGCAGGACGTCCCAGGAGTGGCCGCCGGGTGCGATGAGGTGGACCGGATCGGCCTTGGGGTCGGCGACGGGTACGAGCTGGATGGCGAAGGGCCGTTCACGCCAGGTGGCGCGCTCCGGTTTGTCGCCGCGCTTCCAGCGCTCCCACAGCGTGACCTCGTCGGCGAACCGCATCTCGTGCTTGTCGCCCCACAGGTCGTCGGGCCGTTCGTCGACGGAGACGACGCGGTGGGGTGCTCGTTCCCAGACGACGAGGACGCCGGGGGCGAGCTGGACGTAGTCGGCGAGGATCTGCTTGTCGTCGATGCGCCGTTGCTGGCGGCGCATGGCGGATGAGGCTTCGCCGGCCCAGTTGATGGTGGCGCGGGGCGGGTGGACGCCTCCGTGTTTGGTGGGCTGGCCTACGTACCAGCGGGTCATCGGGTGGCCTTTCGTGCGTCGGGTCCGGTGGGGTGGGCGTGGGCGGTGGTCTAGTCCTGCGCGGGTCGGCTGAGGTGCTTGCGGGCGCGGGCGATGGCGGCTTGCTCGTGGAGCTGGGCGGTGAGGTTCCGGTCGAACAGGTTCTGGTTCGCGGTCGGCTCGGGCGGGATGGCGCGTCCGGGGACGGTCTGCCATCCGCACGTCCAGGTGGCCCGGCAGTTGGGGCAGCGGTAGGCGGCGATGAACCCTTCGGCTCCGTCGCGGAGCGCGGATTCGGGGAAGACGTCGTAGGTGGGGCAGTTCTCGCAGGCGTCTGCGTAGAGCGGGTTGTGGTCGGTCACCAGATGGCTCCTGTCTCGGAGTTGCCGGAGAGGTCGGCGTCGATGGGGCGGTAGGAGATCCACGGCCATTTCTCGCCCTGCTTGAGGAAGCGGGGCCAGTTGCGTTCGTCGCGCATTCCGCGCCAGGGCAGGAAGCGCCGGCCGCGGGCGCCGTCGCCGTCTTCGGCGGATTTCTCGTCTTCGACGGGGCGTAGGCCGAAGCCGAATTCGGGCCAGCGCATCCACAGGGAGGAGCCGACGGGGCGCAGGGTGCGGTGTTGTCCGAAGCCGTTGTGGTGGGGTGCGTGGGCTTCCATGAAGACGGCGCAGCCTGCGGTGGCGCGGGCTTCGTCGAGGACGACGGAGACTTTGCGGGCGTGCTCTTCGCTGTTGGGGTCGCCTGCGTGGAGCCGGTAGATCGGGCCGATGATCAGCAGGTCGGGTTTGAAGTCTTCGACGCGGCGCATCACCCAAGACCGGTCTTGCGGGCGGGTGAGGTCGAGGCCTTCGGGTCGGCAGCGGATGTGGAACTGGCCGCGGCGGATGGGCTGGTCAAGGCTTTCGGCGGCGGCGAGCAGGGGCCGGTATTTGCGGCGGGAGGCAGATTCGCCGTTCTCGCAGTCGAGGGTGAGGACCTTGATCGGGTCGATGGTCTTCCAGGTTTCGAACGGGTGGATGCCTGCGGCGAGGGTGATGGCGATCTGCCGCAGCAGGACGGACTTCCCGCCGCCTTCGCCCGCAGTGAGGATGAGGCGGTCCATGCGTTCGAGGAGGCCGGGGACGATCCAGTCGTAGGTGTCTTCGTGCTGGACGAAGTCGAGGATGTCCTCGGTGGGCATGTCGTCTTCGTCGGCGGTGCGGTCGCGGAGTTCGCGGCTCATGGCGACGGCGCGTTCGATGAGTTCGCTGGTTTCGCCGTCGGGGCTGTAGCCCATCTGGACGAGGCGGGTGCCGAGTTCGATGAGCGCGCGGCGTAGGCCGCGGTCCTGGACGATGTCGGCGTAGTACTCGCCGTTGGCGGCGGTGGGTACGGTTTGGACGAGTTCGAACAGGTAGGGCTGGCCGCCGACCTTGGCGAGTTCGCCGCGGTCGGCGAGGTATTTGCCGAGGACGATCTGGTCGATGGGCTGGCCGGCGAGGAACATGCTGGCGATGGCCCGGTAGATCGTGCGGTGTTGGGGTTCCCAGAAGGCTTCCTCGGCGACGGCGGCGAGGACTTCGGCGCATGCCCGCTTGGACATGATGCAGGCGCCGAGGGCGGACTGTTCGGCGGCGACGTCCTTGGGGGGCGTGCGTCCGAATGGTCCGGGTTCCTCGTACTGGTCGGTCACTAGAAGATGCCTTTCTCGGCGTAGTACTCGTAGCTGGTCTTGGGCTTGGCGCGGCGGACGATGTCGGCGGGCATGACGAACTTGGTGGTCTCGCGGTAGTGGGCGCGTAGTGCGTCGCGGGCGGCCGTGAGGGGGATGTCGTCGAGGACCATCTGCCAGGCGCGGACGTCGGATTCGCCGATGGTGCGTCGGTCGATTCCGGCGGCGATGGCGAGGAGTTCGGCGGTTTCGGCGAGGGTCACGCGGGCTCCTGGCTGGCGTTGGGTCCGGCGTCCAGGGCCCGCCGTTCTTCCTCGCGGAACTTCGCAGCGAGGGCGAGTCCAGCCGCGACTCGCTGGTCTGCGGTGGAGCCGCGCATCTGCACGACGTTGTCGACTGGCTGGCGGATCTCGGAGAAGGCGAACTGGAGGGTGCCGGGGCTAACGGGCTTCGAGAGGGAGCCGAGTCGTTCGAGGGCTCGCCATAGCTCGTTGGAGTCGGTGCCGTTGGCGAGGGTGTCGGCGATGACCTTGCGTACCTGGCGCCGGTTGTAGGCGTTGCCGGTGCGGTAGCGGTCGAGGAAGGCGTCGGTCATGCGGTCGGGGATGTGCCTCTCGCCCGTCTGCGTGACGGCGGGTTCGGCTGACCGATCACCGGGGGGGTAGGGGGGGTCCTCTTCCCTTCCCTTCCCTTCCCTTCCCTTCCCTTCCGTCAGTGAATGGTTCAGTGAATAAATGTCGCCGTCGGTAGCCGTAGAGGGCCCTGAAATCCACGGAGCGTCAGATTCCTTCACTGAATCATTCAGTGAATCGTTCATCACGGATTGGTGACTGTTCACTGAACGGCTCAGTGCGTCGCTCACGGACTCGTCGATTCCGGCGAGGCTCCGGGGCGGGAAGAACTCCTCACCGTCCGGCGAGTCGCGGCGGCTCTTGTTGCATGCCTGGTGTGTGGCCCGGAGGTTGGACGGGTGGTCGGAGCCGCCGGCCGCCTGCGGCGTGATGTGGTCGATCGACAGGTTGTGCGCGTCGTTCACCACGGGCAGGCGCGGGATGTCCAGTCCGCACAGCTGGCAGACCCAGCCGTCCCGGCGGGCGTACATCTCGCGCACTCTGTAGTTCTGGAGAGAGGGCGGCGGGAGCTTGCTCTTCTGCGGCCGGTTGATCCGCTGGTGCTTGCGGAAGTTGACGACCACGGCCATCTGCTGGCGGGCGACGCCGCCGATGAACGGGAAGACGAGACCGGCCTCCGCGAGCATGCCCATGAGGGTCTCGACGTCCTTCAGGTTCAGGTCGTCGTCGTACATGAAGGTCTGAGCCTTGATGTACGCAGGTGTCCAGCGCAGCAGCCCCTCGTCGTCGGCCATGTTGAAGGTCGAGATGAAGAGGAGGCGCGCATCCCGGGGCAGGAGTCCGACGACCTCGTCTTCCCAAAACTCCGGCTTGACGGTGCGGATGCGTGGCATTCAGGTTCCTTAAGTTCGTGCTGGTCAGGGCATGTCGGGATAGCGCCCCTTTCAGGGCGGGTCGGGATCTTGCCTGACTTGACCATCATAGCTAAGAAAGCGAACTCGCGGTGTTGTGGGATGTAGCGAATCCGCTACTCTGTCGATATGGCGACCACCCGCACCGAGCACAGGGCGAAGATCGCCGAGGCGCGGAACGTCCTCGGCGAGGTGATCTCGCGCGCCCGCTACGCCGACGAGCCGACGATCCTGGTCAACCGGGGCAAGGAAGCGGCGGTGATCGTCAGTCACCCCTTCTACGAACAAGCCCTCGCCGACCGGGCGTTCATCGAGCGGCTGCGCGGCATGGCCTCGCTGCCCGTAGAGGTCTCGCCCGAGGAGCGGCCGGCCCTGCTGCAACGCGCGCGCATCGTCTACGAGGCGCTGGAGTCCGCAGAGCGCGACGTCAACGCCGCCCGCACCATCGCCGAGTCCTGACACCCTTCTCTCCTCCCTGCCCCGCACCGTCCGTGCGGGGCGTCGTGCTGCTCGGCTGTGGTTCAGCGGTTCATGAGCCGCAGCCACCGCTGCGGTGTGCGGTCCCGGAACAGGACGACCGGGTCGACGACCGTCACGACCCGCGCCGACGCGCACGACCAGGACAGGCCGGGCGTCGCACAGTCCGGATCGGGTTCCAGCTCCCCGTCGGGCTTGACCTCGTAGAGGGCGCCGTCGGGGTAGAACGCCGCGTACGAGCGGCCCACGTCGCGGCCGGCCGTCACGTACACGACGTCGCGGCGTTGCGCGTGCGGGGCGTTGTCGGCGGCGGTGACCCACTGCGACACGGTGCGGTCGGTGCCGGTGGTGTCGGGCGGCAGGATGAGGGCGCCGGGCTTGAGGCCGGGGATGCCGCCGTGGAAGTAGCGGGCCATCAGCCGGCGCTCCTCTGCGACAGCCGGTGCAGGTCCGCCGCATCACCCAGGAGCGCGCACACCGACTCGGTGAACAGGTCGGGCCCGGCTTCCAGCGCCGCCCGGAAGAGGGCCGGGGTCATGTCCTTGTCGTCGTTGGCGTAGGCGATAAGGAAGCGGACGGCGAACGTCTTCGCCGGGTCGGCGTCCAGGCCGCCGGGCTTCAGCTCCTCGATCATCCACATGTCGCCCGCGGCGAGGTTCGGTTTGTCGCCGAGCACCTTGACCATGGCGCGCTTGGCGATCTCGGCGAAGCCGCAGCAGGCCGAGTACATGTCGAACGGGTCGCCGCTGGTGCCGATCTCGTCGAGGGCGTCGGCGGTCCGGTCTGTGTCTTTGAGGAGGGCGAAGGAGAGGGCGTCCATGGTGAGGCGGGCGAGCTGGTCGCGTTCCATCAGGCACCCGCCTTCGGGATGCCGCCACCACGTCCGCGCAGCGTGACTTTCGCCAGCAGGAGGAGCGCCCTCGCGCCCCCGTACGAGCGCCCCATCTGCTGTGCGACGGAGCGGATCGTGGCGCCCTGCGCGTACAGGGCGGCGGCTTGTTGTGCGGCGGCGGTGCGGGCTTCGCCCTTGAGGTAGGTGGTCACGGTGTTGCCTTTCTGGCTGGTGGTGGGCCGGACCCGGGTCTCGCACCGAGGGGGAGGTAGCGCGAGACCCGGGCCCGGGTGGCGGTCGCGGCAGGGGGGATGCCGGAGCCGCCCGTCAGGTGGTCTCAGGCGCTGTCGTCGCGCTCGTCGTCGCTGAACGCGTACAGCCCGGACGCCGTACCGCGCGCGACCATGTGGCCCGCGCTCGTCATGGACGCCTCGGTCTTGCGGCCGGAGTACGAGAGGGTCGTCGCCGCACGGATTCCGATCCCTCCGGCCGCCTCGAAGGCGTCCTGGTCGGCGCCGAGGAACACGAACTTCCAGCCGTACTCGTCCTGCTGGCGGGTAATGAGCTTCTTCACCGCAGTCTTCGTGTACTCGTGGGAGGCGTTCTCGTGGCCGTCGGTGAGGATGACGACGATGACCTCTCCCGGCCGGTCAGCCTCTTCGGTGCCGTCGAGGTGTTCGCCGACCGCGGTGATGGTGCGGCCGACCGCATCGAGGAGGGCGGTCGCCCCGCGCGGCCGGAGCTTGAACGCGGGGACGTCGGCGAGGGGCTTGCGCTCGTACACGGCCTCGTACTGGTCGTCGAACTGGTAGAGGCTGACGGTGGTCTGGCCGGGCGCCTCGGTCTGGGCTTCGAGGAACGCGGCAAGTCCGCCCTCGGTGTCGGTCTTGACGGCCTGCATGCTGCCGGAGCGGTCGAGGATGACGGCGATGTGGCGCAGGTCTGGGTTGGTCACGGAGTTCTCCTGGATGGTTTCGGGTGGCTCAGCGGTCGATGCAGCCCGGATACGCGGACCCGCGGCGGCAGTTGTCGTACACGTACGACGGCACCTCGAACTCGTGGTCGCCGCCCTGCTTGTCGCGGGTGGTCAGCTCGTACTCCGTGTCGCAGGACTGGTGCGTGCGCCGCTTCTTGCCGGAGCCGGTCGTGGTGGTGTGGCAGTCGCGGTCCTTGTCCTTCGCGACGACCTGCCCGGCCGGGCCTTGCTCGTGGTCACTGCCGCAGCCGGCGAGCGCGGTGAGGGCGAGGGCCGCCGCTCCGAGGGCGGCCAGGGCGCGCCTCACGCGAGAATTCCGGCAGCGCGGGCGGCGCCCAGCCATCCGGCGAACTCGCCGGTGATGCCGTCGTACAGCTGGCCGTCGGTGACGGCGTGCGGGTTCGCGGCGTGGAAGAAGCTCGCGTTGTCGACCGCGCGGCCGGTCAGGTCGTCGAGCCTCTCCAGGAACTCGACACGCCCGCCGAACCCGACGAACGCCCAGAAAATCGGCAGCTTGGACGCCTCGCGCAGGGCACGTTCGACGGCCTTCCGGCTGTTGGGTTCACCGTCCGTCTGGAAAATCACCAAGCCGGGGTCGGTGGCGCCGGACTTCTGGTACTCGGCGATCGCCGCGTGCATGGCGGCGACGTAGTCCGTGCTGCCCCAGTGGACGCGCGGGTGGGTGGTGTCGACGAGCCCCGCATAGTTGTCGAGGCGGATGTCGTCGTACTGCTCGACGTACGAGCCGAAGAAGATGAGCGGCACGGCGCCGTCGTCGTCGAGGTTCACGGACAGGCCCAACGCCTGGCTGGCGAGGCGCTGGACGGCGCCGTTGCCGTAGTAGGGGGCCATGCTGCCGGAGTGGTCGAGGACGAGCTGGACGGCGGCGCGCTGCCCGTCGAGACCGTTCTTCTCCAGGGAGACGGCGGCAGTCTTGGCGAGGGAGACGAGGCCGGGGGCCTGGTGCTCGATCTTGGTGAAGTCGATGGTCATGGTGCTTTCCTTTCGGTCAGGGCGCCCGCCGAGGTCGGATCGGCGGGCGCTCGCTGGTCAGGTCAGGTGAGGGCTACGGCGAGGGCCGCAGCCGCGAGGCCGACGACCGTCGACCACAAAGGGCTCGCGCCCGCCGCCCAGGCGATGGCGTAGAAGGCGGCGCCGAAGATGAGGCCGGTCGTGAAGCGGCGGCCCCTCGCGCCGACACCTTCAGGTCGGCTTCCTCGGCCCGCTCCGTACGGTCCGCGACATGCGCCGGCCGCACACACCCGCGCAACTCGCACGTTCGCTTCACATCGCCCTCGGGCCAGTGGCCGCGGTCGAGATAGAAGGCGAGCCGGTTCGAGGTGGCCGCCACGCCCGTGAAGTGGACCGTCTTCGGGCCCGTCCACAACAGGTGCTCGCCGTGCTCCTGGGTGCAGTCCGCCCACACCTGCTTGAAGGTGCGGCCCGCGACCGGCGCGCGGGTCGGGGCGGTGCCGGTGAAGTCGTCGACGTTGATCTCACGTGCTGCCGCGTGGCGCTTCAGGCGGCGCCGTTCGTCCTCGGACAGGCCACCCCATACGCCCGCGTCCTGCCCGGTCTCCAGCGCCCATTGGAGGCACTGACCTTCCACCGGACAGCGACGGCAGACGGCCTTGGCCTCCTCGATGACGGCCAGCCAGATGCCGGTGCTGCCCAGCGGGAAGAACAGGTCTGGATCTTCCGTGCGGCAGGCGGCCGACTTGCGCCAGTCGGCGGCGGGCTCAGCGTCGGGGACCTGCCCCGTGTAGCCGCTCACGAGGCCACCGCCTGACGTTCGGCGCGCTTCTGCTCGACCTTGCATGCCTCGCAGTACGCCGTGCCGTCCGTCTCGTACCGGCCGTGCTCGGCCTGGTCGTGGCCGTGGCGGCAGAACGGCTTCCGCACCTGGCCGCCCATCACGTACCGCAGCTGCTCCCTGATCCGGATGCGGCCCGCCTCGTCGACGACATGGTCGGGGGCAACGCAGTGCTTCAGCCCGCAGTCGGCGATGGTGTAGCCCACCGCGTCGCGGCCGTGCTTGATACGGAAGGCGACGGCGGCCGGACTGTAGCTGGCCTCCTTGTAGCGCATGGTCGGGCTGCCGCTGGTCGACTGGCGTTCGCCGGTCCACTCCACGTGGCCGCCGTCGGCAGGCCGGGTGTGGCTGGCCCACTTCTCTTCCAGGGTGCGGGCCTGCTCGGCCGGGACGTACGGGATGCCGGCCTCGCCACGGATGCGGCGTACGGCCGCCCGGTCGACACCCAGCATGCGTGCGATGGCACTGCTGCTGTGCTCGGCGAGCAGTGCCCGGATCTCCGTGTCGCGCGGGTGGGTGCGCGGCTTGGGCTTGATGGTCGCCTTGCCGAACCGGCCGGCCTTGCGCATGGCGGAGATGGACTGGATTCCTGCGCCGGTGCGTCGCCGGATCTCCCGGTCGCTGTGGCCGTCCGCCAGGAGTTCGAGGATCTCCCGCGTCTTGGGGTGCGGCGGGCGCCGGTACGTCGACCGCGGGGCCGGTCCGATCCCGGTCTCTTTGCGGACGCGGGCGACGACCTTCGGTGGGGCGTTCAACTGCTCGGCGATGCGGCTGTTGTTGAGGCCCTCGGCGAGGAGTACCCGGATCTGCGGCTCCATCGGGTGGGGCTGCCGCTTGTACGGGCCGCGGGCGGCGCTCATCCAGCCACCCCCGCGAACAGGTCGAGCTGGACCGCCTCGGCCACGACGGTGGTCGACACCTCGGGCGCCTTCCGGTGGCAGCCGCACGTGCACCGCTGACGGCACGGCTTCCCGGACAGCCACACCCAGGCCAGGACGTTGCGACCGTGCATCAGCCGGAAGGTGTGCCGGTCCTCCGGCGTCCGATGGGCGTACGGCTCGGGGAACGTCGCCGGGAACAGGCGACTGTTCTGGATGACGGTCTCGTTGACGGGGAACTCGCCGAGCAGGCATGCCCCGTGGCGGCCGGCCTGGCAGGGCAGGGAGGGCGGGCGCTGGCAGGCGCAGTGCAGGAATGGTTCCTTCAGTTCCGTGTGCTTCCGCAGCCAGATGGGCGGCCACACGTTCTCGCGGACCCAGATGGCCTGGTCGGGGGTCATCGCGTGTTCACCGCCTCGTCGAGCGGCCACACGTGGATGACGCACCCGGGCACCGACAGCACGTCGTCGGCGTCGGTCTCCGCGTACCACTTCCCGAGCCGCACGTACTCGACGACCCGCGCGTCGTCCTTCCAGACGACCCCGGTCAGCGCATCCTCCGTGGATCGGACGAGCTTCGACAGGTCCGGCATCCCGGCCGGCCGAGTCGGGGCCGTCTCGCGCAGGAGGTGGGCGTTGCGGCCGGTGCGGTAGTGCCCCTTGGGTCGGTCGAAGGTGAACGTCATCGCGACGGCGAGCGGCCCGTCGAGGACAGTCCAGTCGGGCAGGGCTTCGACGATGGCGAGGGCGGCGTGCTTGACGTCCGTCCGCCACGGCTTCACCTTGGCCGACGACTCGACCATGATTCCGCGGCCGACGTGTCGCTTCGATCCTTGCGGTGCGGGCAGGCCGTGGACGGTGATGGTGATGGCGGGCTCAGCCACGCCTGTTGCGACGTCGGCGCAGATGATGGCGGCCGGGATGTCGCAGCCGAGCAGGATGGCGGTCACGCCTGGTCCCCCTTCTGGTGGTCGCGGGCGGCGTCGTAGAGCCGCTCCCGTCCGGCAGCCCACTGCGGGTCCGTCGCCGGGTCGAAGGGGCGAGACAGGTACAGCAGGTCCAGGTCGTCGGCGTCCTCGATCTGCTGCGGGGTCATCTGGCCGGGGCCCGGCTTGGCGCCGGCGGGGAGGTCGACCCAGTCCTCCGTGGTGAAGTCCCACGCCCGCGGAGGCTGCGGCTGCCTGGCGGGGGCGGGCCTGCCCGCGGCCCGGCACAGGGCGAACGCGAAGAACACGGCCACCAGGAATAGGACTGCGGCGATGAGCCCGCAGGCGGTGAGGGGGCTCACGGCGTCCATGTCCGGCCTCCCTGCGCCCGCTCCAGGGCGATCCTGTAGACGGGCTCCTGCTCCCGCTCCCACAGGCCCATCACGTCGTCGATGGGCGTGACGACCGTGTCGTGGTCGACGTCGGGCGGGCCGGCGTCACGGACCGGGGTGAGTGCCCAGCGAACCAGCAGGACAGCGCCGACGAACACGGCGGACAGGACGGCCACACCGGCCTGCATGCGGTCGGTCATGATGAGACCGCCTTGTCCTGCTTCGGGAGCTGGTTGGCGGGCTGCCACGACGCGCTGCTCAGGACCCCGCCGGGCGGCATGCCGAGCGCGTTGTCCAGCTCCTTCTGGAGGTGGTCGGCGCGCTTCTCCGCCCGCCGGGCCCTACCCCTCCACTCGCCGTCAGCGGCCTCACGGGCCGCGTCGTCGAGGCGCTGCTGGAGTTCGGCCACCTGGCTTTCGAGCTGCGCCGCGTACTCGGGGTCCGACTCGGTGAGCTCGCTGATACGGCGGCCGAGTTCGAGGTTGCGGTCGTGGACGCGCCGGTTCGTAGCGTCGGCTTCGGCGAGCTGGCGGAGGATCTGCTCCCGGTTGAAGCGGGCGGTGTCGCGGTCCTTGGCGAACTGGGTGCGCTCGCCCCGGATGCGCTCACGGTCAGCCTTGACCGCGTCCAGCTCTGCCTGAAGTTGCCGTTCGCGGCGGGTGGTGAAGGGCCACATGGTGGTTCTCCCTCGTCGTGGCTTGTGGTGTGCTTGGCCGGGGCTGTCGACTTGGGATTCTCGAGAAGAGGTGATGCTGCCCGATCAACCCAGGGCGAACGCTGCACGAACGGAAATCAGACCTGGATTCTGGTACGGGTACCAGTCAAAACTCGCCTGCGGCCACAGGGCGAACGTGGTTCCCGAGACGATGGGCGAGAAGACCGTGAGTACGGTGCAGAGCAGTAGTCCCCCCCAAACGGACCACGGGAGTCCTCGACGGTTGAAGCGACTCCAAAAGAAGGAGTAGATCAATGTAGGGAAGACGCACGAAGCCGAAACACTGATCGAGAAGGCGGCCAGGAATTCAATCGGATATCGGTGGATGACAGCGGCCAGCGACAGGCCCACCGCGCAGACGCTGACGGCGGCCACGCGCAGTGCCCGCACCTCTCCGGTTTCCGTGCGGGGGCGCTTGCCATGCGCGAAC
>NZ_AEJB01000273.1 GCF_000331005.1 Streptomyces turgidiscabies Car8
AATACAGGTCGGCGCTACTGCGGGGGCAGTTTGCTGAAGTCCCAGGAGATCGTTTTTTCCGGGGTCAGGCGTATCCACGCGTGTCTGCCGTCGTGGGGCATCTCGTCCAGGCGGAAGTTCTTGCGGGCGAACAGCGTTTCCGGGACGTCCAGTTCGGCACGCAGTTCCCCGGTGCGAGGCGACTCGCCGACGAACTCGACGGTGCCTGACAGCTCGACGCCGCGCAGTTCGTCGTACTCCTCGCCCGTGTCGACGACGATCGCGACCTTCGGGTTGCGGGTCAGGTCGGTCCAGCGCTTGCTGCGGACCACCGAGTACAGCCACATGGAGATGCCGTCCCAGGCGAACCACAGCGTGCTCACATGCGGCGCGCCGTCGGCCGACACGGTGGCGACCCGGCAGGTGCGCTGGGTCGTCAGGAACTCGTCCAGCTCGCCCGGCGTCATCATGATCTTCCGGCCTCGGCGCTGAGCCACGGTCATGTGATCCCCCTCTTGCGTCAGAAAAGTAGATCGGGCTGTCTTCCGCCCGTACGCGGTGGGCGTTAGTCTCCCCCGCCCGTCCAGATGGTCCGCGACCAGGGAGCGCCATGCCGTCGTACGAACAGCTCAGCGAACTCCTCGACCCCGTGACCACGGTCCTGCTCACCGTCGAGTGCCAGCAGGGCGTCGTCGGCCCGGACAGCGCCCTGCCCGAACTCGCCGGGGAGGCACGGTCGTCGGGGGCGCTCGGCCAGGTCGCCAGACTGGTCGAGGCCGCCCACGGGACCGGTGTCCAGGTCATCCACGCCATCGCCGAACGGCGTCCGGACGGCCGGGGCGCCAACCACAACGCCCGACTGTTCCGTGCCGCCGAACGGCTCCCCGTCCAGCAGCTCTCGGGCACCACCGCGGTACGCGTCGCCCCGCCGATCGAGGTCGCCGACGAGGACTTCGTCGTACGGCGGCTGCACGGCCTGTCGCCGATCCACGGCACCGACGTCGACGCCCTGCTGCGCAACCTGGGCTGCCGGACACTGATCGTGACCGGTGTCTCGGCCAACGTCGCGATTCCCAACGCCGTGTTCGACGCCGTGAACCGTGGATACACCGTCGTCGTGCCCAGGGACGCCATCGCGGGGGTGCCCTCCGACTACACCCTCGCGATGATCCGCAACACCCTCGCGCTGGTCGCCACGGTCGCGACCACCGACGAGGTGCTGGCCTGTCTCAAGCGGCCCCGCGGTGCCGGGCGAGGGTGACGGTCAGGCGAGTGTGATGGAGTCCCCGGACACCTTGATCGACTCGGCGGCCAGCGCCTCGGTCGCCGGGCCCTTCTTCACGCTGCCGTCCGCGACCGAGAACTCGCTGTTGTGGCACGGGCAGGTGATGACGCCGTTGGTGATGCCCGTCACCGCGCAGCCGGCGTGCGTGCACTTCGCCGAGAACGCCTTGTAGGTGCCCGCCGTCGGCTGTGTGACCACCACGCCCTGGTCCTTGAAGATCTTGCCGCCGCCCTCCGGTATGTCGGAGGTCTTGGCGAGGGCGGTGCCGGCGGCGGCGCCCTGCTCGGTGGCGGAGTCCGACGAGTCGTCCTCCGAGCCGCACGCGGTCAGTGCGACGGCGAGCCCCGCCGCGCCGGCCGCCGCCATGACCGTACGACGACCCGGTCCCGATACGGGCTGAAGCGAGGCGCTGCTCATGCTGACGTTCCTTCCGGAGGCGTTTGCTGATCCGTACGAAGATACGAACCCTGCACGCGCGCCGTTCAGGCGGCCCGGGCATCCGGCCGCGAACGGCGTCGTCCCGGTCGGGTCTGGGCGGGGCCGGGAGAGCAGAAGCCCCACCCCTATGACGATGCGATCTCGCGACCGGCGGTCCGCATGTGCCTGCGCCGGTGCGCGCCGGACAAGGAGACCGCGTCATGTCGATCATCCGGCTCACCGTCCCGTCAGGCTCCCTCGGTGAGAAGGGCCGCGAGACCGTCCAACGCGACCTGGCCGAGGTCCTGTTGCGCTCGGAGGGAGCGCCGGACACGCCGTTCTTCCGGGCCCAGCTGTGGAGTTACCTCGTCGAACTGCCCGCCGGAGCGCAGACCACCGCCGAGGACGACGCACCCCGCTTCCTCATCGACGTGACGGTCCCTCGGGGCGCGCTCTCGGAGGAGGGGAAGGCCGGCCTGGTGCGGGACGCCACGGCAACCGTGCTCTCGGCTGCGGGGCTCACCGAGGCCGACGCGTCGCGGGTGTGGGTGCTGGTGCACGAGCAGCCCGACGGGACCTGGGGCGCGGGCGGGTCCGTCATCCGCTACGCCGACCTCGTGGCCAATCGCCCAAGGGCAGCGCGCCGAGGACTGAGCAGGCCGCGCCATCGGCTCGGCCACACCTCATCCGCCGTGGTCAGTTGTCCCGGAAGGGACCAGCGGGCGCTGTGACCTGCCGCCCTGATGCCCGCGTCCCCGACCGTGCGGGGTGAGTGCGCCCTGCATGGACGAACCGGCCGCGAAGCGCTCCCGGCCTGTGGTTTCCGGGCGCGGTGACTCACCGTGTGGCCGGGCGCGCCGATTCCGCCGTGGCTTGGGTCTCGTGGCCCCTGAGGGTGCCGAGAGCGAACTCCCGGGCGTAGGCGTCCTCGTCGATCGTGGCGCGCACGCGGGCGGAGATCCGCTCGACGTCACCCTGTTCCGCCGGGGGGTGAGGGGCCCCGGCCCGCTCCCTGGTCGCCGCCGCCGTGCCGAGCAGGCGTGCGGCCCGCCCCGGGTCCCCGGCCAGGGAGTGTGCGCCTGCCAGGCCTTCGAGCGCCAGAGCGACAGAGCGGGGGTCCTTGGTCGTCACGGCAGCCGCGAGACCGTCCCCGTGGCGCGCGAGGGCGCGGCCGGCGTCGCCGCGCTGT
>NZ_AEJB01000274.1 GCF_000331005.1 Streptomyces turgidiscabies Car8
ATCGTGACGGAAAGCGCACCGCCCGCGAGCGGCTGGCGGTCGAGCGTGAGAAGCAGAAGTCCGCGGAGAAGCGGCGGCGGGCGTTGATCGTGGGCGCCAGTGTCGTCTGCGTGCTGGGCCTGGCGGCGGTGATCGGTGTCGTCGCCGCGAACACCGGAAAGGACAGCAAGAGCGAGAGCGCCGGCCCGGTCGTGGCGCCCTCGGGCGCGCAGGGAAAGGACAGCCTCGCGATCCCCGTGGGCGAGGAGAGCGCCAAGTCGACGCTCACGGTGTGGGAGGACTTCCGCTGTCCGGCCTGCCAGTCCTTCGAGACCAACTACCGCTCGACTCTTCATGAGTTGACGGACGCGGGCAAGCTGAGGGTCGAGTACCACCTGGCGACGATCATCGACGGCAACATGAGCGGCAGCGGCTCCCGCCACGCGGCCAACGCCGCCGCCTGCGCCCAGGACGCCGGGAAGTTCAGGGCGTACCACGACGTGCTGTACGAGAACCAGCCGCAGGAGACCGACGACGCCTTCGCGAAGGACAGCGCGCTCATCGAGCTGGCGGCGAAGGTCGACGGGCTCGACACACCCACGTTCCGGACGTGTGTCGAGGACGGCACGCACAACAGCTGGGTGGTGAAGTCGAACCAGGCCTTCCAGAGCGGTGGATTCGGCGGCACGCCGACCGTTCTGCTCAACGGGAAGAACATCTACCAGGACCAGACGATGACCCCGGCGAAGCTGAAGCAGATGGTCGAGGCCGCGGACAAAGCGTAGGGCCTGGGTGTTCCCGGGGTGTTCTCGGGCTTCCC
>NZ_AEJB01000275.1 GCF_000331005.1 Streptomyces turgidiscabies Car8
CCTTCGACATCGTGCCCGGTGAGGCACTGGCGGAGGATACGAGATTCGAACTCGTGAGGGGTTGCCCCCAACACGCTTTCCAAGCGTGCGCCCTAGGCCACTAGGCGAATCCTCCGACGCGAACATTACATGACCGTGGGTGGTGCTTGCGAACTCGTTCGGACCCCCTGCGATCAGGTACGCTGGGTCTCAGCCCCTCACGCGGCGCTATCTGACTGAACTCCCCCAGGGCCGGAAGGCAGCAAGGGTAGGTTGGCTCTGGCGGGTGCGTGGGGGGTCTTCTGTATGCCCGGGTTGCGACGGTGGCATACGGGGTGAGGCGGGCGGCCGGGGCCGAGCGGGGTCGACTGTCAGTGGGGCCCGATATCGTCGTATGCGTGTCGTCCCTTGCGTTGTACCGCCGCTATCGCCCGGAGTCGTTCGCCGAGGTCATCGGGCAGGAGCATGTAACCGACCCGCTGCAGCAGGCGCTGCGGAACAACCGGGTCAATCACGCGTACCTGTTCAGCGGGCCGCGCGGCTGTGGCAAGACGACCAGTGCGCGGATCCTGGCGCGCTGCCTGAACTGCGAGAAGGGGCCGACGCCGACTCCCTGCGGCGAGTGCCAGTCCTGCCAGGACCTGGCGCGCAACGGGCCGGGGTCGATCGACGTCATCGAGATCGACGCGGCGTCGCACGGTGGTGTGGACGACGCGCGTGACCTGCGCGAGAAGGCCTTCTTCGGGCCGGCGAGCAGTCGCTACAAGATCTACATCATCGACGAGGCCCACATGGTCACGCCGGCCGGCTTCAACGCCCTGCTCAAGGTCGTCGAAGAACCGCCGGAGCACCTCAAGTTCATCTTCGCGACCACGGAACCCGAGAAGGTCATCGGGACGATCCGCTCCCGGACCCACCACTACCCCTTCCGGCTGGTCCCGCCGGGCACGCTCCGCGAGTACCTCGCCGAGGTCTGCGGACACGAGAACATCCCGGTCGCCGACGGTGTGCTCCCGCTGGTCGTGCGGTCCGGCGCGGGTTCCGTACGAGACTCGATGTCCGTCATGGACCAGCTGCTGGCCGGCGCCGGTGCCGACGGTGTGACGTACGCCATGGCCACCTCCCTCCTCGGGTACACGGACGCCTCGCTGCTCGACTCCGTGGTCGAGGCGTTCGCCTCCGGGGACGGAGCGGCGGCCTTCGAGGTCGTGGACCGGATCATCGAGGGCGGCAACGACCCGCGCCGTTTCGTCGCCGACCTGCTCGAACGGCTGCGCGACCTGGTGATCCTCGCCGCCGTTCCGGACGCGGCGGAGAAGGGGCTCATCGACGCCCCTGTGGACGTGGTCGAACGTATGCAGGCCCAGGCAGGCGTCTTCGGTGCCGCCGAACTCAGCCGCGCCGCCGACCTCGTGAACGACGGACTCACGGAGATGCGCGGCGCGACCTCGCCCCGGCTCCAGCTGGAACTGATCTGCGCGCGCGTGCTGCTTCCCGCCGCGTACGGCGACGAGCGCTCGGTCATGGCCCGGCTCGACAAACTGGAACGCGGAGTCAACTTCTCCGGCGGCCCCGCGATGGGCATGGGCGGCGCCGGTATCCCCATGGGGTACGTGCCGGGAGCGGGTACTCATGGCGGCCCCGTCGGGTACGAGAGCGCGGCACCCGGCGGTCCCGTGGGCGCGCCGGTTCCGGCGGGCGGTGGAGTAGCGGCGGCCCGGGCCGCAGTGCGCGGCGACGCGCCGGGCATGCCTGACCTGCCCGGTACGGCGGACACAGCCGGCGTACCTGCCTCGCACCCGCAGCCTCAGGCGCAGGCCGCGCAGGCCGCACAGGCAACCCCCGCGGCCCAGCCCTCCGCGCCGACGCCACCCCCGGCTTCAGCAGCCCCCGCCCCCGCCGCCCCCGGCGCCTGGCCCACCGCGACGACCGCGGGCAGTGGACGGCGTCCTGGCGGCTGGCCCACGGCGACGCCCGCGGGCGGCGGACAGCCCCCGGCGGCCAACCCCGGCCCTGCGCCCGCCGCACCTGCTCCAGCAGCGGCCTACTCCCCGCCCCAGGCACAGGCACAGGCCCCGGCACAGGCCCCCGCAGCGCAGTCGGGTGCCCCCGTGCCCGGCGGCCTCGACCCCCGCATGCTCTGGCCGAACATCCTGGAGTCGGTGAAGAACCGCCGCCGGTTCACCTGGATCCTGCTGAGCCAGAACGCCCAGGTCACCGGCTTCGACGGCACCACCCTCCAGCTGGGCTTCATGAACGCGGGCGCGCGGGACAACTTCTCCAGCAGCGGCAGCGAGGACGTGCTGAAGCAGGCGCTGGCGGAACAGTTCAACGTCCAGTGGAGGATCGAGTCGATCGTCGACCCGACGGGCGGCGGCCCGGCCGCGCCCCCGGCGACCGGAGGGTACGGCGGCGGCGGTTCCTCCGGCGGTCCTTCCGGTGGTTACGGAGGCGGCGGCGGAGCCGGCGGTAGCGGTAGTGGATACGGCGGCGCGGCTACGACTCCTGCCCCCCACCAGCAGTCGGCGCCCCCGCCCCCCGCACAGGCCACCGCCCCACAGGCATCCGGTGCCCCCCGCCCCCAGGCCTCCTCCGCCCCGGTCCGGCAGCCCTCGGCCCCGGAACCCCCGCCCATCGCCCCCGAGGACGACACCCCCGAGGACGACGACCCCGACCTCGACGAGTCCGCCCTCTCCGGCCACGAACTGATCGTGCGTGAGCTGGGGGCGACAGTGATGGAGGAGTTCTCGAACGAGTAAGGGGCTTACGAGGGGGTCTGGGGGCGTGGCCTCCAGGGACGCCCCCGCACCAGCCCCGGCGAGCACTCCACCCCGACCACTAAGCTGGCCCCCGTGAAGGTCCTCCTCATCGGTAATGGCGCCCGCGAACACGCCCTGTGCCGCTCCCTGTCCCTCGACCCCGACGTCACCGCGCTGTACTGCGCCCCCGGCAACGCCGGCATCGCCGAGGTCGCCGAGCTGCATCAGGTCGACCCCCTCGACGGCAAGGCCGTAGCGGCGCTGGCCCTTGAGCTGGGCGCCGACCTGGTCGTCGTAGGGCCGGAGGCGCCGCTCGTCGCCGGGGTCGCCGACGCCGTGCGCGAGGCGGGTGTCCCGGTCTTCGGCCCCTCCGGGGAGGCCGCGCAGCTGGAGGGCTCCAAGGCCTTCGCGAAGGACGTGATGGCGGGAGCCGGCGTCCCCACGGCCCGCTCGTACGTCTGCACGAGGCCGGAGGAGGTCGACGAGGCCCTCGACGCCTTCGGTGCCCCGTACGTCGTGAAGGACGACGGACTCGCGGCCGGCAAGGGCGTGGTGGTCACCGCCGACCTCGCGGAGGCCGCCGCGCACGCGAACTCCTGCGACCGCGTTGTCATCGAGGAGTTCCTCGACGGCCCCGAGGTCTCCCTCTTCGCGATCACCGACGGTGTGACGGTCGTCCCGCTCCAGCCCGCCCAGGACTTCAAGCGCGCGCTGGACGACGACGAGGGCCCGAACACCGGCGGCATGGGCGCCTACTCGCCGCTCCCCTGGGCGGACCCCAAGCTGGTCGAGGAAGTCCTTCAGACGGTCCTGCAGCCGACGGTCGACGAACTGCGCCGCCGCGGCACCCCCTTCTCCGGCCTCCTCTACGCGGGCCTCGCGATCACCTCGCGCGGCGTCCGCGTGATCGAGTTCAACGCCCGTTTCGGCGACCCGGAGACCCAGGTGGTCCTGGCCCGCCTGAAGACCCCGCTGGCCGGGATCCTGCTCGCGGCGGCCAACGGCACCCTCGCCGACCTGGAGCCGCTGCGCTGGAGCGACGACGCGGCGGTCACCGTTGTCATCGCCTCCCACAACTACCCCGGCACCCCGCGCACCGGCGACCCGATCACCGGCCTCGCCGACGTGGCCGCCGAGGACGCCCCGCACGCGTACGTCCTGCACGCCGGGACGAAGCACGACGGCGACGCCGTGGTGAGCGCGGGCGGCCGGGTCCTCTCCGTGACGGCGACCGGCAGGAACCTGAGCCAGGCCCGCGACCGCGCGTACACCGCCCTCGGCCGCATCCGTCTGGACGGCTCCCAGCACCGCACGGACATCGCCGCGAAGGCGGCGGCAGGGGAGTAGAACGTCTTCCGTCCATGAACCGCTGATGAACCACCGATGAACCTCCTGGGCCCCGCAGCCGTCTAAGGACGCGGGGCCCAACTGTGTTCGCGGAGCCTCCGCAGGCCTCGGGAACCTCTCCCAACTGCTACTTCGTCGTCGCCGTGTGTCATCCACCTCTCCCCAAAGCCATTCCATCGAGTGACCGATCCCCCATCCGGCTGACGAGGACCGGGCCCCCAACTATGGTGCGGCGCAAGCGTTCCGGCACTTGGCCCACCGGCATTGCGATGTCAGTGGCGGGTGCCACAGTGGGGGAGTGACCAACGTCAGGGCGAGCTACGTCAGGGTGTGCGGAAAAGGTAGGGGGTGACATCCGGTCGTGACCGGTATGGGTGTGGAGGCGGGCGCGCAGGTCGCGCGTTCCCGGGCCCTCGCCGTGCTGCGCATCCGCAGCAGGGCCCTGGCCGTCGCCCTGCTGCCCGCGGCCGTCGCCGTCGTGCTGCTGGCCGGCGGCTCCACCGACCACCTCGTGGGCGGCGGCTGGGACCTCGCCCGCTGGATCACGAGCGTCGCCGCACTCGTCGTACTCCTCGCGGCGGCCGGAATCGCCCTGGTCGTCGCCCGCGCCCGCCCGGCCATGAGCCCCACGGTCCCGATCGCCGAGGAATCGGCCCTGGACCTCTACCACCTGGTGCGCGACCTCGCCGACCGCCTCGGCGTCCCCGCCCCCTCCGCGATAGCGCTCACCCCGGACTGCGACAGCTGGCTGGAGGACCGCACCCACCGCACCCACGCCCCGCCCCAGCCGGAGGCCCGGGACGAGATATCGGGCGTACGAGGCCTGCGCTCTCCCTTCCAGGGGCAGCGGCGGCGTACGACGGCATCGCCCGTCCTCGTCATCGGTTCGCCGTTCCTGTGGTGGATGCGCGTCGGCGAGCTGCGCGCGGTCCTCGCCCCGGTCGTCGCGGGTACGGGACCGTCGGCGCACCCGGACATCGCGGCGGCCCGGCGTTTCGTCCGGGGCCTGGACGCGGCGGTGGCCGTGGCTGCGGCGCCCCGGCGTGACCCGGTGTCCCGCGCGGCGCTCGCGGGCGTCGGCTGGGTGGTGAGGCTGCTGCTGCGCAGCTGCCGGGTGCACGCGTCCGAGATGGAGCGCGGGGTCGCGGCGGCCGCCGCCGAGCGCGCACAGGCTGTGGACTACGGACTGCGGATCGTCGCCCAGGAGCAGGTCGGCCTGGCGTACGCGGGCTGGGACCGGCTGCTGACCCGGGTCGCGCTGCCCGCCTGGCGGATGGGCCGCTGGCCGGCCCGGCTGGACGCCGGCGTCGTCGCGGCGCTCACGGAGCTGTCCCGTCGCGACCGGCTGGCCGAGGGCTTCACGTCCCGGCTGGGCGAACGACCGGCCTGCGACCTCCTCGAAGAGCCCGGCCTGGTCGACGAGGCGGCCTCCCTGCTCGCCGCCCGCCTCTTCCACGGGGGCCCGGCCGAGACCGGCCCGGACTGGGCGCCGGTGGCCTGGCACGAGTACCCGGACGAGGTGGTCGACCGTAAGTGGCGTGCCGACGCGGCACGCCTCCACCGGGTCCTGGACGCCCTGGACGCCCGAGGTGTCCACCGCACCCCGGCCCACGTTCCCCAGGACCCCGACGCCCCGACCCTGTCCCGCGTGATGAACCACCTGACGACACCCCAGCCCCCGGCAACGGAGACGGCGGAATCGCTGCCCGCTACGGCGGCGGAAGGGTACGAGAACGACTACAGGGACGAGCGCGACGACGACCGGGACGAGAACGAGTACAGCGACCGGGACGAGAACGACTACCGCGACGCGGACGACGAGCCGGTGGGAAGTGAGCGCGGCGAGGCTCTCGCCGCCCAGCTCAGCGCCGAGGTCGCCCGGGAGGAGGCGGCGGCGCCGGTAGGCGGACCGCAGGCCTCCGCGGGGCTGACCGGCCAGGGCCCGGACACGGCCCTCTGGGACGAGGGTTCGCTGCCGCTGTTCCCGCTGCAGCCCCCGCGCACGGGCCGCGAACTGCTCGCCGATCACGTCACCGCGATGGTCTGCTGCGCGGCGATGGACACGGCGGGTGCGACCCCCGGCCTCGACTGGCTCGACGGCCCCTCGCTCCTCCTGCACGGCGAACGGGCGGCCGACCTGGGCCCCAAGGTCCTGACCCTCATAGAGACGGGCGACCCGGCCCCCCTGGAGGCATGGCTCCGCACGACCGGAGTACGCCCGGAGAAGCCCGTACGCCTGGTGTGACGTGAGGGATTCCCGTACGCCGGTCCCCGAGGCCGTCCGTCGACGGAGTGAGAAACCGGTCGGACCCCTCCCTTCCGTTTCCAGTCAATTCGCGACGAACGGTGACGGAGTGCGTGCGTAATGTGATGTGCTGGGGACCGAACACGCTCATGGCAATCGCACGGGACATAAACAGCTGACGGGGGAACCAGGGAGGGGAGCAGTCATGGGGTCGCAGCCGATCCGCCGCTGGGAGTCAGGAGCCCTCGCGCACGCCGTCACGGACCCCTTCGGGCTGGGTCCGGTCCCCTGGCTCCGAGGCAGCGAGACCTATTTCGACGACACCGGCCACGTGGTCCCCTGGTACGTCGACCCCTTAGACCCGACGCCGACCGCCATCCCCACCGCACGGCCGGGCGACACCAGAATCCCTGGCCCCCGCTCCCCCCGTAGCTCCCGCAGCACGCCCCCCACCACCGGTGGCCCCCGCGCCGCCGACGACGTACGCCGTCAGATCAAGGGGTTCGCCTCCACCGGTCCTGTCTCCCCCGGCGAGGCCATCGACTTCCACATCACGGTCGACCCGCCGCAGGAGTTCGCCGTGGACATCTACCGCATCGGCCACTACGGCGGCGACGGCGCCGCGAAGATCACCACCAGCCCCCGGCTCTCCGGCATCGTGCAGCCGCCGCCCCTCACCGCAGACCGCACCGTCTCCTGCCACCACTGGTGGCTCTCCTGGCGCCTGCAGATCCCGTCGTACTGGAACATCGGGGCGTACGTCGCCGTCCTGACCACCGCCGACGGCTACCGCTCGCACATCCCGTTCACGGTCCGCGACAACCACCCGGCGGACCTGCTGCTCCTCCTGCCGGACATCACCTGGCAGGCGTACAACCTCTACCCGGAGGACGGCCGCACCGGCGCGAGCCTCTACCACGCCTGGGACGAGCGCGGCCGGCTCCTCGGCGAGTCCGACGCCGCGACGACCGTCTCCTTCGACCGGCCGTACGCAGGCGCCGGCCTGCCCCTCCACGTGGGCCACGCCTACGACTTCATCCGCTTCGCCGAGCGCTACGGCTACGACGTCGCGTACGCCGACGCCCGCGATCTGCACGCCGGCCGCGTCGACCCCACCCGCTACCGGGGCCTGGTCTTCCCGGGCCACGACGAGTACTGGTCCACGCCGATGCGCCGCACCACGGAACTCGCCCGCGAGAGCGGCACGTCCCTCGTCTTCCTCTCCGCCAACACCATGTACTGGCAGGTGGAGCTGGGCCCGTCCCCGTCCGGCGTCCCGGACCGGCTCCTCAGCTGCCGCAAGCGCCGCGGCCCCGGAAAACCGGCCCTGTGGCGTGAAGTCGACCGCCCCGAGCAGCAGTTGATCGGCATCCAGTACGCGGGCCGGGTCCCCGAGCCCACCCCCATGGTCGTCCGCAACGCCGACCACTGGATCTGGGAGGCGACCGGCGCCCACGACGGCGACGAGATCGACGGCATGGTGGCCGGCGAGGCCGACCGCTACTTCCCGCGCACCCAGCTCCCCGAGCACGACGACCGCATCCTCCTCGCCCACTCCCCGTACGCCGACAGCGAAGGCACCCTCCGCCACCAGGAGACCTCGCTCTACCGGGCCCCCTCGGGCGCCCTGGTCTTCGCGTCCGGAACGTTCGCGTGGTCCCCGTCCCTGGACCGCCCCGGGCACGTGGACGCCAGGGTCCAGCGGGCCACCGCGAACCTCCTGGACCGCATCTGCAAACGGGACTGAGCCCTCGTCTACCTGCCCCCGGCGAAATGGTGTGCTCCGCATACGGGAGAATCGAGCCACTTGGTCATCACCACGGGGAGGAACCGTGTCCGGATTCGTAGAAAAGCCCGAGCCCCTCCAGGTTCCGGGTCTGGTGCATCTGCACACCGGCAAGGTGCGCGACCTGTACCAGAACGAGGCGGGCGACCTCGTGATGGTCGCCAGCGACCGCATCTCCGCCTTCGACTGGGTGCTGCAGACGGAGATCCCCGACAAGGGCCGCGTCCTCACCCAGCTCTCGCTCTGGTGGTTCGACCAGCTCGCCGACCTGGCCCCCAACCACGTCCTGAGCACCGAACTCCCGCCGGGCGCCCCCGCCGACTGGGCGGGCCGCACCCTGATCTGCAAGTCCCTGCGCATGATGCCGGTGGAGTGCGTGGCCCGCGGCTACCTCACCGGCTCCGGCCTCACCGAGTACAACGACTCCCGTACGGTCTGCGGCCTGGCCCTCCCCGAGGGGCTCACCGACGGCTCCGAGCTGCCCGCCCCGATCTTCACCCCGGCCACGAAGGCGGCGGTCGGCGAGCACGACGAGAACGTGTCGTACGAGGAGGTCGCCCGACAGGTCGGCGCGGAGACCGCCGCCGAGCTCCGCCAGGCGACCCTCGCCGTGTACTCCCGCGCCCGGGACATCGCCCGCGACCGGGGCATCATCCTCGCGGACACGAAGTTCGAGTTCGGATACGAGAGCACGGCAGCCGGCGAGACACTGATCCTCGCCGACGAGGTCCTCACCCCGGACTCGTCCCGCTTCTGGCCGGCCGACCAGTGGGAGCCGGGCCACGCGCAGCCCTCGTTCGACAAGCAGTTCGTACGGGACTGGCTCACGTCCTCGGAGTCCGGCTGGGTCCGTGCCAGCGAGCAGCCCCCGCCGCCGCTTCCGCAGCACGTCACCGACGCGACCCGAGCGAAGTACATCGAGGCGTACGAGCGACTGACGGGCCTGAGCTGGACGTAGGCGCGTAGGCGCGTAGGCGCACGAAGAAGACCCCGGTCCACCGGACCGGGGCCTTCTTCTTCCGAGCGGACGACCAGGTTCGAACTGGCGACCTCAACCTTGGCAAGGTTGCGCTCTACCAACTGAGCTACGTCCGCATCGCGTCCCGCACGAGTGCTCCGTGCCGTGGCGCGACGCCAACTATACCCAACCCCGAAGCCGTGCGAGCCGCACTGCCGCATGCCGGTTCTCCGCCCCGAGTTTCGACACGGCCGACGACAGATAGTTCCGTACGGTGCCCTGCGACAGTGCGGCCCGTTCCGCGATCTCCGCGACCGGTGCGCCGTCGGCGGCGAGTTCGAGGACCTCGGCCTCGCGCGCGGTCAGCGGCGAGTCCCCGGCGGAGATCGCGTCGGCGGCCAACTCGGGGTCGACGTAACGGTTTCCGGCGTGCACGGTCCGGATGATCTCGGCGAGCCGCTGGGCGCTGACCGTCTTGGGGACGAACCCGCGCACACCGGCGGCAAGCGCCCGCTTGAGATGCCCGGGGCGGCCGTGACTGGTCACGATCAGCACGCGGCACTCCGGCAGTTCGGTGCGCAGCGATGTGGCGACCTTCACACCGTCCGCGCCCGGCATCTCAAGATCGAGGACCGCGACGTCGGGCCGGTGCGCCCGGGCCATGGCCAGCGCCTCGGGCCCGGTGGCGGCCTCGGCTACGACCACGAGATCGTCCTCCAGCCCGAGCAGCGCGGCCAGCGCACCCCGAATGAGGTGCTCGTCATCGGCAAGCAGCAGCCGCACCCCGCTCATGTGCCCACCTCCCCCACAACAAGCCCAGCCCCGACCCCGGCCCCCGAGCCTGCATCGCCGTCGGGTGCCGCCCCGGTGCCGATCCCTGATCCCGCCTCGCCGTCGGTTCCCGCCCCGGCCCCTGACTCCGCACCCGAACCCGAACCCGAACCCGAGTTTGGCTCCGTCCTCGACCCCGAGCCTGGCCCCGACCCGGTCCCTGATCCCGTCTCGTCAGCGGTTCCCGCCCCGGCCCCTGACTCCGAACCCGAACCTGGCTCCGTCCCCGTCCTTGACCCCGAGCTTGGCCCCGAACCCGACCCTGCACCGGTCCCCGACCCTGCCCTGGTTCCCGACCCCGACCCTGCCCGCGAGCTCGACCCTTCCCCCGACCCGGTCCCTGATCCCGCCCCGGCCCCTGACTCCGAACCCGAACCTGGCTCCGTCCCCGTCCCCGACCCCGAGCCTGGCCCCGAACCCGACCCTGCACCGGCCACCGACCCTGCCCTGGCCCCCGACCCGGAACCCGGCCCAGCCCCAGCCCCAGCCCCCGACCCTGTCCTGGTCCCCGACCCCACCCCGGTCTCCAACCCTGCCCTCCCCTCCGACCTCGAAGTCGCCTCGGCCCCCGCACCCGATCGCCGACCCGCACCTCCACCCGAACCCGCTGGCAACGGCACCGTCGCGACCACCCGGAACCGCTCCTCACCCGGGCCCACGACCCCCGCCTCCAGTCGCCCGTCGACAGCGGACAACCGCTCTCGCAGCCCGACGATCCCGGACCCCGTCCCCGACCCGGTGCTCCCACCTGAACCTCCGCCGCCCCCGACCCCGTCGTTCTCCACCGTCAGCACCACGCGCCCGTCCCTGACCCGGACCTCCACCCCGCACCACCCGGCATCCCCGTGCCGCAGCACGTTCGTCGTCGCCTCCCGTACCACCCACCCGAGCGCCGACTGCACCTCACCCGGCAGTCCGACCGCTTCCCCGCTCACCTCGCACGAGATCCCCGCCGCAGTCAACACGCTCTGCGCGCCCAGGAGTTCCGCACTGAGGTCGGCCTCGCGGTACCCCCGTACGACATCCCGTACCTCCCGCTGCGACTCGCGCGCGATCCGCTGCACCTCGATCATCTGGTCCACGGCCTCGGGCCGCTCGCGCCGGGCGAGCTGCACCGCCAGCTCGCTCTTGAGGGCGATCACCGCCAGGTTCCGTCCCATCACGTCGTGCAGATCGCGCCCGAACCGCAGCCGTTCCTCGGCGACGGCGAGCCGGGTCCGGGTCTCGCGGGCCTCGTCGAGTTCGTAGACGGCGGTGAGCAGCCAGACGGAAAAGGCGAAGGTGAGCGAGATGAACCCGGCGCCGAGCAGTACCGCCAGCCCTGTGCCCAGGGCGGCGGGCACCGGAAGTCCCAGCGGAAGGGCCACGGCGACCGAGCCCACGGCCAGCCCGGCCACCAACGACAGCATCCGCAGTCTGCTGCGCAGGCCGAGGGTGAGGGTTCCGATCCCGAAGGAGACCACCCCGGCGAACAGGCTGCCGGCGACGGTCTCCGTGTCGTCGCCGCCCGGCCCGTGGGTGGCCAGGACGAGAGCCGTGATCCCGATCGCCGTGGTGACCACGCCGAGCGTGGCCGACAGCCGCAGAGGCTGCTCCCGCGTCCTGCGTATCCAGTCCAGTGCCCGTGACGCGGTGACCGCGCAGAGCACGGCGTGCACGCACACCAGCACGAACAGCCAGGGCGCGAACCCCGCCTCCACCTGCCCCAGGACGGGCAGTCCGATCGCCGTGATCTCGACGAAGGGGAACAGATGGAACGACCAGCGCGTGTACGTCTCGACCTTCGCCGGTGTGCTCTTGCGCCCCCACCAGTTCAGCGGCCTCGGCCTCTCCATGTCCCCCTGCTCCCCGCTGTCCACTACCGTCGCGGTTCCCAGCGGAACCACCGGCGTACAGCAAACACCGACAGGACGGTCCAGGCCAGGCCGGTCAGCAGGGCGCCCACGACGTCGTGCGCCGACAGGTCGCCGGTCCAGGCGCCGCGTACGAGCGTGATCGCCGGCGTCAGCGGGAGCAGCTCGCAGAACGAGGCGAGCCGGTCGGGCAGGAACTCCAGCGGGACGGTGATCCCGGAGCCGATGAACGAAAGGAGCATCAGCGGCAGCGAGGTGACCTGTGCGCTCTCGGTAGTCCGGCTGAAGCTCGCGGTGAGAGCGGCCAGCGCCGCAGCCGTCACCAGGCCCAACAGCAGCCCGATGACCGCGAGTTGGGGCGCAGGCGGGGCGTCCAGATCCAGCACGACGGTACAGCCGACGGCGAGCAGCAGGCACTGTACAAGACCGGTCGCGACCGCCGGGAGCGCCGACCCGGTGAGTATCTCGGCGTCGCGCAGCTCACCGGTGCGCAGCCGCTTGAGGACGAGTTCCTCGCGGCGGGCGACGAAGACGCCCACGAGGGCCGCGTACACGGCGAAGAGCAGTGAGAAGCCGACAGAGGCGGGCAGAACGAGCGTCCCGACGTCGAGCCCGACCTCCTTCAGGTCCGTGTCGCTCATGGCGGACCGCACGCTGAACGGCAGCACCAGCGGCACGAACAGGGCAGCGACCAGCGTCCCCTTGTTACGCAGGAACAACGTCCCCTCGGCGCGAGCCAGGGCCCGCATCCGCCCGGCGGGAGTCGTACGACCGATACCGGCAACCGCACTCATGCGACACGCTCCTCAGCGACAGCGGAACTCTCCGCGCTCTCTCCGCTCTCCACGCCTGCCGACGCCTCCCGGGCGATCCGCAGAAACGCCTCCTCCAGCGAGGCCGACCGCACGTCCAGCCCCCGCAGAGTGACCCCGGCCTGCTCCGCCCACACCAGCAACCGCGTTGCCGCGCGCTGCAGTTCATGGGTACGCAGCCGTACGACGCGCCCCTCCTCCTCGTATCCGCTCACGCCGAGCGAGCCGAGCGGCGGCAGATCACCCACGAAGTAGCCCGAGGGAAGTTCGAAGGAGATCCGGGACGGCTGCGAGGCGGTCACCTCGGCAGGCGTACCGGCGACGGCGATGCGCCCCTCGTGGAGGATGGCGAGCCGGTCGGCGAGGTCCTCCGCCTCCTCCAGGTAGTGCGTGGTGAGCAGCACGGTCGTCCCGCCGGCGCGCAGTTCCCGTACCAACTCCCAGGTGGCGCGGCGCCCTTCGGCGTCGAGGCCGGTCGTCGGTTCGTCGAGGAACAGCACCTCGGGGTTGCCGAGAAGCGCGAGCGCGAGGTCGAGGCGCCGCCGTTCACCGCCGGACAGCTGCTTCACGCGTACGTCGGTCCGCCGCTCCAGCCCGACGAGCGCGAGGGCCTCCGCCTCGGGCCGCGCCCCGCTCGTGCACCCGGCCCACATCCGCGCGGTCTCGCCGACGGTCAGCTCGGACGGGAAGCCGCCCTCCTGGAGCATCACCCCCGTACGCGGCCGTACGGCGGCCCGCTCGGTGTACGGATCATGGCCCAGCACCCGTACGCGTCCCCCGGCCGGCGCCGCCAGCCCCTCCAGCAGTTCGACGGTCGACGTCTTGCCGGCGCCGTTCGTGCCGAGCAGGGCGAAGATCTCCCCGCGCCCCACGGAGAACGACACCCCGCGCACCGCCTCGAACCCGCCCCCGTACACACGCCGCAGGTCAGTGACCTCAATCACGTGTCCGTGTTCGTTGGTTTCCATGCCTTCAGCTTCTCGGCCGGAAGGAGGGGAAGGCAGTGCGCGGTGTCATCACCGCACATGACAAATGTCAGAAGCCCGTGATGTGGATGATGTGGGTGAACACGAAAAAGACCCCGGTCGCGAGGACCGGGGTCTTGATCTGGAGCGGACGACCAGGTTCGAACTGGCGACCTCAACCTTGGCAAGGTTGCGCTCTACCAACTGAGCTACGTCCGCATTGCCTCCAGTCGGCTTTCACCGACTGGCGCGGGCACCAGCCTACCTGATCCACAAGAGTGGTCAGACCGGCGGTGCAGAGCGGGTGACAGGAATTGCACACTGCGCCTTCCCCCTGGAAGGGGGATGTTCTACTACTGAACTACACCCGCAAGCCTCCGTGGGTCCGGCCTTTCGGCCTTGCCCCTCGGCGTGTTCCAGACTCTAGCTGATCAGCGGGGGGTCAACGCAAGTCGGTTGTGCCGAGGGGCTCCTGAGGCACGACAGGGGCCCGGGCAGGGCCTGGCGGAGGTCCGGCCGGCGTACTGCCGGGGTACTACTGGGCGGCGGTGAAGGCCTCGTACACCTTCTTGGGGATGCGCCCACGGGTCGGTACGTCGAACTTGTTGGCGAGGGCCCAGGCGCGGACCGCCGACGGGTCGGGGGCGACCTCCGTCTGCTTGTACGCCTTGCCGGAGCGCGACCGCTTGCGGCCGGCCTCCATGTAGGGCTCCAGGGCCTTACGCAGTTTCTTGGCATTGGTTTGATTCAGGTCGATCTCGTACGACTTGCCGTCAAGTCCGAAGGCGATCGTTTCCGCCGCTTCCGAGCCGTCGATGTCGTCGGAGAGTGTGACCACGACGCGCTGAGCCACGAATATCGGTCCCTTCGTGCGACACCTCTGCCGCGACGTGCGAAGACGTCGGGAGGTGTCGGGAGATCTCGGTTGTCCGACAGTTATTGGGCAAAGTATCGGCTAATGCCTTTTCCTTTGTACAGTGCCCGGCATTGCAATGGGAAGCCCGACTAAATCTGTCCGCGTGTCTCCCCGCAATAGACATCCTGGATGCGAACCAGGATCTTTCCCAGAATTTTTCGTGATGGCACCGCTCCGATACCGGATCGTGATGCCGCCGGTCCCGCGCTTCCGTAGATTCCTACGAATCTACCCGCGTAGAAATTTTGTACGGGTAGTCTGAAGTCACCTGTAGGAACCTTGCCAGGGACCTTGCTCAGCACCACAACACCGGGAGTGCCAGTGGCACGCGTCGTAGTCGACGTCATGCTCAAGCCGGAGATCCTCGACCCCCAGGGCCAGGCGGTGCAGCGTGCACTGCCGCGTCTCGGTTTCGAGGGCGTCTCCGACGTACGTCAGGGAAAGCGATTCGAACTGGAAGTTGACGGACCGGTGGACGACGCCGCGCTCGCCCGCATCCATGATCTTGCGGAATCCTTCCTCGCCAACACCGTGATCGAGGACTTCACCGTGAAGGTGGAGGAGATGGTGGGGGAAGAGAAGTGACTGCTCGTATTGGAGTCGTCACCTTTCCGGGTTCCCTGGACGACCGGGACACCCAGCGCGCGATCCGCCTCGCGGGTGCCGAGCCGGTAGCTCTCTGGCACAAGGACAAGGACCTCAAGCAGGTCGACGCGGTGGTTCTGCCGGGCGGATTCTCGTACGGCGACTATCTGCGCGCCGGTGCCATCTCGCGTTTCTCGCCGGTGATGGAGTCGGTCATCGAGCAGGCGAAGTCGGGCATGCCGGTTCTCGGCATCTGCAACGGCTTCCAGATCCTCACCGAGGCGCACCTCCTCCCGGGCGCGATGCTCGGCAACAACCACCTGCACTTCATCTGCCGCGACCAGAAACTGCGGGTGGAGAACGCGGACACCGCCTGGACCGTCGACTACGACGCCGGCCAGGAGATCCACATCCCCCTGAAGAACATGGACGGCCGGTACGTCGCCGACGAGCACACGCTCGACGAGCTGGAGGCGGAGGGCCGGGTCGTGTTCCGGTACCGCGACTTCAACCCGAACGGCTCCCTCCGGGACATCGCCGGCATCACGAACGCCGCCGGGAACGTCGTGGGCCTCATGCCGCACCCGGAGCACGCGGTCGAGCCGCTGATCGGCAGCGGCCGTACGGACGGTCTCCCGTTCTTCACCTCGATCCTCAAGAAGCTGGTCAACGTATGAGCCGGACGCCTCTGGACACGGTCGAGCACGCGGCCGAGACCCCCGACGTCGAGCTGCCCTGGGCCGAACTCGGCATGAAGAAGGACGAGTACGAGCGGGTCGTCGAGATCCTCGGCCGCCGCCCGACCGGCGCCGAGCTGGCCATGTACTCGGTCATGTGGTCCGAGCACTGCAGCTACAAGTCGTCGAAGGTGCACCTGCGCCAGTTCGGCGAGAAGGCCCCGCAGTCCGACGCCCTGCTCGTCGGCATCGGCGAGAACGCGGGCGTCGTCGACGTCGGCCAGGGCTACGCGGTCACCTTCAAGGTCGAGTCGCACAACCACCCGTCCTACGTCGAGCCCTACCAGGGCGCGGCCACGGGCGTCGGCGGCATCGTCCGCGACATCATCGCCATGGGCGCGCGCCCGGTGGCGGTCGTGGACCCCCTCCGTTTCGGTGCGGCGGACCACCCCGACACCAAGCGCGTCCTCCCGGGCGTCGTCGCGGGCATCGGCGGCTACGGCAACTGCCTCGGGCTCCCCAACATCGGCGGCGAGGTCGTCTTCGACGCCTGCTACCAGGGGAACCCGCTGGTCAACGCCGGTGCGATCGGTGTGATGCGGCACGAGGACATCCACCTGGCGAAGGCGTCGGGCACGGGCAACAAGGTCATCCTGTACGGGGCCCGCACGGGCGGCGACGGCATCGGCGGCGCGTCGATCCTGGCGTCGGAGACCTTCGACGACGCCAAGCCCTCCAAGCGCCCCGCCGTCCAGGTCGGTGACCCCTTCCAGGAGAAGCTGCTCATCGAGTGCACCCTGGAGGCCTTCGCCGAGAAGCTGGTGGTCGGCATCCAGGACCTGGGCGCGGCAGGCCTCTCCTGCGCCACGTCCGAGCTGGCGTCCAACGGCTCGGGCGGCATGCGCGTAACCCTGGACGACGTCCCCCTCCGCGACTCGACGCTCTCTCCCGAGGAAATCCTCATGAGCGAGTCGCAGGAACGCATGTGCGCGGTGGTCGAGCCGGAGAAAGTCGACCGCTTCCTGGCCATCTGCGACAAGTGGGACGTCATCGCCACGGTGATCGGTGAGGTCACCGACGGCGACCGTCTGGAGATCTACTGGCACCGCGGCAAGATCGTCGACGTCGACCCTCGTACGGTCGCGCACGACGGCCCGGTCTACGAGCGCCCGTACGCCCGCCCGGACTGGCAGGACGCCCTCCAGGCGGACGACGCCAACAAGCTTGCGAGGCCGGTGACTTCAGAAGACCTGAAGGCGCAGGTGATGCAGCTGGTGGCCTCCCCCAACCAGGCTTCCAAGTCCTGGATCACCTCCCAGTACGACCACTTCGTGCAGGGCAACACGGTGTTGGCCCAGCCCGAGGACTCCGGGATGATCCGCATCGACGAGACGACCGGACTCGGTGTCGCCATCGCGACGGACGGCAACGGCCGCTTCGCCAAGCTCGACCCGTACGCGGGCGCGCAGTTGGCGCTGTCGGAGGCCTACCGGAACGTGGCGACGACGGGCGCGAAGCCCTTGGCCGTCTCCGACTGCCTGAACTTCGGCTCGCCCGAAGACCCGGCGGTGATGTGGCAGTTCGCGGAGGCGGTACGTGGACTCGCGGACGCCTGCCAGCAGTTGGGCACCCCGGTGACGGGCGGCAACGTCTCGCTCTACAACCAGACCGGCGACGTGGCCATTCACCCCACACCAGTTGTGGCAGTCCTGGGCGTCATCGACGACGTGGCACGACGGACGCCGGTCGCGTTCCAGGAGGAGGGGCAGCTGCTGTACCTCCTCGGGGACACGCGCGAGGAGTTCAGCGGTTCGGCGTGGTCGCAGGTCGTGCACGACCACCTGGGTGGCCTGCCGCCCAAGGTCGACCTGGAGCGTGAACGCCTCCTGGCCGAGATCCTGATCTCCGCCTCCCGCGACGGCATGATCGACTCCGCGCACGACCTGTCGGACGGCGGCCTGATCCAGGCGGTCGTCGAGTCGGCGCTGCAGGGCGGGAAGGGCGCGCGTCTGGTCGTACCCGACGGGCTCGACGCCTTCACCCTCCTCTTCTCGGAGTCGGCGGGCCGAGCGGTCGTCGCCGTCCCGCGCTCGGAGGAGCTGCGCTTCAACGACATGTGCGGCGCCCGGGGCCTGCCGGTGACACGAATCGGCGTCGTGGACGGCGACTCCATCGACCTCCAGGGCGAGTTCACCCTGACACTGGCGGAGTTGCGCGAAGCGCACGAGGGGACGATCCCGGCGCTGCTGGCGTAGTCGCCTTCGGGTGTACGAGGTTGAGGTCCCGTCCGGGTTCGGGCGGGACCTTGCCGTTTGCTGGCCAGGGGGAGCGTATGGGTTACGGGAGTTTCGGGTTCCTCCCGCTGGCCTTGGTGCTGTCGGCGCTCGCCATCGCCTGGGTCGTCGTCGGGGTGCACGCCCTGCTCCTCGGCCGAATGCCGGGCGAGTGGCTCCCGCGGCGAGTGAGGCAGCCCAGGATCTGGGGAGCGGGTGCCCTGCTGATGGTGGTCAGCGGGCAGGCGGGGTCGCCGTCATTTCTTGCTGTGGGCGTCGGCCTGGTCGCGCTGGGGCACGTCGTGAACTCCCGCCGATGAATGGACAGTTGGCCAGACTCAAGCCGTGCACGCGTACGGCTCAACACACGTAGTTCTTGAGGATCTCCGTGTCGAGCTCGATGCCGATCGGGTCGGGGAGGAGCACCTTCTCGCCGAACTTCGCCGTCCGGATGTCGCGGTAGCCGCCGACCCACCCCCCTTCAGCTTTCACAGCGTTCGTGTCCCACGTCCGTCAGTAGGAGCGCCGCACGTAGTCAGCAAGAAGAAGGTAGGCCCGGGTGTCCTCGAGACTGCCCTGACCATCAGCAACCCCCGCTGCCCATTACCCCCACGGGTCAGCCCTGGTCGCGGATCAGGGCAGCCATCCCTTCGAGTGAGACCGAGCCTTCCGAGCCCTCGGACTCCGCTTCGTCAGCCAGCCGGGTGAGCCACGCCTCTTCGGCGTTCTCGGCGATCTGACGCAGCCGCAGCCGCTGTTGCTCCTGGATGTCGATGACGACCGCTTTCTGAACGACAAGAACCTGAATTCCCGGAGCCCGCCCCCACCAACTACCCTCCCCGCCATGCCCCCGGCCCCCAGAAAGCCAAAATTCCGCACCTACGACCCCGTCAAAACCCGCACCGCGATCCTCACCCAGTACGCCAACATCCGCACCGCCGTCTCCACCCTCACCCCCGACCGACTCGCCCTCCCCACCCGCCTCGGCGACTGGACGGTCCACGACCTGGTCGCGCACGTCACCATGGCCGTGGAGACCGTCAGCCGCAATCTCGACCGGGACGAGCCGCCGAAAGCCGAACTCGGCCTGCTCGACTGGCCGTTCGCCACCGCCGCCCGGGCCGCCGACATCGCCGACGGCACCCGTGAACTGGCCGCCGCTCACCCCGGCCCCGATGCCCTGAACGCCCTCTACGCCCTCACCGAAGAGCGCCTCACCCAACGCCTGGCCGCGGCCCCCGGCGATCGTCGGCTAGCCACCCGCACCGGCGCCATGACCCTCGCCGACTACCTGGTCACCCGTACCGTCGAACTGGTCGTCCACACCGACGACCTGAACGCGGCCGTCCCGGGCCTCGACATCCCGTACGACCGTCAGGCGCTCGGCACCTGCACCCGCCTCCTCGCCGACGCCCTCGCCTCCAAGGCCCCCGGCGGCTCGACGGAGGTCCGCATCCCGCCGTACGCCGTGGTGCAGTGCGTCGAAGGCCCGAGGCACACCCGTGGCACCCCGCCCAACGTCGTCGAGACCGACCCGCTCACCTGGATCCGCCTGGCCACCGGCCGGGTCCAGTGGACCGACGCCCTCGACAACGCCCAGGTCAGCGCGAGCGGCGAACGCGCCGACCTCGGAGGGCTCCTGCCCCTCATGGCCTGACGCCGGCTCTAGTGCGGGAATGCCCATGGCCCGACGCCGACCCTCGTACGGGAAAGCCCATGGCCTGCCGCCCGCCCCCGTACGAAGAATCCGCAGCCTCCTCCGAAATGTGGCCGGACGGGAACCGCCCACCCGCCCCTTCCGTCCCACCGACATGAAAACGCAGCGACTGACCGGCGTGAGCCTCAGCATCCTGACCCTGGCTGTCCTCCCCCTCGCCGCGGCCTGCGGCAACGAGAAGGACGGCGGCGGCAGTCGGACCGTCGGGACGGGCACGGGGTCGGGGACATCCGAGGTCACCGGCGTCCACTGGAGCATCGACGATCTGACCGTGGACGGGAAGAAGAGCACCGCTCCCGCGGGCGCCTTCCTGCAGATCGACAAGGACGGCGAGGTCAGCGGCAACTACGGCTGCAACAGCTTCGGCGCCACCGCCACGATCGAGGGTGACGCCATCGACCTCGGCACGGCCCGCTCGACTGATATGGCCTGTCTAGGTGATCGGATGACTTTCGAGAACAGTCTCTCCAAGGCACTCACCGGCGGCACCCTCACCGCCAAAGCCGACGCAGACGCCAAAGCCGACACCAAGACCAAGCAGCTCACCCTCACCACCAAAACAGGCGCCACCATCCACCTCTCCGAGGAGAAGCCCGCCGCCCTCTACGGCACCAAGTGGAAGATCACGGCACTCGGTGCCACCGACTCCGCCACCGACAGTGACTCCGCCACCCCTCTCCCCTCCGGCGCCGACGCCTACCTCGTCTTCGACCAGAAGAAGGGGACCGTCAGCGGCAAGGCTGGTTGCAACAACGTTTCTGCTGAGGCGACCGTCAGCGACGGCGCTATCACTTTCGGCAGCCCGGCGACCACCCGAAGGATGTGCGACGCCTCACTCATGAAGGCCGAGAGGACCTTCCTGAAACTCTTCGACGGCAGGACGGCGTACAAGATCGATCAGCGCTCCCTCTCTCTGACCAGCGCAAACGGAACCACTGCCAGCGCGGCTGTCGCCGATTGAGCTCCTACCGCAGTCCACGGCCCTCCGGCACCCGCACGTCACAGTCGCATTCCCTAATTCGGACCAGTGGTCGATCTCGCCTACACTCGGTGGCGTGCCACGTGGTGACGGTCGACTCAGTCATGATCTGCTCCCCGGCGAGAAAGGCCCCCAGGACGCTTGTGGCGTCTTCGGGGTCTGGGCCCCCGGCGAAGAGGTCGCCAAGCTCACTTACTTCGGGCTCTACGCCCTGCAGCATCGAGGCCAGGAATCCGCGGGTATCGCGGTGAGCAACGGCTCGAAGATCCTCGTCTTCAAGGACATGGGCCTCGTCTCCCAGGTCTTCGACGAGACCTCGCTCGGCGCGCTCAAGGGTCATATCGCGGTCGGTCACGCCCGCTACTCGACCACTGGCGCCTCCACCTGGGAGAACGCCCAGCCGACGTTCCGCGCGACCGGCCACGGCTCCATCGCCCTCGGCCACAACGGCAACCTCGTCAACACGGCGCAGCTCGCCGAGATGGTCGCCGACCTGCCCAAGCAGCACGACGGCCGCACTCCGCGCGTCGCGGCGACCAACGACACCGATCTGCTGACGGCCCTCCTGGCCGCCCAGACCGACGACGAGGGCGAGCCGCTGACCATCGAGGAGGCCTCCGCCCGGATCCTCCCGCAGGTCCAGGGCGCCTTCTCCCTCGTCTTCATGGACGAGCACACGCTGTACGCCGCCCGCGACCCGCAGGGCATCCGCCCCCTGGTCCTGGGTCGGCTGGAGCGCGGCTGGGTCGTCGCCTCCGAGTCCGCCGCCCTCGACATCTGCGGCGCCGCCTATGTGCGCGAGATCGAGCCGGGCGAGTTCGTCGCGATCGACGAGAACGGTCTGCGTACATCACGATTCGCGGAAGCGAAGCCCAAGGGCTGTGTCTTCGAGTACGTGTACCTCGCCCGCCCGGACACCGACATCGCCGGCCGGAACGTGTACCTGTCCCGCGTCGAGATGGGTCGGAAACTCGCCAAGGAAGCCCCTGTCGAGGCCGACCTGGTGATAGCGACTCCGGAATCCGGCACCCCGGCCGCCATCGGTTACGCCGAGGCCTCCGGAATCCCCTTCGGGGCCGGACTGGTCAAGAACGCCTATGTCGGACGTACGTTCATCCAGCCCTCCCAGACGATCCGGCAGCTCGGTATCCGGCTGAAGCTGAACCCGCTGAAGGAAGTCATCAAGGGCAAGCGTCTGGTCGTCGTCGACGACTCGATCGTGCGCGGCAACACCCAGCGGGCCCTCGTGCGCATGCTCCGGGAAGCCGGCGCGGCGGAGGTCCACATCCGGATCTCCTCGCCCCCGGTGAAGTGGCCCTGCTTCTTCGGCATCGACTTCGCGACCCGCGCGGAACTCATCGCCAACGGCATGACCATCGACGAGATCGGCACCTCGCTCGGCGCCGACTCCCTCTCGTACATCTCCCTGGACGGCATGATCGAGGCGACCACCATCGCCAAGCCGAACCTGTGCCGTGCCTGCTTCGACGGCGAGTACCCGATGGACCTCCCGGACCCCGAACTGCTCGGCAAGCAGCTCCTGGAGACCGAGCTGGCCGCAGGGCCGGCGGCCACGGCCGCGGCCGACGCGATCCGTCGCCCGTAAGCAGCCGTAAAACCTGCTCCACGAGCAGTACGACGAGCAGTACGACACGAAAGTTCTCACCCTCATGTCTGAGACCACTGGCGCCTCCGGCGCTTCCTACGCGGCCGCCGGCGTCGACATCGAAGCGGGCGACCGCGCCGTCGAGCTGATGAAGGAGTGGGTGAAGAAGACGCAGCGCGCCGAAGTCGCGGGCCTCGGCGGCCTGGGCGGCTTCGCCGGCCTCTTCGACGCCTCCGCCCTCAAGCGCTTCGAGCGCCCGCTGCTCGCCTCCGCGACCGACGGCGTCGGCACGAAGGTCGACATCGCCCGGCAGCTCGGCGTGTACGACACCATCGGCCACGACCTGGTCGCCATGGTCATGGACGACATCGTGGTGTGCGGCGCCGAGCCGCTGTTCATGACCGACTACATCTGCGTCGGCAAGGTTCACCCCGAGCGTGTCGCGGCGATCGTCAAGGGCATCGCGGAGGGCTGCGTACTGGCCGGCTGCGCCCTGGTCGGCGGCGAGACGGCCGAACACCCCGGCTTGCTGGGCCCGGACGACTTCGACGTCGCCGGCGCCGGTACGGGCGTCGTGGAGGCCGACCGGCTGCTCGGCGCGGATCGCATCCGTACGGGTGACGCGGTGATCGCCATGGCGGCCTCGGGGCTTCACTCGAACGGGTACTCGCTCGTGCGGCATGTGCTGCTGAAGCAGGGCGGGCTGGCCCTGGACGCGCACATCGAGGAGTTCGGGCACACCCTCGGCGAGGAACTGCTCGTACCCACCAAGATCTACTCGCTGGACTGCCTGGCCCTCATGCGGACCACCGACGTGCACGCCTACTCGCACATCACCGGCGGCGGTCTCGCCGCCAACCTGGCCCGGGTGATCCCGGACGGCCTGCACGCGATCGTCGACCGCTCCACCTGGACCCCGGCCCCGGTCTTCGACCTCGTCGGGAAGACGGGTTCCGTCGAGCGCCTGGAGCTGGAGAAGACGCTGAACATGGGCGTCGGCATGATCGCCATCGTCCCCGAGGACTCGGCGGACGTAGCCCTGGCCACCCTGGCGGACCGAGGCGTGGAAGCCTGGATCGCAGGCGAGATCACAGACCGCGACAACCAGGCGACGGGCGCGGCACTGGTAGGCGACTACGCAACCAACTAGCCCCGAGAAGGCAGGCGGCGCAGCCGCCGCCTGCAGGGGCGCGGGGAACGGCGCGAGAAACCACAACGCGCCGGCACCCGCAAAACCACAGCACCCCCCGAGCTACTGGGCGCCCTGCCCAACCCCAGCGGAGCGGCAACGCACGAAACCCGGTCCGGTGCTAGCCAACCCGGACCGGGTGAGGTGCAGCTGCTGCCGTACAGGAACCGTGAAACCCGTTACCTGTCAGGCGCGCCGCAGCAGACGTAAGACGTCAAGCTCCACGGCGTTGTTGGGACGAGGGACCGGAGGCTTGTCCGTCCTCGTCCTCATCATCGTCGTTGTATCGATCCGCGTACTGAGCGTACGGGTCGTCTTCTTCCTCGTCGTCGTCCTCGAACGGCTCGCCATTCGGCGGCTGGCTCGAAGTCGAAGCGCCCAGCTCATTGGCCAGGCGCGAGAGGTCAGTCCCGCCGCTGCTGTACTTCAGCTGGCGGGCGACCTTCGTCTGCTTGGCCTTTGCCCGGCCGCGCCCCATGGCTCGACCCCCTCGGATACGGGGCTCGATGGCCCCAGAGTCTTGACACCCGTTCATGTTCTGGAACGGGCTCTCCGCAGAGAGACCGGTCCGTAGGGCTTCCACGGTACCTGAGCCCACGCCCATACGGTACGTCGCCCGCAGGACGTGGCGGTGCCCAGGACCCGCGAGGTGCCCTGTCCCCGCTGGTCAACCGCGATTTTAACCACTTCTTGGTGGCCGACCCGCCGACGGGGGTGAGAGTTCTCTCCAACACCCCGTCGGCCGGTACCTCCGCACCCCGTCCGGCTACGCCCTCCGGCGGGCCTCCGCCATCCGCTGTTCGGCGATCCGGTCGGCCGCGGCGGCCGGCGGAATCCCGTCCGCCTTCGCACGTGCGAATATGGCCAGCGTGGTGTCGTAGATCTTCGCCGCCTTCGCCTTGCACCGCTCGAAGTCGAACCCGTGCAGCTCGTCGGCCACCTGGATCACGCCACCGGCGTTCACGACGTAGTCGGGCGCGTAGAGGATCCCGCGGTCCGCGAGGTCCTTCTCGACGCCCGGGTGCGAGAGCTGGTTGTTGGCCGCCCCGCACACCACCTTGGCGGTCAGCTCGGGCACGGTGACGTCGTTCAGGGCCCCGCCGAGCGCGCAGGGGGCGTAGACGGCGAGCCCGTCGACGCGGATCAGTTCGTCCGTGTCCGCGACGGCCAGTACGTCCCGGTGCCGCTCGGTGATCCGCCGTACGGCATCCTCACGCACGTCCGTGACGAACACCTCGGCGCCTTCCGCCACGAGATGCTCGACGAGGTGGTGCCCGACCTTGCCGACGCCCGCGACGCCGATCCGCCTGGCGCGCAGCGACGGGTCGCCCCACAGGTGCTGGGCGGAGGCCCGCATGCCCTGGTAGACGCCGAAGGCCGTCAGCACGGACGAGTCGCCCGCGCCGCCGTTCTCCGGGGACCGTCCGGTCGTCCAGCGGCACTCGCGCGCGACCACGTCCATGTCGGCCACATACGTGCCGACGTCGCACGCGGTGACGTACCGCCCGCCGAGCGAGGCCACGAACCGGCCGTACGCGAGGAGGAGTTCCTCGCTCTTGACGATGTCCGGATCGCCGATGATCACGGCCTTGCCGCCGCCGTGGTCGAGACCGGCCATGGCGTTCTTGTACGACATCCCGCGCGCGAGGTTCAGCGCGTCGGCGACGGCCTCCGCCTCGCTCGCGTACGGGTAGAAACGCGTACCGCCGAGCGCGGGGCCCAGGGCGGTGGAGTGGATGGCGATCACGGCTTTGAGGCCGGTGGCCCGGTCCTGGCAGAGCACGACTTGCTCATGACCCCCCTGCTCCGAGTGGAACAGGGTGTGCAGTACATCAGCAGGCGCGCCGGTTACGTCGGTCACTGTGGTGACTCCAGGGAGTAGCGGCGGTTGGGGCTGGAGCCCGTACGGGTGGCGGCCTCCGTGGGCATGAGAGTAGAGCTCCTCCCAGGTCCGCGTACGCCAACCGACCCCGCAGTGCCGAGGATCACCCACCGGTGGCGTGGGCCGGCACGGCGGTTTGCATAATTTTCCCGTGCCGCACTGTGCTGGACAGTGCTGGATACGCGGTTTTTCCTGGTCGTCCAGGGGGGAGGGAGCAGGCGTGCCCAAGGTGTCCTCGGTGATCGTCCCGTACGCGTCCTACTTGCGCGTCTACGAGCCGCTGGCGGCCTTTCCGGAGCCGGAGCGCAGCCACTGGGCGCGCTACGCCCGGCGGCCCGACCGGCCCTCGTACCAGGACGAACTACGGCGCTCCCTGGCCGACTTGCTGCCCGTCCCGCCGGTCGCGGTGCCGGTGCACGAGAGCGCCGACGCGTTCGTGACGGAGGTCGAGGGGGTGCTGTGCGTCTGCCCCTGGCGCACCCGGCTGCGCGGCTGGCAGGCGCTGGGCGAGCTGGGGGAGGAGCTGCCGCTGCCGCTCCTGGACGCCGCTCTGCCGCCTCTCGTACGCCATCAGGCCACCCAGGACTACGAGCGCTGGCTGACCCGCAACCCGGACGCCCGCCCGTGGATCCGCACGGCGACCTGGCAGGTGCCGCTCAACTGGTTCGTGCTCGTGACCGACGAGGAGCGCGAGTACGACAAGGGTTCGGGGGCCGCCGGGGGCGCGGCGCCCTTGCTGCGTTACCGGACGCCCATGGTGCAGGCACGGCGGCGGGTGGCGCGCGGGCTGCGGACCCTGCGTGACGCCCTCGACGAGGGGCCGCTGATCGACGGTCTGCTGGACGTGGGGCGGTGGCTGGAGGAGTTCCACCCGAGGTCGCTGGTCGAGCTGGACTACGGCGGGCTGGTGCATGTCCTGCCGGCCGGTGATCTGGCCGGCGACCACTCGGCGGCGGACGTGGCCGCCGGGATCGAGGCGCTGCGCGACGGGGACGGCGAGGCGGCCGGTGAGGCGTACGGGCGGCTCGTGGAGCGGTGGCAGTCGGTGCGGGACCGGCGGTCGGCGAACTGACAGTTCGTCAAAAAAAGACTCCCTGGAACGTGAGTTCCATTTCTGTGGGACGCTCTTGGGGCTGCCGTGGGACGTAGGTCCCGATCCGGGCGTTTGTGTCAAGCGTGACGGACCGCACGTACAGGTGGCTTGCCTTCCTTGCCCCTCCTCGTGCCAAAATAGGACAAGGAGTCCGGGGGAGGCTCTATCTGCCCAGCTATGGGTGGAATCTCAGCATTGCACGCTATGGGGGGTCTCGTGACTCCTGATCGCCACTGTGACTGATCGTCACAGTGGCGTGACTGTCCGCTATGGCATGGTCCATCGGCTTCCGTCGCTGATGGCCGCCTGCAAGAGCAATTCCGTCGGTTTGGCCTACGCGGTTGGACAGATGGTGTAGTTGTAGTGCCGAGGACAAGCCGTTCGTCCTATAACCGACTCGACCCGCATCCGCCATTTCGGGCAACGCGGGTCAAGGTGCAGAATTTAGAGGAATGAACCGAGAAGGTTCGGTTCTCCCGAGGAGGCCGCTCATGACCGCTCGCACCCCTGATGCCGAGCCGCTGCTGACCCCGGCTGAGGTCGCCACCATGTTCCGTGTTGACCCCAAGACGGTTACGCGGTGGGCGAAGGCCGGCAAGCTCACGTCCATTCGCACGCTCGGCGGACATCGCCGTTACCGCGAGGCCGAGGTCCGCGCCCTGCTTGCGGGCATTCCGCAGCAGCGCAGCGAGGCCTGACCAACTGAATAGTCGTACGTGTCGGCAGGTCCCCCAACTATCGGCCGAGCCGTGCGACTGGCAACACCCGCACCATCAGAGTCACCAGAGTCACCTGCTCCATCAGCTTGATCGTTGACCGCTCGAAGCGACGCGGGTCCTGCCCCAACAGGCCCCACGCCCAACGCAGTTCCAAAAGATCCACCAGTTCCACAGCTTCAAGGGCGCGTCGTGAAGATCGCGCTGGACTCCGCCGGGTCCAGCGCGATCTTTTTTTGTGCCGCTGGGCGGGGGTGGCACGGGGTGCTGTGAGCGTGCTTGTTGGAGTCTGGGGAGGGGTGTGGGATCTGCTGTGGGACCTGTCCGGGGCTGGTGCAATTGCACATATTAAATTGACCAGTTGTAGGAGACCGGTAAGAACCCACTTTTTCAAAACTCATGCAGTGACACCCGTCACACACCGCGCACCTTGTTGACGCTGTGGCACAGGTGTTAGAGGGAACCGCTGTTGGCACCCGGTGTCTCGTCGGCCTCGGGGTCCGCCTCGCAGCGCTCCATGGCGAGCCGCTGTAACCGGTGGCAGATCGGACAGTGCCGTGTGAGATGCCGGTACCCGCTCGCGGCCGACAGGTGCGCCCGGAGCAGGGCACGCGTCTCATGCCGTCGCGCGGTCGCCGCCATAAGCCACCTCCGGAAGGGGACAGGGCATCGAAGGCCCTGCTCTCTGGGTACCTGGGGAGGACGGCGCCGTCAATACGGCAACAACGCGAGAGGGTACCTCGTATAACGGCTGGTCAAAGGCATTCCCACCCCCTTGACACCTCGTTTGGTCTGAGCCAAGCTCCGCCTACTGGTCTACACCATTGGTCCAGCTCCCTGAGGAGGTTGGCGTGAAGCGCAAGCTGATAGCCGCGATCGGTATCGCGGGCATGATGGTCTCCATCGCGGCATGCGGGGACAGTGACGGCGGAAGCTCGGACAACACCGGCGCCGACGCCAAGGAGCTGACCGTCTGGCTGACCGTGGACGCGCACAACAACTGGCCCGAGCTGGTCAAGGCCGCCGACGCCACGCTGACGAAGGCGCACCCCGGCATCAAGATCAACCACGAGTACTACGGCTGGCCCGACAAGAACGCCAAGCTCGACGCCGTCCTGGCCACCGACAAGGCCCCCGACGTGGTCGAGATGGGCAACACCGAGATGCTCGGCTACATGGTCAAGGGAGCCTTCGCACCCCTCGACCCGGCGAAGTTCGAGAACTCGGCCGCCTGGCTGGACGGCCTCAAGCCTCCGTCACCTACGACGGCAAGACCTACGGCGTCCCCTACTACGCCGGTGGC
>NZ_AEJB01000276.1 GCF_000331005.1 Streptomyces turgidiscabies Car8
TCCGTCATCGGTCCGTGCTGGCTCTGGCGAAGCTGCGTACGAGGTCGTGGAACGTGTACTGGCCCAATCCGGGCTGCTGGAGCAGATGTACGTCGAGCAGCAGCTCCAGAATGTCCTCGGCATCCCGGACATCGGTGTCGAGCAGCGCGGCCGCCGAGTGTGCGTCGATGCCAGCACCAGGGTGCAACCCGAGGGCGCGGAACGCGGCGCGGTGCCTGTTGTCCATGGCCAGATATGACAACTGAAGTGTCACTGCGACGCTGCGTTCGCCTGAGCTCAGTTTGTCAAACGAGTGATCCCGGTCAGGGAGTGAGCTGCCAGCGCTGGACGTAGCCGACGTCGATCGACGCCCGGTCCTGCACGCGCAGCTTCCACGTGCCGTTGATGGGCTGGGCCGAGGCGTCGATCGTGAAGGTCTGGTCGACGTTGTCGGCGGAGCCGCCGGTGCGGTTGAGGAGCGAGTAGACGGTGCCGTTGGGGCCGACGAGGTCGACGGTCAGGTCACCGCGGTAGGTGTGGACGATGTTGACGTAGACCGAGGTGGTCGCGGAGGCGTTGCCGTCGCGGCCCTCGATGGTGATCGGGGACTCCACTGCGGCACCGTTGTCGGGGATGTCGACGCGGGTCGTGGTGGCGTAGATGTACGCGATCCGCCAGGTGAAGGTGTCCGTGACGGACGCGCCCGTGCCGTCGGTGACCGTGACGGCCACGTCGCTGGCGCCGACGGTGGTCGGCGTTCCGGAGATCAGGCCGCTCGGGCTGAGGGTGAGGCCGTCGGGCAGGCCGGTGGCCTCGTAGGTCAGCTCCGAACCGGAGTTGGTGGTGTACGCGTCCACCTGAAGGCCGACCGCCTGGCCGACGCCGCTGGTCTGGTCGGCGATCGGGGCGACGTTGACGCCGAGGGCTATCCGGCTGCCGACGTTGATGGCGGCCCAGGCGTCGGCGACGGCGAGGTAGGTGGGGCTGTAGGCGCCGAACAGGTCACCCGCTGCCTGGAGGGTGGCGGTGCGGGCGCCCGCGTAGTTGGTCGACGAGGTCATGTACGTCGTCAGTGCCCGGTACCAGACGGCGGCGGCGTTGTCGATGCCGATGCCGGTGACGGCCTGACCGTCGGAGGTCGGGCTGTCGTAGGCCACGCCGTTGACGGTCTTGGCGCCACTGCCCTCGGAGAGCAGGTAGAAGAAGTGGTTCGCCGGACCCGAGGAGTAGTGGACGTCGATGCCGCCCAGCGTGGAACTCCAACTGTCCCGGGACGAGCCGTCCTTGGAGGGCTTGTCCATGTAACGCAGCGGAGTGCCGTTGCCGTTGATGTCGATTTTCTCGCCGACGAGGTAGTCACCGGGGTCGGCGGCGAGGTTCGCGTGGAACTCGACGGCCGCGGCGAAGATGTCGGAGGTCGCCTCGTTGAGACCGCCGGACTCGCCCGAGTAGGTCAGGTTGGCGGTGGCGGCGGTGACGCCGTGGCTCATCTCGTGGGCGGCCACGTCGAGGGAGGTCAGCGGGTGCGTGTTGCCCGAGCCGTCGCCGTAGGTCATGCAGAAGCAGCTGTCCTGCCAGAAGGCGTTGACGTAGCTGCTGCCGTAGTGGGCCCGGCTGTAGGCGGCGACACCGTCGTTGCGGATGCCGTTGCGGCCGTACACGTCCTTGTAGTAGTCCCAGGTGGCTGCGGCGCCGAAGGCCACGTCGACACCGGCGGTCTGGCGGTTGGACGGCAGACCGTTGCCCCAGACATCGTTGTCGTCCGTGAAGAGGGTGCCGGTACCTGAGGTGCTCTGGTTCAGGTCGTACGTCTTGTGCCCGGCGCGGTCGCCGTCGGTGAGCTGGTACGTCGATCCCGCGAGGGTGCTGCCGAGGGGAACCGTGCCGACGTACTGGCCGGTGCCTTCGCCGGTGTGCACCTTCTCGGCGGCGAGGATCTGCTTGCCGGTGCTCGCGTCGGTGACCACCTGCAGTTCACTGGGCGTGCCGTCCGGCTGGACACCCTCGACCACCGTCTCCCAGGCCAGGACGGGCTTGGTGGCACCGGCCCAGACGACGAGGCGGGGCGCGCGCTCGGTCTCGGTGCCGGTGACGTCGGCACCCTTGGCCGCCGCGAGAGCCTTGCCGGTGGCGTTGGCCGCGGAGAGCTTCGGGGTGAGGGACGTCAGCGCGAGGGTCGCTCCGCTCGCCTTGGAGACGGTGGTGCGGTTGCTCTTGAGGTGGACGACCAGGTCGCCGCCGAGGACGGGCAGTCCGGCGTAGGTACGTTCGTAGCGGGTGTGGGTGGCGCCGTCGGCGTCCTGGACGACGTCCCTGACGACGAGCTTCTCCCGTGCGCCCAGGGCTAGTTGACGGGCCGTGGTGCCGGTCGCGGTCTGCGCGCTCTTGATCAGTGAGGCGCGGCGGGCCGCCGACAGGGGCGCCGCGGCGGCTCCCGCGCGAGGCACGGCGTTGATCTTTGCCGGGCCCGGGTCGGCCGGGGCCGCGCTCGCGGTTCCGGCGGGGGCCCCGAGGGCGAGCAGGGTCCCGATGGTCGTCATCGCGAGGGCGGCGGTGGCGCTTCTGCGCCGGAGGGTGGGGCGGTGTCGCCGGGGCAACGGGTTCTCCTTCTGTGCGACGGCCGGCCCGTGGTGGGGACCGACGTGGGGGGGCGGACCGACGGGATGGGGCCAGTCCGAAGCGCTGCACGGCAGGCGGGTGAAAGGAGATGCGGGTGTGAAGGAATGGTGAATATCGACAGCAGCGTGGCACTGCGTGCCTCGTTTTGTCATGAGAATGCCAAAACAACGGCTTGAAATGACCATGTCCAGCTGGGGATCCATCCTGCTGAGCACACTTTTCAGCCGTCGCCTGCTTCCAAAAGCAGCTTCCAAAGCAGAGATCGCGCGGTTAGGCTCCCCCGGCGCGCGCATCAGGCGTGACGCGTGGGGTGGGGAACTTCCGGGGTGGGGGACATGACCAGCGAAATCGACGTACCCAGATTCGCCGAGTCGGCGGACCAGGCTGAACTGGCCGGGCCCGCCGACTCGGCCAGGCCCGAGAAGGCCATGAGCGAGGGCGCGCAGGTCGTGGCGGCGCTCATAGTGGTCGCTTGTATCGCGGCGGGCTTCTGGGTGACAGCGAAGAATGAGTCCGGTCCCGGCAACCGGGAGCCCGCTTCGTGCTCCCGGTCGAACGAGGACGACCCGCTGTCGAAGCCCGTCTCCGGCAAGCAACTCTGCGAGGCGCTCAACCGCCCGGACCTGCCGATGCTTCTCGGCACGCCCGACGACAGCGCGGTGGGCGCCTACAGCAGCGAAGGCAAGGTCAGCCACAAGGCCGGCGTCATGACAACCGATCCCGAGGCCACCGTCCAGTTGGACGGCTACAGCGTGAAGCTCTCAAGAGTCGACGACGGCCTCTCCGTCGACGGCATGGCCGACTTTCTGTCCGGGTCCTCGCAAAGGACAACGGTCCTCGGTCACCCGGCGGTGCTCTACACGGGCCAGACCCTCGGCTTCGTCTTCAAGGACGGCAAGGGTTCCACCGGCCCCGGCGGCATCTCCCGCTCCCTCCTGGTCGCCCTGAACCCCAAGGACGACGGCGGTTCGTACGAGATCGACATCTGGCGTCAGGACGACGTGAACCCCGACAGGACGGCGCTGTACCGGATCGCCGAAAAGGTGCTGCCGACGGTGCCGGGGTGGACGACGGGCTGAGGTCAGGAACCGCCTGTCAGCAGGGCCCGCGCGACCTTGCGGAAGGTGGCGAGGAGCCGGCTGCGGTCGTCCGCCCGGGTGGCGAGGACGACATGGCTCGGGTCGATGCCGTGCAGCGGGATCGTGGTGAGGTCCGGGCGAAGCCGGTCCAGCCCGAAGCCACCCGGGACGATGGCCACCGCCTGTCCGGCGGCGACGAGTTCGAACTTGTCCTCCAGCGCCCCGACGAACGGGCCCTCCGGTGCCGGACTCCCGTCGGGGCGCGGGTCGATACGCCAGAAGGCGTTCCACGCCGCGTCCTCCCGCACGCGGGGCAACGGCTCGTCGGCGATGTCGTCGAGGGTGACGAACTCCTTGCCGACGAGACGGTGGTCCAGGGGTACGACCAGGACCCGGGGTTCCGCGTAGAGGACCGTCACCTCCAACTCGTCGCCGGGGAGCGGGAGTCGGGCGAGCAGGGCGTCGACCCGGTGGTCGAGCAGCGCGGTGCGGGACTCGTCCCAGGCCAGGTGCACGGCTCGTACGTCGGCGTCCGGGTGCCGGCGGCGCACCTCCCGTACGGCCGGAGTGACGATCAGGTTCGCCGTGTAGCCGACGATGAGACGGCTGGGCTCGGCGGCGGCGCGGGTCTGGGAAGCGGCCCGGGTCGCCGTACGCAGCAGCGCCCTGGCGTGCGGCAGGAAGACCTCGCCGGCCTCGGTGAGACGGCTCCCCTGCGGGGTACGGTCGATCAGCCGGGCGCCCAACTCCTGTTCCAGCCGCCGTATTTGACGGCTCAGGGACGGCTGGGCGATACGCAGGATCTCGGCGGAGCGTCCGAAGTGCAGTTGCTCGGCGACGACGGTGAAGTAGCGGACGAGCCGCAGATCGAGGTCGGGGGCGGGGGCCGGGTCCGTCATACCTCCACCGTAGCCGCGCTGTTGGCCGCCTGAACCCCGTAAACCACTACTGAGCTGGTGTGATGCCTGATCCGCATTGCGCGTACCGGAACAGGTCTTGGACCTGGGAGGGGTCGCCCGCGCAGGGTGGAAACATCCGCCGGGCACTCGCCCGGCAGCGGCAACAGGGGTGTTTCATGCGTGTGTTCGTCACCGGTGCGAGCGGGTTCGTCGGGTCCGCCGTCGTACGGGAGTTGCTGGACGCGGGACACGAGGTGACCGGGATGGTCCGCTCGGACGAGGCCGCCGCGTCACTGAAGGAGACCGGGGCCGAGGTGCTGCGGGGCACTCTGGAGGACCTCGACGGGCTGCGGGCCGGGGCGGCGGCCTCGGAGGGCGTGATCCACACCGCGTACGTCCATGACTTCAAGGACATGGCGGAAGCGGCGCGAACCGACCTGCGGGCCGTGGAGACCTTCGGCGAGGCACTCGCGGAGTCCGGGCGCCCTCTCCTCATCTGCTCCGGCACCGCCTTCTCCCCGGGCGTCCTCGCGACGGAGGACGACCCGGGCGACCCCAGCAGGTCCCATATGTACCGGCTCGCCTCCGAGACGGCGATGACGGCGCTCGCCGAGCGCGGGGTGCGGACGTCGGTCGTACGGCTGCCGCCTTCCGTGCACGGTGAGGGGGAGTACGGCTTCGTACCGCGCCTCATCGACATCGCCCGCGCCAAGGGTGTCTCGGCCTATCCGGGCGACGGCACCAACCGCTGGGCCGCCGGTCACCGTACCGACGTGGCCCGGCTGTTCCGGCTGGCCCTGGAGTCGGCCCCGGCGGGCACCCGGCTGCACGCGGTCGGTGAGGAGGGCGTACCGGTGCGCGAGATCGCCGAGGCCATCGGGCGGGGACTGGAGCTGCCGGTGACATCGGTACCGGCCGCGGAGACCGAGGACCACTTCGGTGGCTGGGCAACTTCTTCGCCCTCGACCTTCCGGCATCGAGCGCCCTGACACGGGACCGCCTGGGCTGGGAGCCCGTAGGGATCGGGCTTGTGGCGGATCTGGAGGCGGGGCACTACTTCGACGCGCCCTGATTTTCCTGGCTGCTTTTCAGCCCGTTGGGGTCCCCCCTCTGGGGGAGATTGAGGACGAGCGCGTTCAGCGCGAAAGGGGGGTCTGGGGGCGCAGCTCCCAGGAACGGGATGGGACGGGTAGGGGCGGCGGGGGCGGAAACTCAGCCGGTGCCCAACACCACGGTCAGCCGCTCACCCAGCACCGGCGCGACCGCCTCCGCATACGCGTCCGCGACATGGCTGTCATCGCGGTAGACGACCGTATTGCCCACCAGGACAGGGCAGTTGCCCTCGTCCGTACACAGCCAGGGCGTGGGGTCGATCACCATCGCGCCGGACAGCCTCGCGGCCTCGCGCGTAGCTGTCCTGCGATGCGGGTCCCGGATCGCCTCGGACAGTCGAGCGGCGCACCGGTCCAACTGGAGGGAGTACATCGCGGCGCAGTCGACCGCGTCCGACTTCGGCCACGGAGTGTCGAGCAACGCGACCACCTTCGCCCCGGAGGCGCCGAGCGCGTCGTACGTGGTGCGGAAACCGTCCGTCCACTGCTGGACGAGGTCGGGCTCCGGGTACATCGGGTCGCCCGCGTCCGAGGACGACACGATCACCAGTGCCGGGCGCAGAGCGGTGATCCTCGTGATCGCCCGGGCCCGCCAGGTGTCACAGGACGAGTACGGGCCGCCCTGGCGGCGCAGGGTGACCTCGGCCGCCTTGCACGACGCCTTCGTCAGCGACACCAGCTTCCAACTCCGCTCCTCGGCAAGCCGGTTGAGCGCCGGGTACCACTGGGCCGCGTGGGAGTCGCCGAAGAGGACGACGACCTTGTCCGAGGCCGGGTCCCCGTACTCGCACGGCGGGGTGCTCGTGCTCTCGTACGCCACATGGCAGCCGTCCCGGTAGACCGCCGACCGCGCCGACTTGATGTCAGGGAGGGGTGGGGCGAGGTTGCTGGGCAGGCTCGTCGCCGACGACTCCAGGAGCCGGCGCAGCTGTAGCCGCGGGTCCGGCGCATTGGCCATCGTCTGCCTCAGCGAAGGCGCGGGGCGGCCCGAGTCGATCGCGGGCGGGAACGCGTACGCCGTCACGGCGATCAGTGCCACGGCCGCCGACAGGCCCGCCCCGAGCCGCAACGCGCGCCCCGGGCGGCCACGGAACGCCGTGTGGAACCGGACGGGGTTCTCCACCAGGCGCAGGGTCACCCAGGCCAGGAGCAGGCCGATCGCGCAGAGCAGCAGCGCGAGCCGGACACTGGACTTCCCGGGGAGTCTGCCCAGCGCCGCCGGGCCTATGAGCAGCAGCGGCCAGTGCCACAGGTACCAGCCGTACGACAGACCGCCCAGCCAGACCAACGGCCGCCTGGACAGGAGCAGTTGGGCGCCATACCGAGAGGGTGCGCAGCCGCCGGCCAGGACGAGGACCGACCCGAGCACCGGCAGGAGCGCGTAATACCCCGGGAACGGGGTGTCGTTGTCGTAGACGGTCGCCGAGACGGCTATGCAGGCCAGGCCCGTCCAGGTCATGGGCGCCGCCAGCATGGCCGGCAGGCCGCGAAGCCGCTCGGCCGACAGGGCCAACAGCGCGCCGGCGCCCAGTTCCCAGAACCGGGTGTGCGAACCGAAGTACGCCCAGGACGGCGAGTCCTCCGTCACGGCGACACTCAGCCCGAACGACAGCACACAGAGCACGGCGAGCGGCACCGCCAGGAGTGCGCGCCGTCGACGGGCGAGCCGCCAGCTCATGAGGAGGAGCAGCGGCCAGAGCAGATAGAACTGCTCCTCCACCGCCAGCGACCAGAAGTGCTGGAAGGGGGACGGCGGGCTCCCCTCGGCCAGATAGTCCGTGCCGCCGGCGGCCAGCCGGAGGTTCACCGCGTAGAACGCGCTGCTCAGCGCGTCCCCGGCGTACTCCTCGAAGCGGGCCCTCGACAGGAACAGCCAGGAACCGGCGAGGGTGGCCAGGACCACGAGCGTCGACGCGGGGAGGAGACGGAGTGCACGGCGGGCGTAGAACCTGCGGATCGACAGACCGTCGCCGGCGGCCAACTCCCGTACCAGTAAAGAGGTGATGAGGAAACCCGACATGACGAAGAAGACGTCGACACCGACATAACCCCCGCCGAACCTGCCCACACCCGCATGTCCGAGGACCACGAGCGATACGGCCACGGCACGCAGCCCCTGGATGTCGAGCCGCAGTCCGGGGCTCTCGGTCGGTCTCGCCTTCACGTTCGGTTTCACGTTCTGTTTCACGTCCGAGATCGGGTTCACGCTCATCAGAGACAGACGGCCCAGTCGAACGGTTGTGGCCCACACCGCCCGGAAACCCTGAATTTTTCGGCCGTCCGCAATCGGTGGCCCCGAAATGACCGGTCCGACGCGTTTGCTACGCTCGCGGCGCGTCCCATGGGGGAAGTCCGGTGAGACTCCGGCGCTGACCCGCAACGGTATGCACGCCTCTTGTCCGGCTGTTCGGCTGTTCGGCTGTTCGGCCGGGCAGTCACCTGGCTGTCCGGCCGGGACTGGGGTGTGCGAGCCCGATCACCCAAGGTGCGCGTGCCCCTGTGATCGCTCGCCGCGGACTGCGAGCCGAGGCGAAGGATCGCCGACCGTGCGCCGAATACCCGTGCTGCCGCTGGCCGTTGGGCTGGTCCTGCTCCTGTTCCTCTCCCTGTTGGGCGGAGTCGGGCTGGGGGCGTCCGGGATCGGGTGGGGGCAGGTGTTCCGGTTCCTGTGGGACGGGGTCACCGGGGGGACCATCCGTGCCGAGGACGTCGCCTCCTACACCATCGTCTGGGAGCTGCGGCTGCCCCGGGTGGTGCTCGCCGCCGTGGTCGGGGCGGGGCTCGCGGCCGTCGGGGTGGCCGTGCAGGCCATGGTGCGCAACGCGCTCGCCGATCCGTTCGTGCTGGGGATCTCCTCCGGTGCGGCCGTGGGGGCCAACGCCGTGATCCTGCTGGGGGCGTTCGCCGGGCTCGGGGTGTGGGCGCTGTCCGTGTCCGCCTTCGTCTCCGCGCTCGCCGCCATGGTGCTCGTCTACGCCGTTGCCCGGTCCGCCGATCACGGGCTCACCCCGCTGCGGCTGATCCTCACCGGGACCGCGCTGGCGTACGGCTTCGAGGCCGTCACCACGGTGATGGTGTTCGGGGCGGCCCGGGGTGAGGCGGCCAGGTCGGCGATGATGTGGCTGCTGGGGAGTCTGGGCGGGGCCACCTGGGCGCAGGTGCCGATCGCCGCCGTGACCGTCCTCGCCGGGTGGGCGTGGCTCGCCCGGCGCGCGGAGTCGCTCAACGCGCTCGCCATGGGCGACGAGACAGCTGCCGCACTGGGTGTCCAACCCGCCCGTCTGCGACGGGAGTTGTTCCTCGTGACCGCAGCCGTGACGGGCACCGTCGTCGCCGTCAGCGGGGCCATCGGCTTCGTCGGGCTCATGGTCCCGCATGTCGTACGGATGCTCGTGGGCGCCGATCACCGGCGGGTACTGGCGGTCGCGCCGCTCGCCGGAGCCGTGCTGCTGGTGTGGGCCGACGTGGTGTCCCGGCTGCTGCTCGCGCCGGCCGAGCTACCCGTCGGAGTGATCACCGCCGTGGTCGGCGTACCGGCGTTCCTGCTGCTGATGCGACGCGGCGGCTACGCGTTCGGGGGGCGGTGAGCGCCATGCGGCTCCATGTGGAGGACCAGTCGGCAGACGCGAGGGCCGTACGACCCGCGGAGGACATCAGCGACGCGCCAGGCGCAACAGCCCTCCCGCAGCTGACACGGCGCGGCGGTCACGCAGGCGGGGGGCGATGAGCGCCATGCGGCTCCATGTGGAGGACCAGTCGGCAGACGCGAGGGCCGTACGACCCATGGAGGACATCAGCGACGCGCCAGGCGCAACAGCCCTCCCGCAGCTGACACGACGCGGCGGTCACGCAGGCGGGGGGCGATGAGCGCCATGCGGCTCCATGTGGAGGACCAGTCGGCAGACGCGGGGGCCGTACGACCCATGGAGGACATCAGCGACGCGCCAGGCGCAACAGCCCTCCCGCAGCTGACACGACGCGGCGGTCACACAGGCGGAGGGCGATGAGCGCCATGCGGCTCCATGTGGAGGACCAGTCGGCAGACGCGAGGGCCGTACGACCCGTGGGGGACATCAGCGACGCGGCAGGCGCAAGGGCCCTCCTGCGGCTGACGCGTCGCGGCGGTCACACGGGCGGGGGGCGATGAGCGCCATGCGGCTCCATGTGGAGGACCAGTCGGCAGACGCGAGGGCCGTACGACCCGTGGAGGACATCAGCGACGCGCCAGGCGCAACAGCCCTCCCGCAGCTGACACGGCGCGGCGGTCACGCAGGCGGGGGGCGATGAGCGCCATGCGGCTCCATGTGGAGGACCAGTCGGCAGACGCGGGGGCCGTACGACCCGTGGAGGACATCAGCGACGCGCCAGGCGCAACAGCCCTCCCGCAGCTGACACGGCGCGGCGGTCACACGGGCGGGGGGCGATGAGCGCCATGCGGCTCCATGTGGAGGACCAGTCGGCAGACGCGGGGGCCGTACGACCCGTGGGGGACATCAGCGACGCGGCAGGCGCAAGGGCCCTCCTGCGGCTGACGCGTCGCGGCGGTCACACGGGCGGGGGGTGGTGAGTGCCATGCGGCTCGATGTGGAGGGTGTGTCGGTCGACGCGGGGGCCGTGCGGCTCGTCGAGGACGTCGCCATGCGGGTGGACAGCGGGGCGTTCGTGGGGCTTGTCGGGCCCAACGGGAGTGGTAAGTCCACCCTGTTGCGGTGTGTGTACCGGGCATTGCGGCCTGCGGAGGGCGCGGTGCGGCTGGACGGCGCCGACGTGCACGGCATGGAACCCCGGGCCGCAGCCCGGGTGCTGGCCGCGCTGCCCCAGGAGTCGTCCGCCGAGTTCGACTTCACCGTCGCGGAGGTCGTCGCGATGGGGCGGCTGCCGCACCGGGGGCGTACGGCGGCCGGGGACCGGGACATCTGCTCCGCCGCGATGGAACGCACCGGCGTCGCGCACCTCGCCGACCGCGGGTTCCTCGCCCTGTCCGGCGGCGAGAGACAACGCGTGCTCATCGCCCGGGCGTTGGCCCAGCAACCGCGCGTCCTCGTCCTCGACGAACCGACCAACCACCTCGACATCGCCCACCAGTTGGACGTCCTGTCCCTGGTCCGGTCCAGCGGCCTGACCGCGCTGGCCGCGCTGCACGACCTCAACCTCGCCGCCGCCCACTGCGATCTGCTGTACGTCGTCGCCGGGGGCCGGATCGTCGCGTCGGGCCCGCCGCACGAGGTGCTGCAACCCGAGCTGCTGGCCGTGGTGTTCGGGGTTCGCGCACATCCCGTACGGCATCCGGAGACGGGCGCCGTACAGCTGCTCTTCGATCTGCTTCCCGCCTCGCGTACGACCTCCCGGTAAGGAACCACCTCCATGCGCAAGCCAGTTGCTGTCGCCGCCCTCCTCTCTCTTCTCGCCACCGGCTGCGGTGCCACCGTGGAGAAGCAGCCGACGGCAAAGGCGTCCTCGTCCGCCGTCACCCTCACCAACTGCGGTCAGCGGGTGACCTACGACAAGGTTCCGGAGCGGGTCGTCACGAACGACGTCGGGATCACCGAGCTGATGTTCGCGCTCGGTCTGGAGGACCGGATGGCCGGGTTCGCCATGCCCGACGACAAGGGCGATCTGACCGGCGTGCCCTGGAAGGACGGCTACGGCAAGGTGAAGTGGCTGTCCAAGCAGCAGCTCACCAAGGAGAACGTCCTCGACGCCCGGGGCGACTGGGTCTTCGCCGGCTGGAACTACGGCTTCCGCGACGACAACGGCTTCACCCCGGACGCGTTGAAGAAGCTCGGCATCCCCTCGTACATCCTCACCGAGTCCTGCCGCAACGGCCGTACGAAGACCTCGCGCGGCATCATGCCGCCGCTGGACGCCCTCTACACCGACCTCACCAACCTCGGAAAGCTCTTCGGCGTCGAGCAGCGCGCGGCCACCCTGATCGCGGGCTTCAGGAAGCAGGTCGCGGCGGTCGCGGCGAAGGCCCCGACGGGGAGCGCACGTCCGAAGGTGTTCCTCTACGACAGCGGCACGGACTCGCCCTTCACCAGCGGGCGTTACGCCGCTCCCGAGGAGGTCATCAGCAAGGCCGGCGGCGTCAACATCATGAACGACCTCGACGACTCCTGGACGACGGTGGGCTGGGAGACGGTGGTCGAGCGGGACCCCGACGTCATCGTCATCTGCAACTACGGGGACGTCAGCGCGGAGCAGAAGCGCAGGTTCCTGCTGTCGTACGCCCCGCTGAAGAACGTCTCCGCCGTCAAGCACAAGCGGGTCTTCGTCCTCGACTACGTCGACCTCGTCGAGAGCCCGCGCAATCCGTCGGCGATCGCCCGACTGGGCGCCTACCTGCGCTCGGTGGCGGACACCAGCCCCGCCTCGTAGGCGATGATCACGAGCTGGACGCGGTCGCGGGCGTCCAGCTTGGCGAGCAGGCGGGTGATGTACGTCTTCGCCGTGGCCACACTGATGCACAGCTCGGCGGCGATCTCCGTGTTGGACAGCCCTCTGCCGACGAGCGTGAGTACCTGGCGCTCGCGGTCGGTGATCGCCTTCAACTCCACCTGCTGGGTGGGTTGTTGGGGACCGGCGACGAAGTCCTGGATCAGGCGGCGGGTCACGCTGGGCGCGATCAGGGCGTCCCCGGCGGCCACACAGCGGATCGCCGCGAGGATGTCGTCCAGGGCCATGTCCTTGACCAGGAACCCGGACGCGCCCGCGCGCAGCGCCCCGTAGACGTGATCGTCGTCGTCGAAGGTGGTGAGGACGACGATCCGGGTGCCTTCCGTCCCCGTCCCCCGGGTGATGCGGCGGGTCGCCTCGATGCCGTCCGTGCCGGGCATGCGCAGGTCCATCACCACCACGTCCGGGGCCAGTTGACCGACGAGGGCGACTGCTTCCTCGCCGTCGGCCGCCTCGCCCACCACCTCGATGTCCGGCAGCTCGGCGATGACCATGCTCAGGGCCGTACGGATCAGCTGCTGGTCGTCGACCAGGAGAACCCGGATGGTCATCGGCCCGCCGCCTGCAGCGCGACGGTGAGCGGAATCGGCAGCCGGGCGGCCACCCGGAAGCCGCCCTCGGGACGCGGTCCGGCCTCGAACTCCCCCTTCAGCAGGGCGACTCGCTCACGCATACCGGCCAGCCCGAACCCGGTGTCGGTAGCACTCCCCCGGCCCCGTCCGTCGTCGGTGACGTCGATGGCGAGGGCGTCGTCGGCCCGGTAGTCGAGGGTGACCCGGCAGGACTGGGCACCGGCATGGCGTACGACGTTGGTCACCGACTCCTGCACGATGCGGAACGCCGACAGGTCGACGTCCGGCGGCAGTTCGCGCCGCTCCCCCTCCCACCGCAGGTCCACGCGGACTCCGGCGGCGCTCGTCACGGCGGCGAGCCGCTCGACATCCGCCAACCCGGCTGCCACGGAGGCCTGTTGCCCCTCCCCGGAGTCCGCGTGCCGCAGCGCGACGAGCATCCGGCGCAGGCCCGCCAGGGTCTCCCGGCCCTCGTGCTCGACCGCCGACATCGCCTCCCGTGCGGCCTCGGGACGGGTCGCCACCACCCGGGCCGCAGCGCCCGCCTGGAGAGCGATGATGCCGATGCTGTGGGCGACCGTGTCGTGCATCTCCCGCGCTATGCGCAGGCGTTCGGCGGTGACCGCCTGCCCGGCGGCGCGGGTGGCGAGCTGTTCGGCGTGCGCGCGACTGCGATGGGCCGCGTCGCCGAGCAGCCAGGCGATCAACGTCACGAGGGCGACGGCCAGTTCGGCCGAGGTGCCGACCATCCAGCCCGAACTGATGCGTATGGCCATGTAGACCACGAGCAGCGCGAGCGAGAGGCCGACAGCGACGGCTCCGGTACGACGCGGGCGGTCGGCGGCGGCGATGAAGTACACAGCGGTCTGCACGGCCAGGAACTGGGCCAACGGGATTCCCGACACGGCCAGCGTGATCGTCTCGATGACGGAGGCCGTCAGCAGCAGGCCCACGGCCGTCAGCGGACGGCGGGCCAGCAGGGCGGCGGCGACGAACGTCAGGGTGGTGGCCACCACGAGGAACAGCAGCCCGTCCCAGCGGTAGAGCTGGACCGCCGGAAGATGGTCGGGCTCGTACTCGCCGGGCAGCCGGACGCGCGTGAGGTACGTGAACACCGTGCCCGCACACCAGGCGAACGCCGTCCAGGCGCCCGGCGGGACGCGTTTGAGCAGGGGCGGCGGCGGTGTGACGGGCATGTACCGATCGTAGGCGGGCCGTTGCGGGCGGACATCGGCCCGTGGACGTACAACCTGGGTCGACAGCGGCGGAGTCGGAGTGTCGGCTGCGGGGCGATGCCCGGACACGGCGTGTGGCGAGACGGTGTCGTGGTGATCGAAGTCGAAGAACTGACGAAGCGTTACGGGACGACGACCGCCGTCGACCATCTCTCCTTCACCGTCCGTCCGGGGCAGGTCACGGGCTTCCTCGGCCCGAACGGCGCCGGCAAGACCACCACCCTGCGCATGCTGCTGGGCCTGATCGAGCCGAGCGGCGGCACCGCCACCGTGGGCGGCCGGCACTTCCGCCGGCATCCGCGCGGGCTGCGTCACGTCGGCGCGCTCCTCGACGCGGGCGATGTGCACGGCGGACGCACCGCGCGGGCTCATCTGGCGTCCCTCGCGCGTGGCAACCGCATCCCGCGCGAGCGGGTCGACGAGGTCCTGGAGGAGGTGGGACTGGCGGGAGCGGCGGCCGGGCGCCGGGTCGGCGGCTACTCGCTGGGAATGCGCCAGCGCCTCGGCATCGCCACCGCCCTGCTCGGCGACCCGCCGGTGCTGCTGTTCGACGAACCCCTCAACGGCCTCGACCCGGAAGGCGTGTTGTGGGTGCGGCGACTGTTCCGGCGGCTCGCCTCGGAAGGGCGTACCGTCTTCGTCTCCAGCCATCTCATGTCCGAGATGGAGCACACCGCCGACGAGCTGGTGGTGATCGGCCGGGGCCGACTGATCGCCGCCGAGCCCCTGAAGACCTTCGCGGCACGCGGCACACGTACCTCCGTGCGGGTACGGACGCCCGACCCCGGGACATTGGAGACGGTGCTCGTCGCGGAAGGCGCCGAGGTGACGTCGTACGCCGACCGCAACCTGGGCAAGGGGCACAACGGGCTCGACGAGCCGACTCTCACCGTGACGGGGATCAGCCCGGAGCGCATCGGCGACCTCGCCCTGCAGCACCGCCTACCGATCCACGAACTGACCCTGCAGCACGCCTCGCTGGAGGCGGCTTTCATGGAACTGACCGCCGACAGCGCCGAGTTCCTGGCCGGAGACCACCGATGAACCAGAGCACCATGCCGATGACGACCAGGACAGACGCCCGCTTCACCGACCTTCTCGGCGCCGAGTGGATCAAACTCTGGTCACTGCGCTCGACGTACTGGGCGATCGGCGCCAGCGCCCTCGCCATCATCGCCTTCAACGCCAACTCCGCCCGCGTCCACTTCGCCAACTACGGCCGCATGACGCCCGAGATGCTGGACGCCAACGCCGAGTTGGCCCTGCGGGACGCCTTCACCTCCGGCGCCGCGATGGTCCTCATCCTCGCGGCGGCGAGCATCGGCGCGATCACGCTCGTCGGCGAGTACGGGACGGGCCTGATCCGTACGACGTTCGCGGCGGTACCGGCCCGCCGTGCACTGGTGACGGCGAAACTGACCGTCGTGACGGCGGTCATGACGGCGTACGGGGCCTTCGTCGCCGGGGCCTCCTTCGCGGCGACGCAGGCCATCCTCTCCGGCCGGGGCGCGGACGTGCCCCTCTCGTACCCGGGCGCCTGGCGGGTGGTCGTCGCGTCGGCCCTGCTGGCTCCGGTCTGCGCGCTGGCCGGGATGTGCCTGGGCGCGGTGATCCGGCACAGCGCGACGACGATGGTGGCCATCACCGGCCTGCTGCTGCTCCTGCCCGTCTTCGTCACCGACCGCTACCGCTGGACGGCCGCCGTCCGTGACGTGCTGCCGCTCAACGCGTGGACCCGTCTGGTGGACATGTCGTACGGGCACAACTCCCACATCATCTACCCCCGCTTCTATCCGGAGACGGTGACGGGCAGCTGGGTGGCGTTCGGGGCGTGGGCGGTGGTCGCGGGGGCCGTGGCGGTGGTGGTCGTGGACCGGCGGGACGTCTGACCAGGCGCTCGCCGCCATCTCCTCCTACCGGCAGGCGTACCGTCGCGCGAGTGCGTGGAACGCCTCCTTGGGCTCCCAGTGCCAGGGCGAACCCGGGTCGCCCGGACGGTCCTTGACGGCCTTGTGGATGCCGTAGCTCGCCATGTCGATGTCGTAGAGGGGGTTGTCCGGGCGGTGTTCGGCGTCGGCGGTCCCGAACTCGAAGGCCATGGCCGCGTACAGCCCCATGGACTCGAAGACGTCCACCAGGTCGGTCAGGTATACGGCTTGGGTGCGCTCGCTGCGCACAAGGTCACCCTTGATCTCCGGCGGGACCTTGCCGTAGTCGACGACGTCCCAGCCCATGCCGCCCGCCTGGGGCGCCCTCTCGTACGTGCAGGTGCCGAACTCGGTGATGGCGAGCGGCTTTCCCCAGCGCAGGTAACCCCTCAACTCGCGCACGTAGTCGCGCCGGTCGGGAAAACAGGAGTAGTAGTCGATGCCGACGACGTCGAAGAGGCTCCAGTCGACCTTGTCGTCCTGGGCGGCGGCGTAGCTCAGCCGCCCACGGAAGACGGAGCGCCCGACGGCCGCGGCCCTGGCGGTGAACCGGTCGAGCCGGCGCTGCATTCTGTCCCAGTCCACCGTGCCGTCGAGGAGGTTCTGGATCCGCTCCTGGACTGTCTCCCCGGGGACGATGCCCGGCACGAACAGCCAGAACTCGCAGCCCACACTGAACTCGACACTCGCCCCCTGCCGTCGCAGCCGCTCCGCGTGCCGCCCGGTCTCCGCGAGGTGTTCGAGGATGTCCCGTTCCGGCACGTCCCCGAGGGTGGGTTGCAGCCAGACGTGCATGCCGCGCTCGGCGACCTCGGAGGCGGTGGCGTTCAGCCGCTCGACCCCGTCCCCGGTGACCTCGACGGTGTCGGCGTGCAGGTCTCTGTGGATCGTGCGGATGTCGGCGCGCATACGGGCGGGGCTGAAGCCGGTGGCGGGGGTCTCGCCGTCGACGAGGGTGTAGACGACGCCGTGACGGGTCAGGCCACCGCCCCGGCCGCGCCGCTTGATCGGTGTACCGGGTAACTCCGCTGCCCGCGCCCCGGCCGCCGGAAGCAGGGCCCCCGAGACCCCGATGGCGGCGGCACCGGCGCCGGCGAGAAACCGCGCCCGGCTGACTCCCTTGGCACTGTTCGTCCTGTTGTCCATGCCGCCACTCTCCCGAGACAGCGACCCTCACGCCGTCCACCGAAGGTCTACGGCACCGCAACCAAGGGATGAGGAGCGGGCGTCGGACACAGTAGATCGTCGACAGCACCCGGACAGAGGAGAACGAGATCTCAGGCCTCACGAAGATCCCCGCAAACGTCCTTGCAAACGCCCCCGCAAACACCTCCGCGAAGTTCCCCACACCGTTCCACCCGACCCGCCGCACCCTCCTCACCGCCCTCGCCGTCGGCGCGGCGACCGCCACCACCCTCCTGACCCCGGCCGCAGCCGCGCACGCCTCGGACACCGGCCACCACCCGGACGTCACCGCCCGCCTGAACGCCCTGGAGGCCCAACACGGCGCCCGCGTAGGCGTGTTCGCGCACAACCTGGGCACGAGGCAGACGATCCGCCACCGCGCCGACGAACGCTTCCCGGTCTGCTCGCTGTTCAAGACCCTCGCGGCGGCAGCCGTACTGCGCGACCTGGACCGCAGCGGCGAGGTCCTGTCGAAGCGCGTGCACTACACGGCCGATGACCTGGTCGACGGCTCGGCGGAGACCGAGAAGCACCTCACCGAGGGCATGACGGTGGCCGAACTCGCGGACGTGGCAATCCGGTTCAGCGACAACACGGCAGGCAACCTGCTCCTGCGTGAACTGGGCGGCCCGACCGCGATCACCCGCTTCGCCCGCTCCGTCGGCGACCGGGCAACCCGCCTCGACCGCTGGGAGACCGAGCTCAACTCGGCCGAGCCGTGGCGGATCACGGACACGACGACTCCGTACGCCATCGGCCGGACGTACGCCCGCCTGGTCCTCGACGACGTGCTGAACCGTCCGGACCGCGAACTCCTCACCCACTGGCTGCTGACCAACACGACCAGCGACAACCGCTTCCGCCTGACCCTGCCCCCGACCTGGACGATCGCCGACAAAACGGGCGCCGGCTCCTACGGCACGAACAACAATGTGGGCATCGCCTGGACGCAGAAGGGCACACCGGTCGTCCTGGCCGTCCAGACGACGAAGCCCGCCCAGGACGCCGCCCCCGACAACCCGTTGGTCGCGGAGACTGCTCGGCTGCTGGGAGAAGCGCTGGGCTGAGGGCCGGGCCGAGGATCGGGACGAGCACGGGGCGCTTCGGAACACACCGGCCGCCTCACCCGAACCGCCGGACGTACCTCCGCTGCCAGGGTGTCTCCACGGCATGCCGGTCGTAGTGGGCACGCACGTAGGCCACCGCCTCCCCCGCCGGCACTCCGTCCAGCACCGCGAGACAGGCGAGCGCCGTCCCCGTACGCCCCTTCCCACCCGCGCAGGCGACCTCCACCCGCTCACTCGCCGCCCGCTCCCACGCCTCGACCAGGGCCGCGCGGGCGTCCACGTGATCCTTCGGGAGCCGGAAGTCGGGCCACCGCAGCCAGCGGAACTCCCAAGGCACCGCAGGGGGTTGATGGCCGAGGAGGTAGAGGGCGTACGAGGGGACCGGCGCCGCCGGGTCGAGGGGGTGGCGCAGGCCTCGCCCCCTGACCAGTCGGCCGGACGGCAACCTCAGTACACCCGTGTCTCCCTCGCCCCATCCCCCGTCGGCCCGCTCACCCATCCTGGCGTCTCCCCGCTCGTCCATCCGTACATTCGAACGCGGGCCCGGAACCCGGGCAACCGATTCCGGAGAAACGGTGGTCTGGTGGGCGAGGGGGTACTCGATGCAGGCCGAACAAGAGGCCCAGTTCCATGAATTCGTCAGAGCGCGGTGGTCCCACCTGGTGCGCACCGCGTATCTGCTGACCGGCGACGCCCATCACGCCGAGGACCTGACGCAGACGGCGCTGGCGAAGGCGTACCGCTCCTGGCGGCGGGTCTCGCGCACCGACAATCCGGAGGCGTACGTCCGCCGGATGCTGGTCAGTTGCAACAGTGACCGGTTCCGCAAGCGGCGCGTACGCGAGGCGCTGACCGACGCGCCGCCCGACGTGGTGGGCCGCGACGAGGCCGTCTCGTGGGCCGACGAACGCAGCGCGTTGCTCGGCGCTCTGGCCCAACTGCCGCCCAAGCAGCGGGCGGTGGTGGTCCTGCGCTACTGGGAGGACCTGTCCGAGGGCGAGGTCGCCGACACCCTCGGCTGCTCCCAGGGCACGGTCAAGAGCCAGGCGTCCAAGGGGCTGACGAAGTTGCGTGCCTATCCGGGGCTGGCGCAGGTCGTGGGCCGCCCCGAGCCCAGTCACGCGTCACCCGTGCGGGAGGGCGTCCGGTGAACGAGGAACAGCTGCCGGAGCAGCCGGAACAGTCACGAGAAGCAGGACAGCACGTGGGAAACGAACACGGGAAGGACTTCGAGGCACAGGTGCGCGAAATGATGGCGGAGGACGCCTACACCATCCGGCCCTCGTCGGCGCCGTATCCGGCGATCCGCCGCAAGGGCACGATCGAGCGGCGTCGGCGGGTGGCAGCGGCGGGCGCGGTCCTGGTCGCGCTGGCGGTGACGCCTGTCGCTGCTTACGCGCTGAACGGGAACAGCGGCGACGGCGCCGTGAACACGGCGGCACCGCTGCCGTCGACCAGCACCTCGCAGGGGTCGGCGCCAACACCCGTACAGTCGGCGCCCGTTGGACCGGCAGGACCGGCGACACCGGGGCAGCTCCTCGACGGGATCACGCTGGCGCAGGCGTCAGAGGGCCTGGAGAAGTGCCTCGCGTACAACCGTGAGAACCAGAAGGCCATGCCCCCCAACACGCGGCGGCCCGATCTCGGCGACGCCGCCGACTACCGGATCATCCTGGCCCTGAACAGCACCGGCGACTCCAACTCGCCCGGCGACGGCATCAACGTCGTCGCCGTCAAGCAGCAGCCGGAGCAGCCGCAGCTGATCCGGCTGATCTGCAACGTCAAGGACGGTGAGGTGGGTGGCCTCAACACCAGTGCCGGCGGCCTGGAGTTGGACAACGGCGGGCCGGTGATGCCCGACATGAACGGCGGCAAGCTCTACCAGCAGTCCTTCATCGACAAGGGCAACTGGAAGCTCCCGTTCCGCTGGGGCACCATCGGCCAGGTCGAGTCCGACGTGACCCGCGTGACCGTCTCCTACGGCGGCAGCACCAGCGAAGCCGCCCTGGACCACGGCTGGTTCGTCGCCTCCGGCACCCTGAACCAGCAGGTCACCCTGGCTCCGCACGTCAAGGGGTACGACAACACGGGCAAGGTCGTCTACGACTCGGACAGCGACACGCAGTACGAGAAGACGCTGCCGTAGGCCAGAGCCGCAAACCGCATTCGCGGTGAGACGGGGAAGTGACG
>NZ_AEJB01000277.1 GCF_000331005.1 Streptomyces turgidiscabies Car8
CCGGCGATCCCCCGACTCCCTGTCGGGTCAGGTCGTCGTCGACGGCTTCTCGGCCGACGGCCTTTCGCGGAGGGCGTTGACGACCGCGCGTTCCAGGACCGCCGACTGGTTGATCAGGGTGCCCTTCTTGCCCATGGTGGTGTCCCTGATGAGGTAGGTCCGTTCGCCCAGGTACTGAAGGGTGGCCGCGTCGAAGATCCAGGCGGTGCGCCAACCGGTGCGGGTGTTGTCGCGGGCCACGCCGATCCCGTGCCGGCCGGCCGCGTCCACCGCGTCGGGGTCCTCGGTCACGCCGGGGATCTTCGCCGCGGCCTTGTAGAGGGCGGCCGCGGTCTTCGGCGGCATCACCGTCTCCCGTAGCAGCTCGCCGATGGCGTCGAAGGCGTCCTGGTCCGGGTCCCGGTCCCCGGCCGGGGTGTCACGCGCGTCCTGGTCCTTGGTGACCTCGGTGGTGAGCCGCCGGAGCAGGGCGGCGGGGTCGGTGGGCAGGGAGGCCAACCAGGTGTACGTCGGCCGGTTGAGGCCCTCCGGGTAGCCGACGGGCACCTCACCGTCCGGGACTCCGACGGTGATCGGGAAGTACGAGCCGTCCTGGTGGATCAGGCCTTCGTCGATCACCGGCCCCGGCTTCTGCGTCATCCAGACCTCGCGCTCGCGGGGCTTGGTCAGCTTCACCGGGCCGTCGAACTTGCCCTCGTTCTCGGTCTGCAGCGTCCTGACGTACACGAACTGGTCGCCGCTGACCTTCTGTTCGCCGCTTTTCAAGGCGACCGAGGCGATTCGGTCGAGCAGTACGGCCGCGCCGCGCGGGGCCGTGGCCCCGGAGCCGGTGCCTGCGGCGGACGGCGCCGGATTGTTGTCCTGGCCGGTCACGGCGAGCGTGGTGAGCAGTACCCCGCCCAGGGCCAGTCCGGCGGCGGGCAGCAGGACGGCGGGGCGCAGGAGGCGGGGTCGGGGGCGGGCGGTGGCGCGGTCGCCGTCCTGGTCGATCAGACGCATCAGGGTGTCCTTGTGGTGGAGATGACGGCCCGGGGGCAGGTCCCGTTCGGCCGGGGCCGGCAGCAGCCGGGCCAGTTCCTCGTGTTCGGCCTGCTCGGGGCCGGAGGTACGGTCGTTCATCGGGCTTCCTCCTGGATGGGCGGGGCCACGAACGCGGCCCTGTTCTCTACCTCTCCGCGGCGGGGGCGGGGTTCCCTTCCGGATCGGACCTCTTCTCCGGGCCGTGCTTCCCGTACGGGCTCGTCCGGTGTCCGGCGGAGCTGCTCGTCGGTGAGCCGTCGCAGCCGCGTACGGGCGCGGGACAGCCGCGACCGCACGGTGCCGACCGGGATGCCCAGGGCCTCGGCGGCCTCGGCATAGTCCAGCCCGGACCAGACGCAGAGGGCCAGCACCTCGCGTTCCTGGCGGTGGAGTCGGCCCAGTACCTGCCGGACCGCGGCGAGCCGCCGAGTGTCGTCGACGCGTCCGGCCGTGGCGTCCGCGATGTCCGCCACCGGTTCCGGGGCGGGTCGGCGGGCCAGGAAGGCCAGGCGCCGCCCGATACCTCGGTTCGCGTTGCGTGCCTTGTTCGTGGCTATCCCGAGCAGCCAGGGCCGCAGCGAGTCGCCCTCCGGCTCAACTGCGTGACGGGTACGCCAGGCGGCCAGAAAGGTTTCGGACAACACCTCCTCGGCCGCCGACCAATCGCCCGTCAGCCGGTAGGCATGGTTGTAGACCGACCGCGCGTACTGCTCGTAGAGCGCGGCGAACGCCTCACGATCGCCCGCCCTGATTCGTGCGCGCATGCGCTCCCGATCTTCCTGTTCATCACATCTCACACCACCTACCTCTCCGGCCCGGCCAAGGAGTTCCCGTGACCCGCGCCACACCACGGCCCGCCGGCACCGGATGCACATCCCCGGACCACAAAGGAGACACAGGCCTTACCCCCGCTGGCTACCATCGCCGATATGGCGTTACTTGAGCGGGAGCACTGGCTTGACGCACTGCGACGCTGCCCGGCTGGGCGGGTGGTTCTGGTGTCCGGGGAGGCGGGTATCGGCAAGACCGCTCTCGTCAGGGCGTTCTGCGCCGGCCTGACCCGGCCGGTCCTGTGGGGTTCGTGCGACGCGCTGCGCACTCCGCAGCCACTCGGTCCGCTCCACGACATCGCACGGCAGGTGACGGGGGAACTGGCCGCCGCGATGGCTTCGGAGAGCCCGCGGCACGCGATGTTCAGTGCGTTTCTGGACCAGTTGACGGTACGGGAGGCCGTCGCCGTGGTGGAGGACGCGCACTGGGCCGACGAAGCGACGCTCGACCTGCTCATGTTCGCCGTCCGGCGGATCTCCTCCACGCGTGGCCTGCTTGTCATCACCTATCGGGACGACGAGGTCGGATCCGATCATCCGCTGCGTGCGGTGCTGGGAGCGCTCGCCACCGACAGGGGTGTGCTGCGTGTTCGGCTGTCACCGCTCTCGGCAGCGGCCGTCGCGACGCTGGTCGGGCCGAACGGTCCGGATGCCGCGGAACTGCACGCCCGGGCCGGCGGCAACCCGTTCTTCGTGACCGAGGTCCTGGCCGATCCCGACCACAGGGTTCCCGAGACGGTACGCGACGCGGTGCTGGCCCGGGCGGCCGGTCTCGGCCCCGCGGAGCGCGACGCACTCAACTCGGTGGCCGTCTTCCCCGGTTATGCACCCGCGCCCTTGGTCCAGGCACCCAGAAGCGCCGTTGACGGCTGTGTGGATGCGGGAATGCTGGTTCGCGACGGCACGCGGATCCTGTTCCGCCATGAGCTGGCCAGGCTGGCCGTCGAGGAGAGCATCGCGTCGGCGCGCAGGACCGAACTGCATGAGCATGCGCTGGCCGCTCTGACGCGGTCGGGCAGCGATCCGGCCAGGCTCGTCTATCACGCGGAGGAGGCAGGCGACGCGGCAGCCGTCCTCGTACACGCCGGTGCGGCGGCGAGGCGGGCGACTGCGGTCGGTGCTCACCGGCAGGCGGCCGATCACTACGCCCAGGCGCTGCGGTTCGCCGACGGGATCAGCCCGCGCCACCATGCGGAGCTGCTCGAACGCCACGGTGAGGCGTGTGCGCACGCGGGACGGAGTGCGGCGGCCGTGGTCTCCTCTCGCCAGGCGATCGAGCGCTGGCGGGCTGAAGGTGACCAGGAGCGCGAGGCCGCTCTGATGGCATATTGCTCCTACTACTTGTGGAACCAGGGCCGGAATGTTGAGGCGCATGCCATGGTGCGGCAGGCGCTCGCCCTCGCCGAGGGGCTGCCGGAGGGGCCCGGACTAGTCGCCGCGTACACGTGGTCGGCGTACCTTCTGATGCTCGCCCGGGACGTCCCCGGGGCGGTGCGGACCGGTAACCGCGCCGCCGTGCTCGCCGAGCGGTTCGGTGAACAGACCCTGCTGGCCCGGGCATTGAACGCGGTCGGCTCCGCCCTGTGGTCCACCGAGCCCGACCTGGCCGAGCAGACCATGCTCCGGAGTCTCGGGGCGGCCCGGACGGCCTGTGACGACGGGGCCGTCGGAAGTGCGATGGTCAATCTCGGATCCGCGGCAGGCGAGGTCCGCCGCTACGACCTCGCGGAACACTGGCTGAACGAGGCCATGACGTGGTGTTCCGACCGCGACCTGGACGACGTACGGAGTTACGCCACGGCATGGCTGGCCCGGTGCCTGTGGGAGCGAGGACAGTGGTCCGCGGCAGAAGCGCTGGTGGAGGAGGTGGGAGCCACCGAGTGCACGCCGAGCCGGATCGTCGCGCTCACCGTGCTGGGGCGGCTGCGCACCCGGCGGGGAGAGCCGGGCGCGGCGGAAATCCTCGACGAGGCCTGGTCACTGGCCGAACGGACCGGCGACTTGCAGCGCCTGTGGCCGGTCGCGGCGGGACGCGCCGAACTCGCCCGGCTGAGCGGACAGCAGGCCGACAGCCATCTGCCCGAGGCGTACGAACTGGCGGTACGGCTCGGTATCGGCTGGGCGATCGGTGAACTCGGACAGTGGCTGGAACCGGAGCCGGGGGAAGTCCACCCGGCCGCCGCCGCGCCGTACCGGATGAACCCCGTCGAGGCCGCCCGGGCCTGGGATGAGCTCGGTTGCCCGTACGAGTCGGCCATGGCGCTCGCGCAGAGCCCGGATCACCTGCGGGAGGCCCTGCGCGGGTTCGAGGCCCTCGGGGCGCGACCCGCCGCGGACCAGGTGGCCCGGCGGATGCGCGACCTGGGACTCCGGACACCTCGGCGTTCCACTCTCGCCCATCCCGACGGGCTCACCGCACGTGAGGCCGATGTCCTCGGCCTGCTCAGGGACGGGCTGCGGAACTCCGAGATCGCCGACCGGCTCCGCATCGCGGAGAAGACGGCCGGGCATCACGTCTCCTCCATCCTGGCCAAGCTCGGCGTGCGTACCCGCCAGGAGGCCGCCAGACATGGGGAGATCGCCGAGCCAACATAGGGAACGGCTCCCGATGTCCGGAGCCCGCTCTCAGCCCGACAGTGGTGGTCGGAAAGGAGCGTGCAACATGCCGCGATATCTCGTCCAACGGACCTTCTCCGAGGGTCTGCACATCCCGATGAACGACGAGGGCGCCAAGGCCTGTACGAGCGTCATCGAGGGCAATGCCGCGTCGGCGGTCACCTGGGTGCAGTCGTACGTGAGCCGCGACAAGAGCGTGACCTACTGCGTGTACGACGGGCCGTCTCCGGAAGCGGTGCGCCAGGCCGCGCAGACCACAGGCCTGCCCGTCGACCAGATCACCGAGGTCAGCGTCCTGGATCCGTACTTCTACCACTGACCCTCGCGGAAGCGTCGTCACAGCACAGTCCCGGAACACCGGAACACCGGAACAGACGAAGAGGAGACATTCAGCATGAAAAGACCTACCGCCCGGAAGGCGGCTACCAGGTTCACGGCGATGGCCGCGGCCTCCCTCTCGGTGCTGGCCTTCGCCTCCCCGGCGAGCGCGGGCGTCACGACCGTCCAGCCTCGGTCCGTGACCTACTACCAGTTCAAGAACTTCTACACCGGCAAGTGCCTGGACGCCGGAGGGCAGGCCAACGGTTCTGCGGTTCAGCAGTACACCTGCACCGGAACCGTCAACCAGCAGTGGGCGCTCAGGGCGACAGGCAGCGGCTACTTCCAGCTGGTCGTCGCGAGCAGTGGCCGATGCATGGAGGTCGTGAATTCGGCCCAGTCCAACAACGCGGTCGTCCAGATAGCCGACTGCAACAGCGGCTACAACCAGCAGTGGACCACGCAGACGAGTACCCACGCCGGCTGGCCGCGGCTGGCCACCCGGCACAGCGGCAAATGCCTGCAGCCCCTGAACGAGAACACCGGCGACCGCATCCAGCAGGTGCAGTTCGACTGCTACACCGCCTGGTCACAGGAGTGGAACCAGTCCTGACCCGGCGAGAACGCGCCACTTCGGAGGTCCGGGCCGCCCGGGCCTCCGGAGAGGGCCGCGCTCCCCCGTCCCCGGTGATCCATCCTGGACATGGGCTGACTGACAGCGCCGAGCCAACGCCCACTGGCCGTGCGTGGCTTTGGACCGCCTCGTGACCGTACGACGCGGCAGTGTCTCGACCGAGGGAGAGACGCTGACCTGGCGGCTGTCCGTGGACACGCCCACAGTGGTGGACCTCTGGGAGCCGGTGCGGGTGCTTCCGGTCACCGAGGGCGCCGAGCTGTCCACGAAGGACGTGGACCCGCAGTGGCTCCTGGACTCGTCCGGTGATGTGCCCGATCCCGAACGGCCGCTGTCCGACGCGCACTTGTGGGTGTGGCTGAACATTCCGCCCGGGAGTACCGGCGTGGACTTCGTCGTGCCGACCGTGCGGGACCAGGTGACCGAGCCGACCGAGTCGATGCGCCTCGCGCTGACCGACCGCAACGCCAAACCCCTGCCCGACCGGCCGGTGCTGACGGGGACGGTGCTCGACAAGCCGTAAGCACGCGGTGCGAGGGGATCGTGAGCAACCCTCGTGTGCGGGGTCCGGGCTGTCCGGGCCCCGCACTTCACCAGGTCACACGGCCCCCGGCCGTGCCCTCCAGCCCAACAATTCATGCCCTACTCGTGTCGAGCGGCCGGTCGCGGGTCGTCTCCCTCAGAGGGCGGGGGTGAAGCGACCCCAGGCGCGGTGGCCCCCGAGAAGCCGGGTCACGGCGCGCAGCACGTCGGATGCGGCCGTGCCGAAGACCACTCCGTCGGAGCCTTCGGGCAAGCCGGCCGCCTCCAGAGCTCCGGCTCCTTCGCCCCAGGCGCCGATGGCTTTGCCGTGGCGGTACGCCTCGGTGACCATCAGCAGCAGACGGGGGTCGACGGCTGTGACGAGGGCAGCGTCGTCGTCCGCCTTGGCGTCGCGGGCCCCGTAGGCGTCGGCGGCCGGAGCCGGACCCCCGGCCAGCAGGATCGCGTCGAACTCGGTGGACCGGGCGGTCGCGAAGGTGCGCTGCACGGTGACCGGGTCGCCGTCCGGGTCCAGGACCCCGCCTGCCGGTGCGATGACCAGCGGGACCATGCCGGCGTCGAGGACCACGCGGCGCACCTCGCGTACACCGGCCAGGTCGTCCGCACCGCTGGTGACGATGCCGATGATCCGGCCGTCGACCGGCCAGTCCCCGCCCAGCTGGGACAGGGCGGGGCTCGGTTCGACCGCCGCCGGCGGAAGGCTCGCCTCCGGGACCGGAAGGCCGAGACCGGCCGCGACCGGCGCGCAGAGGTCCGGGTCGATGTTGGCGAGCACCTGCAGCGCCCGTTCCTTGACGGCCGTCTCCCAGCACTTGCCGAGTTCGAAGGTGTAGGCGGCGACGATGTGTTCGCGCTCGGTGGGAGACATGCTCAGCCAGAACAGCCGGGCCTGGCTGAAGTGGTCGTCGAAGGACACCGCCGCGTCACGCACCTTGCGGCCGGCGGGCACCTCGACCGGCACCTCGATGTACGCCCCGGTGTCCGCACCGGCGAGGAACGGGCAGCCGCCGTCAAGGGAGTTGGGCCGGTACGGTGCCACGCCCCGGTGGACCGCGGTCTGGTGCATGCCGTCACGCAGCATGTCGTTGACGGGCGCGTGCGTGCGGTTGATGGGGAGCTGGCCGAAGTTGGGGCCGCCCAGCCGGGTCAGCTGGGTGTCGAGGTAGGAGAAGAGCCGGCCCTGCAGCAGCGGGTCGTTGGTGACGTCGATGCCGGGAACCAGGTGTCCGACGTGGAAGGCGACCTGTTCGGTCTCGGCGAAGAAGTTCGACGGGTTGGCGTTGAGAGTCATCAGGCCGATCGGGCGGACCGGGGCGAGCTCCTCGGGCACGATCTTCGTCGGGTCGAGCAGGTCGATGCCCTCGAACATCTGGTCATCGGTGTCCGGGAAGGTCTGCACGCCCAGTTCCCACTCGGGGAACGCCCCGGCCTCGATCGCGTCCGCGAGGTCGCGGCGGTGGAAGTCGGGGTCCATGCCCGCGGTGATCTGGGCTTCCTCCCACACCAGGGAGTGCACCCCCAGTTTCGGCTTCCAGTGGAACTTCACCAGCGCGGTCGCGCCTTCGGCGTTGACCAGCCGGAACGTGTGGACACCGAAGCCCTCCATCATCCGGTACGAACGCGGGATGCCACGGTCGGACATGTTCCACAACGTGTGGTGGGTCGCCTCCGTGTGGAGCGTGACGAAGTCCCAGAACGTGTCGTGGGCGCTCTGCGCCTGCGGGATCTCCCGGTCGGGATGCGGCTTGCCCGCGTGGATGACATCGGGGAACTTGATCGCGTCCTGGATGAAGAACACCGGGATGTTGTTGCCGACCAGGTCGAAGACGCCCTCGTCGGTGTAGAACTTCGTCGCGAAGCCCCGGGTGTCGCGGACGGTGTCGGCCGATCCGCGCGAGCCCAGGACGGTGGAGAAGCGGACGAACACCGGCGTCTCGACACCCTCGGCGAGGAAGGCGGCCCTGGTGATTCCCGCGGCGGCGCCATAGCCCCGGAACACGCCGTGGGCGGCTGCGCCACGGGCGTGTACCACCCGCTCGGGGATGCGTTCGTGATCGAAGTGGGTGATCTTCTCCCGCAGGTGGTGGTCCTGCAGCAGCACCGGACCGCGGGGACCGGCCTTGAGCGAGTGGTCTGTGTCGTACAGGCGCGCACCCTGTGCGGTGGTGAGGCGGGCACCGCCCTGGGCGACCTTCTTCTGCGGGGTGCCGGTGGCCTGGCCGGTCGGGCTGTACGTGTCCGGTCCGCGCTGGTCGGGCTTGGGCGGAAGCGGCCCCCGCGCCTCGGTCGGTTCCTCGGCCGACGGCTCTTCGGGACCCGGAGCACCAGGAATCTCGTTCCCTGGGCGGACAGCGTCCTGAACCTTTTCCACGACCTTCTCCGCCGCAGCCGCCACGGGGTTCTTCTTCTCGCTCACTTGGTTCCGATCTTCGCGAAGGGGAGCGCCACGCTCGATGCGGTCGGCGCCCGGGCAGGGAGGAGAACAACTGCTGGCGACGGGTGCCCCTCAACGCGACACCTGACACACGGACTGGCCCATTCGGCGCTCTGACTCGAACGGGGCCAGTACGCGAACCCGTGATCCCGACACGGGACGGGGCGCCGGTTCAGGGGCGCAGCAGGGTTTTGATCATGCCGTCCTCCTTGGCCTGGAAGGCCGAGTACGCCTGCGGCGCGTCCTCCAGCGGCAGATGATGGGTGGCGAAACCGTCCACGCCGAGGGGGTCCTCGTCGGTGAGCAGCGGCAGGATCTCCGGCACCCAGCGCCATACGTTCGCCTGGCCCATCCGGAACTGGAGCTGCTTGTCGAACATGCGCAGTAGGGGCATGGGGTCCATGGCTCCGCCGTACACCCCGGAGAGCGAGACGGTGCCGCCACGCCGTACGAGATCGATCGCCGCGTAGAGCGCGCCGAGGCGGTCCACGCCCGCCTTCTCCATGAGGGGCTGGGCCAGCGCGTCGGGCAGCAGCCCGGTCGCCCACTGGGCGGTCTTGGCCACAGAGGTGCCGTGCGCCTCCATGCCGACCGCGTCGATCACCACGTCGGTGCCGCGCCCGCCGGTCAGTTCGCGCACCGCGTCCCCGAGGTCCTTCTTGTGACGGCGCAGGTCCAGGCAGGTCACGCCGTGCGCGGAGGCGCGGTCGAGGCGTTCGTTCACGAGGTCGACGCCGATGACCAGCCCGGCGCCCCGGTGCTGGGCGACGCGCGTGGCCATGTCTCCGATCGGGCCGAGCCCGAGCACGGTGAGTGAGCCCCCCGGCGGCACCGCCGCGTACTCGACGGCCTGCCAGGCGGTCGGCAGTACGTCGGAGAGGTAGACGAACCGGTCGTCGGCCGGCCCGTCGGGCACCTTGATCGGCAAGTTGTTGCCGAACGGCACCCGCAGGTACTCGGCCTGCCCGCCCGGTACCTGCCCGTAGAGCTTGGTGTAGCCGAACAGGGAGGCGCCGCAGCCGTAGGCGTGCACCTGGGTCGTCTCGCACTGCGATTGAAGACCCTGGGAGCACATGAAACAGGTGCCGCAGGAGACGTTGAACGGGATGACGACCCGGTCCCCGGGGGCGACGGCGCGCACCTCGGGGCCGACCTCCTCGACGACGCCCATGGCTTCGTGGCCCAGGATGTCGCCCGGATCCAGGAACGGCCCGAGGACTTCGTAGAGGTGGAGGTCGGAGCCGCAGATACCGGTGGAGGTGATCCGCACGATCACGTCGTCGGGCTGTTCGATCACCGGGTCGGGGACCGTCTCCACCTGGACGTTCCGCCGACCCTGCCAGGTCAGAGCGCGCATACTGTCCGCCTCCTCGTTCGTCCTTCGATCAGTGACGTACAGGGCCGGGTATCCGCGGTGGGCGACCTGAACCGGCCCCCGTGACGCTTTCGGACCCGGGTCTCGCGGTGGCCGCGTTGGTAAAGGGGGGACAAAAATCTCCCTGCCACGGGGGTCACCGGTGATGCCAGACTTCCGGCATTACCGGCCGTGGCGGTGATCCGCACGGTCGTCCAGGTCCTGCGGCGACGACGGTCCCGCCCCCTGCCGTGCCGCTGTGCGCGGCGTGATCCGTCCGCGACACGAAGGCTTACTCATGCCCACTGAAGTCCCCGAATCCGCTGTCCCGCCCCCCACCGGAACCGGCGGATCCTCCCCGGCCCCCAGCAGGCGCACGTTCATCGCCACCACCGCGGTCGGTGGTGCCGTCGTCGCGGGCGGTGTGATCGGGGGGACATATCTTCTCGACCCGCAGGAGGCGGCCGCCGCTGACGCGTCACCCGCCAGCCGGGTAGCCCTGGCGGTGAACGGCACCCGGCGGACGGTGACGGTCGACAACCGCACCTCGCTGCTGGATCTGCTGCGCGAGCACTTCGAGCTGACCGGCTCCAAGAAGGGCTGCAACGCCGGGGCCTGCGGCGCGTGCACAGTGCTGGTCGACGGGCAGCGGGTCAACTCCTGCCTGACGCTGGCCGTGCGCCTTGAGGGCGCCGAGGTCACCACCATCGAGGGCCTGGCAAAGGGCGACGAACTGCACCCGCTGCAGCAGGCGTTCATCGACGAGGACGCCTTCCAGTGCGGCTACTGCACGCCCGGTCAGATCATGTCCGGCGTCGGCTGCATCCAGGAGGGACATACCGCCTCGCCGGAGGAGATCCGGGAGTACATGAGCGGCAACGTCTGCCGCTGCGGCTGCTACGTCAAGATCGTGCGCGCGGTCGAGCAGACCGCCGCCCGCAGTTAAGGAGCGGCCCGATGCATCCCTTCTCGTACACCCGCGTCAACAGCGTCCGGGAAGCCCTGGACGCCGGTCGCAGAGGCGGCCGTTACCTCGCAGGCGGCACCACCCTGGTCGACCTGATGCGCGAGACCGTCGAAACCCCCGACACGGTCGTCGACATCAGCGCCCTGCCCTTGACTGAGATCACCGCCACGGCCGGTGGCGGTATTCGTATCGGCGCCCTTGTCCCGATGGCCGAGGCCACCGCCGACCCCAAGCTGAACAGCCTTTTCCCGGTGGCCGCCCAGGCTCTTCGGGGCGCCTCGGCCCAGCTGCGGAACATGGCCACCGTCGGCGGCAACATCATGCAGCGCACCCGCTGCACCTACTTCCGTGACGTGACCGCCGACTGCAACAAGCGTGAGCCCGGCTCGGGTTGTGCCGCGCTGAACGGCTACAACCGCGGCCACGCGATCCTCGGCGGCTCCGATCACTGCGTGGCCGTTCATGCCTCCGACTTCGCCGTCGCCCTCACCGCCCTGGAGGGCAGCGTCCACCTCCAGGCACCGGACGGCAAGAAGCGCAGCCTCCCCTTCGCCGACTTCCTGCTCCGCCCCGGCAGCACCCCACACCGCGAACAGAGCATCCTGCAGGGCGAGTTGATCACGGCAGTCGAGATTCCGGCCTATCCGCGGCCGCTCAAGTCGGCCTACCTGAAGATCCGTGACCGGCAGTCCTACTCCTTCGGGCTCGCTTCGGCGGCCGTCGCGCTCCATGTGCGCGGCGGTGTGATCCGCGAGGCGAAGGTCGCCGCCGGTGGCGTGGCCACCGTGCCGTGGAAGCTGTCCGCGGTCGAGCAGGCCCTCATCGGCGAGCGTCCCTCGGACCGGCTGTGGGCCGAGGCCGCCGGCCACGCGGCCGACGGCGCCCGCCCTCTTCGGCACAACCGGTTCAAGGTCGAGCTCCTGAGACGGACCGTCGAACGTCAGCTGCGCACCGTAGGAGAGATGGAATGAGCCCCCAGCCGCAGGCAGCCGTAGGCGCTCCGCTGTCCCGGGTGGACGGCGTGCTGAAGGTCACCGGCAAGGCGGAGTACGCCGCCGAGCACGACCTGAAGGGTGTGGTGCACGCCGTCATCGTCGACGCGAGCGTCGGCCGCGGCCGGATCATCGCCATCGACACGCGCGCCGCCGAGAAGCACGCCGGTGTGCTGCAGGTGATCCATCACGGCAACGCCCCGAAACTGCCGTACCGCGACAACACCGGCTCGAACAACCCGGCCGGGCGCAGACTTCGGGTGTTCCAGGACGACAAGGTCCTCTTCCACGGACAGCCGGTCGCCGTCGTCGTGGCCACCACGCTGGAGGCGGCCCAGCACGGCGCGAGCCTGGTCAAGGTCCGCTACGACGCCGAGAAGCCCTTGACCGACATCACCAAGGGCAAGCCGGGCGAGCCCACGAATTACGCGCGCGGCAACGCCGAAGCCGGGCTGCGTTCCTCGGCCGTACGGCTGGACCTGACCTACGAGCTGGCGCGCAACCATCACAACCCGATGGAACCGCATGCCACCGTCGCCCGCTGGGACGGCAACAAGCTGACCGTCTGGGACAAGACCCAGTGGGTGATGGGCACGCACGACGAGATCGCCGCGGTCTTCGACCTGCCGGCGGACGCGGTGCGGGTCATCAACCCGTTCGTCGGGGGCGGGTTCGGCAGCGGCCTGCGCTGCTGGCCGCACACGATCGTCGCCGCGCTGGCCGCACGAGTGACGAGGCGCCCGGTCAAGCTCGTACTCAGCCGCAGGCAGATGTACTTCGGCACCGGCTTCCGGCCGGCCTACGAGTACCGGCTGCGCCTTGGCAGCGACCGGCGCGGCAAGCTGAACGCCGCGATCCACGACATCGACCACGAGACCTCGTCGTACGAGACGTTCTTCGAGGCCGTCCTGGGCACGGGCCAGATGATGTACAGCATGCCCAATGTCCGTCAGGCATACCGGCAGGTGCCGTTGGACGTGAACACCCCGATCTGGATGCGCGGACCCGGCTTCGCCCCCGCGTCTTTCGTGATCGAGTCGGCCATGGACGAGCTCGCCGACGAACTCGGCATCGACCCCATCGAGTTGCGGCGGCGCAACGAGCCGAGCGAGGACGAGTCGACCGACGAGCCGTTCTCCACCCGGCGGCTCAGCGAGTGCTACACGGTCGGCGCACGCGAGTTCGGCTGGGAGCGCCGCAACCCCAAGCCGCGCTCCACACGGGAGGGGAATCTGCTGATCGGCCTGGGCATGGCCGCCGGGGCCTACGACTGCGGGCGGTATCCGGGGCAGGCCAGGGCGCGGCTGGATGCTGACGGCACGGCGGTCGTGGAGGCGGCCACCACCGACATGGGGCCGGGCACTTACACCTCCCAGACCCAGGTCGCGGCCGACGCTCTGGGGCTGACCATGCGCACGGTGACCTTCCGGCTGGGGGACTCGGTGTATCCGTTCACCTCGCCGCACGGCGGGTCGTCGACCATGGCCAGTGTCGGCTCGGCCGTCGTCGACGCCTGCAACAAGGTGCGGCAGCAGGCGATCAAGCTGGCCGTGGAGGACCGCGAGTCGCCGCTGTACGGCGTGAACGCGGACGACGTGGTCGTACGCAGCGGCCGACTGCACGACCGGAACAACACAACGCGCGGGGAGACGTACAAGAGCCTGCTGGCCCGCAACGACCGCTCCCGCCTGGAAGCGAACGGTTCTTACGAGGGGCCGGGCGCCGACCGGTCCGCCTACTTCGCCTACAGCGCGACCTTCGCCGAGATCTCGGTCGACGCGGACCTGGGGCTGGTGCGGGTGCGGCGGATGCTCGGGGTGTACGATGCGGGCCGCATCATCAGCCCCAAGCTCGCCGACAGCCAAGCGATCGGCGGCATCGTGGGCGGCATCGGCCAGGCGCTGTTGGAGGACACGGTCACCGACCACCGCGACGGACGGATCGTGAACGCCGGCCTCGCCGACTACCTGGTGCCCGTGAACGCCGACGTCCCAGACGTCAAGGCGATCTACCTGGACGGTGAGGACAACTCCGGCAACCTGCTGGGCGTCAAGGGCCTCGGCGAGGTCGTCCAGGTGGGCGTGGCGGCCGCGATCGGCAACGCGGTCTTCAACGCCACCGGCCGACGGGTCCGCCAACTGCCCATCACCGCCGAGGCGTTGCTCTGACGACACCGCGTCCATAGACGGGCCGGACAGCCGAACCCCCCGTACGGCTGCCCGGCCTCCTCCGGGTGCTGTGGGCACCCTGGGGTCTGCTCGTACGCCGGTTCCTGGCGGCCGGCGCGTCGGCCGGGCGG
>NZ_AEJB01000278.1 GCF_000331005.1 Streptomyces turgidiscabies Car8
CGACTGCGTCGCCGCTACCGCTACGGCAGCTGTGCCGCGCGGGCCTCGCGGCGGTTGCCGCGGAAGTTGTTCACCCGGCGCGCCGTCGCGAAGAGCGGGATCACCGCGCCCAGGACGAGCTGCAGGGCGCAGCCGGTCTGAAGCAGCAGCTGGCCGCCGGGGGCGTCGAAGGCCCAGGCCGCCAGAAGAGCCATCCCGGAGACGATCCAGGAGACCATCGCGATGGCGAGGGGACCACGCGGCTTCGGGTACTCCACGCGGCTCACCATCAGCCAGGCGGTGCCGACGATGGCCATGAGCGTGGCCACGAACGGCAGCTCCAGGAGCACGATCGAGACGACCGTCAGGGCACCGAAGGGACTCGGCATGCCCTGGAAGGTGCCGTCCTTCACCGTCACGCACGAGAATCTCGCGAGCCTCAGCACCACCGCCAGCAGAACGACGATCGCACCGACCGCGGCCACCTTCTGATACGCGTCGTCCGCGACCATGCCGTACACCAGCACGAAGTACGCGGGTGCGAGACCGAAGCTGATCAGGTCGGAGAGGTTGTCCAGCTCGGCGCCCATGGGGGAGGAGCGCAGCTTGCGGGCGACCAGACCGTCGAAGAGGTCGAAGACCGCCGCGCAGAGCATGAGGATCACCGCGGTCGCCGCCGAGTGACGGGCCATGCCCGACTCGTCACTGCCGGTGAGGTGCGGGATCAGGATGCCCGTGGTGGTGAAGTACACCGCCATGAAGCCGCAGGTCGCGTTACCGAGTGTGAGGGTGTCCGCTATCGAGAGGCGGAGAGAAAGAGGCATCTCCTCCTCGTCGTCACCCACCTCGTCGGCCTCCGGCACCCACTGGGTCTCGGGATCAATCACGGTCAATGCGAGTCACCCCTGCCACTGTCTTCTGGCCGACCTCGACCGCGACCTCGACACCCTCGGGGAGATAGATGTCGACGCGCGAGCCGAAACGGATCAGGCCGATCCGCTCGCCCTGCTCGACCTTCGTGCCCTGCGGGACGTACGGGACGATGCGGCGAGCGACCGCACCGGCGATCTGGATCATCTCGATGTCACCGAGCTCGGTGTCGAAGTGCCAGACAACTCTCTCGTTGTTCTCGCTCTCCTTGTTGAACGCCGGAACGAACCCGCCGGGGATGTGCTCGACGGACGTCACCGTGCCCGAGAGGGGCGCGCGGTTGACGTGTACGTTGAGCGGGCTCATGAAGATCGCGACGCGGGTGCGCCCGTCCTTCCACGGCATGATGCTCTGCACCACACCGTCGGCGGGAGAGATGACCCGGCCCTGGGTGATCTCGCGCTCGGGATCGCGGAAGAACCACAGCATGCCCGCCGCCAGCGCGGTGACGGGTACGGCCACGGCCTTGGCGGCGCCGGACTTGCGCGCGCGTACCAGGCTGAGGGCTGCGGTGGCGACGGTCGGGAGGAGCCACGGCGATGCTCCGCGCGCCAGGCGTACGCCTGCCAGGCTGTCGCGAGGTGCAGAGGTTTGGCTGTGGGGCATGGATGACCTTCGTAGCGGATGATGCCGCGCGGTATCAGGGGACGGCGGCTTTCCGGCGATCGTAGCGGCTCACGACCACAACTGGGTAAGCCAGGAAGCGGAGTCGGCGGCTGAAGAGCGCTGACGGGGTGTGACCTTCAACTCGAAGAAAACACCCCGAAACGGACAATCAGCCCTGGAATTTGTACTCTTCGAGCAACCTGCGCCCGATGATCATTTTCTGGATCTCGGCGGTACCTTCGCCGATCAGCAGCATCGGAGCCTCGCGGTAGAGGCGCTCGATCTCGTACTCCTTGGAGAAGCCGTAGCCGCCGTGGATCCGGAAGGCGTCCTCCACGACCTCCTTGCAGTACTCGGAGGCGAGGTACTTCGCCATCCCTGCCTCAAGGTCGTTTCGCTCACCGGAGTCCTTTTTGCGTGCCGCGTTCACCATCATCGCATGGGCGGCCTCGACCTTGGTAGCCATCTCGGCCAGCTTGAACTGGATCGCCTGGTGCTGGGCGATGGCCTTGCCGAAAGTGTGGCGTTGCTGGGCGTACCGGACACCGAGCTCGAAGGCACGCTGAGCGACTCCGCAGCCACGTGCCGCCACATTGACGCGTCCTACCTCGACACCGTCCATCATTTGGTAAAAACCTCGGCCGGTGGTGCCCCCGAGAACGCGATTGGCCGGAATCCGCAGTCCGTCCATGATGAGTTCGGTGGTATCGACCCCCTTGTACCCCATCTTGTCGATCTTGCCCGGGATGGTGAGGCCCGGCCGGACCTCACCGAAGCCCGCCTCCTTCTCGACCAGGAAGGTGGTCATCGACTTGTGGGGCGCGGTCCCCTCGGGATGTCCTTCGTCACTTCGCACGAGTACGGCGACCAGAGTGGACGTCCCCCCGTTCGTCAGCCACATCTTCTGGCCGTTGAGGACGTACTCGTCGCCGTCCTGCACCGCCTTCGAGGTGATGGCCGACACGTCCGAGCCGAGCCCCGGCTCCGACATCGAGAAGGCGCCGCGGACGTCGCCCGCCGCCATCCTCGGCAGGAAGTGGTCCTTCTGCTCCTGCGTGCCGTGCTGCTTGAGCATGTACGCCACGATGAAGTGCGTGTTGATGATCCCGGAGACCGACATCCAGCCGCGCGCGATCTCCTCGACGCAGAGCGCGTACGTCAGGAGCGACTCGCCCAGACCGCCGTACTCCTCCGGGATCATCAGGCCGAACAGGCCCAACTCCTTGAGGCCGTCGACGATCGCTTGCGGATACTCGTCGCGGTGCTCCAGCTCGGTCGCGACCGGGATGATCTCCTTGTCCACGAAGTCCCGGACCGTGGACAGGATCTCCTGCTGGACGTCGGTCAGACCGGCCGTCTGGGCGAGTCGCGCCATGGCTACTTCTCCTGCTCCTTGAGCTGGGGCCGGCCGGGCTGTTCGCCGCCGCGCTCCTTGATGTACGTCTCGGTCGGCACCATCACCTTGCGGCGGAACACGCAGACCAGCGTGCCGTCCTGCTTGTAGCCCTTCGTCTCCACGTGGACGATCCCGCGGTCGTTCTTCGACCGGGAGGGCGTCTTGTCGAGGACGGTCGTCTCGCCGTAGATCGTGTCGCCGTGGAAGGTCGGCGCCACGTGCTTCAGTGACTCGACCTCCAGGTTGGCGATCGCCTTGCCCGACACGTCCGGCACGGACATGCCCAGCAGCAGCGAGTAGACGTAGTTCCCCACGACGACGTTCTTCCCGAAGTCGGTCGTGTTCTCCGCGTAGTTGGCGTCCATGTGGAGCGGGTGGTGGTTCATCGTCAGGAGACAGAAGAGGTGGTCGTCGTACTCCGTGACCGTCTTCCCGGGCCAGTGCTTGTAGACCGCCCCGACCTCGAACTCCTCGTAGGTGCGCCCGAACTGCATGGCCTTACGCCTCCGGAATCTCGAACTTGCTGGTGCGCTGCATGCCGGCCGCCCGGCCCTTGCCCGAGATGACGAGGGCCATCTTGCGACTGGCCTCGTCGATCATCTCGTCGCCGATCATCGCGGAGCCCTTCTTGCCGCCCGCCTCGGACGTGTAGTAGTCGTACGCGTCCAGGATCAGCTCGGCGTGGTCGAAGTCCTCCTGCGAGGGGGAGAAGATCTCGTTGGACGCCTCGACCTGGCCCGGGTGCAGCACCCACTTGCCGTCGAAACCGAGGGCGGCGGCACGCTGGGCGACCTCGCGGTAGCCGTCCACGTTGCGGATCTGCAGGTAGGGACCGTCGATCGCCTGGAGGTTGTTGGCGCGGGCGGCCATCAGGATCTTCATCAGGATGTAGTGGTAGGCGTCCGCCGGGTAGCCGGGCGGCTGCTCACCGACGACCAGCGACTTCATGTTGATCGACGCCATGAAGTCGGCCGGGCCGAAGATGATCGTCTCGACGCGCTGGGACGCGGTGGCGATCTCGTTGACGTTGTTGAGGCCCTGGGCGTTCTCGATCTGCGCCTCGATGCCGATCTTGCCGACCTCGAAGCCCATCGTCTTCTCGATCTGGGTGAGGAGCAGGTCCAGCGCGACGACCTGCTGGGCGGTCTGCACCTTCGGCAGCATGATGCAGTCGAGGTTCTGACCCGCGCCCTCGACCACCGTCACGACATCGCGGTACGTCCACTCGGTCGTCCAGTCGTTGACCCGCACGACCCTCGTCTTGCCCGTCCAGTCACCCTCGTTGAGGAACTTGACGATGGTGTGCCGCGCCTCGGGCTTGGCGAGCGGTGCGCACGCGTCCTCCAGGTCCAGGAAGACCTGGTCGGCCGGCAGGCCCTGGGCCTTCTCCAGGAAACGGGGGTTGCTCCCGGGGACCGCGAGGCAGGAGCGTCGCGGACGCAGACGGTTGACGGGCGTGGTCATGCGGGGACCTCCAGGGGGTCGAGCTTGTTCGCTTTCCGGATCTCGTCGACGATGCGGCCGATGATTCCGGTGATGTCGAAGTCCTTCGGGGTGAAGACCGCGGCCACGCCCGCAGCTTTCAGCTGTTCGGCGTCACCATTGGGGATGATCCCACCGGCGATCACAGGGATGTCTGTGGCACCGGCCACACGGAGCCGTTCCAGCACGTCGGGCACCAGCTGGGCGTGCGAGCCGGACAGGATGGACAGTCCGACGCCGTGCACGTCCTCGGCGATCGCCGCGTCCACGATCTGCTCCGGGGTGAGCCGGATGCCCTGGTAGACCACCTCGAACCCGGCGTCACGGGCCCGTACGGCGATCTGCTCGGCGCCGTTTGAGTGCCCGTCCAGACCCGGCTTGCCCACCAGGAAACGGAGCTTGCCGACGCCCATCTCCCGCGCCGTGATCTCCACCTTGCGGCGGACCAGGGCCAGCCCGGTGCCCTCCTGGGCGGTCACCGCGACGGGCGCGGACGAGACACCGGTCGGCGCCCGGAACTCCCCGAACACCTCGCGCAGGGCCCCGGCCCACTCGCCGGTCGTGACTCCGGCGCGGGCGCACTCCAGGGTGGCCTCCATGAGGTTGCCGGTGCCCTTCGCGGCCTCCTTCAGCCGCTCCAGCGCCTTGCAGGGGCGCGGGTGGTTGAACGGCGGCTGGTACCGCGTGTCGCGCCAGCCCTGGAGCGCCGAGGTCACCCGGGCCTCGACGGCCGGGTCGACCGTCTGGATCGCCGCGTCGAGGTCGGCCGTGAGGGGGTTCGGCTCGGTCGTCTCGAAGATGTTGACGCCGACGATCTTCTCCTGACCGGACTCGATACGGGCCCGCCGTTCGGCGTGCGACGCGACCAGGTTCGACTTCAGATAGCCCGACTCGACGGCGGCCATCGCGCCGCCCATCTCCTCGATACGGGCGATCTCGGTGAGCGACTCCTCGACCAGCTCGGCCACCTTCGCCTCGATCACGTGCGACCCGGCGAAGATGTCCTCGTACTCCAGCAGATCGCTCTCGTAGGCGAGCACCTGCTGCATCCGCAGCGACCACTGCTGGTCCCAGGGCCGGGGCAGCCCCAGCGCCTCGTTCCACGCCGGGAGCTGCACGGCACGCGCGCGTGCGTCCTTCGACAGCGTCACCGCCAGCATCTCCAGCACGATCCGCTGGATGTTGTTCTCCGGCTGCGCCTCGGTCAGTCCCAGGGAGTTGACCTGCACGCCGTACCGGAAGCGCCGCTGCTTGGGGTTCTCGATGCCGTACCGCTCGCGCGTGACCTGGTCCCAGATCCGGCCGAACGCCCGCATCTTGCACATCTCCTCGACGAACCGGACTCCCGCGTTCACGAAGAAGGAGATACGGGCGACGACGTCACCGAACTTCTCGGCGGGCACCTGCCCCGAGTCCCGTACGGCGTCGAGCACGGCGATGGCCGTCGACATGGCGTACGAGATCTCCTGGACCGGGGTCGCCCCCGCCTCCTGGAGGTGGTAGCTGCAGATGTTGATCGGGTTCCACTTGGGGATGTGGTTGACCGTGTAGCAGATCATGTCGGTCGTCAGCCGGAGCGAGGGTCCCGGGGGGAAGACGTGCGTGCCCCGGGACAGGTACTCCTTGACGATGTCGTTCTGGGTCGTGCCCTGGAGCGTGGTGATGTCGACACCCTGCTCTTCGGCGACGACCTGGTAGAGCGCCAGCAGCCACATGGCGGTGGCGTTGATCGTCATCGAGGTGTTCATCTGGTCCAGGGGGATGTCCTGGAACAGCCGGCGCATGTCACCGAGGTGCGAGACCGGCACGCCGACCCGGCCGACCTCGCCGCGGGCGAGGATGTGGTCGGGGTCGTACCCGGTCTGCGTCGGCAGGTCGAAGGCCACCGACAGACCTGTCTGGCCCTTGGCGAGGTTGCGCCGGTACAGCTCGTTGGACGCCTCGGCCGTGGAGTGACCGGCGTACGTGCGCATGAGCCACGGCCGGTCCTTCTGACGCTCAGTCATCGATGGCCTCCGGCTCTCAGATGTTCCGGAAGCGGTTGATGGCGTCGATGTGCTGGGCGCGCTTCTCCGCGTCGCGCACACCGAGGCCCTCCTCGGGGGCCAGGCACAGGACGCCGACCTTGCCCTGGTGGAGGTTGCGGTGGACGTCGTAGGCGGCCTGCCCGGTCTCCTCCAGGGAGTACACCTTGGAGAGCGTCGGGTGGATCTTGCCCTTGGCGACCAGCCGGTTGGCCTCCCAGGCCTCGCGGTAGTTGGCGAAGTGCGAGCCGATGATGCGCTTGAGGGACATCCACAGGTAGCGGTTGTCGTACTCGTGGTTGAACCCGGAGGTGGAGGCGCAGGTGACGATCGTGCCGCCCTTGCGGGTGACGTAGACGGACGCGCCGAAGGTCTCGCGGCCGGGGTGCTCGAAGACGATGTCGACGTCCTCGCCGCCGGTCAGCTCACGGATGCGCTTGCCGAACCGCTTCCACTCGCGCGGGTCCTGGTTGTGCTCGTCGGCCCAGAACTTGTAGCCCTCGGCGTTGCGGTCGATGATCGCCTCGGCGCCCATCGCGCGGCAGATGTCCGCCTTCTGCTCGCTGGAGACGACACAGATGGGGTTGGCACCGCCGGCCAGCGCGAACTGTGTGGCGTAACTGCCCAGGCCGCCGCTCGCGCCCCAGATGAGGACGTTGTCGCCCTGCTTCATGCCGGCGCCGTTGCGGGAGACCAGCTGGCGGTACGCGGTGGAGTTGACGAGGCCCGGGGCCGCCGCCTCCTCCCAGCTGAGGTGGTCCGGCTTCGGCATCAGCTGGTTGGACTTGACCAGTGCGATCTCCGCCAGCCCGCCGAAGTTCGTCTCGAAGCCCCAGATGCGCTGCTCGGGGTCGAGCATCGTGTCGTTGTGTCCGTCGCTGGACTCCAGCTCGACGCTCAGGCAGTGCGCGACGACCTCGTCGCCGGGCTTCCAGGAGTTGACGCCGGGGCCGGTGCGCAGCACGACGCCCGCGAGGTCGGAGCCGATGACGTGGTACGGCAGGTCGTGGCGCTTGGTGAGCTCGCTGAGTCTGCCGTAGCGCTCCAGGAAGCCGAACGTCGACATCGGCTCGAAGATCGACGTCCAGACCGAGTTGTAGTTGACACTCGATGCCATGACGGCCACCAGGGCCTCGCCCGGGCCGAGCTCCGGCACCGGGACGTCGTCCAGGTGGATCGACTTACGGGGGTCCTTGTCGCGGGTTTCGAGGCCCGCGAACATGTCCGTCTCGTCCTTGTGCACGGTGATCGCACGGTACGACTCGGGGAGCGGCATTGCGGCGAAGTCGGCCGGAGTCGACTCCGGCGACTGGATCGCGTCCAGGATGTCCTTGATGGTCACGGTATTGCCTCCGGCGAATGGCGTCTTGAGGGGAGACGCTGAGGGTTACGTCGGTGTTCTGCTGAGGGTGGGTGAGGCGTGCCGTCGGTTCGGCGGGTGATGCTTCCGGCAGCGCGGGGTGGCGCGGAGGTTGCCTGTGACGCAGGCGTCCGGGCGCGCAAGCACGTGGTTTGCGGGGACAGCCGACGTACGAATGGTCTCTGCACGCCGGCCGCCCGGACACCTTCAAGGTATGGCACCCCGTGTCAGGTGACAAGGCACTGGGTGCCAGAAACTGACCTCAAATGAAATCTTTACGTAACAAATGAGCGATGATCGATCAAAAGCTACTGAGGAGTAGACCGGGGGCGGGTCTGTACGGGCACAGAAAAGGCGGGCCGCAGCAGCTGCGACCCGCCTCTGTCCGAGGATTCTCTACGACCGTTCCTTCAGCGCCTGTTCGATGGTGCGCATCACCTCGTCGAGCGGCGCGTCCGTCCGCGCGACCGCCACCAGCACCTCGCCCTGCGAGGTCACCGAGGCCGGCGCCGACCGGGGTGCGGTGTCTCGCCCGACGCCGATGCCCGTGCCGAAGGTCTTCTGCACGATTCCGAAGGCGTGGTCGAGCTGTGCCTCGACATCGCCCTGGCCGCCCGCCCGCAGCCAGCGCCGCAGCACGTGGTTGTGGGCGGTGACCACGGCCGACGCGGCGACCTCCGCCAGCAGCGGGTCGTCGTTCGCGTCGTCGTCGTGGGCGTGCTCGTCGAAGTGGCCCAGGAGATAGCGGGTGAAGAGACGCTCGTAGCGGGCGACCGACGCGATCTCCGCCTCCCGCAGGGTGGGGACCTCGCGCGTCAGCTTGTAGCGGGCGACCGAGATCTCCGGCCGGGCCGCGTACATCTTCATGACTTCCTTGATGCCGCGGCACACGGTGTCGAGCGGATGTTCGTGCGCAGGCGCCGCGTTGAGCACCGCCTCCGCCCGGATCAACGTGTCGTCGTGGTCCGGGAAGATCGCCTCTTCCTTGGAACGGAAGTGCCGGAAGAAGGTGCGGCGGGCCACGCCGGCCCGGGCCGCGATCTCGTCGACGGTGGTGCCCTCGTAGCCCTTGGTCGAGAACAGCTCCATCGCCGCGGCCGCCAGTTCGCGGCGCATCTTGAGCCGCTGGGCGGCGGCGCGACCGCCCGCGGCGCTCTCCGGCGCGTCGGGCGTGGCGGGGGTACGGGAGGACCTGGCGGGCTGGGACATGACCCGAACGTACTGCATGTGCACGGGGTGCCGCGCCCGCCCTGGATCACCCCCGCCCCGGGCGGGCAGGGGTGCCGAGGCCGGGCCGAGCAGTCCGCCCCAGTCGTTCTCCTGTCCGAAAGCGGGTCCGAGGCCGTGGCCGGACCGGTCACGGGCCCCGTCAGCGGCGGGCATATTCGCGGAAGCCGCGGCCCGTCTTGCGGCCGAGGCAGCCCGCTGCCACCAGGTGCTCCAGGAGCGGCGCGGGGGCCAGGCCCGGGTCACGGAACTCGCGGTGCAGGACCTTCTCGATGGCCAGGGAGACGTCCAGCCCGACCACGTCGAGCAGTTCGAACGGCCCCATCGGGTACCCGCCGCCCAGCTTCATCGCCGCGTCGATGTCGTCGAGAGACGCGTAGTGCTCCTGCACCATCTTGATCGCGTTGTTGAGGTACGGGAAAAGCAACGCGTTGACGATGAATCCGGCCCGGTCGCCGCAGTCCACAGCGTGCTTCTTGATCTTGACGCAGACCTCACGGACCGTCGAGTGGACGTCGTCGGCGGTCAGCACCGTACGGACGACCTCGACCAGCTTCATCGCCGGCGCCGGGTTGAAGAAGTGCATGCCGATCACGTCCTCGGGACGCGAGGTGGCGCGGGCGCACGCGACGACGGGCAGCGAGGAGGTGGTCGTGGCCAGCACCGCGCCCGGCTTGCAGACCTTGTCCAGTGCCGCGAACAGCTGCTGCTTGACCTCCAGGTCCTCGGCGACCGCCTCGACGGCCAGATCGACGTCCGCGAAGGCGTCGTACGAGCCCGCCGCGGTGATCCGGTCAAGGGTCTGTGCGGCGGCCTCGGCGGTCAGTCGGCCCTTGTCGACGGAGCGGGCCAGCGACTTGCCGATCCTGGCCTTGGCGACCTGGGCCTTCTCCTCGCTGCGCGCGGCGAGGACCACCTCGTACCCGGCCTTGGCGAAGACCTCGGCGATACCGGAGGCCATCGTGCCGGAGCCGGCGACACCGACGGAACGGACGGCGCGGCCGGGGGTCTCGGGCGGCCCGGCCAGCGGGGTCAGCGTGTCCGCGACGACCGTCGAGCTGCCGGGCGCCTCGTAGGAGTAGAAGCCGCGCCCGGCCTTCCTGCCGGTCAGGCCCGCCTCGCTGAGCTGCCCCAGGACGGGCGCCGGGGCGTGCAGCCGATCGTGGGACTCGGCGTACATGGCCTCCAGGACCGTACGGGCCGTGTCGATGCCGATCAGGTCGAGCAGGGCGAGGGGGCCCATGGGCAGACCGCAGCCGAGCCGCATCGCCGCGTCGATGTCCTCACGGGAGGCGTACTTCGCCTCGTACATCGCGGCGGCCTGGTTGAGGTAGCCGAACAGCAGTCCGTCGGCGACGAATCCGGGGCGGTCGCCGACCGCGACGGGCTCCTTGCCGAGCTCGATCGCGAGATCGGTGACCGCGGCGACGGCCTTCGGCGCGGTCAGCACCGACGAGACGACCTCGACCAGCTTCATCGCGGGGGCCGGGTTGAAGAAGTGCAGGCCCAGCACGCGCTCGGGACGCGCCGAGTCGGCGGCGAGGCGGGTCACGGAGAGGGCGTTGGTGCCGGTCGCGAGGATCGTCTCCGGGCGCACGATGTCGTCGAGGGCGCGGAAGATCTGGTGCTTGATCTCGTACGACTCCGGCGCCACCTCGATAACCAGGTCGGCGTCTGCCGCCTCGCGCAGGTCGGTGGAGGTACGGAAGCGGGCCAGGACGTCCTCGCGCTCCTGTTCGGTGAGCCGGCCGCGCACCACGGCACGGGCGGTGGACGCCTCCAGGGCGGCGACCGACTTCGCGGCCGTGGCCTCGCTGATGTCGATGCCGACGACGTCGCGGCCGGCGCGGGTGAGGACCTCGGTGATGCCGGTGCCCATCGTGCCGAGGCCGACCACGGCGACGGTCCTGAGCGGCGAAGGAGAGGTGTGGGACAGGGGAGTGGCCATCGCGGGACTCCAGAAATGAGGTGGTGACGACTGGGAGCACCTGCGGGTACGCCGAGAAGGCGCACCGGGTGCGAGAAGGAGTGCGGGTGTTGCCGGGCTTCGAGCGCACACGCCCGGGGAACGCTGGATCCGACCGGCCCTGTCCCGAACCGGGGTCGTACTGCGGTACACGAGGTACCGAACCGACCAGCACTCACGACGGCTGCGTCACCAGGCCGTCGTCAGCAAGTACTACAGGCGAGTGGGTAACTCGCTCGTCTGAGCTTAACCGGTGGGTAACGAGCGCGCCAGCCCCCGGTTTTGTGATGTACGTCCAGGGATCCTGCCCACGCGCTTCCGTTCCCGCACCTAATCTCGGCACCATGGACGAAGAGTTGCGATCGCTCACGGAGCGTTTACGGGCCGAGGCCGGGGCGGGCGCCTCGGAGACGTACGAACGCCTGGTGGCGACCGGAGACCCCGACGAACTGGCCGATGTCCTCACCGCCCCCGGACAGCCCCTGTGGGCCAGGGAGTTGGCCGCGTTCAGGCTGGGGCTCGTGGGGGACCGGCGAGCCTTCGAGGCCCTGGTCCTCCTCCTCAACCACCGTGATCCGCAGCGCTGTGCCTCCGCCGCGTACGCCCTGGCCCGCCTCGGCGATCCGCGCACGGCCCGCGCGGCAGCCGCCCTCGCGACCAACGAACTGCGCGTCGCCTACGCCCTGCACCCGGTCCGGCTGCTGGGTGAACTGCGCGCCCCCGAGTCGGTGCCGGCGCTGATCACCACGCTGGCGCGCCGTCTGACACCGCACGACCCTTACCGGCGGGTGGCGCTCGCCTGCGTGGAGGCGCTGGGCACGCTCGGGGACCGGCGGGCGGCGCCCGTCCTGAACAAGGCCCTCGCACACCCGGCCCTCGCCGAGGCGGCGGTGCACGCCCTGGCGCGCATCCCCAGGCAGAGATGACCCGTCAGCCTCGCAGTTCCCGCACGTACCGCACCTCCGGTACGGCGACCCCGTCCACCTCGAAGGGCTCCTCGGCGCCGTCGGCCGTGAACCCCGCCCGCTCGTAGAACCGCCGCGCGCGGTCGTTGCCCTCGACGACCCACAGGAGCAGGCGCCGGTGCCCGGCGCCGGCGCACCGGCGTACCGCCTCGCCCAGCAGCGCCCGTCCGATCCCGGCGCCGAACCGCTCGGCGTCCACGTAGATCGCGTACAACTCGGCGTCGTCGGTGCGGATCTCACCGTCCCGGTAGGGGCCGTGGCAGGCCCAGCCGATCACCGTGCCCGACTGTTCCGCGACCAGGTTGACGACCTCCGAACCGGCCCGCACGAAGAACGTACGCCGGCGCTCGGCGTCCTCCGGCACGCTCAGGGCGTCGAGATACGTCTGCGGCATCAGGCCCTTGTAGGCGTGCTGCCAGCCGCGGATACGGATTTCGGAGACGCGGTCGCAGTCGTCGAAGGTCATTTCGCGGACGAGGATCGGGGCGTTCATGGCGGCACCCTAGGCGGGCGGACGTACGGATGCCTCCCATTAGTCCTCAGAGGAGGGTCAGTTGGACCGGCTCGGGTACCGCGGTCCCGGGCGCGGCGGGGTCGTTCTCGACGGACTCGGTGATCCGGCGCGGCATCCCCGCGCCCGTGGGACCGATTCCGTACTCCTGGGCCAGTTCGTGGACCTGGCGGGTGATCCGGCGCTGGTACCACTTGGGGGCGTAGGCGCCCTCCGCGTACAGCCGCTCGTACCGGCGCACCAGATGGGGGTGGTGGTGGCCCAGCCAGGCCATGTACCACTCGCGGGCGCCGGGGCGCAGATGCAGCACCAACGGGGTCACGGAGGTCGCCCCGGAGGCGGCGATCGCCCGCACGGTGGCCCGCAGCCGGTCCGGGTGGTCGCTGAGGAAGGGGAGCACCGGCGCCATCAGCACCCCGCAGCCGATGCCGTGCTCGCCCAGGGTCCGTACGACGTCCAGGCGCCGTTCCGGAGCGGGGGTGCCCGGCTCCACCGTGCGCCACAGGTCGGGATCGGTGAAGCCGACGGAGACGGAGATGCCGACGTCCGTGACCTGGGCGGCCTGCACCAGGAGGTCGAGGTCGCGCAGGATCAGCGTGCCCTTCGTCAGGATCGAGAAGGGGTTCGCATGGTCGCGCAGGGCGGTGAGGATGCCCGGCATCAGCCGGTAGCGGCCCTCGGCGCGCTGGTAGCAGTCGACGTTGGTGCCCATGGCGATGTGCTCGCCGAGCCAGCGGCGTGAGCCGAGCTGGCGGCGCAGCAGCTCCGGCGCGTTCACCTTGACGACGATCTGGGAGTCGAAGCCCAGACCGGTGTCGAGGTCCAGGTAGCTGTGCGTCTTGCGCGCGAAACAGTAGACGCACGCGTGCGTGCAGCCCCGATAGGGGTTCACCGTCCATTCGAACGGCATGCGTGAGGCCCCCGGCACCCGGTTGATGATCGAACGGGCCCGGATCTCGTGGAAGGTGATCCCGCGGAACTCGGGGGAGTCGAAGGTACGGGTGGTCACCGCGTCCGCGCCGAACAGCGCGGCGTCGGCCCGGCCGGAGCCGGACTCCACTGTGAGGTTTTCCCAGCGCATGACACCTCCTCGGTAGCACTGACCCCAGAATAGAACACATGTTCCCTTGATCGTGCGATCGCATGTTCGAGTGTCGTGAAGGTCCTTGAGGGCACCCCGATTTGGGCGGCCGGGCGGCAGGGTGGTTGGGTGAGCGCGAACCCCCGAAGAACCAGCTGCTGGAGGAACGCAATGGCGCAGGTCGAGGCCACCACGGAGCGCATCGTCGCGGCGGACGCGGAGACGGTGTTCGACGCCCTCGCCGACTACAGCGGCACGCGCTCGAAGGTGATGCCGGAGCAGTTCAGCGAGTACGAGGTGCGCGAGGGTGGCGACGGCGAGGGCACCCTCGTCCACTGGAAGCTCCAGGCCACCAGCAAGCGCGTCCGGGACTGCCTCCTGGAGGTCAGCGAGCCCACCGACGGTGAGCTCGTCGAGAAGGACCGCAACTCCTCGATGGTCACCACCTGGCGCGTCACCCCCGCCGGTGAGGGCACGTCACGGGTCGTCGTCACCAGCGTCTGGACCGGCGCCACCGGCATCGGCGGCTTCTTCGAGCGGACCTTCGCCCCCAAGGGCCTCGCCCGCATCTACGACGGCCTCCTCGAGAGGCTCGCCGCCGAGGTGGAGAAGTAGGGGACAGCCCAAGGGTCGACCTCCCAAGGGTCGACCTCCCAAGGGTCGACCTCCCAAGGGTCGACCTCCTGAGGGGTGTTGATTCACGTCCCCCTGCAGCTCACCGCATCTCGCCGCAACTCACCGGTTCGAGTGGATCTCCGCCCTCGCGCACCGGAACGCCGTAACTCGTCGCGCTTGCTCACAGTTGTCGCCCAAAGCGGGAATTGTCGGTAGGCGCGGCGAGGGGAGCGGTACGTGGGCGGGATCACTCTGGTGCAGGACGAACCGGCTACCGTACTCGCCGCACCCCCGCCCGAGCCTCCCCAACTCGGCCCGCGCCGCATCCGGTTGGTGTTCTTCGGGCTCATGCTCGCCCTGCTGCTCGCCGCCCTGGAGCAGATGATCGTCGCCACCGCGCTGCCGAAGATCGTCGGTGAACTGCACGGTCTGGACAAGATGTCCTGGGCGATCACCGCCTACCTGCTCACCGCCACCGTCGGACTGCCGGTCTACGCCAAACTCGGTGATCTGCTCGGCCGCAAGGGCGTCTTCCAGTTCGCGATCGTCGTCTTCGTCGTCGGCTCGGCGCTGGCCGGCCGGTCGCAGACCATGGACCAGCTCATCGCCTTCCGCGCCCTGCAGGGCGCCGGGGCGGGCGGGTTGATGATCGGCGTGCAGGCGATCATCGCGGACATCGTGCCGTCGCGCGAACGCGGGCGCTTCATGGGCCTGATCGGCGCCGCGTTCGGCTTCGCCTCGGTCGCCGGGCCCCTCCTGGGCGGCTACTTCACCGACCACCTCTCCTGGCGGTGGTGCTTCTGGTTCAACGTGCCGTTCGGACTGCTGACGCTGGCCGTCGTCACCGTCGTACTGAAGCTGCCGAAGCCCACCGCCAAGGCCCGGCTCGACCTCCTCGGGGCACTGCTGCTCGCCGCGGCCTCGACCTGCCTGGTCCTGCTGACCAGTTGGGGCGGCACCGAGTACGCGTGGGACTCGCGCGAGATCCTCGGGCTCGGCGCCGGCGCGGTCGTGGCCGGCGCGCTCTTCGTCGTCGCCGAGCACTTCGCACCCGAACCCCTCATCCCCCTGCGGCTGTTCAGGGACTCCGTCTTCAACGTCACCGCTCTGGTGGGCCTGGTGATCGGGGTGGCTCTTTTCGGGGCGGCCAGCTATCTGCCGACCTTCCTCCAGATGGTCGACGGTGCCAGCGCCACCGAGTCCGGGCTGCTGATGGTGCCCATGATGGCCGGCATCGTCGGCGCGTCGATCGTCTCCGGACAGCTCATCAGCCACACCGGCCGCTACAAGATCTGGCCCGTGCTCGGCAGCGCCCTCGCCGCCCTCGGCATGTGGCTGCTGTCCCGCCTCGAAGTGGACACGCCCCGGCTGCACTACAGCCTGTGGATGGCCGTCCTCGGCGCCGGCATCGGCATGGTGATGCCGGTCCTGGTCCTCGCCGTGCAGAACTCCGCGAGCCCCGCCGACCTGGGCACCGCGACCAGCGCCAACACCTACTTCCGGCAGATCGGCGGCAGCGTCGGCGCCGCGGTCTTCGGCACCCTCTTCGCGAACCGGCTCGCCGAGTCCCTGCGCGACAACCTCCCCACGCGCGCGGGCGCCCGCCTCCCCGACCCCCACTCGCTCACCCCGCAGCTCGTCCACACGCTGCCCCCGGCGCTGCGCGACAGCTACATCAGGGCGTACGCCGACGCCATGCCGCGCATCTTCCTCTACCTGGTGCCGGTACTGGTCCTCGGTCTGCTCGTCGCCTGCTTCCTCAAGGAGAAACCGCTGGTGTCCCACCCCACCGCCCCCGCCGACCTCGACCCCGCGGGAACCTCGGCCACCCTGGCGATGCCGCAGACCCGGGCGCCGTACACCGCCGGAATCCCGGTGTCCGGCACGGTGCAGCACCCGGACGGAACCGTCGTCCCGCGCGCGGCGCTCACGCTCATCGACGTCACGGGGGCGCAGATCGGGCGTGGCGCGAGCGCCGAGGACGGGCGGTACGCGCTGTCCACGCCCGGCTCGGGCACGTACGTCATGATCGCCGCGGCCGGCGGTCACCAGCCCCAGGCGGTCACCGTGACCGTCGGTGAGCGGCCCGTCGAACTGGACCTCTTCCTGGGCGGCGCGGGGCGCCTGGCGGGCCGGGTACGGAGCGCGGACGGCAATCCGGTCCCGGACGCCACCGTCACGCTCACCGATGTGCACGGCGAAGTCGTCGCGACCACCCGCAGTGGATACGAGGGGCAGTACGTCATCACCGAACTGGTGGCCGGTGAGTACACCCTCGCCGTCGGCTCTCCCGTGTTCCGCCCGGCCGCGCTCCCCGTCACCGTGAAGGCGTCCCGGGAGACCTGCCAGGACGTCGAACTCGCCGGCGGCGCGGTCCTGAAGGGCACCGTGCGAGCAGGGGGCGGACGGCCCGTCGAGGACGCGCGCGTGACGCTGCTCGACATGACCGGCACCGTCGTGGACACCCTCACCACCTCGGCCGACGGAACGTTCCGGTTCGTCGACCTGGCCTCCGGTGAGTACACGGTCCTCGCCTCCGGTTACCCGCCGGTCGCCACCGTCCTCCAGGTGGCCGGCGGCGGCCGTACGGAACGCGACCTCCGGCTCGGACACGACGACTGACCAGCAGGTCAGAGCCCCGGCGCCGACCGGGCGGCCGGTCGCTCCGGCCGTACCGGCGCGCGGAGCGCGCGTCCGCGCGCCGGAGCGGACCGGCCAAGACCAATTAGCGGATTGCCACACATCGCGACGGACCGGCGCCGTACGGTGGTGACGACGGCACAGATCTTGCGGAGCCGTGGGAAGAAGGGGCCTGCGCCATGGAACGTGGCACCGAGACGGGCGTACCTCCCAGCCGCGGGGCTGGGGAGAGCGCGCCGGCGGAGCACGCCCCGGCGGGTCGTATCCCGCTGGCCGTCGTCGTGGTCGACCGCGAAGGCCTCGTCTCGCACTGGAGCCGGGGCGCACGGCGCCTGTTCGGCGCCACCAAGGAGGAGGCCCTCGGCCGGCCCGCCGTCGACCTGCTGCCCGTCTCCGGAGCCCTTCCCGACCTCGACGACGAGGACACGGCGCCCTACGGGTCGTACGCGGCCTACGACGGCCTCGGGCCCGACCTGGAGTCCTCCCTCGACGGCCGGCTCGCCTACCGGGCGGCCGGCCGCGCCCGTCTCGCGGTGCCCGAGCGTGACGGCGACCGCGTCGACGTGCTGTGGTGGGCCTACCCCCTGGTCGGCCCCGGAAGTGAGCGGCTCCTCGTGCTGGCCGCCGACACCGACGTACTGCGTCAGCAGGACGACGAGGGCGCCGTCGAGCGCATCGCGCCCGGGTTCGCCCTGCACACCGACTTCCCCGGCGCCGACGAACTCGCCCGCAGACTCCCCGAGATCCTGCCCAGCATGAGTGTCGGGGAGAGCGCCCGCATCGTCTCCCAGATCCTCGAACTGGGCTATCCCGTCCTGGAGTTCAGCCAGAACGACCTGATTCCCGTCACCCCCGACTGGGGCGTGCCCCGGCGTGCCGAGCGCAAGGCCCGCCGGGAGCGCGCGGCCCGGGCGGCGCAGGCCGGCGAGGCCCTGCCCGAGGACTTCCAGGACGACGTCGAGGACCTCGAACACGCGGCCGTGCGCGAGCGGCTGGAGTTCCTCAACGAGGTCAGCGGACGCATCGGCACCTCGCTCGACCTGTCCCGCACGATCGTCGAGGTCAGCAAGGCCGTCGTCCCCCGCTTCACGGATGTGGCGGGCACCTATCTGCGCGAACAGGTCGTCGCCGGTGAGGGGTTCCCCGACGGCGTGCCCGACACGACGACGATGTGGCACCGCGTCGCCCTCGAACACACCGACGAACCGGGTCGTTGGGACGACGTCGTACCGGTCGGCGAGGCCATGCCGTTCCCGGCGCACACCCCGTTCTTCCAGTGCATGACCAGCGGTCAGCCCGTGCTCGTGCCGCGCATCAGCGAACAGATGGGGCACATGATCGCCTCGCAGTTCGAGAAGCGTGACATCCGGCCGCTGATCACCGGCCGCTCCATGCTGGTCGTCCCGCTGAAGGCCCGTAACGTCGTCCTCGGCTTCATGATCCTGCTGCGCCACCCGGAGCGCGTCGAGTTCAACGACATGGACCGCGTCACCGGCGCCGAACTCGCCGCCCGTGCGGGCCTCGTGCTCGACAACGCGCGCATGTACACCTACCAGGAGAGCGTCGCCGAGACCCTCCAGGACAGCATGCTGCCGAACATCCCGCCGCGCATGGCGGGCTGCGACATCGCCACCCGCTATCTGCCCGGCACGCTGCTCGGCCGGGTCGGCGGCGACTGGTTCGACTCGGTGAAACTGCCCGGCGCCCGCACCGCCCTCGTCGTCGGCGACGTCATGGGACACGGCCTCAACTCGGCCGCGATGATGGGCCAGTTGCGTACGGCCGTCCAGACCATGGCCGCTCTCGACCTGCCGCCCGCCCAGCTCCTGCGCAACCTCGACGACCTCGCCCAGCGCCTCGGCGACACCTACCTCGCGACCTGCCTGTACGCCGTCTACGACCCGATCGAGGGCGAGCTGCACATCGCCAACGCGGGCCATATCCCACCCGTGCTGGTCCGCGCGGAGGACGGCCGGAGCGAACTGCTCGACCTGCCCACCGGTGCGCCCATCGGCGTCGGCGGAGTGCCCTTCGAGGCGGTACGCGTGCGCGTGCGGCCCGGCGACCGGCTCGTGATGTGCACCGACGGCCTGGTCGAGGTACGCGGTGAGGACATCGGCGTGGGCCTGGCGACGCTCTGCGAGTCCGCCGCCCACCCGGCCGCCTCCATGGACGACGCGTGCGACACGATCATCCGCGCCCTCAACACGCGCGGGGGCCGCAAGGACGACGTGGCGCTGCTGATGGCCCGGCTGAGCGGCATCGAACCGGAAGACGTCGCCGAATGGCGGCTCGCCCCGAACCCGTCCGAGGTCGGCCGGGCCCGTGCGGTGGTCCGCGAGCAGCTCCACGAGTGGGGCCTGGCGCGGCTGGTGGACAGCGCCGAGCTGCTCGTCGGCGAACTGGTCACCAACGCCGTCCGGCACTCGCACGGACATCCCCTCGAAGTGCGGCTCGTGCGTGGCGAGACTCTGCTGTGCGAGGTGGACGACGACGATCACACCCTGCCCGCGCTGCTCAGCGCCGAGCCCCTGGCCGACTTCGGCCGCGGGCTGCGCGTGGTGAGCACACTGGCCCGGGAGTGGGGCGCCAGCCGTACGGGCACCGGCAAGACCGTGTGGTTCGAGCTCACGTTGCCGCGTAGGCGCTGACGCTCCGTCGGCGATGTCGGTGCCCTGTGCTTGGATTGATGTTGCCGCGGGGCCGGGGCGTGCGGGGCGCACACCGGCGTACACCTCTCGAACGAGCCGTGAAGGTATACGCGGTGCGCTTGTGAGCGCAACCGGGGCACGGTAGACCGAACTGGCCCGTCACCTAGGACGGGCAGCCGTCGCACCCTGGGGAGTTGGGCATGAGCGTGACGAGTCGGTACAGGGAGTCCTGGGAGGGCTTCTGGCGCGAGGCCCCTCATGGACAGGGGGCCGTCTTCTGGGACTCGGAGCCGATGCTGACCGCCGGCCTCCACCTCGCCGTCTTCGAACCGCACCTCGCTGACTTCGAGTTGCCCCTCCTCGACCTCGGCTGCGGCAACGGCACCCAGACGCGGTTCCTCAGCGACCGGTTCACCCGGGTCGTCGGCGCCGACCTCTCGTCCGCCGCGATCGAGCGCGCCCGGCAGGCCGACCCGGAGGGCATGGCCGAGTACGAAGTGCTCGACTGCGCCGAGAAGACCGAGGTCGAGGAACTGCACGGAAAGCTCGGCGACACCAACCTGTACATGCGCGGGGTGCTCCACCAGTGCGACGCCGACAACCGGCAGACACTCGTCGACGGCATCGCCACCCTCATCGGACAGCGCGGCCGGGCCTTCCTGGTCGAGCTGTCGCAGGACGCGCGCCCCCTGCTCATGGACCTCGCCCAGCGACCCGAGGGCCCGCCGCCCAAGCTGCGCCCGGTGCTCCAGCACGGAATCGCACCCGGCGAGGTGGCGGACTCGGCGGTGCCCGTGTACCTGAGCGCGGCCGGACTGGAGGTCCTCGCGGGCGGCGAACTCCCCCTCACGACGACGGAGTACACGCCCGAAGGGACCCGGGTGGTGCTGCCCTCGAAATGGGTCGTGGTGGCTCGGCAGCGCTGAGGTGCACGGCGGCCCGGACCGCGAGGCCGACGGCCGCCGTGATCAACCTGATATGTGGCGAACTCGTGAAGGATTGACGGGAGTCGTGAAAGGTGGCCAGAATGCGGATCACTTCGCTGTGTCTGAAGCGAGCGAAGTGATGTGAGTGACCTGGGCGCGTGAGCCTTCGTGGCGTCCGCCCGCGCCGGTCGCTCCGCGCTGGACACACCTCCCACACGTCACGATCCACAGAGGCCCATTTTGTCGAGTTCGCGCCACCCCAGAACTCTTTCCGTCCTCGCCGCAACCGCTTTCGCCGCCGCTGCCGTACCCGTACTCGCGGCGGGCACGGCGAGCGCGACCACGGGCGGGGGGTGCCAGTCCGCCACCGTCCAGTACCGCATCGCCGGCGGTGACTGGACCTCGCAGGGCGGGTTCCATGCCTGGAGCAGCGTTCCCGGCGCCGTCGAGGTGCGGTTGGCCCCGGGCCAGAGTGTCGGGGAAGGCTGCAAGTACCCCGTGTCCCTGGCCGAGTACACGACCGAGGGTCCGAACTGGAACACCTCCGGCCACCAGACGATGGTCGACAAGGACACCGTCTACCTCACCGCCGCCGACGTCGCCGATGCGGGCGGCGCGGAACACGCTTATCAGAAGCTGAGCGTGAAGACCCCGGACTGTTACGGGCAGATCGACCTGTACGGCGACGACATCGCGTACGACGGCCAGACCGGGGAGGGCCACGGTCCTGCTCCCTACCAGCCCGACGGCGTGGTCACCCCGTACCACCTCATAGCCGCCTGGAACGGCGGGGAGAAGCCGTGCGACACCGGCGCCTCCGTGCCGCCCGCCCCCACGCCGTCGGAGCCCGCGCCGAGCACCCCGGCCACGCCGACCACCCCCGCGCCGCCCACGACCCCCGCGGGCAGTGAGCCGCCGGTGGAGACGACCCCGCCGACCACCCCCGACTCCTCCACCACGCCGCCCACCACCCCGGACGTGCCCCCGGCGGAGTCGACGCCGCCCACCAACCCGGCGCCCTCGCCCAGCGAGAGCACCCCGCCGCTGGCGGAGACCGGCGCCGGCGCGCCGGTCGGCCCGATCGCCGGAGTGGCGGCCGTCGTGGTCGCTTTCGGCGCCGGCGCGCTCTACCTGGCCCGCCGCTCCCGCCGCGCCTGACCGGGCGCCGACGGACCACCGTCGTCCCGTAGGGCAGAGATCCGTTCGGCAGCCCCGTCTCCGCAGCGAGGCGGGGCTGCCGCGTCTGCCCGGCGACTGAACGGTTCGGTGCGGAGATCCGTCGAGTTCAGCCGGGAGGCCGAAGGGGAGCTTCCTGGCCGGGACGGAGCCCGGCGCGTAACGTTCGGACAGCGAGCCGCTGACCTGCGACGGGACTGTCTCACGATGAAGATCCTCATCAGCGCCGACATGGAGGGCGCCACCGGCGTCACCTGGCCGGCCGACGTACTGCCGGGCACCCCGCAGTGGGAGCGGTGCCGTTCGATGTTCACCTCGGACGTCAACGCCGCCGTGCTCGGCTTCTTCGACGGCGGCGCCGACGAGGTGCTGGTCAACGAGGCCCACTGGACCATGCGCAACCTGCTCCTCGAACAGCTCGACGAGCGGGTGGAGATGCTCACCGGGCGCCACAAGTCGCTGTCCATGGTCGAGGGCGTGCAGCACGGCGACGTCGACGGCATCGCCTTCGTCGGCTACCACGCGGGCGCCGGCATGGAGGGCGTCCTCGCCCACACGTACCTCGCCAACTCCATCACCGGGGTGTGGGTGAACGACGTCCGGGCCAGCGAAGGGCTCCTCAACGCGCATGTGGTCGCCGAGTACGGGGTGCCCGTCGTCCTCGTCACCGGTGACGACCTCGCCTGCGAGGACGCCCTCGGCTATGCGCCCGAGGCGCTGAAGGTCGCCGTAAAGGACCATGTCTCGCGGTACGCCGCCGTGTGCCGGACACCTGCCAGGACCGCGGCCGACATCCGGGCCGCCGCGAAGGAGGCCGCCGCTCTCGCCGTGCGGCACGAGCCCGTCGTCGGCGGCCCGTTCACCGTCGCCCTGGAGTTCGACGCCGAGCATCTCGCCATGGCCGCCACCGTCGTGCCCGGGGTCGCGCGGATCGGTGAGCGGAAGGTGGCGTACACCAGCGGCACAATGTACGAGGGCATTCGTACCTTCAAGGCGGTCACGACGATCGCATCGGCCGCGGTGGAGGAGCAGTATGGCTGACCAGCAGGCGCTCGACGAGGTGGTGTCGTTCACCTCGGACCTGATCCGGATCGACACGACCAACCACGGCGGCGGCGACTGCCAGGAGCGGCCCGCCGCCGAGTACGCCGCCGCGCTGCTCGCGGAGACCGGCCTCGAACCCACGCTCGTGGAGCGGACCAGGGGGCGAACCAACGTCGTCGCCCGGATCGAGGGCACCGACCCGTCCGCCGAAGCGCTGCTCCTGCACGGCCATCTCGACGTCGTACCCGCACAGGCCGACGACTGGAGCGTCCACCCGTTCTCCGGGGAGATCCGCGACGGGGTCGTCTGGGGGCGGGGCGCCGTCGACATGAAGAACATGGACGCGATGATCCTCGCCGTGGTCCGGGACTGGGCCCGGCACGGCGTCCGGCCCCGGCGCGACATCGTGATCGCGTTCACCGCCGACGAGGAGGACAGCGCCGCGGACGGCTCCGAGTTCCTGGCCGCCGAGCACCCGGAGTTGTTCGAAGGGTGCACCGAAGGGGTCGGCGAGTCCGGGGCGTTCACCTTCCACGACGGCGACGGACGCCACCTGTACCCCATCGCCGCCGGCGAACGAGGCACCGCCTGGCTCAAGTTGACCGCCAAGGGGCGCGCCGGACACGGCTCGAAGGTCAACGACAGCAACGCCGTCACCCGCCTCGCCGCCGCCGTCGCCCGCATCGGCGCCCACGAGTGGCCGCTGCGACTCACCCCGACCGTCCGGGCCGCTCTCACCCGACTCGCCGCCGTCTACGGGATCGAAGCCGGCCTGGACGACGTGGACGGGCTCCTCACCAAGCTCGGACCCGCCGCCCGGCTCGTCGAGGCGACCGTCCGCAACAGCGCCAACCCGACCATGCTGAACGCCGGTTACAAGGTCAACGTCATCCCCGGGGAAGCCGTCGCCTACGTCGACGGACGCTTTCTGCACGGCTGCGAGGACGAGTTCCGTACGACCCTCGACGAACTCACCGGCCCCGACGTCACCTGGGAGCTCCACCACCGATCGGTTGCCCTGCAGGCGCCCGTGGACTCACCCACGTACGCCCGGATGCGCGCCGCCGTCGAGGAGTTCGCGCCCGAGGGGCTCGTGGTGCCGTACTGCATGTCCGGTGGCACCGACGCCAAGCAGTTCTCGCGGCTCGGCATCACCGGATACGGATTCGCACCGCTGAAGCTGCCCGAGGACCTCGACTACCAGGCACTCTTCCACGGTGTCGACGAGCGAGTCCCGGTCGAGGCGCTGCACTTCGGCGTCCGGGTGCTCGACCGGTTCCTGCGCACGGCCTAGGGGAGTGGGGAAGACAGTGCGGACACTGCCGTACGGAGCGTGGCTCTCGCCCATCGACGCGGAACTCGCCGCCGAGCACGACGGGTCGCCCGATCAGGTGGGCTTCGTCGGCGACGAGGCCTGGTGGACGGAACCCCGGCCCACCGAGGGCGGCCGGCGCACCCTGGTGCGGCGCCACGCGGACGGCACCCAGGAGTCGGTCCTGGACGCGCCGTGGAACGTGCGCAGCCGGGTCATGGAGTACGGCGGTCATCCCTGGGCCGGCGTCATGCGCGACGACGGCCCGCTGGTCGTCTTCGTCAACTTCGCCGATCAGCGGCTTTACCGCTTTGAGGAGGGCCAGGAACCGCGCCCGCTCACGCCGTTGTCCCCGGTCGGCGGCGGACTGCGCTGGGTGGAGCCGCAGTTGCGCCTTGAACTCGGCGAAGTCTGGTGTGTCATGGAGGAGTTCACCGGGGAAGGACCCACCGATGTGCGGCGGGTGCTCGCCGCCGTGCCGCTGGACGGGTCGGCCGCCGAGGACGAGGACGCGGTGCGTGAACTCACCGACGACCGGCGGAGGTTCGTCACCGGCCCGCGCATCTCGCCCGACGGGCAACGTGCCGCCTGGCTCGCCTGGGACCACCCGAGCATGCCGTGGGACGGGACCGAGCTGATCGTCGCGGAGGTGTCCTACGAGGGCGTTCTGCGCGACGCCCGAGCCGTCGCCGGAGGCCCCGACGAGTCGATCGCGCAGGTCGACTGGGCGAGCGACGGAGCCCTGCTGTACGTCAGTGACCGCTCCGGCTGGTGGAACCTGTACCGGGACGACGTGTCCGTGTGTCCCCGCCCCGAGGAGTTCGGCGGGGCGCTGTGGAAGGTCGGCCAGCGCTGGTTCGCCCCGCTGGACGGCGGCCTCGTCGCCGTCGTGCACGGGCGCGGGGCTACCACGCTCGGCGTCCTGGACCCCGAGACCGGCGACGTCGTCGACGCGGCCGGACCCTGGACCGAGTTCGCGGCCACCCTCGCCGTGCACGGGGAGAGGGTCGTCGCCGTCGGGGCGAGCCCGCGCAGTGCCTACGAGGTGGTCGAGCTGGACACCCGTACGGGACGGGCCCGGGTCATCGGCGCCGCCCATCACGACCCGGTGGACCCCGTGCACTACCCAGAGCCGCAGATCCGCACCTTCACCGGCCCGGAGGGCCGGGACATCCACGCGCACATCTATCCGCCGCACCACCCCGGGTACACCGCGCCCGACGACGAGCTGCCCCCGTACGTCGTGTGGGCGCACGGTGGGCCGACCGGGCGGGCGCCGCTCGTGCTCGACCTGGAGATCGCCTACTTCACCTCGCGGGGTATCGGCGTCGCCGAGGTCAACTACGGCGGATCAACCGGGTACGGTCGCGAGTACCGTGACCGGCTGCGCGAACAGTGGGGTGTCGTCGACGTCGAGGACTGCGCGGCCGTCGCGCTCGCCCTCGCCGAGGAGGGCACCGCCGACGGTGCCCGGCTCGCCGTCCGGGGCGGCAGCGCGGGCGGCTGGACCGCGGCGGCCTCCCTCACCGGCACCGACGTCTACGCCTGCGGCACGATCCTCTACCCGATCCTCGACCTGGCGGGCTGGGGGTCGGGGGAGACCCACGACTTCGAGTCGCAGTACCTGGAGTCCCTGGTCGGCCCGCTCGCCGAGGTCCCGGGCCGCTATCTGGAACGCTCGCCCGCCGAGCACGCCGCCGACATCACCGCGCCGTTCCTGCTGCTGCAGGGGCTGGACGACGTCATCTGCCCGCCCGTGCAGTGCGAGCGGTTCCTCGCCCGGCTCGCGGCGGAGGGCCGGCGAGTGCCGCACCGCTACATCGCGTTCGAAGGGGAGGGGCACGGATTCCGGCGCGCGGACACGACCGTACGCGTCCTGGAGGCCGAACTCTCCCTGTACGCACAGGTCTTCGGGCTCACCCCGCCCGGCATCCCGACCCTGGAGCTCGTCAAGTGAAGCCACTGGTAAGGCCGTCGAGGCTCGCGCCGGGTGCCCGCGTCGCCGTCGTCGCGCCCAGCGGACCCGTGCGTGAGGAGCGGCTGCAGTCCGGGCTCGACCTGCTGCGCGGCTGGGGCCTCGACCCCGTCGTCGCACCCCATGTCCTGAACCGGCACGGGGAGTTCGACTACCTCGCGGGTACGGACGCCGGCCGCGCCGCCGACTTCCAGGCCGCCTGGTGCGACCCCACGGTCGACGCGGTGCTGTGCGCCCGGGGCGGCTACGGCGCGCAGCGCATGGTCGACCTGCTCGACTGGGACGCGCTGCGGGCGGCCGGGCCCAAGGTGTTCGTCGGCTACAGCGACATCACCGCCCTGCACGAGGCGTGCGCGGTCCGGCTGGGACTCGCCACACTGCACGGTCCGATGATCTCCGCCGTCGACTTCCTCAAGAACGCGCGGACCCAGGAGCATCTGCGGGCCACGCTGTTCGATCCGGAGTCGGTACAGGTCGTCACCGCCCTGGACGGCGGCGGGCCCCTGGTGCCCGGGCGGGCCCAAGGTGTCACCCTCGGCGGCTGCCTGATCATGCTCGCCACCGAACGGGGCACCCCGCACGCCCGGCCCGGTGCGCGCGGCGGACTGGTCATGATCGAGGACGTCGGGGAGAGCGCCTACCAGATCGACCGGACCCTCACCCAGCTGCTGCGTACCGGCTGGCTCGACGGCGTCGCCGGGATCGCGCTCGGCTCGTGGGAGCGGTGCGGCCCGTACGAGGGGCTGCGTGCCGTGTTCGCCGACCGGCTCGGCGGGCTCGGGGTGCCGGTGGTGGAGGGGTTCGGGTTCGGGCACTGCGAGGGGGCGCTGACGATCCCGTTCGGGGTGGCGGCCGAACTGGACGCGGACGCGGGGACACTGACGCTGGAGGAGCCGGCGCTGCGCTGAGCGGCGCGGCCGTCACCCGTCCGGCGTACCTCCGGGCGCGCGGGAAGCCCCGGCTCGGCCCATGCTGGCCTCATGAGCCCGAAGACCTTCGACAGCGGTGGCAAGGCCGGTGGCAACGCGGCCGGCACGCGGGGGCTGCTGACGCCGGTCAGGGTCGCCGTCGGGGCGCTCGCCCTGCTCGCCCTGATCTTCATCTTCGAGAACACCCGCGCCACCAGGATCCGGCTGCTGATCCCCGAAGTGACCATGCCGCTGTGGATGGCGCTGCTCGGCACCGCGGTCATCGGCGCCCTCTGCGGGGCCTACTTCATGCGGCGCCGGAGATGAACAGGGGCCGCGCGTAAGGTGACTGGGTGTCTGAGCGCAATGAGTACCTCGCCGAAGGGCCCCGCGTGGGCATACGTCCGTTCACCTACGAGGACGGCGCCGAGTTCGTCGGCCGGGTGCGCGAGAGCCGGGAACTGCACCACCCCTGGCTGGCTCCGCCGTCGAGCCCGGACGCGTACGCGGCGTACGCCGGGCGGCTGATCGAGGATCCGACGAAGGCCGGGTTCCTCGTGTGCGAGAAGGACGACGGTGACGGCGCCAAGGCTGGGGCCGTCGCCGGGTTCGTGAACATCAACAACATCGTCCAGGGCGGCTTTCTGTGCGGCGCCCTCGGTTACGGGGCCTTCGCGCACGCTGCCGGGCGGGGGCTGATGGGCGAGGGACTCGGTCTCGTCGTGCGGTACGCCTTCGGGCCGCGACTGCGGCTGCACCGGCTGGAGATCAACGTGCAGCCCGGCAACGCCGCCTCGATCGCCCTCGCCCGGCGCTGCGGTTTCCGGCTGGAGGGCTTCTCGCCCGGCTTCCTCTACATCGACGGCGCCTGGCGGGACCACGAACGGTGGGCGATCACCTCGGACATGGTGAAGAAGCAGCCGGGAGTACGTCTGCCGGCCGGCAGGCGTTAGCCGCTCGTGCGGCGGTCCGCGTACTCGTACACCGAGCCGTCCGGATGCAGTGCGATCAGGTTGCGGCCCGCCGGAGTGGCGAGCGGGCCCGCCAGGACGCGGGCGCCCGACTCCGTGAGGACCCGGTGGGCCTCGTCGACGTCCGTCACCGCGATCGTCGCCACGATCTTGCGCAGCACCTCCAGCTCGGCCTCGGGGCCGCTCATCAGCAGGAAGCAGCCGACGGCGGCGACGGAGACCCCGCCGCGCTCGAAGCGCTGGGCTCTGCCGCCCGCCAGCCGCTCGTAGAAGGGGACCGCGGTCTCCAGGTCGTCGACGCAGACGCGCAGCGTGGCTCCCAGAATGTCCATGGGAACGAGGGTAGTTGGGGTTGGCCGAAAGGGAGATCGTTTCCGCCGGTCCCCGGCACGGGCCCGGCGGGCGCCGGGGTGCCGCGGCGTTAGGCGGGCGGGCCCCGGGGTACCCGGCGGTCATGGACCGCATCGATCACCTGGAACATCTCGACAAGCATCTGGTCGACGAGCTTGCGCAGGTGGCGCGCGAGGCCGTGCGCGACGAACTGCGTGAGCAGACCCGCAAACAGCGCCGCACGGCCGCGCTGTACGCCACGTCGGGCGCCGTCGCCCTGTACGCGGGCGCGGCGCTCGCGCTCGCCCTGGGACTCGCCCTGGCGACGGGGCTGCCGGACTGGGCCGCCGCCCTCGTCACGGCGGCGATCCTCGGTGCCCTGGCCTACGCCCTGCGCAACATGGCCCGACCGGGCCCGTCGCGTACACACCCCCCGGCCGGCAGCGTCGGCGCCGCCGCCGACCCGCCGGCCGCCGTGCCCCCGAGCGGGTTCGGCGCTTCCGTTCCGCCCGTTCCCCCGGCCGCGCCGAACGTCGCCGCGCCCGGCACGCCCGCCCGGGGCGACAACGACCCCGAGGGGCCGCACCACCGGGCTTGACCGGCACGGCGAC
>NZ_AEJB01000279.1 GCF_000331005.1 Streptomyces turgidiscabies Car8
CCGCCGCGCCGTACCGAAGACGGAGCGGGTGATCTCCCGGCCGATCTGCGTGCCCAGAGAACGGGCCAGCGACTTGAACATGCCGCTGCCCACCACCTGCTGGACGACAGAGGGATCCTCCCTCGGCCCCTTGGGCCTCATTTCGTCCGGGCCCTTGGCTCCCCCGGCCCCACCCGCTCCCCCGGCTTTTCCGGAGGTCTGCGCGGCCGTGAGTTTCTCGTAGGCCGACTCTCTGTCCACAGCCTGTGCGTAACGGTCGTAGAGCTGAGAGGACCTGACCGCCTGGTCGAGGACGGCCGCGTCGACGGGGCCCATCAGTGACTCGGGGGCGCGCAGACGGGTCGCGGCGACCGGGGTCGGGGCGCCCTTCTCGCTCAGTACGGTCACCACCGCCTCGCCCGTCCCGAGGCCGGTGAGCAGCTCCTCCAGGTCGTACGCCGAGTTCGGGAAGGTCTGCACCGTGGCCCGGAGTGCCTTCTGGTCGTCCGGGGTGAAGGCGCGCAGCGCGTGCTGGACGCGGTTGCCGAGCTGGGCGAGGACGTCGGCGGGCACGTCCCGCGGGGTCTGCGTCACGAAGAACACGCCCACCCCCTTGGAGCGGATGAGACGGACGGTCTGTGTGATCGCGTCCAGGAACGCCTTCGACGCGTCCTTGAAGAGCAGATGCGCCTCGTCGAAGAAGAAGACAAGCTTGGGCTTGTCGGCGTCGCCGACCTCCGGGAGGTCGTGGAAGAGGTCGGCCAGCAGCCACATCAGGAAGGTCGAGAACAGCTGCGGCCGGTCCTGGACGGCGGGCAGTTCGAGCACCGAGACCATGCCCCGGCCGTCCGAGGCCGTGCGCAGCAGCTCCGCCGTGTCGAACTCCGGTTCGCCGAAGAAGTCCGCCATGCCCTGTGCCTCGAAGGCGGTGAGGGACCGCAGGATCACCCCGGCCGTGGCCGTCGACAGCCCGCCGATGTTCTTCAGCTCGGGCTTGCCCTCGTCGGAGGTGAGGAACGCGACGACGGCCCTCAGGTCCTTCAGGTCGACCAGTTCCAGCCCTTTCTGGTCGGCGTAGTGGAACACCAGGCCGAGCGACTGCTCCTGGGTCTGGTTGAGCTGGAGCACCTTGGACAGCAGCACCGGGCCGAAACTCGTGATCGTGGCCCGCACCGGGATGCCGTGGCCGAGACCGCCGAGCGCGTAGAACTCGGCGGGGAAGCCGGTCGCCGTCCACTTCTGGTGCACCTCGGCCGCACGGGAGGCGACCCTGTCGTTCATCGTCCCCGGCGCGGAGATGCCGGACACGTCACCCTTCACATCGGCCAGGAAAACGGGCACACCTTGGGCGCTGAGCTGTTCGGCGATCAGTTGGAGTGTTTTGGTCTTGCCCGTGCCGGTCGCCCCCGCGACCAGACCGTGCCGGTTGAGCATGGGGAGCGGGATACGGATCTGGGCGTCCGGGAGGCATGTCCCGTCCCACAGCAGGGCGCCCAGATCGAGTGCCGGGCCGGTGAAGGCGTACCCGGCGGCGATCTCCAGGGCCGGCTGGGGGAGCGCGGGGGCGCTCCCTGGCGCGCGTGGGGGTGAGTCGGGCGCGTTTGCCGGTGGCATGGGCTCCGTGGTGGCCGATGACACGCTCTCGCTGTCACTCATGTCGGGTCCCTCTTCCGGTTTGCCCCGCTTTACAGCATCTTTTTTAGCGTCGCACTCCGTCTCCATGGCTGCGCCCGGAACGTCTGGACCGGTAGGCTTTCCGTGTGATCTTCAAGCGCATCGGAAACGGCCGGCCGTACCCCGACCACGGCCGGGAAAGCACCCGGCAGTGGGCGGACGTCGCGCCGCGCCCGGTCCGCCTCGATCAGCTCGTGACGACCAAGGGCCAGCTCGACCTGGAAACCCTGCTCGCCGAGGACTCCACGTTCTACGGCGACCTCTTCGCGCACGTCGTGAAGTGGCAGGGCGACCTGTATCTGGAGGACGGTCTGCACCGCGCGGTCCGGGCGGCCCTCCAGCAACGCCAGGTGCTGCACGCCCGCGTCCTCGAAATGGACTGACGGCCGTCAGTACGGCCGTCCACATCGCCCTCGCGACGCTTATTGGCCCTTTCGGGTAGTACTGCGGCCGGGTCAATGATCATTTTGTAGGCATCACCGCCCGGGCGCACTACGCTGCGCCCATGAGCATGCTGACTCCCCCCGGAATGGGCGGCCAGTACCGCATCACTGGGGACAAGTACCCGCGGATGCGCCGACCCCGGGGACGCCGCAAGTTCGTGTTCGGACTCGTGGCCTCCGTCGTAGCCCTCGGCCTGATCGGCTGGGGCACCTTGCAGCTCATCGACGTCTTCACCGGCGGCGGCAGCAAGGCCACGGCCGCGGGACCCAAGACGGACTGCGCGACGAAGGCCGAACCCTCGGCGACGCCGCCGACGGCCGTCAGAGCGCTGCCCAAGCCCGGCCTGATCACCGTCAACGTGCTGAACGCCACGCCCCGCAGCGGCCTCGCCAAGCAGGCGGCGGACGAACTGCGCAAGCGCGGCTTCCGCATCGGCGACGTCGGCAACGCGCCCAAGGCCTACGACAAGAAGATCGCCGGAACCGGCATGGTGCTCGGCGCGAAGTCCGCCGCCGAGGCCGCCCTGCCCGTACTCGGCACCCAGCTCGCCGGCGCCCAGGTGAAGACCGACACACGCGCCTCGGCCACCGAGGTCGACCTGCTCATCGGCACCGCCTTCACGGCCCTGACCAGCAAGAAGGACGCCGACCAGGCCCTGGCCGCACTGGCCGGTCCGGCGCCGACGCCCTCCAGCAGCCCGAAGAGCTGCTGAGCCTCGTACTCCTGGCTGTACTCGTACCCGTGGCTCCCGTTGGCTCTGCGGGACGCCGCTGCTACTCGGCCGCGCCGTACAGCCGGTCGCCCGCGTCTCCGAGGCCCGGGACGATGTAGCCGTGCTCGTTCAGGCGCTCGTCCACCGAGGCCGTGACGACCGTGACCGGGGCGCCCGCCAGCTCGCGCTCCATGATCTCGACGCCCTCCGGGGCGGCCAGCAGGACCACGGCCGTCACATCGTCGGCACCGCGCTTGATCAGCTCGCGGATCGCCGCGACCAGGGTGCCGCCGGTGGCGAGCATCGGGTCGAGGACGTACACCTGACGCCCGGAGAGGTCCTCCGGCATACGGGTGGCGTACGTCGACGCCTGGAGCGTCTCCTCGTCGCGCACCATGCCCATGAAGCCCACCTCGGCGGTCGGCAGCAGCCGGACCATGCCGTCCAGCATGCCCAGGCCGGCCCGCAGGATCGGCACCACCAGCGGGCGCGGGTAGGACAGCTTGACGCCAGTGGTCGAGGAGACCGGCGTCGTGATGTCGACCTGTTCGGTACGCACGTCGCGCGTGGCCTCGTAGGCGAGCAGGGTGACCAGCTCGTCGGCGAGACGGCGGAAGGTCGCGGAGTCGGTGCGCTGGTCGCGCAGCGTGGTGAGCTTGTGGGCGACCAGAGGGTGGTCGACGACGTGGAGACGCATGTCCCTAACAGTAGCCGGGGTCCCGTACAGCGGCTCTGCTCCCCCGTGCGGCGGTGCAGGTGCCCAGTACAGCGGTTCCGGATCCCCGTACAGCGGCGTCGCTCCCCGCTCACCCTTCCGGTGGCATCAAACCGCCCGCCGGAGGGAAGGTGGGAGGGACGCACCGACTGGGGGTGTCCGCCCATGCCTGACCGTGAACCCGCCCGTGAACCCGACCGGGAACGGGACCAGAAGGCGTCGGAGACCGAGGCCGAACGGCGTCGGCGCCGGGCCGTCTTCCTGCGCGAACTGACCGAGGCACGCGAGCTGCGCGACCGCGTCCAGCCCCGCCGCGCCAAGACCGCCCGCCTCCGCCACGCCATGCGCATGCGTACGTTCCGCTGGTAGAAGGCGCGTTGGAGGGGTGGCCGTGCGGGCGGTGGCAGGGAAGGCGGTTACGATCCGCTGGTGGCGGCGACGGTAGTGCTGCTGGAGGGCTCGGCCGACCAGCGATCAAAAGAGCCGGACACAGGGTGCGGAAGACGTCCCCTGAACGCTCCGTTTCTGCCACGATGCCGAGTGGGCGGGGCTCGGCACCCAGCGTTCCCCACCCGCGAACTCCGCCGGGAGGGCCCCCAACCGGCACGCCTAGGACCAGTGGGAGAGTCACGGTGTACTTCGCCGCACTGCTCGCGCGCACCGAAGACGGGTGGGAAGCGAGCGACAAAGAGCTCGACGATGTGGAAACCCTGTCGGACCTGGCCGAACTGGCCCGTGAAGCCTCCCCCGAGGACGACACGGTGCTGGTTCTCATCGAACAGGAGGACGCCTGGTTCGGCGTCGTCCGCATCGACGGCGAGGACGACCCCCGTATCTACGTCTCGGACGCCGCCGCCGCTGCCCGTAGTTCGTACGGCGAGATTCTGCTCACGGCCGAGCTGCTCGGCCGCGATCCCGACACCGACGAGCCGGATCTCGACGCCCTCGACCTCGACGGCACCGAGGACGGTGAGTCGGACGCCGATCCGGACACCGACGAAGACGACGAGGAGGCCGGTACGTCCGCCGAAGCGGTCCCGCACGGCCCCGTAGGAGACCCGGAGATCCTCGACGACCTCGGCGTCGGCGAGAAGGAACTGAGCGCCCTGGACGCCGACGACGCGCTGGGCGCGATCGCCGAGGCCCTGGGAGCGGCGGAGGTCCTGGAGACGGTGCGCTGAGCGAGGAGGGCCTGATCGGCGAGGGGCCGCCCGACCCCGTACGGGATCCCTGGCGGGCCGCGATGCGGCTCGCCCTGGCCGAGGCCGAGCGGGCCGTCCTCGGCGGTGACGTCCCGGTGGGCGCCGTCGTCCTGGCCGCCGACGGTACGACGGTGCTCGCGACCGGCCACAACGAGCGCGAGGCGACGGGCGATCCGACCGCGCACGCGGAGGTCCTCGCGCTCCGGCGGGCCGCGGCGGATTTGAGGAATTCAGCGGCGCGCTGGGGGTCCCCCCAGGCGCTCAGCTCTGGGGGAGCCTCCGGCAGGGGTGGTGGCGGGAGACGGGCGGGCGAGTGGCGGCTGTCCGGCTGCACGCTCGTCGTGACGCTGGAGCCCTGCACGATGTGCGCGGGCGCCCTCGTGCAGTCCCGCGTGGACCGCGTGGTCTACGGCGCCCGCGACGAGAAGGCGGGCGCGGCCGGCTCCCTCTGGGACGTCGTACGCGACCGCCGGCTCAACCACCGCCCCGAGGTGATCGGCGGCGTCCTCGCGGACGACTGCGCCGGCCTCCTCACCACCTTCTTCCGCGACGGCCGCTGACGAAAACGGATTTCGGAGCACGCCGCACCTTGCTGTAAGGTCTCCCTCGGTAGCGTGTCCGAGCGGCCGAAGGAGCTCGCCTCGAAAGCGAGTGTGGCGCAAGTCACCGAGGGTTCAAATCCCTCCGCTACCGCTGTAGAAGGGCCTCGCCGGACGGCGGGGCCCTTCTTGCGAGATCGGTCGGGTGTGTTCGGTCGAGTGTGCGTGGTCGGGTCTGGTCGGGTCTGAGGGGGAGGCCGCAGTGGCGGTGAATGCGAAGAAGATAGCCGTCTATGCCGTCGTGGTCTTCGTGCTGTACGTGATCATCACGGACCCCACAGGAGCGGCCGGGTACGTCGAGATAGCGTTCGAAGGAGTCTCGAACGCGGCCAGTGCCATAGGTGACTTCATGACCTGGATCGCCGACGGTGCCAAGTAGCAGCCAGTCAGCCGGCCCAGTAGCAGCAGTCGAGGAGTGCATGTGATCCGCCATCTGGTCCTCTTCAAGCTCAACGAGGGCGTCCAGCGCGACGAACCGCGGGTCGTGGCGGGTGCCGAGGCATTCCGTGCCCTGTCCGGCCAGATCGACGAACTCCGCTTCTGGGAGTGCGCCTGGAACATCACCGACCGCCCCATCGCCTACGACTTCGCGATCAACTCGGCCGTCGACGACATGGACGCACTGAAGCGGTACCTCGAACACCCGGCCCATCAGGCGGCCGCCGGACTGTGGCGCGAGTTCGCCACGTGGGTGATCGCCGACTACGAGGTCTGACCCGCACGCCCGTCCGCACGCCCGTCCGTACGGCCGCACGCACGGCCCCGCACCGGAATGGTGTGGGGCCTTTTTGCGTCTTGTGCGCCAACCCTTCCTCAACACGGTGTTATGGGGTGCTTGCACACAGTGCACATGTCTTGTGATGCTATGACCGCTTTTGACGGATGAGTTGACCGTTGAGTCGACCATTGAGTTGACCGATGAAGAGGTGGCGTTGACCGTGTCGGCCAGTACTGCGCCACCCCAGGAAGCCCCCGCTCAGGAAGCCCCCGCCCAGGAGATCGCACCTCAGGAGCCCGCGCCCCAGCGGAGCCGGGGCGCGGACACCCGGGCGCTCACCCAGGTGCTCTTCGGCCAGCTCAAGATGCTGGATCCCGGTACGCCGGAGCACAACCGCGTACGGGGGGCGCTCATCGAGGCGAACATCCCGCTCGTGCGCTACGCGGCCGCCCGCTTCCGCTCCCGCAACGAGCCGATGGAGGACGTCGTCCAGGTCGGCACCATCGGGCTGATCAACGCCATCGACCGGTTCGACCCGGACCGGGGCGTGCAGTTCCCGACGTTCGCGATGCCGACCGTCATCGGCGAGATCAAGCGGTACTTCCGGGACAACGTCCGCACGGTCCACGTACCGCGTCGGCTGCACGAGTTGTGGGTGCAGGTCAACGGGGCGACCGAGGATCTGACGACGGCCTTCGGGCGTACCCCGACGACCGCCGAGATCGCCGAGCGGCTGCGCATCAGCGAGGAGGACGTACTGTCCTGCATCGAGGCCGGCCGCTCGTACCACGCGACCTCGCTGGAGGCCGCCCAGGAGGGCGACGGCCTGCCCGGGCTGGTCGACCGCCTCGGCTACGAGGACCCCGCGCTGGACGGCGTGGAGCACCGCGACCTGGTCCGCCACCTCCTGGTCCAACTCCCGGAACGCGAACAGCGCATCCTCCTGCTGCGTTACTACAGCAACCTCACCCAGTCGCAGATCAGCGCGGAACTGGGCGTCTCCCAGATGCACGTGTCCCGGCTGCTGGCCCGCAGCTTCGCGCGACTGCGCTCGGCGAACCGCGTCGAGGCGTAGTCCGAGGCGCGGCCCGAGGCATGGTCCGGGCCGACGTCCGCGTCGTCGCCCCAAGCAGCCGGCCAGACGTATCCGGATACAGGATCGAGTTGTCACCTGGGAGAGCGAATCACTCAAGGGTGAACTTCCCGGTATTTCTGGGCTGAAAAACCGTCACACCCCCTTTTTCCAGGGCGGATCCACGCTCCACATGTCGACATGTCACTACAGCGTGTTGCCGACATGTGACATTCTCCCGGAAGAGCGTTTGCCGTGGCTCCGGCTCCGGTATTCAGGTGAAGGCTGCGTTCCTCAGATCGGGAACGTCCGCCGCGACCGTCCGCGACCCAAAGGGGGTGGCATGTCCGCAGACCAGGGCAGCTCGAAGGTGCTCACGCTCACAAAGAGCGAGTCGGCGCCCGCCGAGCTTCACGACGTCCCGGCCCTCGTAGTGGAGGTCGAGCCAGAGGCGACCCCGGCCGTCCAGGCCCTCCCGGCCCCTCCGCCGACCACGGGCGCCATCGACACCCGGACCCTGTCCCGTTCCCTGTTCCTGCGGCTCGCCGCCCTCGACGAGAACAGCCCCGAGCGTGCGTACGTCCGGGACACCCTCATCGAGTTGAACCTCCCCCTCGTCCGGTACGCGGCGGCCCGCTTCCGCTCCCGCAACGAGCCGATGGAGGACATCGTCCAGGTCGGAACCATCGGCCTGATCAAGGCGATCGACCGCTTCGACTGCGAACGCGGCGTCGAGTTCCCGACGTTCGCGATGCCGACGGTCGTGGGCGAGATCAAGCGCTTCTTCCGCGACACCTCGTGGTCGGTGCGTGTGCCGCGCCGTCTGCAGGAGCTGCGCCTGGCCCTCACCAAGGCCAGCGACGAACTCGCCCAGAAGCTGGACCGCTCCCCCACGGTCACCGAACTCGCCGTGGTCCTGGGCGTGTCCGAGGAGGACGTGGTCGACGGCCTCGCGGTCGGCAACGCGTACACGGCCTCGTCCCTGGACTCCCCGGCCCTGGAGGACGACGGCGGCGAGGGCTCCCTGGCCGACCGCCTCGGCTACGAGGACACGGCGCTGGAGGGCGTGGAGTACCGCGAGTCCCTGAAGCCGCTGCTGGCCAAACTCCCGCCGCGCGAGCGCCGGATCATCATGCTGCGCTTCTTCGCCAACATGACGCAGTCGCAGATCGGCGAGGAGGTCGGCATCTCCCAGATGCACGTGTCACGCCTCCTGACCCGGACCCTCACCCAGCTCCGCGAGGGCCTGATCTCCGACTGAGGCTCTGACGGCAACAGTTGTCCGACCGAGGGTTCACTTCTGACGGAGCATCAGCGATGCTGTCGCGATGCTTCGACAGACCCGCGCGACGCATGACCGCCGGGGCGCCATCGCCCTGACCACCTCGGCGGCCGTCGTGACCTGCGCCCTGGCAGGGGTGTTGGCCGCGTGCGGGAACGGCGGCGGACACGACGAGGGGTACGTCCCGGTCGAGCGACCGGGGATCGGCGGTACGGCGATCGCTCCCACCGGGGAGGTGACGTTCGTACCGCTGGAGGGACGGCAGCCGGAGACTCCGGCTCCCAACCCGCGGGCTGGGCCCGGCAGTCGGCCGCGCACTCCTGCACCGGGGCCCGCGGCAGCGCCCCTTCCGGCAGCACCAGCAGCTCAGGCAGCACCCGTGGCTCCGCCAGGAGGTGCCGACTCCGGGCGCACGAGCACGGGTTCAGCGTCCTCGGGGCCGACACCGAGGCAGACGCCGACGCCCACATCAAGTGCCACACCGAGGCCGACGCCCACAACTCCCGTACCGTCAACGCCTGTCGGTCCCGCGCGGCTGATCACGGGTGCGCCGCTACGAGAGTCCACGGACAGACGCTGGTGCGAGAAGGTGACGCTTCCCTTCCACAACACCGGTGGCTCACCGGTGCGTTCGGGGACGGTGACCTTCGGCACGCACATCATCGACCTGCTCGGCATCGACTGGGCGACCATCGAGTCGACGGTGCCGCTCCCGACGCCGATCGGGGCGGGGGCGGGGCGCGAAGAGAGCTGGACGGTGTGCGTGGAGGAGTGGCGCGTGCCGTGGGGCATGCGGGTGGAGACCCGGGTCGTCGAGGTGCTATGGCAGTAGGGCGCCGGCGCCCACCGCTCCGCCGCGCCCGACGCCCACCGCTCCGCCGTGCTCTGCAGCCCGGCGGTCAAATCCTCACGTAGGCCCTACTTCAGCGCCAGCCAGGCCACCGCCGCGATCACCAGCACGGCGACGACCACGCCGACGATCAGGCCGATGCGGGGGCCCGCCGGAGCAGGTGCCTGGCGGCTGCCGCCCTGGGGGGTCTCGTCGACGAACGCTCGGAACATCTGGGTGCTGCCCGCGGGGTCGTAGTTGCCCTCGGGGCCCTGGGTGTTGGCCATGGTGCGAGACCCTAGCGAACTCGGCGGGGCGCGCCCAAGCTGCCCCCCTCTCGCACCCATCTCACCTGCGCGTTTACGTTCGCCAATGCTTGCCTTTGCCAAGTTTTTAGCCCAACCCCTCCCCATTTCATTTGCCTGTAGCAACCAATCTTTTCTATGGTTGCCCCAAGCAACGAATAACTGGACGCCGGAGCAGGACTCAGAGGACTGCACTCAGGGGGTGTGATGGCCGAGCAGACGCAGTACGAGGAGCTGGTGCGTCAGTTCAGTGCCTTCGGGGCCGTGAAGCGGGAGATGGGGCGGATCATGCCGCCCGAGTGTCCCGGCGGTTCCGCCACCGTGCTGACGCTGCTCGGCCGGTACGGAGACATGCGGATGAGCCGGCTCGCCGAACTGCTCGCCGTCGACATGTCCGTCACCAGCCGCCATGTCGCCCACGTCGCCGGACGCGGCTGGATCGAACGGCTCCCCGACCCCGCCGACAAGCGCTCCCGCATTTTGCGGCTGACCCCGTCGGGGCACGCGCAGATCGGCGAGCTGTCGCGGCGAACCACCGAACTGCTCGCCCACCGGCTCGCCGACTGGAGCGACGAGGAGGTCGGGCAGCTCGCCCGCCTCATGGGGCGACTCCGGGAGAGCTTCGGTACGCAACAGACGCCGTAGCAAACGACGTAAAAGACATAAACGACGTAAACGATTTAGAAGACGCACACGCACAAGACGCAGCACAGACAAGGAAGTTCAATGGCAACGACCACACCGGCCGGTGTGCGGGCGGCACACGCCAAGCACGGAGGAGGCTCCCACGGCTCCGCCGACGGCGCGCCGATGACGCACCGGCAGATCATGGAAGCGCTCACCGGGCTGCTGCTCGGCATGTTCGTGGCGATCCTGTCGTCGACGATCGTCTCCAACGCCCTGCCCGACATCATCAAGGACCTCGGCGGCGGCCAGAGCGCCTACACCTGGGTCGTGACCGCGTCGCTGCTCGCGATGACCGCGTCCACCCCGCTGTGGGGCAAGCTCGCCGACCTCTTCTCCAAGAAGCTGCTGATCCAGTTCGCCCTGGTCATCTTCGTGCTGGGCTCGGCAGCCGCCGGCCTCTCGCAGAACGCGGGCATGCTCATCACCTTCCGCGCCGTGCAGGGCGTCGGCATGGGCGGCCTCTCGGCGCTCGCCCAGATCATTCTCGCGGCGATGATCTCCCCGCGTGAGCGCGGACGCTACAACGGCTACCTCGGCGCCACCTTCGCGACCGCGATGGTCGGCGGCCCGCTGATCGGCGGTGTCATCACCGACACCAGCTGGCTCGGCTGGCGCTGGTGCTTCTACGTCGGCGTGCCCTTCGCCGTCGTCGCGCTGATCGTGCTCCAGCGGACCCTGCACCTGCCGATCGTCAAGCGCAAGGCCAAGGTCGACTGGACCGGCGCCTTCTTCATCACCGCCGCCGTCTGCCTGCTGCTGGTCTGGGTGACCTTCGCCGGCGACAAGTACGACTGGGTGTCCTGGCAGACCTACGCGATGATCGGCGGCACGGTCGCGCTGCTCGGCGTCTTCGTCCTGGTCGAGTCGAAGGCCAGCGAGCCGATCATCCCGCTGCGGCTCTTCCGCAACCGCACGATCACCCTCGCCTCGCTCGCGTCGCTCTTCGTCGGCGTCGCGATGTTCGCGGGCACCATCTTCTTCAGCCAGTACTTCCAGCTGGCCCGGGACAAGTCGCCGACCATGTCCGGCGTCATGACCATCCCGATGATCGGCGGCCTGTTCGTCGCCTCCACCGTCTCCGGGCAGGTCATCACCCGTACGGGACGCTGGAAGGCGTGGCTGCTCTCCGGCGGTGTGCTGGTGACGGCCGGTCTCGGTCTGCTGGGCACCCTGCGCTACGACACCGCGTACTGGCACGTCGCCATCTACATGGCGCTGCTGGGGCTCGGCGTCGGCATGATGATGCAGAACCTCGTGCTCTGCACCCAGAACCAGGTCTCCCCCTCCGACCTGGGTGTCGCCAGCTCGGTGGTCACCTTCTTCCGTTCCCTCGGCGGTGCGATCGGCGTCTCCGCGCTGGGCGCGGTCCTCAGTCACCGGATCACCGACCACCTCAAGGACGGCCTGGCCACCATCGACCCGAAGTACGCGGCGGGGCTCTCCGGTTCCACCAACAACGCCATCCCCGACCTCGACGCGCTGCCCGCGCCGCTGCGCACGGTCATCGAGGGCGCGTACGGGCACGGCATCGGCGACGTCTTCCTCTACGCCGCCCCGGCCGCCCTGCTCGCGCTCGTCTTCTCCCTCTTCATCAAGGAGGTCCCGTTGCGGACCAAGGGCGCGCTGGCGCAGGCCGCTGAGGAGAAGCAGGGCGCGCTCACTCCTGGCGCCCCGATCACCCAGGTCACCGAGGTCACCCCGGCCACCGACACGGAGAAGGCGCCCGCCGCCGTCGCCACGATGGCTGTCCCGGCCGCCGAGAGCCTCGAAGGGCCTGCCGGTGGCGGGATTCCGGTACGCGGTCATGTGCGCGGTGCCGAGAGCGCGCCCGTGCCGCAGGCCGCCGTCACGCTGATCTCCCTCGCCGGACGTCAGCTGGGCCGCGCGGTCGCGCAGGGCGACGGCGCCTACGCGCTGGACGCGCCAAGTACCGGGTCGTACGTCCTGATCGCCTCGGCGGACGGGTTCCAGCCGCAGGCCTCGACCGTCGTCGTGAACGGCGAGCCGGTCTCGTACGACATCCTGCTCAGCGGCACCAGTGGCCTCAGTGGGCTGGTGCGCGGCGCCGAGACCGGGGTTCCGGTCAAGGACGCCATGGTGATCGTCACCGACGTGCGCGGCGATGTACTGGCCACCGGGACCACCGGTGAGCAGGGCGAGTTCACGTTCGCCGAGCTGGTGCCGGGTGCCGTGACCGTCGCCGTGAACGCCGCCGGATACCGGCCGCGGGCGCTGCCCGTCGAGGTCGGCGGGACCGGGGTCACCCGGGTCGAGGTGGAACTGGCGTCCGGGGCGCACGTCCAGGGTGTCGTACGGGCGCCGCACGGGCCGCTCGGGGACGCGCGGGTCACGCTCGTCGACGCGGCCGGCAACGTGGTCGGCTCATCGACGACCGGTACGGACGGGGCGTACGCCTTCACCGACCTGGACAGCGGCGAGTACACGGTCATCGCGACGGGCTACCCGCCGGTGGCCACCGCCCTGACCGTCACCGGCCGCGGCGCCGACGACCACGACATCGAACTCGCCCACCCGGGCGGGGAGTAGCGGGACATGACCATGACCAGCACAGGCGTCGCGGGGCTGAGTGCGCGGGTTCGTACGCGGGACGGTTGGGCCGTGTCGCACGCCGTCGTCACCGTGACCGACATGACCGGTCAGCAGGTGCTGCGTGCCGGGGCGGACGCGGACGGGGCCGTGCGCGACGCGACGCCGCTCGCGCCCGGCGCGTACACCGTGATCGTGACGGCCGTCGGCTACGCGCCCACCGCGTCCACCGCCATCGTCACCGTGAGCGGACGCGCCGAGGTCGGTACCGTCACGCTCGCCCGGCTGGGCGGCGGCGCCGAACTGCCTCCGCCGGGACCGTGGACCGTCGACCCGGCCCACTCGTCCGTCGGGGCGCTCGCGCAGCACCTGGGCATCTCCAGCGTGCACGGACGGTTCACCGAGTTCACGGCGACGATCGACATCGCGCCGGACGACATCGCCAAGTCCCGTGTGGAGGCGGTCATTTCGGCCGCCTCCATCGACACGGGCAACGGCACGCGGGACGACCATCTGCGGTCCGCCGACTTCCTGGACGTGGACACGCACCCCGAGATCACGTTCCACTCGACGGGCCTCACGCCGGCCGCCGGTCCCGACCGCTGGACCGTCCACGGCGAGCTGACCATGCGCGGTGTCGTACGGCCCGTCGACCTCGACCTCGCCTACCTCGGTACCGGCGCCGATCCCTGGGGCGGCACCCGGGCCGCGTTCCGGGCCACGACCGAGCTGCGGCGCGAGGACTTCGCCATGAACTACAACCAGGTGGTGCGGGCGGGGATAGCGGCGATCGGTACGACGCTCAAGGTGGAGCTGGACATCCAAGCCGTGCGGGGACCCAGCCTCTAGGCTGCCCGTATGGCACCGAACATCGCTACGAATACCGCCGTGTCCCTGGCCGAGCTGCTCGACTTCGTACGGCCCCGCCACCGGGCGATCCTCCTCACCCGGCGCGCGGACGGCTCCCCCCAGGCGTCGCCGCTGACCTGCGGGGTCGACGACTCGGGGCGGGTCGTCGTGTCGACCTACCCCGAGCGCGCCAAGACGCGCAACGCCAAGCGGGACGAGCGGGTCAGCCTGCTCGTGCTGAGCGACGACTGGAACGGGCCCTGGGTCCAGATCGACGGCACGGCGGAGGTCATCGACTCCCCCGAGTCGGTCGAGCCGCTCGTCGAGTACTTCCGGAACATCTCGGGTGAGCACCCGGACTGGGACGAGTACCGCGCGGCCATGGTGAAGCAGGGCAAGTCGATCATCCGGGTCACCCCGGAGAAGTGGGGGCCGGTCGCCACCGGCGGCTTCCCGGCGAGGCTTGCTCCGCAGGGGTAGGCGGGCGGGAAACAGGGGTGGGCGGCGTGGAGGCTCGGGTTGGTCGCGGTGAGAGTCGCCTCGGGGGGTCCGCCCCCGAACCCCCGGTCTCGCTGAAGGCGCTCGTCCTCAAACGCCGGACGGGCTGGGGTGCCGGGCGGCGTCCTCAAGCACCGGGCCGGCTGGAAATGCCCAGCCACGTCCCCAGGCACCGGACCAACGGGAAATGCCCGGCCACGTCCTCAGGAACCGGACGAGCTGGAAATACCCGGCGGCGGAGCCTCATCCTCCTGTCTCGCCACCATCGCCTCGATCCCCGCCACCAGCAGTTCCAGCGCGAAGTCGAAGTCCCGTTCGCGCATCTCCTGGACCGTTCCGCCGCCCCTCGCCGCCATCATGTCCGCCGACTCCTGGATGAGGTCGGCGACCTCGGGGGCGGCCCCGACGGCGCTCATGGCGTGCTGGAAGAAGGCGTCCTGGGTCATGCCCGCCTCCGTGCAGCGGGCGACGAAGTGGCCCTCGATCGTGCCGAAGCCGTACACGAACTGGAAGACGGCGGCGATGGCGCCGGTGAGTCCTCGCGCGGGCAGGCCGGTCCGCCGGATCACTCGCTGGACGGCACGTGAGAAGGCCTGTGCGTGCGGGCCGATGTTGAGGTAGGTCCCGGCGAGCGGCGACGCCCAGGGGTGGCGGACCAGCAGGGCGCGGTACTCGCCGGCCAGCATCCGGAGCTGGTCGCGCCAGTCCTCGCCCTCGGCCTCCGGGTCGGGCAGGCGCAGTTGGGCGCAGGCCGCGTCGAGGGCGAGTTCGAGCAGGTCGTCCTTGGTGTCGACGTACCAGTACACCGACATGGCCGTGACGTTCAGCTCGGCGGCCAGCCGCCGCATCGAGAACCTGGCCAGTCCCTCCGCGTCCAGCAACCGAACGGTCACCTCGGTGATCCGGTCCCGGTCCAGCCCCGACGGCTGACCGGCGCGACCGCCACTGCTCCGGCGCGCCTTCCCCTCGAGCCAGACACTGGTCCGCGCGGGCCGTTCGACTGCCTTCACGATGGCGCACCTCCCGATACTTACGTTCACCGGCAAGAATGCCAGGCCGCAGCCGACCTGAAGGGGCGCGGGGAACTGCGCGACCAGCCACGACGGGCCCGCAGCCGCGCACACACCCGCACAACCCGAGCTCCTAGGCGGCCTCGGCCTCACCCATCTCGGACTCTGCCCGCTCAGCCCTGCGCAGCAACAGCGCCGCGACCAGACCGCCCAGCAGCACAGCCCCCGCTCCCACCAGCTGACTGGTCTCCAGGCCGGAGGCGAACGCCTCGGTGATCCGCGCCCGCTCCGCTGCCGACCCCGCCTCCGCCAACGCCCCCGGCAGGGACACCGCGGCGACGGAAACCAGCGCCGCGAAGCGCGCGTTCAGCACCGCGCCGAGCACCGCGACCCCGAGCCCCTGTCCGAACTCCGCCACCGTGCCGTTGATGCCCGCCCCGACTCCGGCCTTCTCCGGCGGAATCGAGCTCATGATCGCGTGTGCCATCGCCGGGCTGGCCACCGCGGCCCCCGTCCCGATGAGCAGCAGGCCCAGCAACGTACCCGCGTAACCGCCGGAGGAGACCGTCGCGATGGAGACGAGGCCGCACGCCATCAGCGTCATGCCGAGCCCGATGGCGAGGGGTGTCCCGAGCCTGGCCGCCCATTTCGCCGCCACACCGGTGAAGTTGAGCGCGACGATCGCGAGCGCGAGCGGTGCCGTCCGCAGGCCGGCCTCCAAGGGGCCGTAGCCGAGCACGAACTGCATGTGCTGGGTGAGCAGGAAGAGCGAGCCGCCCATCCCGAACGTGATCAGCACCGCACCCGCGACCGCCCCCGTGAACCGCCGGCTCCTGAAGAAGTGCATGTCGAGCATGGGGTACGGGATCCGGCTCTCCCAGTACGCGAAGGCGCCCAGCACCACGACCGCGACGGCCGCCGGCACCAGCACCCGGCCGGACGTCCAGCCGTGTTCGGGGCCGGAGATGATCGCGAACACCAGCGAGGACATGCCGATCGTGGAGAGCAGCGCGCCCAGGAGGTCGGGGCGGTCGCCGGTCGGGTTCTTCGACTCGGGTACGAGGGCCATGACCGCCACCAGCCCCAGTGCCGCGACGGGGATGTTGATGAGGAAGATCGCGCCCCACCAGAAGTGGTTCAGCATGAAGCCGCCGAGGAGCGGGCCGGTGGCGAAGCCGAGCGAGTTGACCGCGGCCCAGATACCGATGGCCTTCGGCTGCTCGGCGGGCGTGAAGATCTGCATCGCCACGGCGAGGGTGGTCGTCATCAGCAGCGCGCCGCCGACACCCATCCCGGCACGCGCCGCGATCAACTGGCCGGTGCTGTCGGCCAGTCCGGCGGTCAGTGAGCCCACGCCGAACAGGGCCAGGCCCGCGATCAGCATCTTCTTGCGGCCGTAGCGGTCGGCCGCGCTGCCGGCGGTGAGCAGCAGGCCCGACTGGACCAGCGAATACGCGTTGATCATCCACTGGATGTCGGAGGTTCCGGCGCCCAGCTCCCGGGTGAGGGAGGGGATCGCGACGTTCAGGACGGTGTTGTCGAGCAGCACGGTGAGCTGCGCGAGACAGATGACACCGAGGATCAGCCAGCGCTGGGGGTGGCCCTGGGTATGGCCCGGGGCGGGCGGCGACTCCAGGTGGTTCGACTGGGGGGACGTAGACATGCTGTACACCGTAGAACAGTTCCTATACGGCGTACAA
>NZ_AEJB01000280.1 GCF_000331005.1 Streptomyces turgidiscabies Car8
CCTTGGGGACCGGGCTGCCCTTCAGTACGTCCGTCAGGTCGGCCGGGGCCGTGACCCGCGCCGGCTCCCAGCTCCAGTTGTGGACGATGTGCACGCGCCGCCCGTCCTCGGCCGTACCGGTGGTCGCCGTGACCGAGGCCGGGAGGTCGCCCCAGACACTGCGGGCGGTGGGGGTCAGCCAGGAGGCCAGCTCCCGGGCGAGGTCGCGGCCCGGCACCGTCCCGACGTACGTCACCTGGCCCGCGCCGTGACGGCGGGTGGTGACCGCCGGCCAGCGGCCGAAGTGCGGGTGGTCGTACGTCACCAGCGGCTCGGCGTCGGTCACGGTGAGGCCGTCGGCCCAGTGCACCGCCTTCGCGCCTTCGGGGAGTCGCAGGGGGCCGCCCGGCACGCCACGCACCGGGATCTCCTGGGTCAGGTTGCTGTACTCGTCGTAGCTGACACCCGCCGCGTCCACCAGGCGTCCGGGGGCGAGTTCGTGGCGGGCCCGGGCCTCGTGGTCGGCGTACGCCGTGCGCGGGCCGAGGACCAGGTGGCCGCCGGCATGGGCGTACGCGGCGAACCAGTCGAGGGTCGTGTCGTCGACGACGTACAGCGCCGGGACGACCAGGACCGGGTGACGGGTCACCGCCTCCTCGGGAGTCAGTCCGTCCCGTTCGCCGCGCGGGTCGTGCAGCTGACGGGCGTGGATGATCCGGACCTGGCGGCCGGCGTCGAAGGCGCCCCGGTAGAACGGGTCGAAGATCCGGTGGTAGGCGGTGTCGTCAGGGCCGCCGTCGCCCGTCGCGATCGGCGGGTACTTCTGCATCAGCCACTTGCTTGGCGTCGAGTAGACCATCGTGATGTCGGCGTCCGGTTCGAGACCGGCGACCAGCGAGCCCGCCGCGTCCAACTCGGCGCCGAGCCGGGCCAGTTCGGCGTACGTCCGGCCGGGCACGCCGCTGTGCGGGAGGACGCCGCCCCAGTACGTCTCGGCGCCGAAGTGCAGGGTGTGCCAGTGCCAGTACTCGATCATCCTGGCCCCGCGCCCCACCAGTGCCCAGGCGGCCTGGCGCCACTGGCCGTCGTAGGCGGGGCGGTTGTGCCACGGCTCGCCGATGGACGAGGCGTTCGTCTCCGTGACCAGGAAGGGGGCCTGCTTGGAGGAGAACATCCAGTCGGCGGTCTGGTAGAGGGCCCAGACACCCGTGGTCTTCCAGTGCTGGGCGTACGCGTCCGGCGTGAGGTCGGGCAGCGCGAGGCCGTCCTGCATGGCGTAGTACGGGTTGCCCGACGAGATGTCGAGCGGCACGCTGAGTTCCTCGTCCTCCACGGCCCGGCGGGTGTACGAGATGCAGGTGGTGACGAACTGCTCCGGGTTCGCGTACTCCCGGACGATGTCGGCCTGCCAGCCGATGAACTCGGTGACCTGCCGGGCCTGGAACTCCCGCCAGGCGACGTCGTACTGGGGCTGGAAGTTACCGTCGGGGGTCCACAGGTCGGCCCATGTCGACAGGCGGTGCGACCAGTAGACGAGGCCCCACTCGCGGTTCAGGGTCTCGACGTCCCCGTACTTCGCCCGGAGATGGTCGACGAAGCGCTCGAACACGCCCCGGTTGTGGAGGAGCTCGTTGCCGGGCTCGTTGTCCACCTGGAAACCGATGACCGCCGGGTGGTCGGCGTACCGGGCGATGATCTTCCGGATCACCCGCTCGGCGTGGAACCGGAACGCGGGGTGCGTGAAGTCGACCTCCTGCCGGGCGCCCCAGCCGATCCGCTCCCCGGTGGCCCGCTCGCCGGTGATCTCCGGGTACTGGCGGGCCAGCCACGGCGGCACGGCGTAGGTCGGGGTGCCGAGGACCACTGCGATACCGCGCTCATGGGCGCCGTCGAGCACCGGCTCCAGCCAGTCCAGGTCGAAGCTGCCGTTCTCCGGCTCCCAGGTCGACCAGACCGACTCGCCGACCCGGATCACGCTGAAACGGGCGTCGGCCATCAGGTCGAGGTCGGTCTTGAGCTGTTCGCCGGGACGGTGCTCGCGGCCGTGCGTGGGCGCGTATTCGTGGTAGTACGCGGCGCCGAAGAGGACGCGGGCGGGCAGGACCGCCATGAAGTCAACCTCCAGTGGGGGAAGGGGAGTTGGGTAACGCGTGCGGCTGGGTCGGGAGTTACTGCTTGACGCCGCCGGTGGCCAGGCCGCTCTGCCAGTACCGCTGGAGCATCAGGAAGGCCACGACGAGCGGGATCACCGAGATCATCGACCCGGTCACGACCAGCGCGAGCATGTCGCTGCTGGCGCCCGCCCCGCCGTTCTGCGCCTGGGCGGCCCAGGAGGAGAGCCCGACCGTGATCGGGTACAGGTCCGGGTCGTTGAGCATGATCAGCGGCAGGAAGTAGTTGTTCCAGGTCGCCACCAGCGTGAACAGCAGCACGGTGACCAAGCCCGGTGCCAGCAGCCGCAGCACGATCTGGCAGAAGATCCGGAACTCCCCGGCCCCGTCCATCCGGGCGGCTTCGAGGATGCTGTCGGGCACCGCGTCCTGGGCGTACACCCGCATGAGGTACAGCCCGAAGGGGCTCACCAGCGAGGGCAGGATGATCGCCCACGGGGTGTTCACCAGGCCCACCTTGGCGAACAGCAGGTACGTCGGGATGGCCAGGGCCGTCGCCGGCACCATGACCGCGCCGAGTACGAGGTTGAAGGCGGCGCCGTTCCCGCGGAACCGGAACTTGGCGAACCCGTATCCCGCCGCTGCCGCCAGGACCGCGGCGCCGACGGCGCTGACACCGGCGTACAGCACGGTGTTGAGCAGCCAGTGGGCGAAGACGCCGTCATCCTGGGTGAAGGTCAGGCGGATGTTCGTCAGCAGCTGCGGTGCGTCGGAGAACCACAGGCCGAAGGTGTTGATCAGGTCCCGTGTGCTCTTCGTGGAGGCGATCAGCAGCCAGAGGAGCGGGAGGAGGAAGTAGGCGAGTACCGCCAGCATGGCGATCGTGAGGGGCGTGCTGGTGCGGCGGCCCGGCCGGCGGCGCCGCTGCCCGGCTGCTTCGGGCGCCTTGCCGGCGGCGACAACCACGCTGTCGGCAGGGGGAGTTGTGGTGGTCACGCGGGCCTCCTGCGGTTCGCGGTGAGCAGGAAGGCGTACGAGATGATCACGATCAGCAGGCCGAGGAGGAAGGAGACGGCTGCCGCGTAGTTGATCTGCTGGCTGGTGAAGGCGAGCGTGTAGGCGTAGAGGTTGGCGGTGTACGAGCTGTCGATAACGTCCGGGACGATCTTCATCAGCAGGTTGGGCTCGTTGAAGAGCTGGAAGCTGCCGATCACCGAGAACAGCAGGGTGAGCGTCAACGCGGGCCGCAGCGCCGGGAGTTTGATGGACCAGGCGATCCGCCAGGCCCCCGCTCCGTCCAGCGCGGCGGCCTCGTACAGGTCGTGCGGAATGGTCCGCAGGGCCGCGTACAGGATGATCATGTTGTAGCCGACGAACTCCCAGGTCACGATGTTCGCCAGGCTGCCGAGCATCCAGCTGTCGGTCAGGAAGTGCGGGGCGGGCAGGCTCAGCTTCTCGCTGAGCTGGGCGAACGGGCCGAAGTCCGGGCCGTAGAGGTAGCCCCACATCAGGGTGGCGACCACGCTCGGGACGGCGTACGGCACGAAGATGCCCAGCCGGATCACCCGGGACAGCCGCAGCAGGCCGCTGTCCAGGGCGAGGGCGAAGAGCAGGGCCAGCAGCAGCATCAGCGGGACCTGGATCACGAAGAAGGTCGCCACCCGGATCACCCCCTCACGGAGCTGGGGGTCCTTGAGGGCCGTGACGTAGTTGTCCAGGCCGACGAACGACGTGCCGCCGACCAACTTCTCCTGGAACAGGCTCAGATAGGCCGCGTAGCCGAGCGGAGCGAGGAACAGGAGAAGGAACAGAACCATGAAGGGGGCGATGAACAGCGGGCCCGCCGACCGGGGCCGCGCGAGGTGCTTGGCCATGTCAGGGGGCCGCCTTCACGGTGAAGCCCTGGCTCTTGGCGAACGTGGTGATCCGCGTCTGCCAGCCCCCGAGCGCGGCGACCGTGTCCGTCTTTCTGGCCAGCGAACGGCCGACGGTCTCCGTCCAGTCGGTGGCCACCTGGTCGAGGAACGGCGGCCACTGGAAGGACGGGTTGACCTGCTCGCTGATGCCCGCGAAGACCTCGTTGACCTTCTGGCCGCCGTAGAAGGCGGGCGTGTCACCGATGAAGCTCGCGTCCGCAAGCAGGGCCTTGGTGGCGGGGAAGAAGAACTGCTTCGTCGCGAACATCTTCGCGCTCTCGGGGTCGCTGTTGAGGAACTTGGCGAACTCGGCCGCCGCGATCGGGTTCTTGGTGGACCGGATCACCGCGGTCGTCGAACCGCCCCAGTTGCCCGCGCTCGGCTTGGACGCGTCCCACTGCGGCATCGGCGCCGCCCGCCACTTGCCGGAGGTGTCCTTGGCCGACCCGGAGAGGAACGCCGGACCCCAGGCCCCGGTCATCCAGGTGGCGTACTTGCCCTTGTTGAGCGCCGCGTACCAGGAGTCCGTGAAGTCCGGCTCCACACCGATGACACCCTCCTGCGCGAGCCCGCCCCAGAACGCGCCGAGCTTCTTGGAGACCGCGTCGTCGACACTGACCGTGATGTCGCTCTTGCCCGAGGTGACGTAGGGCTTGGCGCCCGCCTGCCAGAGCATGCCGTGCCAGGCGGCGACCTGGTTCGCGGCGAGGTTGGTCAGGTAGACGTCCGGGTCGGCCTTGTGCAGCTTGCGCGCGGCCTCGGCGAACTCGTCCCAGGTCTCGGGGACTTCGATGCCGTGCTTGTCGAAGATGTCCTTGCGGTACAGCATGCCCATCGGGCCGGTGTCCTGCGGGATCGCCCAGAGCTCGCCGTTGCTGCCACTGACCTGGCCCCAGGTCCAGTCCACGAACTGCGACTTGAGAGCGGAGGCGCCGTACGGCCGCAGGTCGAGGAGGCTGTCGGTGATCGTGAAGGTCGGGATGGCCTGGTACTCGATCTGCACCATGTCCGGGGCGCCGCTGCCGGCCTTCAGAGCCGTACGCAGCTTGGTGTACTCCGGGACGCCCTGACCGGCGTTGACGGCCTTGACCTTGATCGCCGGGTACTTCTTCTCGAAGAGGGCTATCTCCTGGTCGATGTTCGGGACCCACGTCCAGAACGTCAGCTCGGTCGGCGTCTTCATCGCCTTGTCGATGTCGGCCTGGCTGACCGGCTTCGACGAGGTCGAGCCGCCGTCGGAGCCGCCCCCGCCGCAGGCGGTCAGGGCCGCGCCGAGCGAGGCGGCGCCGGCCGCGGTGAGGAGGAGACGACGGCTGATGGCAGAAGAGGAGGCGATGTTCTTGCGCATGGTGAACTCCGGCCGGGGCGAAGGGAGTGGAGAGAAGGAAGGGCAGAGAGGCAGAGAGGCAGAGAGGCGGAGAGAGAAAAAGGGGAGGGGCCGCAGGTGGGGCTGACCGGCCTTTGGGCGGTGCGGCTACCGGTGGGGCGGGGGTGCGGTGGAGGACCGTACGACGAGGTCGACCGGTGGGTCGCTCGGCGGCAGGGGGTCCGCGTCCGGGTTCTCGATGGCGTGCAGGAGCCGTTTGAGGCCTTCCTGCGCCACGGCGTCGAAGGGCTGACGCACGGTGGTGAGCGGCGGTGTGACGTACGCGGCGACCGGGATGTCGTCGAACCCGACCACGCTGACGTCGTCCGGCACCCGCCGGCCGGCCTCCGTCAGGGCCCGGATCAGCCCGATGGCCATGTCGTCGTTGGCGGCGAACACGGCGGTCACCGAGGGATCGGCGGCGAGTCGACGACCCGCCGTGTATCCCGAGGCGGCCGACCAGTCGCCCACGACGACGGGCGGCTCGGGCGCTCCATGCGCCGCGAGGGCGGCCCGCCAGGCGGTGAGCCGGTCCCTGGCCGCGTACCAGCGGGGTGGACCCGAGAGGTGATGCACCGTCATATGGCCGAGATCCAGGAGGTGTTGGGTCGCGGCCCGGGTCAGCAGGTCCGCACCGCCGCCCGAGGTGACCGGGCGGGAGGTGGCGAAGGGGGTCGGTGCACCGATGACCAGAACCGGCACGTCGACGGACAGTCCCGCCGCGCTCGTACCCTCGTCGATCGGCTCGGAGACGACGATGCCGTCCACTCCCTGTTCGAGGAGTGAGCCGACGGCGCCGGCGACGCCCGCGGGGTCGCCCTCCACTGTGTTGACGACCCGCAGCGCGTACCCGGTGTCCCGGACGGCGCGCTCGATACCCATGAGCAGTGAGGCGGGCCCGTACAGGGCGGTGCCCAGCGTCACCACGCCGATGGATCTGGTCCGCCCGGAGGCGAGTGCCCGGGCGGCGTTGTTCATCCGGTAGCCGAGGTCCTCGGCGGCCTGGAGAACACGGCGCCGTACGTCCTCGGAGACGTAGGGCTCGCTGTTGAAGACCCTGGACACGGTCTTCTGAGAGACCCCCGCGAGACGCGCCACGTCGACACTGCGGGGTGTCGACGAGGTCGCGCCCCGTCCTGTCTGTCGTGTCACGGTGACTCCCGGTGGTCGGCGCCCACGGTGCCGGAGGATGGCTGTGGCTGACCGTGGACCTGAGGTGGGACAGCGTCCGCCGACTTTCTGACTGCGCTGTCATGACTGCGCAGTCATATCTACGCAGTCGGGCGGAGCGCGTCAAGGGTTCGCGCGAAATCTCCTGGTAACTTTCGGGTCCGCACGGTGGCCCCGGGCGTTGGCCGACGGCCATGAATCCCCGGTCATCCGGGTAGCTACCGGGTTTGACGCGCGTCCCGCGCCGTCCCGTGCCGTCGTCCGAGGAGCTGCCCGTGTCACCGCACGACATCGAGTCCCTGGCCCGTACCGCCCTGCCCGAGATGATCGACGACCTGCGGACACTGGTCGAATGCGAGACCCCCAGCGACGACAAGGAACTGCTGACCGCCGGACTCGCCGCCATCGAGGACCTGGCGCTTCGGCGTCTCGGCCCGCCGGACGAGGCCGTGCGCCACGACGGCGGCGAACACGGAGACGTCCTGGAACTCCTCTACCGGGGCACCTCCGGGACGACGGTGCTGCTGCTCGCCCACTACGACACCGTGTGGCCGGCCGGCACCCTCACCGAGTGGCCGTTCACCGTGACCGACGACGGCAGGGTGAGCGCGCCGGGCGCCTTCGACATGAAGTGCGGCCTGGTACAGGCCATGTGGGCGCTGCGGCTGCTGCGTGAACGGGATCTGCCGCGCCCCACGATCCGCCTGCTCCTCAACGGGGACGAGGAGATCGGCAGCCCCTTCTCCCGGCCCCACATCGAGCGGCTCAGCGAGCAGGTGGCGGCCACCCTGGTGTGCGAGCCGGCCGCGGGCACCGACGGCGACCTGAAGACGGCCCGCAAGGGCGTCGGCCTCTTCGAGGTGGCGGTGGAGGGGGTGGAGGCACACGCCGGCCTCGACCCGTACGGCGGCGCGAGCGCCGTGCACGCCCTCGCCGAACTGGTCATCCGCATAGCGCACTTGGGCTCACGGGAGCGCGGTACGACGGTCAACGTGGGGGTGATCAGCGGCGGTACGGGACGCAACGTCATCGCCGGACACGCCCGTTGCGGTGTCGACGTACGCATCGCCGACCCCGCCGAGGCGGCCCGCGTCGACACCGAACTGGCCGTCCTCACGGCCTCCGATCCCCGGGTACGGGTGTCCGTCTCCGGCGGCTGGAACCGCCCGGCGATGGTGCCGACGCCCGCCTCCCAACTCCTGCTCAAACAGGCGCAGTCGGTGGCCGCCGAGCTGGGCCTGACGATCCGTGAGACGAGTGTGGGCGGGGCGAGCGACGGCAACTTCGTCTCCGCGCTGCGACGCCCGGTGCTGGACGGTCTGGGGCCGGTGGGCGGGGGTGCGCACGCCCGGGACGAACATGTGCTGCTGGCCCACGTTCCCGCCCGTACCGCGCTCCTCGCGGGGCTGCTGACGGCTCACGCGGAATAGGCGGGCGCCCGCGTACGCTGGACATACGGTCGGCTCCAAGCGAACGGGGATCGGGATGACGTACGAGGCGAAGACCGAAGCGAAGGTCGGGACGAACGTCGAGGCAGGGGCCCCGGAAGCCGCCGAGGCGGTCCGCCAGGCCCGCTTCGGGCAGCTGCCGGAGCGGATCCGCGTGGAGGACATGGTGGCCGCGCAGCCGGCGTCCGTGCCGGACCCGGCGAAGGGCGCGTACAACGAGGACGAGTGGCTGGTCCGCTACTGCCTGTGAGCGGAACCCCTGTGAGCGGAAGTCGCGTTCGGCAGACGTGGGCGGGCGGGCCCCCGGAGTGATTCCGGTGGCCCGCCCGTCGGGACGTGCGGAGCAGGTCTGTCAGCTGACGTCGGACGCGTCCAGGCGGTACAGGCCGCTGCTGGTCGACGTGGATGTCGAGCTCGACGTCGACGAGCTGGTGGTCGAAGTGGAGCTGTAGGCCGAGGAGTTGACCGCCGTGCCGTGCTCCTTCACCCAGGTGGCGATCTCCGAGTTCGTGCCCTGGCCGGTGTCGCTGCTGACGATGATGTAGTGCAGCTCGCCCGACTTCACCAGGCTCTTGAGCTTGGCGAGGGTCATCGCGTTGTCGCTGCCCGACCAGCCGCCCATGGAGATGACCGGCCGGCCCGACTCCAGGATGATCGAGGACGCCGTCTGGTCGGTGGCCACCGCCAGCAGCCAGGTCGCGCCGTCCTGGTGCTTCTTGAGGTACGTGATCATGTCGGACGACACCTGCGAGCCGCCGCCCATTCCGCCGCCGCTCGGGCGGGTGCCCGACTCGGCCGCCGCCTCCGACGAACTCCCGCTGGTGGACGAGGTGTTGCCGGACGGGGGCTGACCCATGGACGGGCCGCCGCTGGTGCTCGTACCGCTGCTGCTGCCACTCGTGCCGCTCGTGCCACTCGTACTGCTGGAGCCCTGCGGAGCGCCGCCTCCGCCCATGCCCCCGCCCATTCCGCCGCCCGTGCTGGGGCCGGCCGTCGGGTTCGTGCCGTTGGTGGAGCTGGTGGCCGCCGAGACGGAGTAGGCCGCCGGGCCCGCCAGAAGGGCGACGACCGCCGCCAGGGCCGCGATGCCCAGCAGGCGCTGTCGCTTCATGAACCGGCCGGTCAGCAGGCCGATGACCGAGACCGTGGCCGCCACGGCCACCACGATCTCCGCGACCGTGTACAGGGTGCCGGAGCCCGAGACCCGCTGGAGCAGGACGACCGCCCAGACCGCGCTCGCCGCGACCGCCACCGGCAGAACCCACGCCCACTTCGCCGAGCCCTCGCGGAAGGCGCGGTACAGCATGACGCCGCCGGCGCCCGCCAGGGCCGCGATGCCCGGGGCCATGGCCGTGACGTAGTACGGGTGGAAGGTGCCCTCGGCGAGGGCGAAGGTCAGGTAGTGCAGGACGAACCAGCCGCCCCACAGCATCAGCGACGCCCGCTCGGAGTCCGTACGGGGAGCCCGGCCGCGCAGGACCAGGCCCGCGACCAGGGCGATCAGCGCGAACGGGATCAGCCAGGAGATCTGACCGCCCATGATCTCGTTGAACATCCGGTAGACGCCCGAACTGCCGCCGAAGCTGGCGCCGTTGCCCTGCGAGCCCACCGACGAACTCGCCCCGAAGATACGGCCGAAGCCGTTGTAGCCGATGACCAGGTCCCAGACCGTGTTGTCGGTCGAACCGCCGATGTAGGGGCGGGAGGAGGCCGGGATCAGGTCGACGACCACCATCCACCAGGCGGAGGAGACGATCAGTGCGACGGTGGCCACGGCCAGGTTGCGGACGCGCTTGCCGAGCCCGGCGTCCGCGGCCCAGAGGTAGACGAGGAAGAAGACCGGCAGGACGACGTACGCCTGCATCATCTTGGTGTTGAAGGCGAAGCCGATCGCGACCGCCGACCACACCAGCGGCATCAGCCGTCCCGTGCGCACCGCCTTCATCAGGGCAGCCGCGCCCAGCAGCATCAGGAAGACGAGGATCGGGTCCGGGTTGGTGTCCCGGGTGATGGCCACCGTGATGGGTGTCAGGGTGAGCGCGAGAGCCGCGATCGTCGCCGCGACCGGGCCGAAGTCACGCTTCACCATGCGGTGCAGCAACGCGACCGAGCCGGTGCCCACCGCGACCATCGGCAGCATCAACTGCCAGGTGCCGTAACCGAACACACGGGCCGACAGGCCCATCACCCAGAGGGCGAAGGGGGGTTTGTCGACGGTGATGAAGCTGCCGGAGTCCAACGCGCCGAAGAAGAACGCCTTCCAGCTCTTCGTGCCGCTGTACACGGCCGCGTCGTAGAAGGTGTTGCCGGTGATGGACGAGAGGTTCCAGGCGTAGAGCGCCGTGGCCAGCAGGAGGATGCCCCAGAGGGCGGGGCGGGTCCAGCGCGGGTCCTCCGGGGCGCCGCTGAACAGGCGCCGGGCACGGCCCGCGAGGGTGCCGTCGGTGGCCGGGGGTTCGGCGCGACGACGGTGGTCGGGCGCGCTGTCGCGGGTCGGCGGCGGGGCGAGGGTCGTCATGACGCGTACTCCAAGCTGGGGACGGGGCTGCTGATGTGCTGAGGTGCGCCGACCGGGGTGTGGCCCTGTGCGGGGACGCGGTGCGGGACGGGGATCCGGGAGCGTCCGGTGAGACCGGCGCGCAGCATCCGGCGTACGCCCCTGAGGTCGGCCAGGGCGGTACGGACGATGTCGACCCTGCTGTCGGGGTCGTCGACCCAGTCGACCGGTACTTCGTGGATGCGCAGCCGGTTGCGCTGGGCCAGGACCAGCAACTCGGTGTCGAAGAACCAGGAGTTGTCCTGGATATGTGGCTCCAGGGCCCGGAAGACGTCGGTGCGGACCGCCTTGAAACCGCACTGGGCGTCCGAGATGGGGGTCCCCCCGCTCGAGCGAAGCCGAGAGTGGGGGAGGGCCGCGAGGCCGAGCTTCAGCAGGGCGTTGTACGAACGGGAGACGAACTCGCGCTTCGGGCCGCGCACCACGTCGGCCTGGCGGTGCAGCCGGCTGCCGATGGCCACGTCGCTGTGGCCGGAGAGAAGGGGCGCCACGAGCGGGAGGAAGCCCGCGAGGCCCGTCGACAGGTCGACGTCCATGTAGGCGACCACGTCGGCCGTGGAGCGGCTCCACACGTGCTTCAGGGCGCGGCCCCGGCCCTTGGCGTCCAGATGGACGGCGTGGACATGGGGGAGGCGGAGCGTCAGCTCGGTCGCCGCCTGCCAGGTGGCGTCAGTGCTGGCGTTGTCCGCGACCGTGATCCGGAACGGGAACGGGAAGGAGGCTTCGAGGTAGGCGTGGAGACGGCCGATGCTGTCGGCGAGTACGTGCGCCTCGTTGTACACCGGCACCACGATCTCGACCGAACGCCGCCGGACGCCCCTCGCGTTCGTTTCGTTCATGCCAGTGACGATCGGGGCCGTATCTGGGGCGACCCTGAGGCGACTCTGAGCGACGAATGAGAATCAGCGAACTCACAGCCTGCCCACAGGAGCCCGCTGGCACGTGACTCACCGACCTACTGACACGTGACTTCAGGCCGTGTGCGCGTTGCCGCCACCCGGGGTCGCGGACGCTATCAACTGGTCGATCAGCGCTATCAGCACGTCCCGGCACGAGTCCCGGTCCCGGGCGTCGCACAGCAGGACCGGGGTGTGCTCCGGCAGCGCCAGTGCCTCCCGTATCTCATCCGGCTCGTACGGATGTTCCCCGTGGAAGCCGTTCACCCCGACGACGAACGGGATGTCCCGGCGCTCGAAGAAGTCGATCGCCGCGAAGCTCGACTCCGGCCGGCGTACGTCGATGAGGACCACGGCCCCCAGCGCGCCGATCGCCAGGTCGTTCCACATGAACCAGAACCGCTGCTGCCCCGGCGTACCGAAGAGGTACAGGATCAGCTCGTGGCTGAGGGTGATGCGACCGAAGTCGAGGGCCACGGTGGTGGCCTTCTTCTGTTCGATGCCGTCGAGGTCGTCGATGCCGAGGCCGGCCGCCGTGAGCGGCTCCTCGGTGCGCAGGGGCACGATCTCGCTGACCGAGCCGACCATCGTCGTCTTGCCCACGCCGAACCCGCCGGCGATGAGGATCTTGACCGTGTCGGGCGCCGAGGTCCCGTTCAGGGTCGGGTCAGAGCCGGCCAAGACCGTCCCTCACTTTCTGGAGCAGGTCCATGTCCGTGGTGCGCGAGATCTGCCTCGGGGACTGGGCGGTGATCCGGCCGGCCTCCAGCAGGTCGCACAGCATGATGACGACCACGCTCACCGGCAGGTCCAGATGGGCCGCGAGTTCCGCCACCACGACGGGCCGCGCGCACAGCCGCAGGATCCGAGCGTGCTCGGGCTGCGGACGCGTGGGCCCGTCCGGCTGCGGCTCCACCGCCGTCACCGACGTGATCAGAGTGAAGTCGGCGCGGCTGGGCCGGGTCCGCCCGCCGGTGAGCGTGAACGGCCGTACGAGACGGCCGGCCGCGTCGCTTCCGTTCACCTCACTCGCCGGCCGCGCCGACGACCCCGGCACGCGGGGCCGCGCTGAGGTGCTCACCGATCTTCTTCACCAGCATGTTCATCTGGTACGCCACCACGCCGACGTCCGCGCCCTGGCTGGTCAGCACCGCGAGGTGGGCGCCCGGGCCGGCCGCCGTGAGGATCAGGTAGCCGTTGCGCATCTCGATCAGCGCCTGGCGCACCGGGCCGCCCCGGAAGTCCATGCTGACGCCCTTGCTGAGGCTCATCAGCCCGGACGCGGTCGCCGCGAGCCGCTCGGCGTCGTCCCGCAGGAACGCCGTGGACCTGCTGACGACCAGTCCGTCCTCGGAAAGCACGACGGCGTGGTTGACCTCGGCTACCCGGTCCACGAGTCCGGTGAGCAACTGGTCGAGCTCGGTGTGCGTGGCGGGGGTGGGGCGTGTCATTTCTCTGTCCTTCATCAGCGGTCTGCGGGCGGAGTCGAGGTGACCGGAGTGCCTGCGTCGGGGAGTTGTGCGTCAGGTTCCTGAGGCGCGTAGTCCTCCCCATGGTCGTACTGCTCTTCGGCGTCGTCGTCACGGGCCTGGAGGGTGCCGCGCTGGAACCCGGAGAGCGAGGAGGCCGCGCGCTCCGCCGAGAACTCCTCGGGCGCCTCCTCGGACGTGCCGTCCGGTTCGGTGTCCTCCCGCAGCTCGGCGGCCAGGCTGGTCTGCGGCACCCGGCGCGGCAGCGGGGTAAGCCCGCCCTTGCGGGCGGCGGCGCCCCCGCGTTCGGCCTTGCGCTCACCGCCCGGACCCGCTCCCAGGTCCGCCCCGACGAGGACGGCGGCCCGGGGAGCGGTACCGGCGTCGGCGGTCCGGACGCGGGACACGGCGGACTGCGTCTCCCGGACGCGCTCGTGCGTCGGGCGCTCCGCGACAGCCGGGCCGGGCACCTCGGCGGACGCTTCCGCCGACTCCGACAAGTCCGTGTCCGGCGCGCTGAGTTCCCGTACGACGACGTCGTGCGGGATCAGCACGATCGCCGTCGTACCGCCGTACGGCGAGGAGCGCAGCGTGACGTGGATGCCGTGCCGGACGGCGAGGCGCGCGATCACGAACATGCCGAGCCGCAGGTCGTCGGCGAGGGCCACCACGTCGAACTGCGGGGCCTTGGCCAGGTGTTCGTTGAAGGACGCGTAGTCGTCCTCGGACATGCCGAGTCCGCGGTCCTCGATCTCGATGGCCAGGCCCTTGGCGACCATCGCGGCCCGTACACCCACCGGGCTGGGCGCGGGGGAGTAGGCGGTCGCGTTGTCGATCAGCTCGGCCAGCAGATGGATGACGTCGGCGACCGCGGGCGGCGCGAGGTACACGTCCTCCTCGGTCTGCACCTCGACCCGCTGGTACTGGGCGACCTCACCGACGGCGCTGCGCAGGATGTCGATCAGCGCGACCGGCTCGGTCCAGCTGCGGCCGGGCCGTTCACCGCTGATGATGACGAGGTTCTCCTCGTAGCGGCGCAACTGGCTGGCCGTCGAGTCGAGTTCGTACAGGCCCTTGAGGATCTCCGGGTCCTGGTGGGCGCGTTCCAGCGCGTCCAGCTTGGTGAGCTGGAGGTTGACCAGGTTCTGGCTCTGCCGGGCGATGCCCAGGATGACCTTCTGGAAGCCCCGCCGGGTGTCGGCGAGTTCGACCGCGGTGTGCACGGCGGTGCGCTGCGCGGCGTTGAACGCGTGTGCCACCTGACCGAGTTCGTCGTAGCCGTAGTCCAGCGGCGGGGTGGCCGACTCGACGTCGACCTTCTCGCCCCGGTTGAGCCGCGCGACCACGTCCGGCAGCCGCTCCTCGGCCAGGCTGAGGGTCGCCATGCGCAGCCCGCGCAGCCGGCGGGACAGGGACCGGGTGATGCGCCAGGACAGGATGACGCACAGCACCAGTCCGCCGAGTCCGACGGCGCTCAGCACACCGGCCTTGATCAGCAGCGAGTCCGCCTCGTCGGCGCTGCGGGTGAGGAGTCCCCGGGTCTCGTCGTGGATGAGCGAGCCGTACTGGAGGCTCAGCTGGTCGATCGCGGCCGACCACTGCTTCTGCCTGGCGGGCAGGGTGATCTTCCGTTCGGCGCCGCCGCCGGGCGTGCCCGACGCGAGCACCTGGTCCTCGATGGCGGTCACGGTCCGCCAGGCGGGGCCCGCCAGGATCGCCTCGGTGCGGGTCTTCGCCGAGCCGGTGAGGGACTGGATCAGCTGGTCCTCGACGACCCAGCGCCGGGCGCTGACCAGCCGGACGTAGGCCTCCCACTCCTTCTGGTCGAAGTGGCGCGAGGGCCAGGCCAGGGTGAGCTGCGAGTCCTCCTGGGCGACCAGTTCGGCCGCCTGCTCCAGTGACACGAGTGGGCCGGCCTGCGAGGTGAGGTCGCCGTCGTCGACCTGGGAGAGCTCCTGGAAGGCGTGGATCTGGTTGCCGATGATCGACGAGTACTGGTCCAGCACCTGCTGGGGGGAGATGTCGGTGAGACGGTCCACCTGCCCGCGGTAGTACTCCAGGCTGCCCGTCGCCGCGATGACCGAGTACATCCGGTCCCCGATACGGGAGGGGGCCTCCTGGACGGCCTTCGTCTGTCCGACCAGTTTCGCGACCGCCACGTCCGTCGCCTTGCGCTGCGCGTCCAGGGCGGTGCGGTCGCCCTTGGGCGAGGCCAGCCACTCGGCCGACAGGGTGCGCTCCTTCTGCAACGCGAACGTGGCGTCGGTGCCCATGGCGCCGGTCGCCTTGCTGAGTTGCGTCTGGTCCCGCAGCCGCATGCCCTCCGAGAACATCTGAATCGTGGTCACACCCCACATCGCGGCGAGGAGGACGCTGGGAACCAGTGCGAGAAGGATCAGCGAGAGACGTATGGAGCCGAGACGGCGCCGGGCACCTTTGCGTGGAGGCATCGTCGTCCTAGGGCGATCAGCGGTGGGCGGGAGTGACAAGTGGCAGGTGACGGATGGCGGGTGACAGCGGAAACGGAACAGGTGGCGGAACACGCCCGGGTCGGCAGGATGCTATCCGTACAAGTGAACGTACACACCGTGAGCCCCCAAAGCTTGGCGTAGCCGTTGTACGACGGTTGCTGCGCAAAGGGATTGGGGAGCGCACCGGAAGGGGATACGGAACGTCCGCCGAAGGGAGCCGACGGGGGCTGTAGGGATCCGTAGGGAGTCGTAGAGGGACGGGAGTCGGGTACCGCGTGACGCTCAGCGGGTGCCGTCGGCCGCGAACCTGGCGACGTCGGCGATGTTCTGCTTGGTGACGAAGGCGGGCCCGGTGAGCACGGGAGCCGATCCGCCGCCGCTGAAGTTGCCGTTGGACTTGTACAGCCAGAGCGAGTCGACTGCGAGATAGCCCTGGAGGTACGGCTGCTGATCCACGGCGAACTGCACGGCACCACTCTTGATCGCGCCCACGATGTCGTTGTTGAGGTCGAAGGTGGCGATCTTCGCCTTGCTGCCCGACTGGTCCACCGACTTCACCGCCGAGAGCGCGAACTGCGCGCCCAGCGTGACCACTTCGTCGATGCTCGGGTCCTGGTTCAGCCGGGCCGCGATGACCGCGGACACCGTGTCCATGTCGGTGCCGTTCACGTACAGGTTCTCGGTCTCGCCGGTGAAGGTCTTCTTCACACCGGCGCAGCGCGCCTCCAGGCCGACGTTCCCCTGCTCGTGGATGACGCAGAGGGCGTGCTTGACCTTGAGCGCGTCCAGCTTGTCGCCGAGAGCCCGGCCGGCGGTGCTCTCGTCCTGGCCGAAGAACTCCAGCAGGCCCGTCGAACGCCACGCGTCGATACCCGAGTTGAGGCCGACCACGGGAATCCCGGCGGCCTTCGCCTGCGAGACCACGCTTTTCATCGCGTCCGGCTTGGCGAGGGTCACGGCGATCCCGTCGACCTTGTTCTTGACGGCGTCGCGCACCAGATCGGCCTGGGCGGCGGCATCGGGGTCACTCGCGTACGTCAGCTCGATGTTGTCCTTCGCCGCGGCGGCCTGCGCTCCCTTCTGCACCCGCTCCCAGAAGGCGTCGCCCTTGGCTCCGTGGGTGATCAGGGCGACCTTCATCCGGGCGGTACCGGCGCCGGCGGAGCCCCGGCCGGAGTCCGACCCGTCGGAGCCGGAGCCCGAACAGCCGGCCGCGAGGAGACAGACGGCGGCCAGACCGGCGACAACGGCCGTGGCACGGACGGACCGTGCGGAAGCGGAAGCGGAACCGGAAGAGGCGGGGGGTGTGTTCATGGAAGTGCGGCACCTCGCTGCGCGGCCGAGGAGGGGAGGGACAAGAAGGGGAGGGACATGGAGCGGAGGGGACGAGACGGGGTGTGGGTACGCCGAAATCTGTGCGATCGCCGGTCGACGTGCACTGACTGTCCGACTTTCACTGGGGCGGAGCCAACCGGATGTGACGCCTGGTAGTCAAGTGAGCAACCAGTTGGAACCATGTCCCCGGCTTGCGTGATCCCCCTCGGACGGCCTTGGGCGATGTCAGAAGGATTGCCGGTACGGATGGGTAATGGAAGGGGAGATGGGGCCTCCGGTTCCCTTTCGTGCCCTGGTGTTTGCCAAGTCGTCAATGCGTCAGGTCGTCGAGACGCCGAGTCGTCGGAACTCCGAGGGCGCGCGGTGCGTTCACCCTGGCGGCGTGCCAGGGTGAACCCTCCCGCGATTCCCGAAGGTTCTACGCGTACGCGCTACGGCTTCCGGGCCACCGCCCCGTACATGGCGATGTCCTCGTCGCGGATTCCCTCCCCGCTCGTCGCGTCCGGGTGCCACTTGTGGACCTGGACGATTCCCGGCTCGACCAGGTCGAGACCCTCGAAGAACTGCTCCGCCTCGGGGAACGTGCGCAGACGCATCGGCATGTTGCGGGCCTTGTACTCGCGGGCGACCCGGCCCACCTCCTCCGGGGCGAACTCGGCAGTGCCGATGGACATCGCGAGGTAGCTGCCCGAGGGGAGGGGGTCGAGGAGGCGGCGGACGATGCCCACCGCGTCGTCCTCGTCCAGGACGAAGTGGACGATCGCTATCACCGTGAGAGCGACCGGCTTGGTGAGATCCAGGGTCTCGCGGAAGTCGGGGGAGTCGAGGATGGCCTCCGGGTGCTGGAAGTCGGCCTCGATGTACGCCGTCCGGCCCTCCGGTGTGCTGGCCAGCAGGCCCTGGGAGAGGGTGAGGACGATCGGGTCGTTGTCGACGTAGACGACCCGGGACTCGGGAGCCACCGACTGGGCGATCTCGTGGAGGTTGGGGGAGGTGGGAATGCCGGTGCCTATGTCGAGGAACTGGCGGATGCCCGCTTCCTTGGCGAGGTAGGCCACCGCGCGGTTCATCCAGTCGCGGTTGGCCTTCATGTGGATCGGCAGGGCGGGCCACTCGTGCGACATGGCGTCGCCCGCTTCCTTGTCGGCGGGGTAGTAGTCCTTACCGCCGAGGATGTAGTCGTAGATCCGTGCGGAGTGTGCGTTCTCCGTGTCGATCCGGTCGGCAGGCCATCCGTTTTCGGGCACGCCGCCCCTCCCATTCAGCTCGTGGATCTGATTCTGAGTCAGGTCAGTCAAGTCTCAGTAGAAACAAGGCAGTTCAGAGCAGGAAGTCTGCGTCACCCGCCTTGACGCCGGCCAGGAAACTCGTCATCTCGTTCGGGGTGAAGACCAGCGCCGGGCTGTCGGGATCGGTGGACTGACGGACGGCGACCCGGCCGTCGGCGAGCTTCTTCACTTCGACGCAGGCGCCGCCCGCGTCGTCGCTCCACGGCTTGGACCAGCCCCGTGAACCGAGTTCACGGGCCGGCATGCCGTTGCGTACGGGGTGGGAGTGGCCGGAGTGGTTGGAGTGGGTGTTCGTGAGGTGAGGATGTGTGGGGTGGTGCATGTCAGAGCTCCTTGCGAATCGCACCGAGGAGAGCCTCGGTCTTTCTGGCGGGCGCCGACTGCGCGCCCAGCCGGTCCAGAGCCTCGCGATAGACGACGACGTCGTCGCCCTTGTCGAGATACACCGCGCCGACCAGACCGCTCAGATAGACGATGTCCGGCAACTCGGGTGCCCTGAACCGGAAGAGATGGAACGCCCCGGCCCGCATCGCGGGATGCGGGCCGTTGCCGAACGGCATGATCTGCAAGGTCACATGGGGCAGCGCGTTCATCTCGATCAGGTGGTCGATCTGCGCGCGCATCACCTCCGGACCGCCGACCGGCCACCGCAGCACGGTCTCGTCCATCACGATCCACACCCGCGGCGGCGCCGGACGGGTCAGCAGCTCCTGGCGGCGCAGCCGCAGCGCCACACGCCGGTCCGTCTCCTCCGAGGAGCCGTGCGGATTGCCGGCCCCCAGCAGGGCACGCGCGTAGTCCGCCGTCTGGAACAGACCCGGCACGAACTGCGCCTCGTAGGCGCGGATCTGCAACGCCGCCTGTTCCAGGCTCAGATACGCGGCGAACCAGTCGGGCAGTACGTCCCGGTAGTTGTGCCACCAGCCGCGCTTGTTGGCCTCGCGGACCGACTTGAGGAACGTGTCGATCTCCTGCTGGTCCGTCACCCCGTACGTCTGCAGCAGTTTCTCGACGTCCGGCAGGCGCAGGCGGGCCACCTTGGCCGCTTCCATCCTGCGGATCGTGGAGTGGCTGACGCCGATCGCCACACCCGCGTCCTCGAACGAGAGGCCGGCGCGCGTCCGCAGCTCCTCCAGCTGTCTGCCGAGGATCATGCGCAGGACGGAAGGGGCGCCGCCCCAGTCGGTCTCCGCGGTCACGCCTACCCCCTCACGCCGGGCTCAGGGTCGCAGTCTGTCACGATCATCTTTCGACGGGAGCAGCATGCACCCCACAAAATGCAAATTTCAACTTGCTGGTTGCGAGCCGTTGTTGTCAGGTGTCACAGTGTTCGTACCTTCCCGGAAACGGTGAACGACGAGTGCGAACAGCCCAGTTGGGGGAGAAGGGGCTGCAACCTGCACTGTTTTGATGCAGGTTGACCTACTCGCGGGTCATCTCGGGACGGTGTCGCACCGGCCAGGGTGCGCAGGCAGACGAAAGGCGAACGGCGATGGCTCCGCCCTCCCTCCCCCAGCCGCTCGGCCGAATGCCCGGCGGCCCACGTGCCGGCCGCCCCGACAGCCCGGACCTCCCAGACGCTTTCGGTCACTCTCCGCAGTCGGACATGTTCGTTCTGCCCGCGGCTCCCGCTTCCGTGAGCGCGGCCCGCCGGAAGGTGCGCGAACTGCTCGACGCCTGGGGTGTCGACGCCGACACCTGTGACAACGCCCTTCTCGTCACCTCCGAACTCGTCACCAACGCCCTCACCCACACCGCCAGCGAGCGGATCGTCTGCCGACTGCGCCTCTCCGCCGGACGGCTGCACGTCGAGGTCGAGGACGAGAACCGTGGCGGGACCCTGCCGGCCCAGCGCCGGCCCGGCTTCGACGAACAGTGCGGGCGTGGACTCCTGTTGGTCGGCGTCCTGAGCAGCGACTGGGGCGTCCGCGACGCCCCGCACGGCTCCGGCCGCATCGTCTGGGCAGAACTCCCCACGGCAGAGGCCGAGCTGACGGAGGCGACCCCGGCGATTCCGCCGACCGCGACGTCGGCGACACCCGCGCCATCGGCACCGGCCGCTCCGGCAGCGCCGGCCGAGGCAACCGCTTCCGCCACGGCGACGGCTCCCAACGGCACGGCGACCCTCACCGGGACGGCGACGGCCACCGAGGTGGCGCTGATCGCATCGGCGCCGGTCAGAGCCGCATCCATAGCGGCCGCGCCCCAGCTTCCACCGACCGACCGTGTCACCGGGCCCGCGCCGACCGCGCCCCCGCTTCCCCCGGCCGCTCATCCCGCCGACGCCGCGTCCACTTCCCCGGCGTCGGCCGGATCCGCATCCGCACCCGCGCTGACGCCGCCCGCGTCGGCTGCCCACGCCCCCGCGCCCACCGTGGCCCTCCGGTCGCCCACTCCATCCACCCTCCACGCAACCCTCGCTGCCCCCGCCGTACAGGTCGTCGCGCCCGCCCCCTGGCATGCGTCGGCCTCGCACCGCATCCGGCCCGTCCCCCACTCGGCCGAAGGAATCGCCTCACATGGACCGTATGGAACGACAGCACCGCACCCCCCGTACTCCCGCTCCTGACCCGCGCCCGCTCGGCCCGCGTGGCCCGGTCGCCCACCCGTTCCTCGGGTCACGCGCACCCCATCCGTCTCACGCCCCCCACACACCTCGCCCCCTCCAGTCCGTCGCCACGCACCTCGCACCCCCGCCGCTCCACGCGCCCCCCTCGGTCAAGGCCACCCGCGCGCACTTCGGTCACTCCGGTCACCTCGTCCTTCCCGCCCGGCTGACCGCCGGTCTCGGTTGTGACGCCGTCGGCACGCCACGCGAGCACGGGCGTCAGATCATGGACTCGCTGCCCCGCGTCGGCTGTGTCTTCGCCGACGACCAGTGCTGGTGGTGGATCGTGCCGTCCGGTTCCCACATCGGTGTCACCTGGCCCCCGGGCACCCGTTACGTGGTCGGCGCACAGCTGGCCGACCCGTCCTGGACACGCACCCGACCGGCGTCCCCGTCCGCCCGGCCCCGGCTGATCCACAGCCCCGAGGGCGACTCCCCGTACACCCCGCCGATACCGCTGTACGTCCTCGCCTGCCGTCTGGCCGGCAGCGTTCCCAGCTGGTCACCCGGCATGAGCGGCTGATCCCGCCGGCTCTCTCGCGAATCCCCTGAGGCGAAAGGCCTCGGGGGATCTTGACGGCACAAATGTTACCGGTAACATTTGTGCCGTCCCCGCATCGGCGCGAGGACGAGTCAGCCGCGTTCTCTACCAAGGCGACGGGAGTCCACGTGACCGACCAACCCTCCGGGCACCCGGCGGTCACGGAGCAACGGGCCTCCTCGGCGCCCCCTGCGCCTCCGGGAGCCCCCGTGGCCCTTACGGGACCCAAGCCCCCCGCAGCCCTCGCAGCCCCGACAGCCCTTGCGCCCCCCACGACTGCGACCACTCCGATCTTCAGCCCCGTCGCCGTGGTCGCCTCCTGCCTCGGCTTCGTGCTGATCGGGGTCATCCAGGCTCTGTACGGCCCGTCGATCCCGGCCTTCCGTGAAGAGTTCGGGCTCTCTCCGTCGGCCGCGGGTCTCGGCCTGAGCGCCCACTTCGCCGGCGGGGTCGTCGGAGTGCTGCTGTTCGACCGGCTGCACGGGCGGCTCGGCAACCGGCGCATCCTCGGCAGCTCATACGTGCTGATGGCAGTGGGCGCCGCGGGCTTCGCGCTGGCGCCGAACTGGCCCGTCGCCCTGGTCGCCGCCCTGGTCGCCGGGCTCGGGTTCGGCGGTATCGACTACGGCCTCAACCAGTTGTTCGCGGTCGGCTTCGGCGAGCGCTCCACGGCGATGCTGAACATCCTCAACGCCCACTTCGGCGTCGGCGCGATCCTCGGACCGGCGCTGATCGGAGCGGTCGGCTCCGAGCACTATCCGGCCGTCTTCCTCGGCTTCTCCCTCGCCAACCTGCCCCTTCTGCTGTGCCTTCGAGGCGTACGGGAGCACCTCCCGCAGCCGGCCCCCGCGCCCGAGTCGGACGCGTCCGACGCCTCCGCCCGCCCAGGCGGGCAGGTGCTCGCCCGGAGCCTGGCTTCGGTGATCGGTGTCTTCGTCACCCTCTATGTCCTGCACGTGGGTATCGAGGCGGGCGTCGGCGGCTGGGAGCCGACGCACCTGGAGACGGTCGGGTACGGGGCCACAGCCGCCGCCACGGCCACCTCCGTGTACTGGCTGATGATGACCGTGGGCCGTTTCCTGGCCGCCCCGCTCGCCCTGCGCTTCTCGCCGCAGACGATCGTCGCGGTGTCCTGCGCCGGTATGACCGTCTGCCTGTTCCTGGCCGCCATACCAGGACTCGCCCCCTACGCCTACGCGGGCGTCGGCCTCTTCATCGCGCCCATCTTCCCCACCGGACTGCCCTGGCTGAACCAGGCCGCCTCGGGGGCGCGAAGAGCCGGTGCCGTGGTCATCGCCGCGTCGATGGCCGGGGGAGTGGCCGCGGGGCCGGCGCTCGGCAAGGCCATCGAGTGGTCCGGCGTACGGGCCGTGCCGCTGCTGCTGGGCGGGGTCTCGGCGCTGTGCCTGGCGGCCACGGTGTGGCTGATCCGGGCGACACGGGTTCGATGACCGCCCCCCCGGCCCAACGACCGCTGACGATCACCTCCCCCCACCTGCCCATCCATCCGCACCTGTGCCTCCACCTCCAGCGAACCGGTTGGAGCGTCACGAACCGAAGGGAAACCCCCGCATGCCCGCCCTGACAACGACGTCCGACGGTTTCCTGCTGCACGGTGAACCGTTCCGGATCATCTCCGGCGCGATGCACTACTTCCGCGTCCACCCCGACCAGTGGGCCGACCGGCTGCGCAAGGCCCGGCTGATGGGCCTCAACACCGTGGAGACGTACGTCCCCTGGAACCTCCACCAGCCCGAGCCCGGCACGCTCGCCCTCGACGGCATCCTCGATCTGCCGCGCTATCTGCGGCTGGCCCAGGCGGAGGGGCTGCACGTCCTGCTGCGGCCCGGCCCGTTCATCTGCGCCGAGTGGGACGGCGGTGGCCTGCCCTCCTGGCTGACCACCGACCCCGACATCCGGCTGCGCTCCAGCGACCCCCGCTTCACCGGTGCCATCGACCGCTACCTCGACCTGCTGCTGCCGCCCCTCCTGCCGTACCTCGCCGAGTCGGGCGGTCCCGTCATCGCCGTCCAGGTGGAGAACGAGTACGGGGCCTACGGTGACGACGCCGCGTATCTCGAACACCTCGCGGAGGCCCTGCGCTCGCGCGGGATCGGGGAGTTGCTCTTCACCTGCGACCAGGCGAACCCCGAGCACCTCGCGGCCGGCAGTCTCCCCGGGGTGCTCACCACGGGCACCTTCGGCAGCAAAGTCGCCGCCTCCCTGGAGCAGTTGAGGGCGCATCAGCCCGAAGGGCCGCTGATGTGCGCGGAGTTCTGGATCGGCTGGTTCGACCACTGGGGCGAGGAGCACCACACCCGGGACGCGGCCGACGCCGCCGCCGACCTCGACCGGCTGCTCTCGGCGGGCGCGTCCGTCAACATCTACATGTTCCACGGCGGCACCAACTTCGCCTTCACCAACGGCGCCAACCACGACCACGCCTACCAGCCCATGGTCACGTCCTACGACTACGACGCCGCCCTCTCCGAGAACGGTGACCCCGGACCGAAGTACCACGCCTTCCGCGAGGTGATCGCCCGGCACGCACCCGTCCCCGACGAGCCGGTCCCCGCGCCGAGCGTCAAACTTCCGCCCACCCCCGTCGCGTTGGGGGAGCGGGCGCCGCTGCTGCCCCATGTGGGGCTCCTCGCCAAGCCCGTGCGCACCGAGGACCCGGTGACCATGGACGAACTGGGGCTGCGCGCCGGATACGTGCTCTACCGCGCCACAGCCCCCCTCGCGGGTGACGGACTGCTGCACTTCGCCGGTGGAGTGGGCGACCGGGCGCAGGTGTTCGTCGACGGCGCCCCCGTCGGCGTCCTCGAGCGCGAGCGGCACGACGAGTCCCTGCCCGTCCGGATTCCCTTCGCCGGAGCGTCGGTCGAGGTGCTCGTGGAGAACATGGGCGGGGTCAACTACGGGCCGCGCATCGGCTCGCCCAAGGGGCTCCTCGGTGCGGTCACCTTCAACGGTGACGCCCTGCGCGGCTGGGACAGCCACCCCCTCAACCTGGACGACCTCAGCGCGCTGCCCTTCGCCCCTTCGGACGCGACCCAGGCCGCTCAACCCGCCTTCCACCGGGGCACGTTCGAGGTCAAAACCCCCGCGGACACCTTCCTGTCGCTGCCCGGCTGGACCAAGGGTCAGGCCTGGATCAACGGCTTCCACCTCGGCCGCTACTGGAACCGCGGACCGCAGCACACCCTCTACGTGCCCGCGCCCGTACTGCGCCCGGGCGCCAACGAGTTGCTGCTCCTCGAGCTCAACGCCACCACCTCCGCCCAGGCCCTGCTCACCGACGCCCCCGACCTGGGCCCGGTGAAGCCATGACCCGGCACTCCCTCCGGGTGCCCGCGACCGCCGAACCCCCGCTCACCGGCCATCTGCCCTTCTCCGACGCACCGGGAGTCGCTGATCCGATCGGGGTGACCAGCCGCTGGTTCACCCGTGGCGGCCGCCCCTGGTTCCCCGTCTCCGGCGAGTTCCACTACACCCGCTATCCGGCCGCTGAGTGGGAGGAGGAGCTGCTGAAGATGAAGGCGGCCGGAGTGACCGTCGTCGCCGGCTACCTCATCTGGATCCACCACGAGGAAACCGAGGGCCACATCCGCTTCGACGGCGACCGCGACCTGCGTCGCTTCGCCGAACTCTGCGCCCGCCACGGCCTGGACTTCATCCCGCGCATCGGGCCCTGGAGCCACGCCGAGGTACGCAACGGCGGGCTGCCCGACTGGCTGCTCGCCCGCACCCCGGCACCCCGCACCGACGACCCCGCCTACCTGGAAGCCGTACGCGACTGGTTCACCGCGGTCGGCGAGCAGTTGAAGGGGCTCGACCGGGCGCACGGCGGCCCGATCGTCGCCATCCAGATCGAGAACGAGCTGTACGACCAGCCCTGTCATCTCCTCACCCTGAAGCGGATGGCGCAGGAGGCCGGGCTGAGCGCCCCGCTCTGGACCTCGACGGCGTGGGGTGGCGTCCAGCTCCCGCCCGACGAACTGCTTCCGTTGTTCGGCGGCTACCCCGAGACCTTCTGGACCGAGTGGGACGGCGGCTGGCCCGACACCTGCCGCAAGCACTTCTTCTTCACCCACCAGCGCGACGACGAGGGCATCGGCGCCGACCTGCGACCGACCCGTGTGCGGGGCGGCGAACCGGCGCCGACCGACCGATTCCCCTGGGCCACCTGCGAGTTGGGTAGTGGGATGGCGGTCGCCTACCACCGCCGGCCCCGCGTCGACGCCGCCGACGTCGGCGCGCTCGGGCTCACGAAGATCGGGTGCGGCTCGGTCTGGCAGGGCTACTACATGTTCCACGGCGGCACCAACCCGCAGGGCGAACTGACCACCCTCCAGGAGTCCCACGCCACCGGCTACCCCAACGACCTGCCCGTCCTGACGTACGACTTCCAGGCGCCGCTCGGCGAGTACGGGCAGTACCGGCCCTCGTACGACGAACTGCGCCTCCAGCACCTGCTGTTGGCGGACTTCGGCGAGCGCGTCGCGCCCATGGAGTCCGTGCTGCCCGAACGGCGGCCGGCCGGGCAGGGCGACCGGGACACCCTGCGGTGGGCCGTCCGGAGCGACGGCCACTCCGGATTCGTCTTCGTCAACAACCACCAGCCGCACGAGCCGTTGCCGGACCACCCGGACACGTCCTTCACCGTCGCCCTCCCGGACGGTCACGAACTGACCTTTCCCAGCGCGCCGGTGACGATCCCTCAAGGTGCCTACTTCTGCTGGCCGTTACGCCTCGACGTGGCAGGGCTGCGGCTCGACTGGGCCACCGCCCAGCCGGTGTGCACGGTCGACGTCGGCGGACGTACCGTCCTGGTGCTGGCCGCCACGGACGGAATCCCCGTCGAACTCGCCCTGGACATCGCGACGTTGAGGTACGTGCACACCCCCATGGGGAAGGTCGTGTCCGCCGGTGGACGCTTCCTCGTCACCGGGCTGCGACCCGGTAAGGACGCGCTCGTCGAGGTCGGGACGCCGGACGGCGGACAGGTCGGCCTGCTGGTGCTGGACGCGGCGACCGCCCGTACCGCCTACCGGGGCACCGCCTGGGGCGCCGAGCGGCTGTTCCTCTGCGGTGACGGCGCCGGGGTCGTCTTCGACGAGCCGGCCGGTCAGGTACGGGTGCACAGCCCGGCGGCGGAGACCTCGCTCGCCGTGCTGCCCGCACCCGAGCGGCCCCCAGGCGAGAACCTGACCGTCGCCTGCGACGGGGTGTTCACCCGCTACACGCTTCCCACCGGCGGAGCGTCCGGCACCCTCGACGTGTCCCTGGTCCGGGCCGCCGGGCCCGCCCCCGACACCGTCACCGGCGTACTGGGCCGGGCCAGTGCCCCCGCCGACACGTACTTCGACACGTCCGCCGCCGAGTACCTCATCGCCGTACCGGACGAACTCCCGCGCCCCGGAACCCTGTTGCGCGTCCACTGGACCGGAGACGTCGCCCGCGCGTACGCGGGGGACACACTCGTCGCCGACCAGTACTTCTCCGGGCGGGTCTGGGAGATCGGCCTCGACCGGCTGCCGGACGACGCACTGCGCGCCGCCGGAGGACTGCGGGTCAGGGTGCTGCCGTTCCCGGCCGACCCGCCCGTGTACCTGCCGGTGCCCGTGCCGGCGGGGGAGGCCACGGTCGCGCGGGCCGAGTGGGTCACGGTCCGGACTCACGTCGTCACGGGGTAGGACCTGTCCGTGGTCAACCCCGTCCGGCGGCCTATCCTGTGGGCCAGCCGGGCGGGGCACGACCGCCGCGCGAACAAAGCCGAAGGATGCGACCCCCATGACCCGAAGTGCCGGTGGCGGCGCCGCTCCCAAGGGACGCAGCCGACGCAACTTCGCGGGCACCCGACCGGTGATGGACGACGTGGCACGGCTCGCCGGTGTCTCCAAGCAGACCGTGTCACGGGTGCTCAACGACAACCCGGCCGTCCGGGCCGAGACCCGCGAGTCGGTGCTGGAGGCCATGCGGTCGCTCGGCTACCGGCCGAGCCGCAGTGCCCGGTCACTGGCGAGCGGGCGGACCCGGATGCTCGGGGTGATCTCCTTCGACGCGGCCCGCTACGGTCCCGCCTCCACACTCACCGCGATCAACACCGCCGCCCAGGACGCGGGCTACCTGGTCAGCTCCATCGCCCTCGACACCGCCGACCGGGACACCGTCGTCCAGGCCGTGGACCGGCTGTCGGCGGAGGGCGCCGACGGGGTCATCGCCATCGCCCCGCAGCGGCGCGTCGGCAGGGCCCTCGCCGAGGCCCACCTCGACATTCCCCTCGTCGTGATGGACAACGCCCTGGGCGACGACACCCCCATGGTCACCGCCGACTCCCGCGGCGGGGCGCTCCTGGCCACCGGACACCTGCTGGGACTGGGCCACCGTACGGTGCGGCACATCGCCGGACCGGCCGGCTGGACGTCCGCGGAACGCCGGGCCGCGAGCTGGCGCGAGACCCTGGAGAAGGCCGGGGCCGAGGTGCCCGAGCCGCTCGTCGGCGACTGGAGCGCAGACTCCGGGTACGAACTGGGCCGGCGGCTCGCCCGCGATCCGGACGTCACCGCCGTCTTCGCCTCCAACGACCAGATGGCGCTCGGCGCGCTGCGCGCCTTCCACGAGGCCGGCCGTCGGGTCCCGGACGACGTCAGCGTCGTCGGCTACGACGACATCCCGGAAGCCGCCCATCTGCTGCCCCCGCTCACCACCGTCCGCACCGACTTCCAGGAGATCGGCACCCGGTCGCTGAGGCTGCTCCTCGCGCGGATCGACGGCGGGGAGGAAGCGGCCACGGGCATCGGCGCGGTGGTCTCCGTCATCCCCGCCCACCTCATCGTGCGACGCAGCACGGGCCGCGCACCCGCCTAAACTGGCGCGGTGGTGACAGGTACGGGCAACACAGGATTCGACGATCCGTCCGCCGAGGTGCTGGCCGAGGCCGCCGGAGCCTTCGGCCTGCTCGCCTCGCCCGCGCGACTGCACATCATGTGGGCGCTGGCGCAGGGCGAGAGCGATGTGACGGGGCTCGCCGAGCGGGTCGGCGGCGCGCTGCCCGCCGTCAGCCAGCACCTCACCAAGCTGAGACTCGCCGGGCTCGTACGCTCCAGACGCGAAGGACGCCGCCAGGTGTACCTCGTCGACGACCCGGACATCGTCACCGTCGTACGGCTGCTGGTCGGACGGCTGACCGACCGGGCCGAGGGCGCCCCCGTACGGCATCTCCGTGGAGTCTGAACTCCTTACGCCGCACCGGCTCGACAGCCTCTCGCGCGCGCTGACCGACACCGAGGCCGAGGCGCGGGCGGCGGCCTTCGGGGAGAACGTCGTGCCGTCCGCCCGGCCGGTCGGGTGGCCCGTCCGGTTCGTCCGGAGTCTGCGCGACCCCTTCACCGCCGTACTGCTCTGTCTCGGGCTCGTCTCGGCCGCCGTCACGGCCTGGGGGACGGCCGCGGTGATCCTCTTTCTGGTCGCGGTCAGCTGTGTGCTGCGCGCCTCGGGAGAACATCAGGCGGAACGTTTCCTCAGAGGGCTGCGCGAGCTGGTCGCCGGTACCGCGACGGTCCTGCGCCGGCCCCAGGAGGGCGGGCCGCCGCTCGCCCGGGAGATCCCGGTCGCCGAACTGGTGCCGGGCGACGTGATCCGGCTCGGAGCCGGAGACCTGGTCCCGGCGGACGTGCGGCTGCTGCGCGCGGCCGGGCTGACCGTGCACCAGGCGCCGCTGACGGGCGAGTCGGCGCCGGTCGCGAAGGACGCGCGGCCGGGTGCCGCGGACCGGGGCGTGTTCGCGCGGCCCGAGCTGTGCTTCCAGGGCAGCGCCGTCGCCTCCGGAAGCGCCACCGCCGTGGTGGTGGCCACGGGGGCGCGGACCCAGTTCGCGGGTGCGCACAGGACGGTCGCGGCGCGGGACAGGAGCGACTTCGACCGGTCGTTGCACGGGATCTCCTGGGTGCTGATCCGGTTCATGCTGCTCGCCCCGCCGCTCGTGCTCATGGCGAGCGGGGCGCTGCGTCGGCAGGGACCGGAGACGCTGCCGTTCGCCGTCGCGGTGGCCGTCGGACTGACGCCCGCGATGCTGCCGGTCGTCGTCGGCATCTGCCTGGCTCGTGCGGCCTCGGGGCTCGCCCGCGCGCACGGGGTCGTGGTGAAACGCCTGCCCGCGCTGCACGACCTGGGCGCCGTCGACGTCCTGTGCGTCGACAAGACCGGCACCCTCACCCGGGACCGGCCGGTCGTCGAGCGGTCCACCGACGCCGCCGGACGGGACGATCCCCAGGTGCTCGACTGGGCCGCCACGGCCGCCTGGTGGACCCTCCAACTCGCCGAACCGCCCACCCCGGACGCCCTCGACGAAGCCCTCCTGACGGCGGCGGGACCGGTCGGGGAACGGTACGACGGGGTGGCCGCGCTGCCCTTCGACCCGGTGCGGCGGCTGACCACTGCGGTGGTACGGGGGCGACTCGGGACCCATGTCCTCGTCGTCAAGGGCGCCGTCGCGGACGTCGTCGAACGGTGCGCGCTGGACGCCGCCGAGCGGGCCCGGCTTCTCTCGCGCGCCGACGGACAGGCGGCGAGCGGACTGCGCCTGCTCGCCGTCGCCACCGCCGAGCGGCCCGCGCGCACCCGCGAATGGACCCCGGCCGACGTACGCGACCTGACTTTCCGGGGGTTCGTCGCCCTGCGGGACGACCTCGCGCCGACCGCCGCCGCAGCCCTGCGCGACCTCGCCGCGCTCGGGGTGGACGTGAAGATCCTCACCGGCGACCATCCGGGCACGGCCGCCCGCGCCTGCCACGACCTGGGCCTCGATCCCGGGGAGGTCGTGGACGCGGACGCCGTGGCCGGCCTCGGCGACGCCGAACTGACGGACCTGGCCCGCCGTACGACCGTCTTCGCACGCTGCGCCCCCGCCCACAAGGCCCGGATCGTCGCCGCGCTGCGGGCCGGCGGGCACACCGTCGGCTTCCTCGGCGACGGGACGAACGACGTGCCCGCGCTGGGCGCCGCCGACGTCGGGATCGCGCCGCGCGCCGCCGTCGACGTGGCCCGCGAGAGCGCGGACGTCATCCTCGGGGACTCCGGGGACTCCGGGGACTCCGGGGACCTCGGGGACAGGAACCTCGCCGCGGTCGCCCACGCCGTCACGGCCGGCCGGCACAGCAGCGGCAACATCGCCACGTATCTGCGCGTCACGCTCTCCTCGAACCTCGGGAACGTCGCCGCGATGCTCGCCGCCGGACTCCTGCTGCCGTTCCTGCCGATGCTCCCGGCCCAGGTCCTCGCGCAGAACCTGTGCTTCGACGCGGCCCAACTGGCTTACGCCTACGACCGTCCCGCGCCCGGCGCCCTGGCCAGGCCGACCGCTGTGCGCCCCCGTGAACTCCTCCGGTTCCTCGGCGGGTTCGGCGCGCTCAACGCCGTCGCCGACCTCGCGACCTTCGGCGTGCTCGCCCTCGCCCTGCACGGTCCCGACGCCCTGGACGACCGGGCCGTCTTCCACTCGGCCTGGTTCACCGAGAACCTCCTCACCCAGGCCGTGGTGATGCTGCTCCTGCGTGGTGGCGGCGGCCGGATCCGGGGAGCCGTCGGACGGGCGGCGGCAGGGCTGGCCGCCGTCGGGCTGCTGCTGCCGCTGTCCTCCCTCGGGCCGCCGCTGGGGCTGGTGGGGCTCCCGGGGTCGTACTACGCCCTTCGTGCGGTCGTGCTGGGGCTGTACGGGGGTGCCCTCGCCGTCGCCCGGCGGTGGCCGTTTCCCGGGTGAGGACTCCCCGGTCAGCCGTAGGTGAGGTTCGAGCAGGGGTTGTCGTCGGCCGAGCGGGCTCCCTCGGTGACGTCCTTCGGGATCGCGGTGGGCTTCGGCGCGGCCGTGGAGCCGCCCTTGTACGACTTGCCGACGACGACGTTGACCCCCGCACCCGGCACCGGTTGCATGGCGGCGCCCGGGAAGACGCGGGCCGCGGTCTGGGCCTCGGACTTGTGGCCGGGGCCGTACTCGATGACCGTCGTCGCGTGGTCCTGGCTGCGAGCGGTCGCCGTGCCGGTGACCGTGAAACCGTCGGAGGTCAGCTCGGCGGCGGCCTTCGCGGCCAGGCCGGTGACGGTGGTGCCGTTGTAGACGGTGACGGTGATTCCCTTGCCGGACACGGGAGTCGGGGCGGCCGAGGGCCCGGCACTCGGCGCGGCCTTCTTCTTGCCGCTCGCGTCCTTGCCGTCCAGGGTGCGGTCCGCCTTGAGGGCGGCCCAGAGGTCACTGGCGTCCGGTTCGACGATCGCCACGCGATCCCCCGCGTACCGCCAGGGGATCGTGACGAACTTCGTGTTGTGCAGGTCGATGTCCTTCAGCGTCATCGCGAAGGAGATCAGCTTGTCGGCGGAGCCGAGACCGGGGTCCACGGTCAGCGACTTGGTGGCCGCGTCGGCGAGGGGGAGCAGTTTGGTCGGGCTCAGACCGTTGCTCTTGACCTCCTTCAACAGGCTCGCCACGAAAGCCTGCTGGCGCTTGATCCGGCCTATGTCGGAGCCGTCGCCGATGCCGTGCCGGATCCGGACGTAGTCCAGCGCCTTCTGCCCCGAGACCTCCTGCTCGCCCTTGTCGAAGAGCAGCTTGCCGCGCGTGGTCAGGTTGGGGTTGAGATCACGCTGGTACAGGTCCTGGGGAAGGCACACCTTCACCCCGCCCACCACGTCGGTCAGCGCCGCGAAGCCCTTGAAGTCGACGACGACGGTGTGGTCGACGCGCAGACCGGTGATGCTCTCCACCGTGTTCTGCGTGCACGCGGGGTTGCCCTTGGCGGTCTCGCCGACCGAGAACGCCTCGTTGAACATCTGGCCCCGCCGGGCGGTCGTCCACTTGCCGTCGGGCAGCTTGCAGGGCGGGATGGTGACCAGGGTGTCGCGGGGTATGGAGACGGCGACGGCGTTCTTGTGGTCGGCGTAGATGTGCAGCAGGAACGCGGTGTCGGAGCGCCCGATGTCGTTCACGTCGCCGCCGCCGAGCGCGGCGTTGCCGTCGTTGCGCGCGTCCGAGCCGATGACCAGGACGTTCTCGCCCTTGGACGAGCCGGCGGAGGGGCGGTTGTCCGCGATGCCGCCCGCGTCGAAGGTCTTGATGTCACCGTCCAGCTTCAGATAGACCCAGCCCGCGCCGGCCGCGAGGAGCAGCAGGAGCGAGAGGAAGATCGCCAGTGCCAGCCGCCCGCGCCGCCCCGGCTTCCGCCGCCGGGTACCCGCGGCGGACCGGCTTCGCGGGGGTACGGCTGGCCTGCTCGTGCTGGTGGTCATCGGCGCCCTTCTCACGTCTCACCCTGGTTGTACAGTTGCGCAAAGTGGCAACTGTTATGTCTGACGAAGGAAAGGGCGGTGAGGTTGTGCTCCGGAACGGACTGGAACCCTGGCACCTGCTGGTGGTGGCCATCGTGTGCATCGTGCTGTTCGGCTCGAAGAAGCTGCCGGACACGGCACGCGCCCTGGGCCGCTCGATGCGCATCCTCAAGAGCGAGGCGCAGGCGCTGAAGGAGGACGGGGCGGCGAGCAGGCCGACGGGGGAGACATCTTCGCAGGTGAGTGGCGGTGTCCCGGCTGAACCTGTGGTCGGCCGGCCCGAGCCCGTCCGGACCGAGGCGGCTGCGGCCGAGGCGCTTGCCGACCGACGGGAGCCCGTCGCCGATCGGTAAGATCATCGACATGGCCGCTTCCGAACCGACCATCCTCGCGACCTCCGGCGGACACCGCACCGGCGGCCGGACCATGGTGGCGTTCGACGCCCTCGTCCATCACGCCGTGGACCTCTCAGGGGTCCACGGCCGCAGACCGCGCGTCCTGTACGTCGGTACGGCGATCGGGGACGCCGAGCACTTCACGGCCCGCATGGGTGAGGCCGCCCGGGTCGCGGGCTTCGACCTCACGCCGCTGCACCTCTTCCCCATGCCCAACCTGGACGACGTCGAGGGCACGGTGCTTGACCAGGACGTCGTCTGGGTCATGGGTGGCTCGGTGGCGAATCTGCTCGCGGTCTGGCGGGTGCACGGCCTCGACCGGATCATGCGGCGCGCCTGGGAGGCCGGCGTGGTGCTCAGCGGGGTGAGCGCGGGCTCCCTCTGCTGGTTCAGAGGGGGCACCACCGATTCCTTCGGCCCCGAACTGAGGCCGCTCACCGACGCGCTGGGTTTCCTTCCGTACGGAAACGGCGTGCACTACGACAGCGACGCGGGCCGCCGCCCGCTGGTCCACCGGCTTGTCGCCGACGGCACCCTGCCCACCACGCACTGCACCGACGACGGGGTCGGCCTCGTGTACCGAGGGACCGAACTCGTCGAGGCAGTCGCGGAGTTGCCGGGCAGGGGTGCCTATGTCGTCAGGTGCGAGGGAGACACGGCGGTGGAGGAACGAATCGAGCCGCGCAGGCTGCCCTCGCCGTCTCCCTGACCGTCGTCCGTCGCCGGGGCCTCCGTGGAGTCCATGGCGGCCTTGCCCTGCTTCTTGTCCTCGCGTCGCTGGCGGCGGCTGACCCGGGGTTCCTGGTCGGGAAGCCAGCCGAAAGCCATGCAGCTGCCCACGGCGCCCAGGGCGAGGCCGACGAAGAAGCCACCGAGGTTCGAGGTGACCCAGGTGCCCAGCGTCAGCATGATGCCGACGATCGAGTAGAACAGCCGTTGCGTGGGGTTGAAGAGGATCAACAGACCGACCACCACCATGAGCGCCGGCAGCATGAAGCCTGCCAGGCCCTGCATACCCAGGTGCACGACGATCTTCAGGGAGACCTTCATCGTGACGAGGATCTCCACCCCGCCCAGGGTGAGCAGCAGCCCGCCCACGAACGGACGGTGGGCCCGCCAGTTTCTGAAGGCGGGCCCCACCCCCTCTTGCTCGATGCCGGACATCAGCAACCCGACGAGCTGAAGCTGAGCTTCAGCCCGGGCAGCTTGAACACGGCTGCGGTGGTGGCGTAGTTGGTCGACCGCAGGTTGGCGATCCGGATGCTGTCCGCCTGCTGGCTGAAGACACCGGCCGGACCCTGGACGCCCGCCTTGGTGAGCGTGCTGGCGTCGTTGCCGATCTCGATGTTGCTGAAGGACGCGTCACCCGACTGCTCGGTGCCGTCGAGCGTGAGGTCGGTCGCGGACACCGGGGTGCCGTTGCCGCCCGCCTTGATCAGCAGGTTGACGCCACCGAGGTCGACGCTCTGGCACAGCTTGGTGATCGTCGCGTTCTTGATCGCGGTGGTGATGATCAGGACCTGGCCGCCGGTGTCGCCCTCGTTCGGGCTGTTCTCGATCATGTGGTCGAGGCCGCCGAACTGCTCGAAACCGGTGCCGTTCATCTCCGTGGCGGTGACCGTGAACGGCATGCCGGAGATGGCGAACTGGACGCCCAGGGCGCCCTGCGCGGTGAGAACCGCGAGTGAGGCGGCGACCAGAGTGGCCGGCACCGCCATCACGGCTGCGCGGCGCATGCGAACCCGCCCGCGCCGTTCGGTGCCCTTTCCGGCACCTTCGAAGAATTCGGACACGTTGGTGGATCCCGTGCCCGCGGAGCCTTCGGAAGCGTTACCGCTTCCTGGCTGCTCGGGGTTGGATCCAGCGGACGACGAGGCGTCCGAGGACGAAGCCATGGTCTGCTCCCAGTACATAGTCAGTGCGTCAATGCTGGTCACGCTTCAGTGGCACGTTGTCCTGGCGCGGACAGCGACTGTGGCGTTACGTCTCCTCGCAACTCCCGGCGGTTGCAAGGGCTTTCACGGTTACGCACCAGTAGCCGCCGAGGAAGTTACCCGTGGTTACTTTGAGGGGTCAAGGGAGTTGTGGAAAAAGGGTGCGGATTATGTTCCACCTGTGACTTTGCGGGTCGATCGCCGGTCGTCCGGGGTGTCCGAGAGGCTGCCGGCCGGCTTCTGAGGGGGTGTCGCACGGGCCGAGGGGGAGCGCGGAAGTTCACGGGAAAGTTCGACGAGCGACATCAACTTCCGTGAGACGTCTTGACGTTGACGGTCCCTCAGGTCTACAAACGAGCTGGTTTCCCCGGATCCGTGGCGCCGGATCCGCAGCGGTGCGAGTCACCGCTCTTCCCGGACTCTTTGCTTATTCCGCAAGTCCGCCCCCGAGGCACCGGCACGGCCGTTTCCCCCCTGGGCCGCCGCCGGGTCGCCCTGTCCCGCCCGGTCCGGTCAGGAAGCCTCCCTCCAAGCCTTCCTGCCGGTCACCGGCCGGTTGTCGTTGCCGGTCCGTCACGTACGGAGAAGGCGTTACGGGCCGGTAACGGCGTTTTTCCCGCGTCCTTCATGCGTCCCGCACGCGTACTTCCGCGCGCCCTGGCCTCCACGGCGCCACCCCCAACACCCCCAGCTCCAAGAAAGAGGCACCCGCATCATGCGTACTCGCACTCGCTCCGCCCTCGCCCTCGCCGCCGCCGTCGCCGGTCTCTCGGTCGCCGCGGTCACCCCCGCGTCCGCCGCCGACACCGTTCTCACCATCAACAGCGCGGCCGGCGACGCCGTCGCCGTGAACGACGTCCTCAGCGCCTCCCTCGCCACCGGCACCGCCGCCACCCTCTACTCCAGCGCGACCGGCACCAGCGGTGTCTCCTGCGCGGCGTCGACCTTCACGGCCAAGGTCGAGACGAACCCCTCCGCGCCCGGCACGGCGACCGAGTCGGTCACCGCGCACACCTTCGGCACTTGCACCAGCAATGTCCTCGGTGTTCTCGGCGTGACCAGCGTGACCGTCAACAACCTGCCGTACACCACCGCGGTGGGCTCCGACGGCTCCGTCACCGTCACCCCGGCCTCCGGTTCCACCATCCAGACGACCGTCGTGCTGCGCACCCTGCTGGGCAGCATCAACTGTGTCTACCAGGCGCCCAGCCTGACGGGCACGACCGGTGCCGCCGACAACAGCATCAACTTCACCGCCCAGGCGTTCACCAAGACGTCCGGTTCGGGCCTGTGCTTCGCCAACGGCTACTTCACCGCCAAGTACGCCCCGGTGACGGACGTGACGCAGGGTAACGCCACGGTCTTCGTCAACTGACGAACCGTCAATGAACGTCTGTGCTGCCGGTGTTCACCGGCGGCGCAGACGTAGGACAATGGCGGCGACCGCGGCGAGCAGTACAGCCGCGGCGGCGCCTGCGATCAGGTGCCGCGGTCCGGCATCGTCGGTGGCGGACGCCACCGGCGCGCCGGCCACGGTGCCCGCGGCCTGTGGGGCGGCGGAGTTCCCCCGACGGCGGCGGCCTGGACACCACGGCGGCCTGCCGGGCGGCGGTCACCGCGAACGGCGGGGCGCCCTTCACCTTCTGGGACAACCTGCGGGTCGCGAA
>NZ_AEJB01000281.1 GCF_000331005.1 Streptomyces turgidiscabies Car8
ACCGCGATCCGTCTGATGCGGCTCCTGGAGGAGGCCGGACTGCCCGCGGGCGTGGCCAACCTCGTCCTCGGCGCCGGTCCGGAGGCGGGCGCACCGCTCGGCGACCATCCGGACGTCGACCTCCTCTCCTTCACCGGCGGACTCCAGACGGGCCGCAGGCTCATGGCTGCCGCGGCGGGCACCGTGAAGAAGGTCGCGCTCGAACTCGGCGGCAAGAACCCCAACATCGTGTTCGCGGACGCCGACTTCGACACGGCCGTCGACATGGCGCTCACCGCGGTGTTCCTGCACTCCGGGCAGGTCTGCTCGGCCGGGGCCCGGCTGCTGGTGGAGGACTCGCTGCACGACCGGTTCGTCGACGAGGTCGTCCGGCGGGCCCGGCTGATCCGGCTCGGCGGCCCGTTCGACGAAGAGGCCCAGACCGGCCCGCTGATCTCCGAGGCACATCGCGCGAAGGTCGAGGCGTATGTCGCCCAGGGCCTGGCCGAGGGTGCGGTCCTGCGCTGTGGCGGGGCACGCCCCGAGGGGCTCGACGACGGTTTCTACTACTCACCGACGGTGCTCGACGAGTGCGACGCCCGGATGACCGTCGTACAGGAGGAGTCGTTCGGGCCGGTGCTCACCGTGGAGCGGTTCACGGACGAGGCGGAGGCGGTCCGCCTCGCCAACGACACCGTGTACGGACTCGCCGGAGGCGTCTTCACCACCGACGAGGCCAAGGCCCAGCGGGTCGCGGCCCGGTTGCGGATCGGCACGGTGTGGATCAACGACTACCACCCGTACCTCCCCCAGGCGGAGTGGGGCGGCTACAAGCAGTCCGGCTTCGGCCGGGAACTCGGACCCGCAGGACTCGCCGAGTACCGCGAGGCGAAGCACATCTACCGGAACACCGATCCCTCGCCGCAGGGCTGGTTCTCGTAGCGCCACCCGCGCGCCACCCTCTCCACCCCTTCTCCGCCCTTTTTGCGCCATTCCCCTTGCGTGTGTCCTGAATGTGCGCCCCCATTGATCCCACCCGTTCATCCCGGCACCCGCAACGAGCCGCTCCCTCCCCTTCCCCGGTCCCCCCAGGAGTCCGCTCATGGCAACCACCGAACAACCAACAGGCCCAGGGCACACGGACGACGACGAACTCGCCGAGTTCGGATACAAGCCCGAACTCAAGCGCACCCTCGGCAACTTCCACACCTTCGCGGCCGGGATCAGCTACATCTCGATCCTGACCGGCACCTTCCAGCTGTTCTACTTCGGCTACGGCAGCGGCGGTCCCGCCTACTGGTGGTCGTGGCCGATGGTGTTCGTCGGCCAGTTCATGGTCGCGCTCTGTTTCGCGGAGCTGGCCGCCCGCTATCCCGTGGCGGGCTCGGTCTACAACTGGTCGAAGAAGATCGGCAATCCGCATCTGGGCTGGCTCGCCGGCTGGATGATGCTGATCGCCTCGATCGTGTCGATCGCCGCGGTGGCACTCGCCTACCAGCTCACGCTGCCGCAGATCTCCAGTGTGTTCCAGATCGTCGGTGACGGCACCGGCAAGTACGACGTGGCGACCAACGCGGTGATCCTGGCCGGCGTGCTGATCCTGTTCACGACCGTGGTGAACGCCTTCGGCGTCAAGCTGATGGCCACGATCAACACGGCGGGTGTCTTCATCGAGCTCGTCGCCACAGTGGTGCTGATCGTCCTGTTCGCCGTGCACATCACCCGAGGCCCGCAGGTCGTCACCCAGACGAACGGCACGGGCGCGGGCCACGGCGCCGGCTACCTCGGCGCGTTCCTGGTGGCCTCACTGGCATCCGCGTACGTCATGTACGGCTTCGACACCGCCGCCTCGCTCGGTGAGGAGTCCCGCGACCCGTCCCGGAACGCGCCGCGCGCCATCATCCGGGCGATCGTCGCCTCCTTCGTCCTCGGCGGCCTGATCCTCCTCCTCGCACTGATGAGCGTCTCCAGCCTGAAGGGCAAGGAGCTGTCCACGGACGGTCTGCAGTACGTCGTGCTCGACGTGCTCGGACCGACGGCCGGCAAGGCGATGCTGTGGTGCGTGCTGATCGCGGTCACCGTCTGCGCGCTGGCCGTCCACACGGCGGCGATCCGGCTGGCGTTCGCGATGGCCCGCGACAACAACCTCCCCGCGTCCTCCCTGCTCGCGAAGGTCAGCCCGCGCTTCCAGACGCCGGTACTGCCCGCCGTGATCGTCGGAGTGCTGGCACTGGCGATCCTGGTGGTCAACATCCGCCAGCCGCAGATCTTCACCGTCGTCACCAGCATCGGCATCATCATGATCTACCTCGCCTATCTGGGCGTGACCGTACCCATGCTGGTGGCACGGCTGCGCGGCAGGTGGCAGCCGGCCGGCGACGGCAAGTTCTCGCTGGGCCGCTGGGGCCTGCTGGTCAACATCGGGGCCGTGATCTGGGGCGGCGCCATGACGACGAACCTGATCTGGCCGCGGGCCTCGGTCTACAACGCCACCGCCCCCTTCCACTGGTACCTCCAGTGGGGCGCCGTGCTGTTCGTCTCGATCATCGCGGGTGGCGGTTTCGCCTACTACTGGTTCGTCCAGCGGCACCGGACGGGTGTGCTCGCCGGACACCGTCTCGAGGGAGCCCCGGCCGCGCCGGCCGCTCCCCTCGCCGCCCCGGCGGCCGACTGAAGGAGGTCAAGCCCTGATGGAGCAATCCCCCATGGACCGATCACTCATGACCACCGACGAGTTCGACTACGTGGTGGTGGGCGGTGGCACCGCCGGCAACGTGGTGGCCGCGCGGCTCTCGGAGGACCCGTCCGTCACGGTGTGCGTGCTGGAAGCGGGCCCGAGCGACGTCGGCGACGACAACGTCCTCAGACTCGAACGCTGGATGGGCCTGCTGGAGTCCGGCTACGACTGGGACTACCCCGTCGAACCACAGGCCAGCGGCAACAGCTTCATGCGGCACGCCCGCGCGAAGGTGCTCGGCGGCTGTTCCTCCCACAACTCCTGCATCGCCTTCTGGGCCCCGGCCGAGGATCTCGACGACTGGGCGGCGGCAGGCTGTAAGGGCTGGAGCGCGGCCGACCTCTTCCCGCTCTACCGGCGCCTGGAGACCAACGACGCCCCCGGCGACCACCACGGCCGCACCGGCCCGGTGAAGCTCCGTACGGTGAAGAGCGAGGACCCGTGCGGCGCCGCCCTGCTGGAGGCGTGCGCACAGGCGGGCATCCCCACCACGCCCTTCAACACCGGGAACACCGTGCTCCGCGGGGCCAACTGGTTCCAGATCAACTCCGACGAGAACAACATCCGTCAGTCGTCCTCCGTCGCCTATCTCCACCCCGTCATGGGCAGGCGGCCGAACCTGGAGGTACGGACAGGTGTGCGGGCGAAGCAGCTCGTGCTGGAGGGGCGCCGGTGCGTGGGCGCCGACTACCTCGACCCGGACCTCATCCACACCAGGACCGTACGGGCGCGCCGCGAGGTCATCGTGTCCTGCGGGTCGATCGACACCCCGAAGCTCCTCATGCTGTCCGGTATCGGACCGGCCGAGCAGCTGCGCGAGGTCGGCGTCGAGGTGGTCGTGGACTCCGCCGGCGTCGGTGAGAACCTGCAGGACCACCCCGAGGGCGTCATCATGTGGGACGCCGCACAGCCGATGACCACGACCTCCAACCAGTGGTGGGAGGCGGGCATCTTCTACGACACCGAACCGGGCCTGGACCGGCCCGACCTGATGTTCCACTACGGCTCGGTGCCGTTCGACATGAACACGGCGCGTTGGGGCTATCCGACCTCGGAGAACGCGTTCTGCCTCACCCCCAACGTGACCCGGGCGAAGTCCCGCGGCACGGTGAGGCTGCGTACCCGTGACTACCGGGACAAGCCGATGGTCGATCCGCGGTACTTCACGCACGAGCACGACGCGCGCGTGATGACGTACGGGCTGAAGCTGGCCCGCCGGATCGCCGCCCAGCCCGCGCTGAGCGGCTGGGTGAAGGCGGAACTGTCCCCCGGGCCGGATGTCCGGACCGACGACGAGCTGCTGGACTACATCCACAAGACCCACAACACCGTCTACCACCCGGCCTGCACCGTGAAGATGGGTGCGGACGACGACGCCTCGGCGCCGCTGGACGCGCGGCTGCGGGTGAAGGGTGTCGATGGCTTGCGGGTTGCCGACGGGTCGGTGATGCCGGATCTGGTGACGGTGAATCCGTGTATCACGACGATGATGATCGGTGAGAAGTGTGCGGACCTTTTGAAGGCGGACGCCTAAGACGGGTGCGGGTCGTGGGGGAACTGCGGCGCCGTCTTGGCTTGTCGCGCAGTTCCCCGCGCCCCTAGGGAGTCGCCCCGGAGGAAGGTGTCTGTGCGGGACGTTTGAACATTCGCGTCGCCGTGATCTCGCTGTGTACCGCGTCTCCCTCCCCGGCCGGGGCCTGCTGTGGCAGTCCCGGCCGGAGGTGTTCCTCGACGCTGATGTACTTGAGGCCCGCGCGGAGGTCGGCGTCGTTGCGGAGGCGGATGACGAGGGGGAACTCGGCGAGCGCGGTCGTGTCGAACAGGCCGGTGGTGTACAGGAGTTGGACGCCGAGCGCGTCGGACACGGCTCGCTGGAGCTCCAGCAGGTAGGTCGCGTTGGCCCGTCCGATGGGGTTGTCGAGGAACAGCGTGCCGGCGTGCCGGTGCTTGTCTCGGCCCCGGTCGTTGCTGCGCAGCGCGGCCATCGTGCAGTACAGGGCGATGGCCGCGGTGAGCAGCTGACCGCCCGAGAACACGTCACCCATCTGCCCGACAGGCACGCGTTCGGCGCGCAGTACGGCGTCGGGCTTGAGGATCTCGACGGCGATGCCCTTGGGCTGGAGGGCGGCGCCGACTCCCCTCAGGAGCAGGGACATTCCGTCCCGGCGCAGGTCGGAGTTCTTCTTCACGGCCGACCGGGTCGCCTCGTCGACGACCTCGCCGAGCCGCTCCGTGAGCGTCGCCTGGTCGGGCTCCTCGAACCGGATGCGCAGGAACTCCTGCCCGGACCACTCGCCGAGCCCCTCGGGCAGCCGGGACAGCCGCTGCGCGGACCGCAGGGTGGCCAGCGACGACTCCACCAACCCGCGCAGCCGGTCCACGATCGAGTCCCGGTTCCGCTCCAGCTGCGCCAACTCGTCGGTCAGGACCCGGAGTCGGGGTGCGAAGGCGTCCGCCCACTTCTGCGCGTGCTCGGGCAGCGCGGACGCGGGCAGTTCACGGATCTGCTGGCGGGCGGGGGTGCGCACCGCCTCGTACCGCGTGGAGTTGGCATGCCGTACGAGGATGTCGCTCGCCTCGCGCACGGCGGCCTCGGCCGCGGACAGGTCGGCGGCGCAGCCGCGGAGGGAGCGGCGGGCCTCGGCGGCCGACTGCCGGGCTTCCTCCGGGCTTCCGGGGTAGGGCTCCGGGGCTTCCTGCTCGTCGTCGGAGGCGTGCTCGCGCAGCAGGTCGCGGAGCATCGCGGCGATCTCGTCGAACCCTGAGGCGGCGTCCTCGGCTGCCCTGTGGGAGCCGAGAAGTTCGGCGTGCGCCTCCCTGGCCCGGGCCAACGCCTCGGTACGGGAGGCCAGTTCGGCGGTGGCGGTGCGCAGCAGTACCTGAGCGTGTTCGGCGTCGCGCGGGACGAGTTCCTCGGCCAGCTCGGTGTGCGAATCGCCGTCCTCGGGCGCGTGCCGCTCGGCCTCGCCGCGCAGCCGCCCGAGTTGCTCGCTGGCCGTGGACACCCGGGTCTCCAGGAGCTGGACGAGTTCCTCGGCGCGCGCGGAGGCGGCCTGCCGGGACGGTCCGTCGGATCCCTCGGGCGCCTGCAGCAGCTGTTCGGCGCGCGTACGCACCTTGTTGCTCAGCCTGTCCAGGTCCGCGCGCGCGGCGCTCTCGTCGCTCTCGGAGCGTGCCTGCTCCGCCCGCAGGTCGGCCCCGACGCCGACCTTCTCGTACAGCTGGGAGGCGGCCCGGTAGGCCTCTCGGAGGGCCGGCAGCGACGACTTCGCGGCGTCTTCGTCGGCTTCCGGCAGGTCATCTGGGGCGCCCGCGATCTCAGCGCGCTCGGCGCGCAGGGCGCGGGCCGTGCGGCGCGCGTCGTCGGCGGACCGCTGGACAGCGCGCCGGTCCTCGTCGGCGGACCGCGCTCGCTCCAGGCAGATCTGGGCGCGGGCCTCCGACTCGACCGCCTCGTCGGCCAGTTCACGCACCTTGACCTGCCAGCCGGCACGTTCACGCAGCCGGTACGCCAGGCCGGCGAGCGCGTCGGCGGCGCGCCTGGCCCGCTGGGCCGCCTCCTGCCGCTCGTCCCGGACCCGGGACGCCTCGCTCGCCACCTCGTCGGCCTCGGCCCGCACGGTCCGGGCCTCGGCCAGCTCGGCCTCGGCCTCCTCGGCGAAGGCACGCGCGTCGTGCGCGGCCCGGGCCAGCTCGCCGAGCCGCCCGGCAGGACAGCCCGTGCGCCAGGAGGCGAGCCGCGCGCCCAGTTCCCGGTCCTTGCCGAGCCGCGCGGCGAGGGTGCGGATCTCCTCCTCCCGCTCACCGGCCCGGGCCCGCAGCGCCTGTCGTTCCTCGTCGGCGGCGTGTTCGTCGTGCATGGCCGGGTTCGGCGGTACGAGGAACACGTCGCCGTCGTCCGGTCCGGGGGCCGGGGTGGGGGCGAGCAGGGCGGCTGCCGTACCGACCGCCACGGCCGAGCGGGGCAGCAGGGCCGCGTCGGCGAGTGCCTCGCGGGCACGCGCGTGCGTGCCGGGGTCGGTGATGATGACGCCGTCGACCAGTTCGGGGCGGGCGGCCAGCACGCGCGCGTGGTCGACGGGGTCGACGGCCTGGGCGAGGTAGCGCCAGCCGGGCAGCGCGGGGATGCCGTGTTCGCCGAGGAACTCGACGGTGGCCAGCACATCGGGGCCGGCCGGCAGCAGCCCGCCGTCACCGAGCGCGCCGAGGATCCGGGCGTCGTCGGCGGCGGCGGTCCGCAGCTCGAAGAGCTGCCGCTCGGCGGAGGTGACACCGGCGTCGAGCAGCTCATGGAGTTCGTCGGCGAAGCGGTCCAGTTCCTCGGGGGTCAGCGGCCCTTCGACGGCGGCACGGGGGGCGCCCTGATCATCGTCCCCGGCCGTGCTCTCGGCACCGCTGCCCTCACCCGGGCCCTGCTGGCGCGGCACCGCGGCCCGTCCCCGCTGCCGCGTACCGCCCGCCGACGGCAGGCTCAGCAGGTCGGCGAGCCGTTCCTCCGCCGCCAGGGCCTCGGCGGTGCGCCGCTCGGCGTCGTACGCGCGCTCGGCCGCTGTGGCGGCGTCCGCCGCGCGTGCGGCCGTCAGCTCCGCGCGGGACTCGGCGGACGCCGCCTCCCGCGCGTGCTCGGAAGCCCGACCGGACGCCTCACGGGAGGTGTCCCAGGCCGCTACGGCCGACTTCTCGGCGTCGCTGGCGGCGAGCGCGGCCCGTGCCGGGTCCGCGTCCGGAGCACTGTCGTCGAGCCAGCCCGCGCGCACCGCCTCGGCGGTCTCCTGCTCGACCTCGCTGAGCCGCTGCCGCAGGTGCCCGACCTCGCTGCGGGCGCGCTGTGCCTCGGTGGCCGCGCCGGTCGAGTCCCGGTGGGCGACCTCGCTGATCTCCTGGAGGGCGGCGGAGCGCTCCTCCTCCTCGTTGGCGAGCGCCTCCGCGCCTTCCGCCGCCGAGTGCAGCGCCCGTACGAGGTCCACGGCGGCCTTGGCGCGGGCGGCGAGCGCCGGGGCCGCGTCCCGTTCGGCCTCGCGGATCGCGACGGCCACGCGCGCGGAGCGGTCGGCGGCGGCGCGGTGCCGCAGGACGACCTCGGCGGCCTGCCAGGCGGAGTGCATGGTGCGCGCGTCGGCGAGTTCGCGTTTCTGCGCGGCTGCTGTCTTCTCCGCCGCGGCGAGGGCCAGTGAGGCATGCCGGAAGGCGAGTTCGGCGGCGATCAGCGCGCTGCGCTCCCGCCCGCCCTCGGAGTGGGTGACGGTGTACGCCGCGGCGGTGACCCGCTGGGCGAGGTCCCCGGCCCTGACCCGCTCCTGGACGCCTCGCGCGGACAGCCGCCGGGCCAGGGTGCGTGTCCGGCGCTCGGCACCGGTGTGGACGTCCCGCGCGCGGGACCGTGTCTCCGCTGCTTCGACGATGCGTCCGAGCAGGTCCACGGACCCGGCGGTGAAGTCCCGTTCGGCGATCAGTTCGGACCGTCGCCCCAGCTTGTTGCCGAAGCCTCCGACCAGGTCGGCGAGCCCGTCCGTGTCCCGGGTGTCGGTGACGGCGCGCAGCAGCAGGTCGGTGAAGTCGGAGTCCTTCTTGACCGCGAAGAGGCCGGCGGCCTCACCCTCGTCGGCGTTCATCTCCCGCTGGTAGCGGAAGAGTTCGGGGTCGAGACCCAGTTCTCCCAGGTGCTCGACCCAGCGGTCGTGGATCTCCTCCCAGTGCACTTCGAGATGCGGATACGCCTTGCCCGCCTCGGTGATCGCGTCCCGGAAGCCCTTCATCGTGCGGCGCCGCCCCTGGGCACCGGAGACGCCCTCCACCGGCGGCCGTACGGCGGTGGACTCGGCGACGGGAAGGTTGTCGAGGCTCAGCCCCGGGCCGGGCCGGAAGGAGTACCAGGCCTCGGCGAACTTCCGCGGGTCGTTGGAGACCTGCCGCCCCCGCCACTCACTCGCCTTGCCGACCACCACCAGTTCACCGGTGAGCGTGTGCTGCCACTCGAGGACGACATGCCCGCAGTCGTCGGCGAGCAGGAACTTCCGCAGCACTCCGGAGCTGGCGCCACCCAGGGTGTTGCGGTGTCCGGGGAGCATCACGGAGAAGATCAGTTTGAGCAGTACGGACTTGCCGCCGCCGTTCTCCAGGAAGAGCACGCCGGCGGGCGCGGGCCGGCGCGGCGGTCCAACTGGCTCGTCCTCGAAGAACTCCGCCTGGGTGGGCGCGGGGTCGGGCACCGGCGCGCCGACACCCCGCAGGTCAAGCACGGTGTCGGCGTAGCGCGCACCGGCAGGACCGATGGAGTAGAGGCGGACCCGGGACAGCTCGTACATGGCGGACTCTCGTGGTCGTAAGGGAGTAGTCGGGTTGGGGGTGAAGGCGGTCGCGGTGGCGGTCAGGAGTGGTGGAAGGGCAGTCCGGCGTCGGCCACCAGCTCGAGGTCGTCGGTGTCCTCGGCGGGCAGCAGCGTCGGCGTCCCGTCGGTGACCGGCACGACGCCCAGCTCCAGCAGCTCGGCCATCGCGGCGTTGCCGGCCATGTCCCGGACCTGAAGCTGGTAACGAGCCGTTGTCCGGTACGTACCGCCGTTGTCGTCACCCGTGCGCTGGAGGAAGCCGGAGTCGGTGAGGAAGACGACGGCCTTGCCGACGATGCCGGTGGTCGAACCGGCCGGTCTCCGCGCGTCCTTGGTGGCCCCCGTCGCGCTGCGCCTGATCCAGATCCGCCAGGCGGCCTCCAGCCCCGGGGCGTCGCTGACCGGGTCGGTGATCTCGCCCTGTGCCTCGGCCCGCTCCTCCAGCCGCCGGCAGGCCTGCCGGACGAAGGCCTCGACGCCGTTGACGGTGACGCGCCCGATGTAGCCGTCGTCGGCGAGGTCCTCGGGCCGCGGGAACGCCATGGCGGCCACGGCGAGGTGGGCGAGCCCGTGCAGAAACCGGTCGGAGCCGTCGGCGGAGGTACGACGGGCGTAGTCCCCCATCCGAACGGCGAACACGGAGTCCTCGGCGGCGGTCACCGCCATCCCCGCGCGCGGGGACACCTCCAGCACCACCAGCCCCAGCCCGGCGGCCACGGCGTCGGCGAGCCGGGCGAAGGCCGGGTCCTCGCGGTACCGCCGCAACAGCTCGGCGTACTCCTGGTCCCGGGCCGCCTGCAGCTTGGGCTGGAGGCCAAAGGCCACCAGCCGAGCGGCATCGGCGGCATCGCCAGGAGTGATCACGGCAGCCACAGCCGGCGCGGCGACAGCCTCCGGCTCGCTCCAGTCGACCTGCTCGTTCACGGCTGAGGCTCCTCGGGGTTCTGATGATCGAGCGGGCGGACAAGCGCCCCTGCAGGGGCGCGGGGAACTGCGCGACCAGCCACAACGGGCCCGCAGCCAGGCGACGACATCAGCCCCGTCACGCCGCCTCCGACCTGCCCGCGGCCATCCCCACGGTGTCCAGCAACGCCATCCCCACGATCAGATCGGCGCCCCCGAACTCCGGGTCGTCCAGCTCGGTCCCGTCGTCGACGGCGAACAACAGCTTCTTCTCACCCTGCCGATAGGCCGTCCCGACCGGCGGACTGGCCGCGTGAACGGCCAACAGCGCCACCAGATACGGGAGTTCCGCGTCCCTGAGACGCGCCTCGGCGAGCAGCCCCGACAGCCTCCGAGGCGCGTCCGCGGGCAGGTCCAGCAACTCCATGGCGGCCGCCAGCTGTTCCTCGCTGAACCGGCTGTCGTCCGGCGTGGCGATCAGATCCGGCTCCGGCATCTCCGCCCCGAGGTGCTCCCGCTCCAGTGGCGGCGTCAGCAGTATGTCCACGAGGTCGCCGACCCGGACCGACACCGGCGTACGAAGCCCCGTCCCGCGCGCGAAGAACGCGTCCGTGACCCGCACGGCAGCCTCCAGGGGCATCGGCAGCACAGGGGCGACCAGATGGCCGTACAGGTCTATCCCCGAGGATGTCATCGGGGTCGCGAAGGCCTGCCGGTCCTGCTCCGCGCGGAACAGCGGTCCCGCTTCGAGGAGGCGGGACTGGAGCAGCGTGTGCCGCCGGATGCAGTCCTTCACGATGTCGACGAGTTCGGCGGCCCGCCGCTTCTGCTCCGGGTCCTCGGACTCGTCACGGGCCTTGCGGATGTTGGTCAGGATCGCGTTCTCGTGGCGGTACCGGTCGGCGACGTGGTCGAGCGCCTCGGCGATCATGTCGGGGACGGTCTGGAGCCAGTCCACCGCGCGCACGTTGCGCCGGGTCGCGTCCAGCGCTCTGCGCAGGACCTCCGAGTACTGCACGGTGCGGTAGCGGGCCTGCTCGGCGGCGAGCTGGGCGTCGGCCAGCCGGCCCCGGCTGATCAGCACCTCCAGCTTGACCTCAGCGGCGATCTGGGCGCTGGTGACATCGGTGTCGAGGGCGCCGACGAGGACGTTGACGGCCTCGTCCGTCGTCCGGAGGTAGACGCTTCCGCCGTACCCCGGGACCTCTTCGATCAGCTTGAAGTCGTAGTCACGTCGTACATACGTGCCGTCCGGCGCGAAAGTGCCGTACACGGCCCGGAAGCCGCGGTCGACGCTGCCGACGTTGATGAGGTTCTCCAGGACCCAGCGGGCGACGCGCTCGTGTTCGCTGACGGGCCGCCGCGGGGCCTGGGCGGCGATGCGCGGGATGAGGCGGGCGACGATCTGGTCGTGGTCCGCGCCGGTGTCGAAGTCCATGTTCAGGGTGACCAGGTCGATGGCCGCGAGGGCCACCTCCGCCATGCCGTACACCGAGTACTCGCCCGCGAGATTCGCCTTGCGCGCGTCCAGGTCGTGGAGCGGGGCGGTGCAGGCGAGCGCGCGCAGGCGCCGCGCCAGTCCCTCGTCGGCGGCCGGGCCCGGAGCGGGGCGCGGCCCCACGCTGAGCTGGGGCGGAACGCTGTCCGTCGATGCAGGCGAAGTCACGGTGCCCAGACTAGGTCCTCGGTCTGACAACTCCCCAAACGACGCGGATCGCCTCCGGCGGGCGGACGGCGGGCCACCGGCCGTCGGTCGTGCACGGGCCGGTGGGAGCCGGCCGCGTCGGTGCGGCGAAGCCGGGTCGCCGCAGGTCCACGTCCCTCAGAGGAGGGTTTCGTCCTCGCCCACCCTGCGCCGGTAGGCGTCCACCACGCGCTCCAGCGAGTCGGCGAGATACACCGAGAGCAGTTCCTCCGCCTCGGCCCTTTTCCCTCGTTCCAGCGCCCGCAGTATCTGCTGGTTGCGGGCGAGGTAGGGCTCGTGCAGGCGCCGCGGGTCGTCCACGACGTGGAAGGCGAGGCGCAGTTCGGCGAAAACGCTGCGCATCAGCTCGTCGGTGCGGGCACTGCCGGCCAGCGCGACGAGTTCGCCGTGGAAGTGGATGTTGGCCGTACCCAGCCCTTTCCAGTCACCGTCGCGTACCGCCCGCTGCCCCTCGTCGACGGCTGCGGCGAGGTTCTCCAAGGCGTACGGCGGCTCGCCGAGACCGCGGACCACGGCGCACTCGACGAGGGCGCGGGTGCGGTAGATGTCCTCGACGTCCTCGACCGCGAGGACCCGCACGAAGACGCCCCTGTTGAGCTCGTGGACCAGCAGGCGTTCGTGCGTGAGCAGGCGGAACGCCTCGCGCAGCGTGTTTCGGGAGACGCCGAGGGCCCCGCCGATGCTGTCCTCGGAGAGCCGGGTCCCGGGCGGGAAGTAGCCGTCGGCGACGCGGCTCCTGAGGATGTCCGACACCCGCTCGGCGGTGCTGGTGCGCCCGAGGAGCGCGCGGTCGTCGGCCAGTCCCGTCAACTGCTCTGCCATGCCCGGAATTCAATCGTAGATACGAGAACGAAACAACACGGGTATTGAAGGATCGTTCAACGATCCTCTACCTTACTGACAGACACCGCCGGAACCACGCGATGTCGACCGCTCCCGCACCGCTCGGTCCCGCAGCACCCTCCGTCCCTCATCTGCGAGGTGCACATGAGCACGACCCCTCCACCGCAGGCCCTGACCGACGACGCCCACCCCGGAGCGCGTGAGACCGCCGTCGACGAAGGCGCGTTCGCCTGGCTGCGGGCGCTGGGCCCGCGTGGCCGCCGCGCCTTCGGCGGCGCGTTCGGCGGCTACGCCCTGGACTCGTACGACTACTTCACGCTGCCTCTGAGCATGGTGGCGCTGTCCGCGTACTTCGGTCTGGACAAAGGCCAGACCGGGCTGTTCACCACCGTCACGCTGGTCGTCTCCGCCATAGGTGGCGCCGGTGCGGGCGTGCTCGCGGACCGTATCGGCCGGGTCAAGGCGCTGATGATCACGGTGATCACCTACGCGGTCTTCACCGTCGCCTGCGGTTTCGCGCCCAACTACGAGACGCTGCTGGTGTTCCGCGCCCTCCAGGGCCTCGGGTTCGGCGGCGAATGGGCCGTCGGCGCGATTCTGGTGGCGGAGTACGCGAGCCCGAAGCACCGCGGCCGTACGCTCGGCGCGATCCAGAGTTCCTGGGCCGTGGGCTGGGGACTGGCCGTGATCGTCTACACCATGGTCTTCTCGTTCCTCGACGACGACCTTGCCTGGCGCGTGATGTTCTGGACCGGTGCTCTGCCCGCGCTGCTGGTCATCTGGGTGCGACGCTCGGTGCACGACGCCCCGCGCGCGGTCGCCGAGCGCGAGAAGAACCCCAAGAAGGGCTCGTTCAAGGAGATCTTCCGGCCCGGCACCGCCAATTCGCCCGGCCTGCTGCGCATCACGGTGTTCGCGGCCCTGCTGTCCACCGGCGTCCAGGGCGGCTACTACACCCTCGCGACCTGGGTCCCCACCTACCTGAAGACGGAACGGGGCCTCTCGGTCGTCGGCACCGGCACGTATCTCACGTTCCTGATCTCCGGCGCCTTCATCGGCTATCTGACCGGCGGCTACCTCACCGACCGGATCGGCCGCAAGCGCAACATCTGGCTGTTCGCGGTCCTCTCGGCGCTGTGCATCCTCGCCTACGCGAACATCCCCAACGGCTCCAACACCCTCCTCCTGGTGCTCGGTTTCCCGCTCGGATTCTGTATGTCGGCGATCTTCAGCGGCTTCGGCTCCTATCTGAGCGAGCTGTACCCGACCGCAGTACGGGGCACGGGGCAGGGGTTCACCTACAACACCGGCCGGGCCGTCGGCGCCGTCTTCCCGACCACCGTCGGTTTCCTGGCCGACAGTTGGGGCGTGGGCGGCGCGCTGGTCTTCGGCGCCGTCGGATACGGCATCGCAGCCCTGGCCCTGCTCGGGCTGCCGGAGACCCTCGGAAAGGAACTCCAGTGAACCGTACGCAAGACCGCCCCCTGTCCCTCGTCGACGAGCACGCGCACGCGTGGAGCCCGAAATCCGCCCGAGCCCGGTTCCGCGCGGGCCTCACGGGACCCACGGCAGGCGTCGCGGCCGGCCACACCCAGGTCAACCTGATCTCGGTGCCCGCCGACTGGGCGTACGACATGCTGCTGTTCTGCCAGCGCAACCAGAAGCCCTGCCCGGTCTTGGACGTCACGGACGCCGGCTCGTGGACCACCGTCCTCGCCGAGGGCGCGGACCTGCGCATCGACCTGCCGCGCTACCGGGTCTGGCGGGACGGCGAACTGGTGGAGGAGCCCACGGACGTGCTCGCCCACTGGCGCGACGACCTCGTGACGTTCCTCATCGGGTGCAGTTTCACCTTCGAGTGGGCGCTCGCCGGGGCGGGCGTACCGATCCGGCACATCGAGCAGGGCCGCAACGTCCCGATGTACGTGACCGACCGTCAGTGCCGGCCCGCCGGGCGGCTGCACGGCCCCCTGGTGGTGTCCATGCGTCCGGTGCCGCCGCAGCATCTGGCGGCCGCGATCCGGGAGAGCAGCCTGCTCCCGGCGGTGCACGGCAGCCCCGTACACTGCGGCGATCCGTCCGGGCTCGGCATCGCCGACCTCGGCCGCCCGGACTTCGGCGATCCGGTGGACCTCGCGCCGGACGACATCCCGGTGTTCTGGGCCTGCGGGGTGACCCCGCAGGCCGCGGTGATGGCGTCCGGGCCGCCCTTCGCCATCACGCACGCGCCGGGCCAGATGTTCCTCACCGACACCCGCGACGAGCAGTACCGCGTCGCCTGACCGGAGCGTGACAGGAGTCCGGAAGATGATCGACCTCAACGCCGACCTCGGCGAGGGCTTCGGCCGCTGGCGGCTGACCGACGACGAACAGCTGCTGTCCGTCGTCACCAGCGCCAACGTGGCCTGCGGCTTCCACGCCGGGGACCCGCCGACCATGCGGCGGGTGTGCGAACTGGCGGCCGAGCGCGGCGTACGGATCGGCGCCCAGGTCTCCTACCGCGACCTCGCGGGGTTCGGGCGGCGCGCGATGGACCTGCCGCCCGACGAACTGACCGCCGAGGTGGCCTACCAGATCGGCGCCTTGGAGGTCTTCGCGCGTGCGGCGGGCTCGCGGGTGTCGTACGTCAAACCGCACGGCGCTCTCTACAACCGGGCCGTGCACGACGAAGAACAGGCCAAGGCGGTGATCGACGGCGTGCTCCTGGCCGGCACGGGCCTGCCGGTGCTCGGGCTGCCTGGCTCGCGCCTGCTGGCGCTGGCCGAGGCGGCGGGCCTCCCCGCCGTCCCCGAGGCCTTCGCCGACCGCGCGTACACCGAGGAGGCCACTCTGGTGCCGCGCGGCCAGGACGGGGCGCTGGTGACCGATCCCGAGGCCGTCGTGGCACGCTCCGTGACCCTCGCCCGGACCGGCGTGGTCGCCTCGCGCGCCGGGACGCCCCTCGCGGTCCGCGCCCGCTCCCTGTGCGTCCACGGCGACACGCCCGGTGCCGTGGACCTGGCCCGCCGGGTCCGCGAGCGCCTTGAGGCCTCCGGCGTCCGCGTGGAGGCCTTCACATGAGCGGGACGAGCGGAATGAGGGCGCTGCCCGTCGGCGACGACGCCCTGCTGATCGAGGTCTCCTCCGGCGACCGGGCCCAGGCCCTGCACGCGGAACTGCTGCGCCGACGCACGGAGGGCACGCTGTCCGTACGGGAGATCGTCCCCGCCGCCCGGACGGTCCTCCTCGACGGGCTCGCCGACCCAGCCCGGCTGGCCTCCGAGCTGACCACCTCCGACGTACCCCCGACACTCCCCCGCACCGAGGACGTCATCGAACTCCCGGTCCGCTACGACGGCCCGGACCTCGCCGACGTCGCCGCCCTGTGGGGCGTGTCCGAGGAAGCGGTGGCGCGTATCCACGCGGGCACCGAGTTCCGGGTCGCCTTCTGCGGCTTCGCGCCCGGCTTCGGCTACCTCACCGGGCTTCCGGCGCGCTACGACGTTCCGCGCCGGGCCACCCCCCGGACGTCCGTCCCGGCCGGCTCCGTCGGGCTGGCGGGGTCGTACACGGGCGTGTACCCGCGTGCGTCACCGGGCGGCTGGCAGCTGATCGGTACGACGGACGCGGTCCTGTGGGACCACACGCGCGTGCCGGCCGCACTGCTGTCGCCGGGCACCCGCGTCCGATTCGTCCCGGTGGGCAGCCGATGACGGATCGTGCGCTCGCCGTCGTACGGGCCGGGGCACTGACCACCGTGCAGGACCTCGGGCGTCCCGGTCACGCCCATCTCGGGGTGCCCCGCTCCGGGGCCCTGGACCCGCCCACGGCCGCGCTCGTCAACCGGCTGGTCGGCAACACGTCCAAGGCGGCGGTACTGGAGACCACCCTCAACGGCTGCACTCTGCGCCCCCGTTGCGCGGTCACCGTCGCGGTCGGCGGCGCCCCCTGCCCCGTCACCGTCAACGGCCGCCCGGCCGCCTGGGGCGCCCCGGTGCGGGTGCCCGCCGGCGCGCTGCTGGACATCGGTACAGCCCTGTCCGGAGTACGGGCCTACGTGGCCGTCTCCGGCGGAGTCGCCGTCGAGCGGGTGCTCGGCAGCCGCTCCACCGACCTGCTGTCCGGGCTGGGTCCGCCGCCTCTGACGGACGGCGCGGTGCTGCCCCTGGGGCCCGTGATCGGCGGGCACGCGCACGTGGACGTCGTTCCGCAGCCCGCGCCCCCGGCCGAACTCGTGTTCAGGGTGACCGTCGGGCCACGCGACGACTGGTTCACGCCGACGGCACTGCGGGCCTTCACCACGTCCACGTACCGGGTGTCCTCCGCGAGCAACCGCATCGGGCTGCGCACGGAAGGGCCCGCCCTGGAGCGGGCGGTTTCCGGTGAACTCCCCAGTGAGGGCATGGTCCTGGGCGCGGTCCAAGTGCCTCCGGACGGCAGGCCGGTGGTGTTTCTCGCCGACCATCCGACCACCGGCGGCTATCCGGTGATCGCCGTCGTTCGCACCGCGGACCTGCCCGCCGCCGCCCAGGCGGCGCCGGGCACTCCGGTCAGGTTCGTGCCCGTACGCCGACGCTGAGCCTCCCCTACGCCACCTCCGGTTCCGCCCGGTGCTCCGCCGCCGACAAGGCAGCCAGGGCCGCCACGACGGCGTGGGATGCCTCCAGGTCCAGGCGGGCGCTCGTGCCCCGCGCACGGTGGTGGACCTCCTGGGCGGCGAGCCGGAGGAGTTGCGGCAGCAGGTCGGTGCACCGCCGCGCCACCCACCCCGTCCCCGCGGTGGCCGGCCGGCGCTGGTTGGCCGACCGGGTGGGCGCGGGTTCTTCCGGTGCGGCCGACGGACCCGCACCGCCCGTGACGCCCGCCTCCGTGAGCAGCGCGTGGAAGCGGACCGCGAGCTGCCAGTTCCCTGTTCGCCGGGGTGCAGCCGGTCCGCGCTCCACATCTCGCGTCCGCTGAGCCACTCACCCTCGGCGGCGTGCACATGCGCCGCCCCGTAGCGCTCGGAAAGGGCGTGGATGTCGAACGTACGGCGCAGGGTGTCGTTCACCGTTCCTGTGGGCTGAGCGAAAGTGAGTCCGTTCAGCCGCGCGCCCCGAACGGTCTTGGGCGAACTGGTCCCCGGCGTACTCGACCCCGGGTGGCGACCCACATCCTGTGCGTGGTCCTCTCCCGGGAGGCCAGTTCCCTGTGCGACCTGGCCAGGTGGGTACGGCCAGAGGCTACGGGGAGGCCCTGAACCATCCACTGGTGGAGCAGGGGCCCCGCACGCTGACGCCGTACCCGGTGTCCCAGATCGCACACTCACGTTGGCCCGATCAGCCCAGGGCACCGCGAGCCCGGAACGCGGCCATCACACGATCGAGCTAGTTCGGCCTCGTGCGCACTCCTTGCCGAACAGTTCTCAACCCTCGGTCAGCGAGCCGCCGAGCGCCACGAACCGCAGCGGTCTCATCCGACACCCTCCGGTACGACGACGGGCCGCACGGGCGCGTCACCGGAGGACCGCACCACCGCGTCGTGCGCCGCGAGGAACGCCTCGACGGCCGTCGACCAGCCGAAGCACTCGGCACGCGCGCGTGCTGTCTCCCGGCGCTCGCGCTCGGGCCGCCCCAGCAGCAGCCGTATCGCGTCCGCGAAGGCCTCTCCGTCGTCGGCCGCGACGGCCCCGGCGGACCCGATCACCTCGGGCAGCGCGGAGGAGGCACTGGCGACTACGGGAGTACCGCAGGCCATCGCCTCCAGCGCGGCGAGCCCGAACGTCTCGGCGGGTCCGGGCGCCAGGCACACGTCGGCGGACGCCTGGAGTGCGCCCAGCAGGGGCCGGTCGGCGACGTGCCCGAGGAAGGTGACCGGCAGCCCGCGCTCCCGCGCCCGCTGCTCCAGACGGGCCCTCAGCGGCCCGTCCCCGGCCACCACCAGCCTCGCCCGCTGCCCGCGCCGCAGCAGTGCCCGCAGGGCGTCCAGGGCCGTACCGGGCCGCTTCTCGACGGACAGCCGGGAGCACATCACCAGGAGCAGCTCGTCCTCGCGCGCGTGCGCGGCCCGCACCGCCGGGTCACGCAGTGACGGATGCCGCCGCACGAGGTCGACGCCCAGGGGAGCCCGTACGACGTTGCGCGCGCCGATCCGTACGAACTCCCGCTCGGCGAACTCCGTGGTGCACACCACGCGCGCGTAGGTGTGCGCCGTACGGGCGTTGAGGGTGTCGGCGGCGTGCCGGGAGAGGTTCTCCGGCAGGCCCCAGGTGCGCAGGACGCCGTCGGCGGTCTCGTGGGAGACCATCACCGCGGGGACGCGGGCCCGGCGCGCCCACTTGCCGGTCCATCTGAGCGTCGTACGGTCGGACACCTCCAGGCGGTCCGGGGCGAGTTCCGCCAGGAGGGCGGCGACGCGCCGTTTGTCGGTGAGGACGCGGTAGCCGCCGGTGCCGGGCAGCAGCGGGCCGGGCAGGGTGATCACGCGCCCCTGTTCGGTGTCACGGTCGCTCACCCGCTCCCCGGGCACGATCAGGACGGGGTCGTGGCCCGCGGCCCGGTAACCGGCGCCCAGTTCGCGCAGCGAGGTGCGCAGCCCGCCCGAGGACGGGGCGACGAAGTTGGCCAGCCGGACGATACGCAGCGGTCCGCTCGCCTCGCGCGGTGTCTCGCCGTTCATGCGGCCACCGCCGTGCGCGCGCTGAGGATGTCGGCGTAGTGCCCGACGAGTTGGTCGCCGACAGCCGCCCAGGTACGGCCCTCGACCGTCGCCCTCGCGACGGCGCCGTAGGCGGCCCGCAGGCCCGGGTCACGGGCCAGGGACCACACGGCGTCCCGGACGGCGGCCGCGTCCCGTGGCGGGACCAGCAGGCCGGTGCGCCCGTGGGCGACCAGGTCCAGCGGTCCGCCGGCGGCGGGTGCGACGACGGGCACACCGCTTGCCATGGCCTCCTGCACCGTCTGGCAGAAGGTCTCGAACGGGCCGGTGTGCGCGAAGACGTCCAGCGAGGCGAAGATCCGGGCGAGTTCGTCGCCGGTCCGGCGGCCCAGGAAGACCGCGCCGGGCAGTTGCTCGCGCAGAGCCGGCTCGCTGGGTCCGTCGCCCACGACGACGACCCGCACGCCGTCCAGCCCGCAGACACCGGCGAGGAGTTCGACCTGCTTCTCGGGGGCGAGCCGCCCGACGTAGCCGACGATCAGCTCACCATTGGGGGCGAGTTCACGGCGGATGGTCTCGTCCCGGAGTTCGGGGCGGAAGCGCACGGTGTCCACCCCGCGCTGCCACAGCTTCACCCGGGGCACGCCGTGCGACTCCAGGTCGTGCAGGGCGGCGCTGGAGGGCGCGAGGGTGAGGTCGGCGGAGGCGTGGACGGAGCGGATGCGCCGCCAGGCGGCCGCCTCGCCCGCGTGGACGTACGTGCGGGCGTACCCGGCCAGGTCGGTCTGGTAGACGGCCACGGCGGGGATACCGAGCCGGGCGGCGGCGGCCATGCCGCGTACACCGAGGACGAAGGGGCTGGCCAGGTGGACGATGTCCGCGCGGTGCTCGGTGATCGCGGCGGCGACGCGGCGGCTGGGGAGGGCGACGCGGACCTGAGGGTAGCCCGGGAGCGGGAGGGAGGGGACTCGGACGACGGGGCACGGCGCCGAGGCGTCGGACCCGGCCCCGGCGGCGGTGGCCGGGGCGACGACGAGGGGAACGTGACCGCTGTCGACGAGGTGCCGGGCGGTCTGGAGCGCGCAGTGGGCCACGCCGTTCACATCGGGGGGAAAGGATTCGGTCACGATGACGACACGCATAGGGAGGTTCTCGCCGTACCGGACGTGCTCGCGTCAACGTCGATCTTTCCGGACGGGGAACGTCCCATGAGCGTTGCGCACCGGCCCCTCCCGGGTCGGCGCGCGTCCACACGCTCCTGATCCCCGGGTCATCCCCCGTTCATATGGCGGGTGGAATCGGGCCCGATACGGCTTCGCACCGCGGTCTGGACCTCGGCCTCCTCGGCCGGGTCGGCGGCGAGTCTGCGCAGTTGTTCGACGACCCGGGCGTCACCGGTCTCGGCGTGCCGGGCGGCGACCTCCCGGGTGGTCTCCTCGCAGTCCCACAGGCATTCGACGGCGAATCCGGCGGCGAAGGAGGGGTCGGTGGCGGCGAGGGCCCGGGCGGCCCGGCCGCGCAGATGGGAGGAGGCGGTCTCGCGGTAGATGTGGCGCAGTACGGGTGCGGCGCAGACGATCCCGAGCCGTCCCGTGCCGTCCACCAGGGTCCACAGGGTCGGCGCGTCGGGTCCTTCGCCCCGTACGGCCTCCCGCAGTGCGCCGAGGACGAGGTCGCTGTCCCGGGTGGCTCCCAGGCAGGCGAGCATCCGTCCGGCGGCGGCGCCCAGCGGGTCGGGTCGGTGGACCCACCCGCGCGCGCGGTCGACGGCGGCGATACTGCGCATCCGTTCGAATGCGTCGACGGCGGCCTCCACGACAGCCGTCGTGCCGTCGGCGACCGCGCCCTCGACCAGATCGAGGGCATCGGGATCACTGCTGTCCGCGAGATAGCGCAGGGCCGTACAGCGGGCGCCGTCGCCACCGCTGCGGGCCGCCTCCACGATCTGCGGCCGGTCCTCCGGACCTGCCACGGCCGTCAGACAGCGCGCGGCGGGCACATGCAGGACGGCACCTCGGTCGAGGCCCTGCTGGGCCCATTCGAAGACGGCCTGCACGCTCCAGCCCGGGCGGGGCCCGGACGGTCGCATCTGGCGTTGCCAGCGGTCGAAACAGCCGGTTTCCTGAGCGGCACGCACGCGCGTGGAGACCGATTCGCGCGAGTCCTCGGCCCACAGCCGCCAGGGCCGCGGTTCGAAGGCGTCCCGCACGGCGACGGCGAGTTCCGCCTCGCCCTCCGGGTCGGTGCCGAAGCGGGCCAGCACGGGGGCGGCGAGGGCGCGCAGCCCCGCGTCGTCGTCCCTGAGTGCCAGCTCGTCCAGCGCCCAGGCCCAGCTGGTGCCCGTGGCGGCGTACCTGCGCAGCAGTTCGAGCGCGTCCCGCCTGCCGTAGGAGGCGAGGTGCCCGAGGACCGCGAGGGCGAGCCCGGTGCGTGACTCGTCGGTGTCGAGGACGTCCTCGGCGTCGAAGAGATGTGCCTCGATCTCGTCGAGCTCGCCGTGGAGGTCGACGTAGAGACGGGCGTAGTAAAGGGAGCGGTTCTCCACCTGCCAGTCGTGGCGGGGGTCGCGGAGCACGCATTGGTTCAGTGCCGCGAGCGCTTCTGCCCGCGGTGCGGTGAGTGCGTGCAGCGTGCCGTCGCCGCGGCCCCTCTGGAGCAGGCCGAGCAGCGTACCGCTGGGCGCTATGACCGGATCGAACATGGGAAACAGCCTCACATCAAGCGTCGACGCAACCGGGATCCTGCTTTACCTGGCCGCGTGACAACACGTCGGGGCGCCCGCCGTTTCCTGCTTGCTGTAGACCATCTTCCTCTGCCTCTCGTAGGTGGGCCCATGCGGACCGCATCACGGCCCGCGCGGTGCGGCAACATCTGCCCGGCCATCACGTCCATGAATCACGACGTCATGATGACCCGGCTGTTCAAGCTGCCGCGACCGTATTTCCGGCGGCCCCGTTCCGCCTCCCCCGTTTTCCTTGTCCTAGCTGGTCAGTGCGTACGGCTCAGTGCGCGCCGAACACCTCCAGCAGTTCCGTCTTGCCGAACATCCGGGCGGTGTCGAGAGCCGAGGGCATGCCCGCGGCCGGGTCGGCACCACTCTCCAGGAGCGCCTCGATGACGTCCTGAGCACCCTTGAAAACGGCGCCGGCGAGCGGCGTCTGACCCCGGTCGTTCACCCGGTTCCCGTCGGCGCCGCGCGCGAGGAGCGCCCGGACCGCCTCGGCATGGCCGTGGTAGGCGGCGAGCATCACCAGGGAGTCGCCGCGGTCGTTGGTGAGGTCGGCCGGGACGCCCGCGTCGACGTACGCCACGAGTGCCTCGGTCTGCCCCTGCCGCGCCAGATCGAAGATCTTGGTCGCCAGCTCCACGACCTCGGGGTCGGGGGCTTCACTCATCGACCGGACCGCCTCTCGTTACAACCGTACGGGTGAATCGCCAGAGTACTGGCTTAACAGGCGCAAGACCCGACTCCTGAGCAGCAAAGATCAACCGTTCCAAATGACACCGAACAGGTACACCAGTGGAGTGAAATACGACGAAATTCACCCAATTGCACCTTTTATCGTATGGATACATGCTGTGATCCTGGAAGAACTCATGGTGACTGTCCCCACCACACCAGGAGATCCTCATGATCCTGTCCATGTCAGGTGTCGTTCTGCTCGGCATCATCGTCTTCCTCTTCTTCAAGAAGGACGGCCTCAAGGGGTCGCACGCCTTCGTCGCCGCGCTGTTCGGCTTCTACCTCGCGAGCACCGCCATCGCACCGAGCATCAAGGCCGGCGGCGAGAGCCTGGCGAGCCTGCTCGGCGGAATCAAGTTCTGACGCCCGTCCCGACCGCACGCACCTCCAGGAGACAGCAGTGGCCCGGCGCCCCCTTCCCCGCATCCTGAGCAACGGCAGCGCACAGATCGCCCGGAGCCGGGAGCTGGCCCGGACCGCGGCCGACAGTGCCACGGACGTCCTGCACCCGCTGATCACGATCAGCCGGGGTCTTCGCCGACTGGCTGCGGCCGGGCGGCGCAAGTGGGCGGACACGCCCAAGGACAAGCGTGGGCCACTGCTGTTCCTGGTGGCCTCGGTGGTCCTGGTCGTGGCCCTCGTGCCGTACGGCCCGCTGCTCGCCGTCACGTCGGTGATGGCGGCTGCGGCCTGGCACGGCCGCGACCGCGCATCGGCGGAGCCCGAGGGCCCCGACGAGTCCCAGACCCAGCGCCTCCAGTCCCTGTACGACGCGCTGGTCCCCTACTTCTCGACCCCCGACGACCCTGATCCCCTGTACGTCCACGGCGGCGACTGGGAGAAGACCTTCCCGGCTTACGAGTTCGACGGCACCGGCCGCGTCTGTCACCTGGTGGTCCGCTACCCGGCGTACTTCACCGACGGCGAGGCGGACTCCCGCGCGCGGATCGAGCAGTTGCTGCACGCCAAGTCGGGCCGGGGCCGCGAGTACCACTTCGTGTGGGACGAGGAGGGCAACGAGCTGACGGTCACCGTCCTGCCGCCGCTGCCCACCGACATCGCCGCGCAGCGCTTCGTCACGTCCCCGGGCGAGACGGTGCTCGGCTTCACGGACCCCACCCAGGTACAGCGCACGCTCCCCCTCAGCCACGGCGAGGAGCGGCGTGACGTCCCGCCGGTCGTCTGGCGCACGGGTCCCCGCTCCACCGAACCGCACCTGCTGGTGATGGGCGAACCGGGCAGCGGCGCCACCACGCTCCTGCGTTCGATCGCGCTGCAGGCCCTCCAGTACGGCGACGTCCTGATCGTCGACGGAAGTGGCACCGGTGAGTACGCGTGCCTGACCGGCCGGGACGGCGTGCTGGCCGTCGAGTGCGCCCCGGCCTCGGCCGTGGCGAGCCTCGAATGGGCCTCCCACGAAACGGAACGCCGACTGATCACGGCCAACCTCGCCCGCCAGGCCGGTGAGCCGCTCCCCGACGACACCCGACGCCCGCTGTGGCTCCTCCTCGACCGCCCCGGAGCCCTCGCCCATCTGGCCACCGCCGACGGCCGCCCCGACCCCCAGTCCCTGCTCCAGGTCCCCCTGCGGCACGGGCGGGCGGCGAACGTCACCGTGGTCGTGGCGGAGCAGTTCGACAGCGCGGACACCCTGAGCGACGCCGTACGGCAGCACACGCGCGCGCGTGTCGTCCTCGGCGCCGCGTCCTCCACCCAACTGGAAGCGGTCCTGGGCGCGCGTCCCCAGACGACACCGGTTCCGGTCGTGTCACCCGGCCGCGGCTACGCCCGGCTGGGCTCGGGCCCGGTCCACCGCCTCCAGGTCCCGGCCACCCCCGACCCCCACGACGACGCGACGAGCGACGCACAGCGCCAGGCCGTCCTGGAACTGCTCCCCCCGAGAACGGCTCCGGCACTCCTCGTCAAGCAGGAACAGGAACAGGCACACGCGCAGGAGCCGGTGGCCTGAGGCCCGGGCCGCTCACGCCACGAAGGTGCGGGGGGACTCGGCGCCCCCCGACCCGCCACTCACCACGATCCGCGCCGCTGCGGCCAGCCGGGCGGCCGCCTCGTCGGCCACCGCTCCCCCCACGGTGAACGGCAGCCGCACATACCCCTCGAAGGCACCGTCGACCCCGAACCGGGGCCCCGAAGGCACCCGCACCCCCACCCGCTCCCCCGCCTCGGCGAGCCGGGACCCCGACAGGCCACCGGTACGGACCCACAGCGTGAGCCCGCCCCCGGGCACCGTGAACTCCCAGTCCGGCAGCTCCCGTCGTACCGCCGCGACCAGTGCGTCCCGGTTGCCCCGGGCCTGTTCGCGCCGCATCTCGACCGCCTGCTCCCAGCCACCCGTGCTCAGCAACCAGTTGATGGCCAGCTGTTCGAGTACGGGCGTGCCCAGGTCCGCGTAGGCCCGCGCGGCGACAAGGCTGCGGATCACGTCCGGAGCCGCCCGCACCCAGCCGATGCGCATGCCGGCCCAGAATGCCTTGCTGGCGGAACCCACGGTGATGACCGTGGACCCGGCGGGATCGAAACCGCAGACCGGTCGGGGCATCTCGACGTCCGGGTCCAGCCACAGCTCGGTCATCGTCTCGTCGGCGACGAGCACCGTCCCCGCCGACCGGGCCGCGTCGACGAGCTGCCGCCGCTGGTCCTCGTCGGCGAGCGCACCGGTGGGGTTGTGGAAGTCGGCCACGACGTACGCGATCCGGGGCGCGGCCTCGCGCAGCACCTGGCGCCAGCGGTCCAGGTCCCAGCCGGCCAGCCCGTCGGCCATCGCGACGGGCACCAGCCGGGCGCCCGCCTCCCGCATGAGCTGCAGGATGTTGGCGTACGAGGGCGATTCGACGGCGATGCGCTCGCCCCGGCCGGAGAACAGATGACAGATCGCGTCGATGGCGCCCATCGCGCCGGTCGTCACCATGATCTGTTCGGGCATGGTGGGGATGCCGCGCGCGGTGTACCGCTCGGCGATCATCGCGCGCAGCGCGGGCAGACCGGCCGGGTAGTCACCGTGTGTGTGCGCGTACGGGGGCAGTTCTTCCAGCGCGCCCTGGACGGCGCGGGTGAGCCAGGGCTCGGGCGCGGGCAGGGCCGCCGTACCGAGGTCGATCACCGAACCGAGGGCCTCGGGGGGCAGGGGTTCGAGCCCGCGCGCGGGAAGCGGGTTACCGGCAGGTACGGCGGTCCAGCTGCCCGCGCCTCGCCGGGACTCCAGGAAGCCCTCGGCGCGCAGCGCCTCGTAGGCGGCGGCGACCGTGGTGCGGCTGACGGAGAGGGAGAGGGCCAGTTCGCGTTCGGCGGGGAGACGGGCGGCGACCGGCACCCGGCCCTCCAGCACCAGCAGACGGATGCCGTCGGCGAGTGACCGGTAGGCGGGCGGGCGGCGGGTGCCGGGGCCCGCGGGGCGGTCCTGCTGGGAGGTGAGCAGCCGGGCGAGCTGCGCGGTACCCACCGCGGAAGTCCACTGCACCATGCAGATCAGTCCACCTTCCCCGAATTGGCCATGGATGGGATCCAGTAGCAAGCCACAGGGTGTCATGTGCCAGGCCACTACCACCACAGGGGGCAGCTCGTGAGTTCGTTGTCAGCGCCGGATCGTGTCGGCCGACGGTTGGTCCAGCTCTACACCGGCCTCGCGCTGTACGGCGCCAGCTCGGCCCTGCTCGTCGAGTCGGGCCTCGGCCTGGAGCCCTGGGGCGTACTGCACCAGGGGCTGGCCGAACTGACCGGGCTGACCATCGGCGTCGTGTCGATCTTCGTGGGCGCCGCCGTGCTGCTCCTGTGGATCCCGCTGCGCCAGCGTCCGGGCCTCGGCACGGTCTCGAACGTCTTCGTCGTCGGCCTCGCCATGGACGGCACGCTGGCTCTGGTCCCCGACGCGCACACCCTCGCCGCCCGCATCCCCCTCCTGGTGGCGGGCATCGTCCTGAACGGGGTGGCCACCGGCCTGTACATCGCGGCGAGCTTCGGCCCGGGCCCGCGCGACGGCCTGATGACCGGCCTGCACCGGATCACCGGCCGCTCGATCCGGCTCGTCCGTACGGCGATCGAGGTGGCGGTCGTGGCGACGGGCTTCGCCCTGGGCGGCACGGTGGGCATCGGCACCGTGCTGTACGCGCTGGCGATCGGACCGCTGGCCCAGCTGTTCCTGCGCGTGTTCGCCGTTCCGGCGGCATCGGCCGGCAGTCCGGTCGTTGCCGCCGGGCAACCGGAAGAGGCGATACTGCGACCGTGACCACGCGGATACGCCATCCCTACCTCGACCATCCCGGCCCGATCCCCTTCGCCCACCGGGGCGGGGCGGCGGACGGGCTGGAGAACACGATGTTCCAGTTCCGGCGGGCGGTGGAGGCGGGCTACCGCTATCTGGAGACCGACGTGCACCGCACGGCGGACGGAAAGCTCGTCGCCTTCCACGACTCGACACTGGACCGGGTGACGGACGGCGGCGGCCGGATCGCGGACCTCTCCTGGTCCGACATACGGCACGCGCGCGTGGCGGGCAGCGAGCCGGTGCCCCTCTTCGAAGACCTGCTCGAAGCCTTCCCCGACGCGCGCTGGAACATCGACGTCAAGGCCGAGCCCGCGCTGCGCCCGCTCCTGGACCTGATCGAGCGCACCGGCTGCTGGGACCGCGTCTGCGTCGGCTCCTTCTCCGAGGCGCGTGTGGTGCGCGCCCAGCGGCTCGCCGGTCCGCGCCTGGCGACGTCGTACGGCACCCGGGGTGTCCTCAACCTGCGGCTGCGCTCGTGGGGTCTGCCGGTGGGGGTGCGGCGGTCGGCGGTCGCCGCACAGGTGCCGGAGGCCCAGTCGGGCGTTCCGGTGGTCGACCGGAGCTTCGTACGCACCGCCCACGCGCGCGGGCTGCACGTCCACGTGTGGACGGTCAACGATCCCGATCACATGCACCGGCTCCTGGACCTGGGAGTCGATGGCATCATGACCGATCACATCGACACGTTGCGCAAGGTTCTGGAGGACCGGGGCACCTGGTTCTGACTCCCCGCGCACACCACCTCCACGGGGAAAGCGAGGGGCACGGGTGGGCATCGAGACCGTGCGGGACGAGGCGTCCGACGAGGCCGCGGGGCGCCGCGAGCGGCGCGGCTGGTACTTCTACGACTGGGCGTGCTCCGTCTACTCGACGAGCGTCCTCACCGTGTTCCTGGGTCCCTATCTGACGTCGGTCGCCGAGAAGGCGGCCGACACGGACGGGTTCGTGCACCCGCTGGGCATACCGGTCCGCGCCGGTTCGGTCTTCGCCTACTCGGTGTCCCTGTCGATCATCGTGGCCGTGCTCGTCATGCCCGTGGTGGGCGCGGCCGCCGACCGCACCGGACGCAAGAAGCCGCTACTGGGCGCCGCCGCCTATGTGGGTGCCACGGCGACGACGGGCATGTTCTTCCTCGGCGGCGACCGCTATCTGCTCGGCGGGCTGCTGTTGATCATCGCCAACGCGGCTCTGTCCGTCTCGATGATGCTCTACAACTCGTTCCTCCCCCAGATCGCCCCGGTCGAGGAGCGCGACGCGGTCTCCTCGCGCGGCTGGGCGTTCGGTTACGCGGCGGGCTCGCTGGTCCTCGTCGTCAACCTGGTGCTGTACACCGCCCACGACTCCTTCGGCCTCTCGGAGGGCATGGCCGTCCGCGTCTGCCTGGCCTCGGCGGGCCTGTGGTGGGGCGCCTTCACCCTCATTCCGCTGCGCAGACTCCGCGACCGCAGGACCGCCCCGGCGGAAGCCGCCGACAAGGAGGCCACGTCCCCCGGGCTGAGGCAGCTCGCGGCCACGGTCCGCGACATGCGCCGTCACCCGCTCACCCTCGCCTTCCTGCTCGCCTATCTCGTCTACAACGACGGCATCCAGACCGTGATCTCCCAGGCCTCGGTCTACGGCTCGGAAGAGCTCGGCCTGGGCCAGTCCACTCTCATCGGGGCGGTGCTGCTGGTCCAGGTGCTCGCGGTGGCGGGAGCACTCGGGATGGGCCGACTGGCCCGCGTGTACGGGGCCAAGCGGACGATTCTCGGATCGCTGGTGGCGTGGACGGTGACGCTCGCGGCGGGGTACTTCCTGCCGGCCGGCGCTCCGGCGTGGTTCTTCGTGCTGGCCGCCGGCATCGGCCTGGTCCTCGGCGGCAGCCAGGCCCTGTCCCGGTCCCTGTTCTCGCATCTGGTGCCGCCGGGCAAGGAAGCCGAGTACTTCTCGGTGTACGAGATGAGCGACCGCGGGATGAGCTGGCTGGGCCCGCTTCTGTTCGGGATCACCTACCAGCTGACCGGTAGCTACCGGGACGCGATCATCTCGCTCGTGGCCTTCTTCGTCATCGGGTTCGTGCTGCTGGCCCGGGTTCCGGTGGGCCGGGCGATCCGCGACGCGGGCAATCCTGTTCCCGAAAGGATTTAGCATCCGCGGCAAAAGAGCGGTAGTGTACGCCGTTGGCCTGCCAGGCGTACCGTTACTGCGCGTCAAAGATGACGAAACGCTGGGTGACATCTGCTTGCAGATGTGACAAACCGGGCGCTGGTGGGTACAACAAGGGGCGGCTACGACGGCGACGCACGACCCGAAACGGGACACGGGACGGGAATCTTTACCGCCGACCGGACGTTGACCGGATGACGACGACAGCGACACCTGTCCTGTGGGCGACAAGCCCGGGAGGCACGATTCATGAGTGAGCGAGCTCTTCGCGGCACACGCCTCGTAGTGACCAGCTATGAGACGGACCGCGGGATCGACCTGGCTCCGCGCCAGGCCGTGGAGTACGCATGCGAGAAGGGGCATCGGTTTGAGATGCCCTTCTCGGTGGAGGCCGAAATTCCGCCGGAGTGGGAGTGCAAGGTCTGCGGGGCCCAGGCACTTCTCGTGGACGGTGACGGCCCTGAGGAGAAGAAGGCCAAGCCCGCGCGTACGCATTGGGACATGCTGATGGAGCGACGCACCCGCGAGGAACTCGAAGAGGTCCTTGAGGAGCGACTGGCTGTACTGCGCTCCGGAGCGATGAACATCGCGGTACATCCGCGGGACAGCCGCAAGTCCGCGTAGTCCCTCCGGGGCTGGGCGGCATACAACGCACGCGTGACACCGCGGGTGCCGTACGTGAGTTTGGCGTGCGGTGCCTGCGGTTTTGCGTTTTTCAGAAGCTTTTG
>NZ_AEJB01000282.1 GCF_000331005.1 Streptomyces turgidiscabies Car8
CCACCGGTGTGTCCAAGGGCGGCAGGATGGACGGCAACGGCAAGTGGACGGACACCACCGTGCTGGTCGTGGACGACACCGCGGCCAGCCGGTACGCGATGAGCGCGCTGCTCCGTCGCGCCGGTTACCAGGTCGTGGCGGTCGCCGGCGGCAGGGAGGCGCTCGACGAACTCGACGCACGGCTGCGCAAGGGGACACTGCCCGACGTGGCCCTCATCGACGTGAACCTGCCCGACATGAGCGGCGTCGACCTGTGCCGCCGGCTCAAGACCCGGCCGCACATGGCCGGTCTGCCCGTCGTGCACTTCTCGGCCTCCTCCGTGTCCCCGGGTGACCGCTGCGACGGACTGGACGCGGGCGGGGAGGCGTTTCTGACAGTGCCTGCCGGACCCGAGGAGATCGACGCGGTACTGCGGGCCGCGGTGCGCGCCGCACGGCTGCGGGCCGACGACCAGGCACTGGCGCGGCGGCTGACCCGGCTGTCGGAGACGATCTTCACCATCCAGGCAGCGCGCTCCCTGCAGGAACTCGCCGAAGCCGCCGCGGAGGGCGCCGCGCGGCTCACCGGCTCGCCCGCCGCCGTGTTCTTCCTCGGCCCGGACGACGAGCTGTACCGCGCCACCTCCCGTGACCGCACCTCGCTCGCCATGCCGGACGAGAGCGCCCACCGCGTCGTGGCGGGACTGCTCCGGCGGCTCACCCGCGGGCACAGCGGGGTGCAGATCACCACGGTGCCCGCGCCGCTGTGGCCCGCCGGGTTCTTCCGGCCGGGCATGGAGCACGACGCCCGCCTCGTACTGATCCCCACCGAGGACGGCCGGGCCTCGGTGTGCCTGGCCACGCCCACCCGCGGGCAGCGCAGGGTGAGCCCCGAGAACGAGTCCCTGGTGGCCCGGCTCGCCCAGGCCACCGTGCTCGCCGCCGAGCCGCTGCTCATGTACCAGGTCGAGCGGCATGTCGCCCTCACCCTCCAGCACAGCTTCCTGCCCCGCCCCGACCGGCTCCCCGAACTGCCCGGCATCGACGTCGTGGTCCGCTACGTCCCCGCCTCCCGGGACGCGGAGATCGGCGGCGACTTCTACGCCGCCCTGCGCACCGAAGACGGTGTGCTCACCGCGGTCGGCGACGTCGTCGGGCACTCGCTGGAAGCGGCCACCGTCATGGTCGAGATCCGGCACGCGCTGCGTGCCTACTGCGTCGAGGAGAGCGACCCGGCCGTGCTCGCCGAGCGCCTCGACCGGATGCTGCAGCGCTACCACCCCGAGGTCACGGCCACCGTCTGTCTGGTCCACGTCGACCCGGGCAACGGGCGCACCCTGATCGCCAACGCCGGTCACATCCCGCCGCTGATCATCCGCGACACCAACAGCGCCGAGTACGCCAAGGCCGAGGGCCCGCTGCTCGGCGTGGGACTCGCCCATCCGCCGCCCACCGAACTGTTCCTCGAACCCACCGACCGGCTCCTCATGATCACCGACGGTCTGATCGAGACCCGGGGCACCGACCTCGCGGACTCCCTGGAACACCTCCGCGCGGCGGCCTCCGGCGCGCTGCCCGGCCTGGACGCCCTGTGCGACACACTGCTGGTCTGCTTCGGCCACGACCGGGAGGACGACATCGCGATGCTGGCGCTGCGGCTCACCGACCAGAGGCCCGGCAGGCCGCAGCCCCACCGTTCCGGAGCCCCCTCGACCGGAGCCCGCTGGTCAGAGGCAGGTCGGCCGGAGCCCGCAGGTGACGGCTCCGGCTAGGGTGAGACGACCGTGCCGTCATAGAACAGGGGTTTGATCCATGCCGCAGATCACCGTCGACTACTCGAGTCCGCTGACCGAGGCCTTCGACCGGCGCGCGTTCGCGCTCGCGCTGCACGAGGAGGTCGTCGCCACGGCGAAGGCGAAGCCCGAGGCGTGCAAGACGCAGTTCCGCCGCACCGAGGACGCCACGGTCGGGGTGGACAGCGACGGTCACGCGATCGTGCACGTCTGGATCGGCATGCTCACCGGCCGCTCGGTGGAGACGAAGAACCAACTGACGGAAGCCGTACTGGAGTTGGTACGCACCCATGTGAAGCCGGTCGAGGGACTCGCCCTGCATGCCTCGGTCGAGGTCCGCGAACTCGACGACTCCTACCGCAAGTTCGACAACTGAACCCGGCCGCCCGACAGCTCCACCTAGGACGCGAGTGAGATGAGCCGTGCGACCAGTTCGCTGAACGGCCCGTCGGCAGGCTCCTGTTTGAGCATCCGGCGCAGCAGCGCGGCCATCTCCTCGTCATAGGCGGCGCTCACGGCGGCCAGCGCCGCGAAGTCGTGCACGAGCTGCGCCTCCAGCTCGGCGCGCGGCACCCGCCGTCCGTCCAGCCAGATCAGTGCGGTCGACTCGACGAGCGATATCCACGTCCGGATGACCAACTCCAGCCGGGCGGGCGCCTCTTCGACGGGCAGGTCCAGATGCGACAGTATCTGGACGTACGCGGCCTGCCGTACGGCGTCGATGAGCGCGTTCGTCGCCGACGAGCTGCCCGAACGCACCTCGTCCGCGGACACCGCCGGGCCGCCGCGCATCAACGCCGCGAAACCGGGCCCGTGTTCGTCGACGAAGTCGAAGAACCGGCGCATCACCCGCAGCAGCCGCGACCCCAGCGGACCCTCGTGCGGTTCCACGAACCGGCCCGCCAGATCGTCCGACGCCCGCTTCAACGCGGCCTCGTACAGGCTGAGTTTGCCGGGGAAGTAGTGGTAGACCAATGGGCGCGAGATGCCCGCGGCCGACGCGATCTCATCGATGGAGACCTCGTCGGGCGAGCGGCGGCTGAACAGTTCGAGGGCGACGCCGATCAACTGCTGCCGGCGTTCCTCGACTCCCATTCTGCGGCGAACCCCGGTTGTCATGCGAACACCTTACCGATCGGATACGGCCCGCAACGGACGGGTCCGACCGAGGATGTTCACAAATCCAGCACAAGTGGACCCCGTCGTGCCCGTGACACACAGATCAGCATCGAGTCGGTCCGCTCGGCATCGGTCAGCAGCTCGTCGCGATGGTCCACTTCTCCTCCGAGCACGCGCTGTTGGCAGGTCCCGCAGAACCCCTGCTCGCACGAGTACGCGGTGTCCGGCAGCTCCGCCCGTACGGCGGCCAGCACCGTCGAGTCGGCCGTCACCTTCAACGTCCGCCCGCTGCGCCGGAGTTCGACCTCGAAAGGCCGGTCGCCCCCGGTCGACGTACGTGGGCCGAAGCGCTCCCGACACAGCACGGCGCCCTCGGGAATCCGGGCCTCGACCGCCGCGGTCAGCGCCTCGGGGCCGCAGCAGTAGACGGCGGTCTCCTCGGGCAGTTCCGCCGCCACGTCCGCGAACAGCGCGTCGAGGTCGGGCAGCCCGTCCTCGTCCTCGGCGACGACGGTGACGCGTCCCGTCCCGGCGTCCGCGCCCAGCTTCTCGATCTCCGCGAGGTACGGCATCGAGGCCCGGCTGCGGCCCCCGTACAACAGCCGCCATTCCAGGCCGGGTTGAGCATCCACCGCCCGCAGCATCGGCAGGATCGGGGTGATCCCGATACCGCCGGCCACGAAGACGTACGCCGGCGCCGGGGTGAGCGGGAAACGGTTGCGCGGGCCGCGCACCTCGACCGTCGTGCCCGCCCGCACCTCCTCGTGCACCTCGCGCGAGCCGCCGCGCCCGTCCGGCACCAGCCGCGTGGCGACGGTGTACGCCGAGGTGTCCGCCGGGTCCCCGCACAGCGAGTACTGCCGCACGAGCCCCGACGGCAGCACCAGATCGAGATGGGCCCCCGGCGTCCAGCCCGGCAGCTCCCGCCCCTCCAGGCGTAGTTGTACGACACCGTCGGCGACCTTCTCGTACGAGGCGACCGTCAGCCGCAGAGCCCGTGAGCGCGGCCGGCCGGAGACCGGCTCGGCCAGCCCGGGCAGCGGCCACAGCGGCGCGGCCTCGATCCGGCGGCGCATGGCCCGCCGGGCGAGCAACGCGGCCCCGGCGGTGAGCGCGAGAGTCAGCGGCCGGGGCATCAGGCGGCACCTCTGTCGGCGGCGACGGCGGCGGGGGAGGAGGCCAGATAGGCGACGGCCTGCTCGGTGGAGCCCTCCTGGGAGGGGTGGTAGTCCCGGGCGAGATAGCGCGGCACCGACCTCACCATGGCCCGGGTCGACGGCAGCAGACCCCGCTTGCCGCGCACGTAGAAGCCGCGGAAGGTCGGCTTGCGGAGGTCGGGCGCCGGGTCGTTCGCCATGAAGAACCGCACCCCGCGCTGCCACAGGAAGAACATCACCAGCAGCCCGGTCAGCCAGGTCCGCACCCGCCTCCGGTAGCCCCCGTCGACGTGTGTGAACAGGTCGAAGGCGACCGACCGGTGCTCGACCTCCTCGGCACCGTGCCAGCGCAGCAGGTCCAGCATGGTCGGATCGGCACCGCGCCGGTCCAGCTCCGACGCGTTGAGTATCCAGTCACCGAGGAACGCCGTGTAGTGCTCGATGGCGGCGATGACGGCGACCCGTTCCATGAGCCACCACTTACGCGCCCGGCGGCCCGGCAGGAACCGGTCGCCGAGCAGCTTCTCGAAGAGCCAGTCGACCTGGGCGGTGTAGGGCGTCGGATCGAGCCCCGACTCCCGCAGATGCGGGAGGACTTCGTCGTGGGCCTGGGAGTGCATGGCCTCCTGCCCGATGAACCCGACGACGTCCGCACGCAGCCGCTCGTCCCGGATGTACGGCAGCACCTGCTTGTACACGTGCACGAACCATCGCTCACCGGCGGGCAGCAGCAGATGCAGCACGTTGATGGTGTGCGCGGTGAACGGATCCCCCGGCACCCAGTGGAGCGGGGTGCCCTCCCAGGAGAAGGACACCTTGCGCGCCTTGAGCGGTGTGTGTTCGGCGGGGGTAGGCTCGGGCTTGTTGTACATGGCGTCAATGTACTGACGGGTAGCGGGCAGGGAAACCCTCAGGCGCCGACTTGTTGACGGGAACGTCAGCTAGGTGCTCCGCAGGGTATGCGGTTGTCTGCGGGCCGGTGGGGGCTTGTCGCGCAGTTCCCCGCGCCCCTTTGGGGCGCTACCGCAGGCCGCCGATCTGCCGACCGTCCTTGAGTGTCCCCTTCAACCCCGCCTGAGCCCCCTGCTCGGTCCTGGCCGCCAGCAAGGCACCCCGCGCGGACGAACTCACCCCGCCCGTCGCCGTGATCGACGCCGTGTTCTGCGCGCCGGCGGCAAGCATGTACCACTCGCCCGCCCCCGACTTCCACAGCACACCGGCGAGCACGTTCGGGTCGCGGGGACCGCACGCCGGGCTGGTCCCGGACTTCGCCGCGATCGCCCCGAACTGCCCGCCCGGCGTGTGGAACTGGGCCAGGACCTGGGCGCCGTCACCCCGCCAGGTCTCGGCGCGGGTGCACACCCAGTCGGCGGCGCCGCTCGCGTCGGGCAGCGGCTGCTCGGCGTACTGCCAGGCGTTCACCGAGCGCACGCCCTGGGAGTGCATCGCGGCGAGGGAACAGGCGAAGGGCGACCACGTCGCCAGCGCCGTCGGGGCCGACGCCTCGCGGGGTGCGGCCGGGCGGCCCGTGGTGAGGTGGGCCGGGACGAGTTCGCCGAGGTCGCTCAGCAGTCGGGCCCCACCGGCGTCGGTCACCTGCAGCGTGTTCCAGGCCTGGCAGGCGCCGGTCTGCGCGACCGGGCTGGCCAGCGGCCCGCTCACCCCGTCGGTCAGCCCCAGGTCGATGGGCGTCGCCGACGGTTTGCGCAGGTCCCGCATCTCCGCCTTGAGCACCCAGGGAGCCGTCAGATAGCGGACGTTGCCGTCGGCCCGGTCGAGCACCACGGCGTCGGCCTCGGCGCCGGTCGCGCCGTCGACGCGGGCGAAGTCCAGGGCGGCGCCACTCGTGCCGT
>NZ_AEJB01000283.1 GCF_000331005.1 Streptomyces turgidiscabies Car8
CACGGGCCCTCGCATGCAAAGGCAAGCACACCGCTCACATCCTGGGAACGCCATGCAGCATTCACGATCCTTGAAAGACCACTTCATCGACCCGGCCACGGGCCAACTGGTCGTCAACGGTCAGCCCTACCTGATCCGCGGCATCGAGGTGCACAACTCCACCTCGTCCAACGCCGATTACCTGCGTCCGCTCTGGAAGCGGTGCGCCGACGCGGACGTCAACACCGTGCTCGCCCCGGTCAGCTGGGAGCTCGTGGAGCCGCAAGAGGGAGAGTTCGACTTCCACCTGGTCGACGCCATGCTCGACGGTGCCCGCGAGCACGCGCTCAAGCTGGTGCTTCTCTGGTTCGGCAGCTGGAAGAACGGCTCTTCGAGCTACACGCCGACCTGGGTCAAGCTCGACCCGGTCCGTTTTCCCCTGCAGATCGACGAGGCCGGCGATCCGGTGCACAACCTCAGCCCGTTCTCCACAGCCAACCGCGACGCCGACGCGGCCGCTTTCGCCGCGTTCATGGAGCACCTTTCGCGGGTCGACGGCCGCGAGAAGACCGTGATCATGGTGCAGGTGGAGAACGAGGTCGGGCTTCTCGGCGCGCCACGCTCCTACGGAGCGGACGCGGCATCCGCCTGGGCGGACCCCGTACCAGCCTCCCTTGCCGAAGCCTTGCGCGGCGGAGCGTCCCCGTACGTGCAAGCCCCGGACGAGCCCCTCGCCCCGACATGGGACTGCTTGACTGGCGAGGGCGACCGCACGGCCGAGTTGTTCATGGCCTGGCACTACGCGTCCTACATCCAGCACGTCGCCGCCGCGGGCCAGGCCCGGTACGACATCCCGCTGTTCGCCAACGCGTGGCTGGACTCGATCGCGCCGACCGAGGCGAAGCCTGCGGATGCGGCCCTCGCCGGCGGCAGCGCACCCGGCGTGTTCCCCAGCGGCGGGCCGCTTCCACACGTCAGCTCTGCCTGGAAGCTGGCCGCCCCCTCGATCGCCTTCCTCGCACCGGATGTGTACTTCGGTGATTTCGAGATCCCGTTCAAGGGCTACGCGGACACCAACACCGCCCTGTTCGTGCCCGAGATGCGCGCCGACGGGCACGGGATCTCGCACAGCTTCCTCGCCATCGGAAAACACGGTGCCATCGGGGTCTCGCCGTTCGGCTTCGACTCACTCGACGACGACGCCACCGTGGACCTGCGCCGCACCTACGCCCAGCTCGCGGCGCTGGAGAAGGACATCCTCGCCGCCCAGCCCCAGGGCCGCGTGCGCGGCTTCCGGGTGTCGGCCTCCCAGGAGGAGACGCTCGCCCTCGGCCGGTACGACTTCGTCGTCAGGGCCCATTCGGAACGCGGCGACGGAGAGAAGTTCGGCTACGGGCTCCTGCTGCGGAGCGACGAGGACACGTACATCGCGGCCGGAGACAACTTCACGCTCGGAATACGCTCGCAGGACGGCCGGCCGGTGGCCGTCCTGAAGGCGGAAGAACTCGTGGACAGCAAGGGCGGACTCCGGCCGCGAAGGCGCCTCAACGGCGACGAGACCTTCTCCGGAACCGGCATCAGGATCGCGCAGAACCCGGCTTCGATGCACGGCTTCATGCTCACCAGCGGAATCCCGTCCGGTGTGGTGCGCTTTTCGTTGTACTCCCTCGAAATCCGACCAGAATCGTGGTGATGCAGGGAATCCCCACGCCAGAAGAACGACCGTTTCACTGTGATCCCGCGACCGAGCGCCGGACTACTGGTGGGCACCACCGTCAATGCGGATCTCGGTGCCGGAGATGAAGGCACCGTCGTCGGAGATGAGCGTGGCCACGACTCCGGCCACCGTCTCCGGCGTCCTGCGGCCCGCCGCGTGACGAACAGGCTCCAATCGGTGTCCCCAGGTACCAGCGAGGGGAAGTTCTCGGGCATACCGCCGGGCCAGATGCTCACCGCGCGACCAACGACCTCAGTGGCTGCTCGTGAGTGTGACCGCCAAGAGGCGGCGAAACTCGGAGCAGTTCCAGTCAGTGGAAGCTTGCGCTCCAGGCGGGTCACCGAGCGGTTGTACTGCGGATGCCGGCGTCGAGCCGCGAGCCGGACGGCCCCAGGCAGGGTCGCCGCAACGCTTCGTGCTTGGAGGAGCTGTGACCGACGGACAGCGTTTCGCCTTCACCAAGATCGCGGTGGACGATCTTGACGCCGAATCCGCGTTCTACGCCGCTGTGCTCGGTCTGGTGGAGAAGCAGCGGACGACGGCCGGTAAGGGCGATGCGGCGTACACGGAAGCCGTCCTGTCCTTCACCCACAGCGACGAGCCCTCACTGCTGCTGCTCAAGCGCCTTGGCCGCGAGGCCCCCGCGCCCGGCGAAGCGGTGCTCGGGTTTGGCGTCGCCGACGTGGACTTGGTGGTAGAGGCCGCGAAAACCGCGGGTGGCACGGTTCGCGTCGAGCCCAGATCCATTCCGCAGCACGGTCTGCGTGTCGCCCAACTCGCGGATCCCGAAGGGCACTTGCTGGAGGTTGTCCAACAGCTGTAAGTGCGGCCGCGTTTCGGCCCCATGCCCTCGATCACCACTGTCCAAGGGAAAGGAACATGATGTTCGATCTGTCGGGCCGCACTGCGCTGGTGACCGGAGCCGGTCAGAACGCCGGAGCGGGAATCGCCCGTGCCCTGGCCGCCCAGGGCGCCGCCGTGGCGGTCACCGATCTGGTCGCCGCGCGAGCCGGAGCCGTCGTCAAGGAGATCACTGCCGCAGGCGGAACGGCCGTCCCGGTCGCCTTCGACGTCACAGACCTGGACGGGGTGCGGGACGGTGTCGCGAGAGCCCGTGCCGGGCTGGGGCGCCATGTGGACATCCTGGTGCACAACGCGGGCATCGCGGCCGACTTCGGCCAGGGACAGTTCCGATCCCTCGACCCCAGCCGGTGGCGGGCGCCCGTCGACATCAATCTCTTCGGCGCGATGAACTGCGTGTCGACGGTCGCCGACGACATGTGCGAGGCGGGATGGGGCCGGATCGTGCAGATCTCCTCGGGATCCGCTCGTACAGGATCCGCGCACGGGCTTTCGCTGTACGGGGCGGCCAAGAGCGGTGTCGAGGGATTCATCCGGCACCTCTCCCAGGAGGTCGCGCCCTTCGGCGTCACGGTCAACACGCTGGCGCTCGGGCTGCAGACGAACGCCGCCGGCGACAGCACCGCGGACATCGCCGCGCGCATTCCCACCCGTCGGCTCGGCACCCCCGAGGACGTCGGAGCGGCCGTCGTCTACTTGGTCTCCCCGGAAGCATCCTGGATGACCGGACAGACCATCAACCTCAACGGAGGCAGCGTCACCTACTGAGGCCGTCGGCGGCACGGCCACAGGTGCGGCCGGTGGCCTCGACCTCGTACGGTGAAGCGGACCGTGAGGAGTGCCCATGCCGCCCAGACAGCCGTCCACCTCCGCGAGCAGCAGCCCGCCCACCAGCCAGGCGGTGACGCGCGTGGCCAACGGCATCAAACAAATGATCATGTCGGGTGATCTGCTGCCGGGCCGGCAGATCCGCCAGGAGCACATGGCAGCCGCCTTCGGCGTGAGTCGTCTGCCGGTGCGCGAGGCGCTGCGTCAACTCGTGGCGGACGGACTCGTCGTCCACGAGCACCATGTCGGCTTCGCCGTCGCCCGGCTGAGCAGGGCGGAGTTCGATCAGGTGTACCTGATGCGGAGGCTGCTGGAGACTGAGGTGCTCCGCAGCCTGCCGCAGCCCACGGCTCGCCGGCTGGCGGAGATCGAGGCACTGGCCGAGGAGATCGAACATGCCGCCACTTCAGTCGACCTGCCCCGGATGCGTGCGCTCAACAGCCAGTTCCACTTCGCGGTCTTCGACCTGAGCGATCTGAAGCTCGTGGTCGGCGAGATCAGGCGGATCTGGACCTGGGCGCTGCCCTACCACTCCGTCTCTCTCTACGACGACGCCGGGCGGGCGCGCATCCTCGACGAGCACAGGGAGATGGTCACGGCGCTCCGCACCGGCGACACGGAGCGGCTCGTCGATCTCATGGACGCCCATCGCGCGGGCTCAGAGGCGCAGTTGAACCTCCTGCTGGAAGCAGGAGCGGTGGCGCACCCGTCCGCGAGCTGACCCGGGCCGCCGGTGTCCCGTCCACTGGGCGGAACACCGGCGGCAGTTCTGGATCCCATCTCGTTAGCGTGAGCCGGACACGAAGGAGGAGTCCGGTTGACCGCGACGATCCATCTCTCCCCCATACGTCTCGGCCCCGCTGCGCGGGAACTGCGCGACGAGGTCCGGGACTTTGTTGGCGCCGAGCGGGAGGCAGGCACCTTCACCCCGCGTTGCGACGCGTGGATGTCCGCCCCCGACCCGGCGTTCAGCCGCCGTCTCGGGGCACGCGGCTGGATCGGGATGACGCTCCCGGCCTCTTGCGGCGGCCACGGCCGGTCAGCGCTCGACCGGTTCGTCGTCACGGAGGAACTCCTGGCCGCGGGTGCGCCCGTCGCCGCCCACTGGATCGCCGACCGGCAGATGGCGCCCTCCCTCCTTCGTCACGGCACCGAGGCCCAGAGGCGGCTCTACCTCCCGGCGATCGCCCGCGGCGAGTGCTACTTCGCCATCGGCATGAGCGAACCCGACGCGGGATCCGACCTCGCATCGGTGCGTACCAGGGCGCGGGAAGTCGCCGACGGCTGGGAGATCACCGGGAGGAAGATCTGGACCACCGGTGCGCACTACGCCCATGCGATGGTCGTCCTCGCCCGCACGGACGGTTCACCGGCTGACCGGCATTCGGGCCTGTCGCAGTTTCTCGTGGACCTCCCGGCGCCGGGGGTGGAGATCCGCCCCGTGCGCACCATCGACGGAGAGCACCATTTCAATGAGGTCGTCTTCGACTCGGTGGTAGTTCCGCAGGACAGTCTGCTGGGCCAACGCGGAGCCGGCTGGCGTCGGGTGACGGCCGAGCTCGCGCACGAACGGTCCGGGCCCGAGCGTCTTATGAGCACGGTGCCGTTGCTGCGGGCCTGGGCGGACCAGGTGCACGACCGCCCTGGCGACGGCGTCTCGGTCCGCGCGCTGGGCAGGCTCACGGCGCGCGCCTGGACGCTGCGCCAGATGTCACTGTCGGTGGCGGCCGCTCTGGGCGACGGCCGGCCGGCCGAGATCGCCGCAGCGCTGGTCAAGGATCTGGGGTCTCGGTTCGAGGGGGACGTGGTGGAGGCTGTACGGCAGGTCACGGGTACCGAGCCGCGCCGGGGCGCGGCCGGGCTGGAGGGGCTGCTCGCCGAAGCCGTCCTGCACACCCCGGCGTTCACCCTGCGGGGTGGAACCAACGAGATCCTGCGCTCGGTGGTGGCACGTGGCCTGGGGGTTCGATGACCGACGACGTGCGTGAGGAGATCCGCTCCGCCGTCTCCGTGATACTGCGCGGCCGGACCACGGGGCGCAGCCGGCCCTCAGACGATTTCGACCATCCGGTGTGGAAGGACCTGAGCGCGGGGGGCTTTCACCTGCTGGGCGTGCCGGAGGACGCCGGCGGCAGTGGCGGCAGGCTGAGCGATCTCGCCGTGGTCCTCGACCTGACGGCTTTTCACGCCGTGCGTGTACCGGTGGCCGAGGTTGCCGTCCTGGCCGGCTGGATGGTGGCCCGCGCGGGGCTCTCCCTGCCCGAGGGGGTCGTGGTCGCGTCCGTTGACGAGGCTCGGGGGCGGCGGCGAAACGGTGGGCTCCGCCTGTCCGGGACCCTACGGGTGCCGTGGGGACGTCATGCCGACCACGTCGTGACGACCGTTCGGTGCGGCGACGAGACCCTGGTCGCCCTCCTGCCCGTGGCGACGGGGGGATCAACGGCCGTGTGTCTCACGAGGGCCGAGAACCTTGCCGGTGAGCCTCGCGACACCTTGGTCCTCGACGACATGGAGCTGGCGGAACCTGTCGCCGCCGCAGCGCCGCCCGGCCTCGACTCTGCCGCGATCCTGCAGCGGGGCGCCTTGGCACGGTGTGTTCAACTCGCCGGTTCTGCCCGCGCCGTGCTCATGTCGGCCCTCCGGTACGCAACCGAGCGGGAGCAGTTCGGTCGTCCACTCACCCGTTTTCAGGCAGTGCAGCAGCAACTGGCAGTGCTCGCCGCCGAGGTCACCGCGCTTCAGGTGAGTGCGGACGCCGCGCTTCTCGCGACCGAGGCGGAGGACGCCGACGCGGGCGTAGCCGTGGCAGCGGCGAAGGCCACCGCCTCGGCGGGCGCGCACGTCGTCGCCGCCATCGGTCACCAACTGCACGGCGCGATCGGGTACTCGCAGGAGCATCACCTCGGCGCCGCGACGACCCGGCTGTGGGCCTGGCGCGAGGAGTTCGGCAGTGAGAGCCACTGGCACGACCAGCTCGCCGCCCTGGTGCGCCAGGAAGATTCGTGGTGGCACCTGGTGACAGGGGGCGAGTGATGAGCCTGGCCGGCGCGGTCCAAGGGGTACGAGTTCTCGATCTGAGCAGGGTCCTCGCCGGGCCGTTCTGCACGCAGATGCTCGCCGACCACGGCGCAGAAGTGATCAAGGTCGAGTCCCCCTCGGGTGACGAGACACGGCGCTGGGGGCCGCCGTTCGTCGACGAGGCCGGGACAATGAGCGCCTACTACCAGGGCCTCAACCGCAGCAAGGCCAACATCGCCCTCGATCTGCGTGTGCAGCGGGCCCTGGACGTGCTGTACGACCTCATCGCCCGAGCAGACGTGGTCGTGGAGAACTTCAAGGCCGGCACGATGGAACGCTGGGGGCTCGGCTACGAGTCCCGCCTGGCGAAGGACTTCCCCCGGCTCGTCTACTGCCGGATCACCGGCTACGGCGTCGACGGCCCCCTCGGCGGCCTGCCGGGGTACGACGCCGTGCTGCAGGCCTACGGCGGGCTCATGAGTGTCAACGGTGAAGCCGACGGTGGACCGCTGCGCGTGGGGGTGCCCATCGTGGACATCACCGCCGCGCACCAGGCATTCGCCGGCGTGCTGCTCGCGCTGCTGGAGCGGACGGCCAGCGGGCGCGGGCAACTTGTCGACGTGACACTGTTCGACGCCGTCCTGTCCCTCATGCACCCGCACACCGCGACCCACCTCCAGTCGGGCGAGGCCCCCCGGCGCACTGGAGCAACTCATCCGACCGTGGCTCCGTACCAGGTGTTCCGCACGGCAAGGGAGGGGTGTCTGTTCGTCGCCGCCGCCAGTGACGCGCACTTCGCCGCGCTCACTGAAGTACTCGGCATCCCCCATGTCGCCGAGGACCCGCGCTTCGTGCGCAATCGCGACCGGATCGTCAACCTTCGCCCGCTGCTGGCCGAGTTGGAGCCGGCGTTCCTGGGGTGGAAGGCGGAGGATCTGGCGCTGGCCCTGGCGGCCCGGGGGGTTCCCGCCGGCCCGGTCCACGATGTCGCCAGGGCCCTGTCAGCCCCCCATACAGGGCACCGTTCCATGGTCGTCAGTGACGGCGACTATCGCGGCATCGGAGTACCCATCAAGCTGGGCCGGTCCGCGCCGACGCCACCCCGTACCCCGACGGCAACAGGGACCGACACCGACCGCGTCCTCACCGAACTCGGCTACGGTGCGGACCAGCTCACCGCGCTGCGCCGGTCCGGCGCTCTGGGACCGGCGGACGCCAAGACCGACTGATCCGCGCGGAGCGTCTCACGGAGCCGGTTCGGGATGGCCGCTGCGAACGCCGGCCCGTTCACTTCGACGTCGCTTCGACGACGAGTGGGCGGGCCGTGCGGTCCGGATGCCGTCGAAGACCATATGGAAGGCCTCGCGCAGCAGGCCCGCGATGTCCTCACCCGTCTCCGATGCGATCCAGTGCATGAAGACATGGCGGGTCGCCTGCACGATGAGGAAGCCCGGCAGAACCGAGTCGAGAGGGCCCTCGCCCTCGCCGATGCGGTCCCGGAGGAATCCGGCCATCGCCCCGCACAGTTCGTCGTCGACCTCCATCCACCTCAGGCGGTACTGCGGGCTGGCGGCCATCAGGGTGAGGAAGTCACGGCCGAAGGGGCTGAGGTTCGGTCCTGAGTCCAGTGGTGAGGTCCATGCGGCGACGAGCGCCTCCACCACGTCGCCGTCCTCGGGTGTGTTCCCGAGCGCTTCGACGACCTGCTGCGAGCTGTGCCGGAACAGCGGCCGCACCACATCCTCCTTGACGGGGAAGTGACGGTAGAACGTACGCGTCGACATCCCGACCGCGTCGGCAATGCGCTCGACGGTCGCGGAGGTGTCGCCCTCGGCGACGAAGATCTCGGCCGCCTTCTGCGCGATCGTCATGTGCAGTTCTTCTGCCCGCCGCTCGGTGAGCGTCGGACGGCTGCGTCTCACCATGGCTGCACCTCCCCGGTTCTCCAGGCCCCGGCCGGCTCTGGGGCCGCCGATGCATGACCGCATGCGGAATTGGATCCAATTCGTTTACACCGGCGCAACCCAGCAGTACGCTCACACCTGTCAGTTTGCGACATGCTGGCACAATGTGCAATCGGCGAGTGACGCCGGGAGGCGATCATGACCACGGCAAAATGCCACAGCGCCCCGATCACGATGATTGACAGAGTGGCCTCCCTCCTCAAGGTCTTCGACGGCCGCCACGGGCTCACTCTGGCTGAGATCGCGCGTCACGCCGACCTGCCGCGCTCCTCCACGCACCGGATTCTGCAGCGCCTGGTGGAACTGGGCTGGGTCGAGCGCGAGGGCTACCGCTACAGCCTCGGGATCCGCATGTTCGAACTCGGCTCCCAGGCGGTAAGGCGTGACCGGATCCACCAGGCCTCTCTTCCCGTCGTACACACGCTGCACCGCTCGACCGGTCTGACCGTGTTCCTGAGCGCGATGGTTTCCTCGGACGTGCTGCACCTGGAACGCGTCGGCGGCTGGCCGGAGAAGGGGGACAGCTGGCGCCCGGGCGCACGGCAGCCCGCCGTTCACTCGGCCGCCGGCCGCGCTCTCCTCGCCCAGCTCACCGAGGCGGACTGGCCCGCCCTGGACTTCTCGCCCCCGGCTACCGCATACGGGATCCGTACGCTGCGGGAGCTGCGGCGTGACCTCGACCGTGTCCGCGACCGAGGCGGCGTCGCCGTCGACGTGCAGGGCTGTTGTGCCGGTGTCACCGTCGTGGCCGCACCGGTCGGTCCGCCCGGTAGCAGCACCCGGGCGGCCCTGTCGCTGTGCGGACCCGCGGACTCGATGCCCACGCAGGAGGCGACCGACGCCGTACGCATGGCCGCGATGGACATCTGGTACACCGCCTCCGGGATGCCCCGTCGGTCCCGACGCGCCCGCCCGGTGCTCTCCTCCCTGCCGCGCTCCGGCAGGACGCCCGTGCTGTCCCACGACTGAGCTCGGCGCGGCCGGCTCTCGCCATCTCCCGCAGACGCCGTCCGCGTCCT
>NZ_AEJB01000284.1 GCF_000331005.1 Streptomyces turgidiscabies Car8
ACGCGTACTGGGCGGCGAAGGTGCCCTGCAGCTCGTCCGTGGTGGCCGTACGGAAGTACGTCTTGTACGGGCGCTGGTTGTTCGTCTGCCAGTCCTTGCCCAGGGTCAGGGTCGGGTTGGTGTTCGAGGGGGAGATCTCGACCATGTTGGCCGATTCGAACACCTGCTGCATCGTTTGGGTGACGCCGGAGTTCAGGGGACAGACGACGCCGACGACGTTGTAGTCGCCGACGAGGGCCGTGGCGTTGGACTGGCCGGTGGCGGGCTGGGCCACCTCGTCGAGGGCCTTGACCTTGAACGTGAACCTCCGCTTTTTGCTGCGCGTCGTCGCGATCAGTGACACAGGGTGTTCGCATGAACTTTCACGGCACTGACGTGCGACAGAAGGCAGTCTCGCTGCTGCGTGGCGGCGCAAAGAACGCAGATGTGGCGCGGCGCCTCAACGTCCCACTCGGGACGGTCGGCTACTGGAAGCACATAGACCGAGCCAAGCGCGGCGAATGTCCCGGGAGGCACGACCCCAAGTGCCCTCGCTGCGACGGCCGGGAACTCGACGAAGAGGCCTACGGCTACCTGCTTGGCCTCTACCTCGGCGACGGACACATCAGCCACTACTCCGAGCATCGCGTGCCCAACCTGATGATCACCTGCACCGAGTCATGGACCGGGCTCATGGACGAGTGCGAGCGTGCCATGCGCGCCGTCTTCCCCGACAACGCAGTCTGCCGTGTCCGTAGGACCGGCTGCAGCAACGTAAAGGTGTACTCGAAGCACTTGCACTGCCTCTTCCCCCAGCACGGGCCCGGTAAGAAGCACGACCGCCGCATCGCCTTGGAACCCTGGCAGCAGGTCATCGTCGACGCCCACCCGTGGGCGTTCATTCGCGGCCTCGTCCACTCCGACGGCTGCCGCATCATCAACTGGACGACTCGCATGATCGGCGGTGAGCGCAAGCGTTACGAGTACCCCCGGTACTTCTTCGCCAACAAGTCGGACGACATCCGGAAGCTCTTCGGTGACACCCTCGACAAAGTGGGCGTCGAGTGGACCACCCTCGCCCGCGGCAGCGACCCGTTCAACATCTCCGTAGCCCGCAAAGCCTCCGTAGCCCTCATGGACGTCCACGTAGGCCCGAAGTACTGACCAACCACGGGAAACAGGGCCCCTCCGCCCAAGAGGGGCCCCGCACTCGCTACTTGGGGCTGTCGTCCTCGCCGATGTGGTGGACCCGGACGAGGTTGGTGGAGCCCGAGACGCCGGGCGGGGAGCCGGCGGTGATCACGACCACGTCGCCCTGCTTGCAGCGGCCGTACTTCAGCAACAGTTCGTCCACCTGGTCGACCATCGCGTCCGTGGAGTCGACGTGAGGGCCGAGGAACGTCTCCACTCCCCATGTCAGCGTCAGCTGGGACCGGGTCGCCGGGTCCGGGGTGAAGGCCAGGAGCGGGATCGGGGACCTGTAGCGGGACAGTCGCTTCACCGTGTCTCCGGACTGGGTGAACGCCACCAGGAACTTCGCGCCGAGGAAGTCGCCCATCTCGGCCGCCGCCCGGGCCACCGCGCCGCCCTGGGTGCGGGGCTTGTTGCGTTCCGTCAGCGGGGGGAGGCCCTTGGCCAGCATGTCCTCCTCCGCCGCTTCCACGATCTTCGCCATCGTGCGGACCGTCTCGATGGCGTACTTGCCCACGCTCGTCTCGCCGGACAGCATCACCGCGTCCGTGCCGTCGATGACCGCGTTCGCGACGTCGGAGGCCTCCGCCCTGGTCGGGCGCGAGTTCTCGATCATCGAGTCGAGCATCTGTGTGGCGACGATGACCGGCTTGGCGTTGCGCTTCGCCAGTTTGATCGCGCGCTTCTGGACGATCGGGACCTGTTCCAGGGGCATTTCGACGCCGAGGTCACCGCGGGCGACCATGATGCCGTCGAAGGCGGCGACGATGTCGTCGATCGCGTCGACGGCCTGGGGCTTCTCGACCTTGGCGATGACCGGGAGGCGGCGGTGTTCCTCGTCCATGATGCGGTGGACGTCGTCGATGTCGCGGCCGCTGCGGACGAAGGAGAGGGCGACGACGTCGAAGCCCGTGCGCAGCGCCCAGCGCAGGTCTGCTTCGTCCTTGTCGGAGAGGGCGGGGACGGACACCGCCACGCCGGGGAGGTTGAGGCCCTTGTGGTCGGAGATCACTCCGCCTTCGACGACCTTGGTGTGGACGCGGGGTCCGTCGACGGCGGTGACCTCGAGGCAGACCTTGCCGTCGTCGACGAGGATGCGTTCGCCGGGGGTGACGTCGACTGCGAGGCCGGCGTAGGTGGTGCCGCAGGTGTGGCGGTCGCCCTCGACCCCCTCTTCGACGGTGATGGTGAAGGTGTCGTCGCGTTCGAGGAGTACGGGGCCTTCGGCGAAGCGGCCGAGTCGGATCTTCGGACCTTGAAGGTCGGCGAGGAGGCCGATGCTGCGGCCGGTCTCGTCGGCGGCCTTTCGGACGTGCTGGTATCGCACCTCGTGTTCGGCGTAGGTGCCGTGGCTGAGGTTGAAGCGGGCTACGTCCATTCCGGCGTCGACCAGTGCCTTGATCTGGTCGTAGGTGTCGGTGGCGGGGCCCAAAGTACAGACGATCTTTGCTCGGCGCATACTTCGAGCGTAGGCCTTACCGGTGGGTAGCGAATTGGCGCCGTATGACGACTCAACAACCGTTGTATGAAGGGTTGTTGACAACCGTTGAAGTGTGCGCGCTACCGCTCCGATGAGCATTTGAGTGGCCTGATCACAGCTGTGGCGGCACCATGGTGAAGCGGGCGTTCACTTGTGCGTACACCTGTTGGCGCTGGGGTTCCAGGTCGAGTGGTGCCGCTTCGTCCGTGACCTCGGCGCCGACGAAGGCCGCGCGGCGCAGGGAGCGGGACTGGACGCCGTAGTCCATGGGCTGTGCGGCCTCGGCGCCCACGTCCGCCAGTTCCACGAGGGCCGCCAGGGTGGTGCCGAGGGCTTCGGCGTATTCGCGGGCTCGTTGTACGGCTTCTCGTACCGCTTGGCGGCGGGCGTCGCGGTGGGCCGGGGAGTCGGGGCGCAGGGCCCACCAGGGGCCGTCGACGCCGGTGAGGTCCAGGTCGGCGAGTCTGCTGGTCAATTCGCCGAGGGCGGTGAAGTCGGTGAGTTCGGCGGTGAGGTGGACGCGGCCGTGGTAGGCGCGGACGCGTTCGCCGCGGCCGTGTTTGGCGAGTTCCGGGGCGATGGAGAGCGCGCCCGTCTCCAGGCGTTCGACCGCCTCTCCGTACGATTTCACCAGGTCGAGGACGGTGGCGTTGCGGCGGGTGAGGTCGTCCAGTGCCGAGCGGCGGTCCGTGCCCCTTGCTCCGACGGTGATGCCGATGCGGGCGATCTCGGGGTCGACTTCGAGGTGGGCTTCGCCGCGGACGGCGATGCGGGGGGCGTCGGGGGTGCCGTAGGGGACGGCGGGGGTGGGGTGCTCCGGGCTGGAGGTCATACGTCCCACTCTGTCAGCCGTGGGTGTGGTTGCGGCAGTGTTCCGGAGTCTGCCGGTCACCAGATCGAAACCTTCGGGGGCTGTTGCGGCCGGTCCTGCTCGGGTCAGAATCTACGCGCGTCGTTGACCATTCCCCGAGGAGCCCGAAACATGCCGTTGAACCGCCGGAAGTTCCTGAAGAAGTCCGCTGTGACCGGGGCGGGGGTGGCGCTGACCAGCGCTGTCGTGGCTCCGGCGGCGCAGGCCGCGGAGGCGAAGAAGCCGGTGAAGCCCGTGAAGCGGTACTCCCTGACCGTGATGGGCACGACCGATCTGCACGGTCACATCTTCAACTGGGACTACTTCAAGAACGCGGAGTACTCCGACGCGAAGGGCAACGCGCAGGGGCTGGCCCGTATCTCGACGCTGGTGGAGCAGGTCCGCAGGGAGAAGGGGCGCTGCAACACGCTGCTGCTCGACGCGGGCGACACGATTCAGGGCACCCCGCTGACGTACTACTACGCGAAGGTCGATCCGATCACCGCCAAGGGTGGTCCGGTGCATCCGATGGCGCAGGCGATGAACGCGATCGGGTACGACGCGGTGGCGCTCGGCAACCACGAGTTCAACTACGGCATCGAGACGCTGCGCAAGTTCGAGTCGCAGTGCCGTTTCCCGCTGCTGGGTGCGAACGCGCTGGACGCGAAGACGCTGAAGCCGGCGTTTCCGCCGTTCTTCATGAAGACGTTCCAGGTGAAGGGTGCTCCGCCGGTCAAGGTGGCGGTGCTGGGGCTGACGAACCCGGGTATCGCGATCTGGGACAAGGCGTATGTGCAGGGGAAGCTGACGTTCCCGGGTCTGGAGGAGCAGGCGGCGAAGTGGGTGCCGAAGCTGCGTTCGATGGGCGCGGATGTGGTGGTGGTGTCGGCGCATTCGGGGTCTTCGGGGACGTCTTCGTACGGTGACCAGTTGCCGTACGTGGAGAACTCGGCGGCGCTCGTGGCGCAGCAGGTGCCGGGTATCGACGCGATTCTGGTGGGGCACGCGCACACGGAGATCGCCGAGCTGAAGGTCACGAACACGGCGACCGGGAAGACGGTGGTGCTGTCGGAGCCGTTGGCGTATGCGGAGCGGCTGTCGTTGTTCGATGTCGAGCTGGTTTTCGAGAAGGGCAAGTGGGCGGTCGAGTCGGTCTTGGCGACCGTGCGTGACTCGAAGTCGGTCGCTGACGACCCGAAGATCACCAAGCTGCTGAAGGACGAGCACGACGTGGTCGTGGCGTACGTCAATCAGGTGGTCGGTACGGCGACGGCCACGTTGACGACGGTGGAGGCGCGTTACAAGGACGCTCCGATCATCGACCTGATCACGAAGGTCCAGGAGGACGTGGTGAAGGCGGCGCTGGTGGGGACGTCGTACGCGTCGCTGCCGGTGATCGCGCAGGCGTCGCCGTTCTCGCGGACGTCGGAGATCCCGGCCGGTGAGGTGACGATCCGGGATCTGTCGAGTCTGTATGTGTACGACAACACGCTGGTCGCGAAGTTGATGACGGGTGCGCAGGTGCGGGCGTACCTGGAGTACTCGGCGCAGTACTTCGTGCGGACGGCGGCGGGTGCGGTGGTCGACGTGGAGAAGTTGACGAACGCGGAGAACCGGCCGGACTACAACTACGACTACGTGTCGGGGGTGACGTACGACATCGACATCGCGCAGGCGGCCGGTTCGCGGATCAAGAACCTGGCGTTCGACGGTGTCGCGTTGGATGACGCCCAGCAGTTCGTGTTCGCGGTGAACAACTACCGTGCCAACGGTGGTGGGGCGTTCCCGCATGTGGCGTCGGCGCAGGAGTTGTGGTCGGAGTCGACGGAGATCCGGACGCGGATCTCCGAGTGGGTGACGGCGAAGGGTGTGCTGGATCCGAAGGAGTTCGCGTCGGTGGACTGGAAGTTGACGCGCGACGGTACGCCGGTGTTCTAGTCGGCGGTTGCCGACGGGGGCGGGTGGGTGCCTCAGATTCCGTCCACGAGGGGGGTCAGCACAGGGTGCTGGCCCTTTTCTCGTGTGTCTCGTTCCTGGCTCTGGCGGGGTGTGGGGACCGCGGGCAGGGGTTGGTCGAGGCCGAAGGTGGTGAAGGCGGTTCTGCTGGGCTGGGGGTAAGGGGTGCTGCCGGTGAGGGAGTTGAGGATGGTGGCGCTGCGCCAGGCGACGAGTCCGAGGTCGGGGGTGCCGACGCCGTGGGTGTGGAGTTCGGCGTTCTGGACGTAGACGTGGCTGCCCGATCCGGTGATGGCGGGGTCGAGGACGAGTCTGAACTGTTCGTCGATGCGGGGGCGTTCGGAGTTGTCGCGGCGGAGGTAGGGGTCGAGTCCGGCGAGGACGCGGTCGAGGGGGCGGTCGCGGTAGCCGGTGGCGAGGACGACGGCGTCGGTGGTGAGGCGGGAGCGGGTGCCCTGTTGGGTGTGTTCGAGGTGGAGTTCGACTTTGGTGGTGGCGACGCGGCCGGCGGTGCGGACGTGGACGCCGGGGGTGAGGACGGCTTCGGGCCAGCCGCCGTGGAGGGTGCGGTGGTAGAGCTCGTCGTGGATGGCGGCGATGGTGTCGGCGCCGATGCCTTTGTGGAGTTGCCACTGGGCGGTGACGAGGCGGTCGCGGACGGGTTCGGTGAGGGCGTGGAAGTAGCGGGTGTGGTCGGGGGTGAAGTGTTCGAGGCCGAGTTTGGAGTACTCCATGGGGGCGAAGGCCTCGGTGCGTCCCAGCCAGTGGATTTTGTCGCGTCCGGCGGGGCGGTGGCGCAGGAGGTCGAGGAAGATCTCGGCGCCGGTCTGTCCTGAGCCGATGACGGTGATGTGTTCGGCGGTGAGGAGCCGGTCGCGGTGGGCGAGGTAGTCGGCCGCGTGCAGGACGGGCACGGTGGGGGCTTCGACGAGGGGTTTGAGGGGTTCGGGGATGTAGGGCTCGCTGCCGATGCCGAGGACGACGTTCTTCGTGTAGGTGCGGCCGAGGGCTTCGGCTTCTCCGTCGGTGTCGAGTTGGGTGAAGTCGACTTCGAACACGTCTCGTTCGGGGTTCCAGCGGACGGCGTCGACCTGGTGTCCGAAGTGGAGTCGGGGCAGGTTCTCGCTGACCCAGCGGCAGTAGGCGTCGTATTCGGCGCGCCGGATGTGGAAGTGCTCGGCGAAGTAGAACGGGAAGAGCCGGTCGCGGCTCTTGAGGTAGCTGAGGAAGGACCAGGGGCTGGTGGGGTCGGCGAGGGTCACCAGGTCGGCGAGGAAGGGGACTTGGACGGTGGAGCCGTCGAGGAGGAGTCCGGGGTGCCAGTCGAAGCGGGGGTGCTGTTCGTAGAAGACGGTGTCGAGGCCGGTGAGGGGGTGGGCGAGGGCGGCGAGGGAGAGGTTGCAGGGGCCGATGCCGATGCCGACGAGGTCGTGGGGGGTGTCGTTGGGCGTGGGGGGTGTCATCGGGGGGTGTTTCCTTCCACCAGCTTCAGAAGTGCGGCGAGATCGTCGGGCCGCGTGTGGGGGTTGAGGAGGGTGGCCTTGAGCCAGAGGCGGCCGTCGAGGTGGGCGCGGCCGAGGACGGCGCGTCCGTCGTGGAGGAGTTGTCGCCGTACGGCGGCGACGGTGTCGTCGGATGCCCCGGCGGGCCGGAAGAGGACGGTGCTGATGGTGGGGGTGTCGTGGAGTTCGAAGCCGGGGTGGGTGTCGACGAGTCGGGCGAATTCTTGTGCGTGTGCGCAGACCTGGTCGACGAGGGCGCCGAGGCCTTCGCGGCCGAGGGTCTTGAGGGTGACGGCGATCTTGAGGATGTCGGGGCGCCGGCTGGTGCGCGGGGAGCGGGCCAGGAGGTCGGGGAGGCCTGCTTCGGTGTCGTCGTCGGCGTTGAGGTAGTCGGCGCGGTGGGCTAGGGCCGTCAGGTCGTGGGGGTTCTTGACGGTGAGGAGGCCTGCGGCGACGGGTTGCCAGCCGAGTTTGTGCAGGTCGAGGGTGACGGTGTCGGCGTTTTCGAGGCCGGTCAGTTTGGTGCGGTGGCGCCTGCTGAAGAGGAGTCCGCCGCCGTAGGCGGCGTCGATGTGGAGCCGGGCGCCGTGGGCGGCGCAGAGGGCGGCGATCTGCGGCAGCGGGTCGATGAGTCCGGCGTCGGTGGTGCCGGCGGTGGCGGCGACGAGGACGGAGCCGCGGGGGCCCGACAGTTCGGTGAGTGCCTCGTCGAGGGCGGCGGGGTCGAGAGTGCCGGCGGGGGCGGGGACGGAGACGGGTTCGGGGAGTCCGAGGAGCCAGGCGGCGCGGGGCAGGGAGTGGTGGGCGTTGGCTCCGTACAGGAGGCGGATGCCGGGGTGTGTCTCGCGGGCGAGGAGCAGGGCGAGTTGGTTGGACTCGGTGCCGCCGGTGGTGACGAGGGCGTCTGCGGCGCCGGTCTCGGCGGCGAGGGCGCGGGTGACGAGGGTTTCCAGCTCGGAGGCGGCCGGGGCCTGGTCCCAGGAGTCGAGGGACGGGTTGAGGGCGCTGGCGGCGAGGTCGGCGGCGGTGGCGACGGCGAGCGGTGGGCAGTGCAGGTGGGCGGCGCAGTGGGGGTGGGCGGGGTCGGCGGCGCCTTCGGCGAGGGCGCGTACGAGGTCGTAGAGGGCGTTGTCGTCGCCCTTGTCGGGCAGTACGTCCCCGGCGGCGTCGCGTACCCGTTGGGCGACGGCCGTCGGTCCGCCGGCCGGGAGGGGGCCGCCGCGCGCGTGTCCGCCGTCCGTGAGGGCGCCCAGGACCGTGTCGAGCAACGGCCGCAGGGCGTCGGGGCCTTCGGCGCCGGAGGCGAGGGGCGGCGTACGCATGGTGGTCCTCCCGGGGCGCGTGGCTGGGGAGTTCCAGCTTGGACGGGACGGGGGCGACGCGCCCGGGAAGACCAACGATCGGAACCCGAAAGGGGGTACGGGGCTTGCCGTGAGGAGGGTGTGTGGGGCAGGGGGTGTCCCCGGGCCCCACACGTGCCTCTGTGCTCCTCTGTGTCACCCGTGCGGGACGGGCTGCCCGTTACCCGTTCCGGGTCCCGTAGGGGGCGTTACGCCCGTTCCTGTGCCCCTTCCCGGACGCGCAGGGCGCGGCCCAGGTCGTCGAGCTGGTCGACGAGTTTGCGGCGCAGTCCCGGTATGGGGGCGGCGTCGCGCAGGCACTTCTCGCCGAGGCGGAGGGTGTCGGGGGTGACGGAGTGGGCCGGGAAGGCCCAGCGGCCGGCGGCGTCGGCCATTGCGGGGCCGCGGCGGGCGGCGACGGCGACGGCGTCGGTCCAGTACCGCTTGACGTACTCCTCGGTGAGGTCTGCCTGTTCGGGCTGCCAGAAGCCCTGGGCGGTGGCGACGAAGAGGTAGTTGGAGAGGGCGTCCGAGCTGAACATCTGTTCCCAGGCCCGGAGTTTGGTCTCGGGGTCGGGCAGGGCGGCCCGGCAGCGGGCGGCGCCTTCCTGGCCGGAGGCGCTGGGGTCGCGGGCGAGTTCGGCGTCGATGTCCGCCTCGTCGGTGGCGCCCAGTACCGCGAGCCGGGCCAGTACGCGCCAGCGCAGTTCGGGGTCGAGTTCGGGGCCGCCGGGGACGGTGCCGTCGGCGAGCCAGGCGGCGATGGTGTCGGGGTGGGCGGCGACGTCGATGAAGTGGCGTACGGCGATGAGGCGCAGGCCGGGGTGGTCGCCGTCCTCGGTGCGGCGGATGAGGTCGCGGCACAGGGAGGCGAGGGCGGCGAGCGCGGCGGGGCGTTCTGCGGGGGCAGGTAGCGGTCGGCGACGACGGTCGAGGCGAAGGTGAGGACGCCTTGGACGAGGGCCAGGTCGGTCTCGCGCGGGAGGTGGGCGCGGACGGTCTCCAGGTAGTCGGCGGGCGGGAGCTGGCCGTCGCGTACCGCGTCGCGCAGGGCGTTCCAGACGACCGCGCGGGTGAGCGGGTCGGGGAGGCCGGAGAGGGCGGTGCGGACGGTCTTGAAGGACTCGGGGTCGAAGCGGACCTTGGCGTAGGTCAGGTCGCCGTCGTTGACGAGGAGGAGTGCGGGGCGTTTGCCGATGGGCTGCGGGGCGTCCTGGGGGACGTCGACGTCGAGACGCTCGCGCAGGGCGAGGGTGCCGTCGCCGGCGACGTCGTGGTCGTAGAGGCCGACGGCGACGCGGTGGGGGCGGCTGCCGTCGTGGCGGACGCTGAGGGTGCAGACGCCTGCGTCGCCGTTGGTGAGGCGGGGGGTGAGGGTGTCGACGCCGGTGGTGCGCAGCCAGGCGTCGGCCCACGCGTGGACGTCGCGTTCGGTGGCGGCGGCGAGGGAGTCGATGAAGTCGGCGAGGGTGGCGTTGCCGAACTTGTGCCGGGCGAAGTGGGTGTTGATGCCGGCGAGGAAGTCCTTCTCGCCGAGCCAGGCGACGAGTTGACGCAGGGCGGAGGCGCCCTTGGCGTAGGAGATGCCGTCGAAGTTGACGAGGGCGGCGGCGGTGTCGTCGACGGCCTCGGGGGCGACGGGGTGGGTGGAGGGGCGCTGGTCGGCGTCGTAGCCCCATGCCTTGCGGGAGACGCCGAAGTCGGTCCAGGTGTCCGTGTAGCGGGTGGCTTCGGTGAGGGTCTGGTAGCCCATGTACTCGGCGAAGGACTCGTTCAGCCAGATGTCGTCCCACCATTGGAGGGTGACGAGGTCGCCGAACCACATGTGCGCCATTTCGTGGGCGATGACCATGGCGCGGGTCTGGCGTTCGGTGTCGGTGACGGCAGAGCGGTAGACGAACTCGTCGCGGAAGGTGACGAGGCCGGGGTTCTCCATGGCGCCGAAGTTGAACTCGGGTACGAAGGCCTGGTCGTAGGAGTCGAAGGGGTAGGGCTCTTCGAACTTCTCGTGGTAGCGGTCGTAGCACGCGCGCGTGATGCCGAGGAGTTCGTCGGCGTCGGTGTCGAGGTGGGGGGCGAGGGAGCGGCGGCAGTGCAGGCCGAAGGGGAGGCCGCGGTGTTCGCTGCGGACGGAGTGCCAGGGGCCGGCGGCGACGGCGACGAGGTAGGTGGAGATGCGGGGGGTGGGGGCGGCCTGCCAGAGGCCGTCGGCGGTTTCGGTGGTGATGCCGTTGGCGAGGACGGTCCAGCCCTCGGGGGCGCGCACGGTGAACTCGAAGACGGCCTTGAGGTCGGGCTGGTTGAAGTTCGCGAAGACGGCTGCCGCGTCCTCCAGGGACATCTGGGTGTAGAGGTAGGTCTCGCCGTCGACGGGGTCGGTGAAGCGGTGCATGCCCTCGCCGGTGCGGGAGTAGCGCATCGCGGCGTCCACGCGCAGTTCGTGCTCGCCTTCGGCGAGGTCCTTCAGGGGCAGCCGGCCGTCGGTGAGGGCGCCGGTGTCCAGGGGGTGGCCGTCGAGGGTGGCGGAGCGCAGCTCGGCGGGCCTGACCTCGACGAACGTGTCCGCGCCGCTGTGGCCCGCCGTCACCGCGAAGCGGATCACGGTACGGGAGTCGAAGGTGTCGTCCCCGGTGGTGAGGTCGAGTTCGACCGTGTACCGGTGGACGTCCAGGAGGGTGGCACGGGCTTGCGCTTCGTCGCGCGTCAGTACGGACATGGAGGACATGCTGCCTGATGCCGCTGACAGGGCACAGGGGCGGATCGGTACACGGCCTTTGTCCCTGCGTGCGCCCCTGCCTCCGAAGCGGCCCGTGGGACCGTTTGCGGGGCGTGTACGGGGCGACGAGGGCCGGCGGGTGCCCGTGACGCTGACGCGAAGTGATCGCCGGCTGACTACGAGTGCACGTGAAGGGTTGGCGCGGAGTGCCCCCGCGGGTGCCCGCCCGTCACGCCCCCGCTGTCACCCCCCTGCCGTCACGCCACGGGGGTCAGTTCGCCGGTGGTTTCCCGCCGTTCAGGGCGTCGTCGGCGATGCGCTCGTGGTGTCTGATGACCTCGGCGATGATGAAGTTGAGGAGTTTCTCGGCGAACGCGGGGTCGAGGTTGGCGCTTTCGGCCAGCCGGCGCAGCCGGGCGATCTGCTGGGCCTCGCGGTTCGGGTCGGCGGGCGGCAGTTGGTGCGCCGCTTTGAGGTGGCCGACCTGCTGGGTGCACTTGAAGCGCTCGGCGAGCATGTGGACGACGGCGGCGTCGATGTTGTCGATGCTCTCGCGCAGCCGGCCCAGTTCCGCGCGGATCGCGGGGTCGACTTCACGGTTGTTGCTGGTGGTCATGGGCGTCCACATTACGTGGCGCGGTCCGGGCGTCCTCGTGGGGCGTCCGGGTTTCGCGGGCATGGGTGAGGCAGGCGGGATCTCGGCGCTACCCGCTGTACGGGTGTTCGATCATCGGTGGGTCGGCGGGGTCGGGCACGCGGTCGCTCCAGCCGCCGGGAACCGTGCGTCCCTGCTGGGCGCGGAAGTGGACGGGGGCCATGCCGACGCGCCGGGTGAAGAGGCGGGAGAAGTACGCGGGGTCGTCGTAGCCGACGCGGCGGGCGACGGCGGCGACGGGCAGTTCGGTGGCGGCGAGGAGTTCCTTGGCGCGGCCGAGCCGGACCCCGAGGAGGTAGTCCTTGGGGCTGCATCCGGCGCCGCGCCGTACCGCGGTGCGCAGTTCCGCGGGGGTCATGCCGTGCCGGGCGGCGTGTTCGGCGACGGTCAGGGGGCGGCAGGCGTCACGGGCGAGAGCGGCGAGGACCTGGTCGCCGTCGGGGGCGAGATCGGCGCGGGTGCGGCGCAGGGCGACGAGGAGTTCGTGGACGGCGGCGGCCGTCTCGACCTCCAGGATGGGGTTGTCGCGGCGTGCGGCGCGGGCCATGCGTCCGATCACCGCCCGGGCGGGGCCGGCGTCGGTGAGGGGCACGAGGGGCCGTTCCGGCTCGATGTAGCCGAGTTCGGCGTACGTGGCAGTGGCGGGCCCGGTGAAGTCGACGAACGCCTCGTCCCAGCCCGTGTCGGGGTCGGGCCCGTAGTGGTGGGCGGCGCCGGGGGTCAGCCAGATCAGGATGGGCGCGGTGACGGGCCGGCGGTGTCCGTCGGCGCCCTGGAACCAGCCCCGGCCGCTGCTCACGACGACGGCCACGTGGTGGTCGAGGACGCGCGGGCCGACGGTGGGCAGGACGCCGTGCTGGAGACCGACGCCTAGGCAGACGAGGCCGAGCCGGTGGTGGGCGGGTGCGGGGCTGAAGAAACGCATCCAGGTGCGGTACATCCACGTTCCTCCCGCCTGTGCGGTGGTCGTCTCTCCCGGCCGACAGCCGGGAGCCGTCGAGAACCGTCAAGAGCTTCCGAGTGCCCGGTCCGGCTGGCGTTGATCTTTGTCCATGGACACTGTCCGCCGCCAGACGTGAGGGTGGGGCGCGCGAGCGGGTCCGCCGTGGGGGAAACGGACTTTCCGGTGGACGGGCGATCCGTCGGTGGCGTACGTCGACGGGGTGCGGCCGGGGACGCCGGGCCCGAACTGCCGGGGTGGACACGGGAGTTCGAGTAGGTCAACAGGTCCGGGCCGGCCTGGAGTGCTGTTGGGGTGCGGTTGGGCGGAGCTGGAGCTGGAAAGCACCGCACGGACAGTCCCCGCCCCGAGCTCCGTGGAGCCGGACAGGGACTGACCTGCGCGTGCTGGAGTTGACGCCCCCGCACGCGCGCGTGCCCGTGTTTCCGGCGGGGCCGTGCGGCCCCGCCGGAGTCGGGGCCTACAGAGCGGACGCCGCCCGGGCTATGTCCTTCGCGAACGTGGACACCTGGGAGTAGACGCCGGGGACGCCGGGCCGGGCGCAGCCGTCGCCCCAGCTGACGATGCCGACCTGGATCCAGGCGCCGGTGTCGTCCTTGCGGAACATGGGGCCGCCGGAGTCGCCCTGGCAGGTGTCGACGCCGCCCGCCAGGTTGCCTGCGCACAGCTCGTCGCCGGGCACGAGCCGCTTGCCGTAGTGCAGCTTGCAGCCGGCGTCGCTGACGTACGGGACGGTGGCCTTCAGGAGCTTGGTCGTGCCGGTGCCGGCGTTCTCAGTGGTGTCGCCCCAGCCCGCGATGGTGAACGTGCCGCGGTTGTACCGGGTCGTCGTGGCGATCTTCAGCGTGGGCTTGTTGATCGGCCGGGCGAGCTTGATGAGCGCCCAGTCCTTGCCGTTGCCGTCGTAGCCCGGCGCCTGGCGGACCTTGGTCGACTTGACCTTGATCGCCCCCGAGGCGTTCAGGTCGGCGACGCCGGCCGTGACAGTGATGCTGGTGGTGGCGCCGGAGCCGTCCACGCAGTGGGCGGCGGTCAGGACGACGTCCTTCTTGTAGAGCGCGCCGCCGCAGCCCATCGAGAGGTGCACCAGCCATGGGAACTCGCTCTGCGCGGCGGGCGTTCCTCCTACGACGGGCGCGGGTGCGGCCTGTGCGGCGAGCGGCTGGAGGCTCGCGATCGTGAGGGCCGCGGCACCGACCGCCGCGGCCCGCTTGACCAGGGAGAAACCTCTTCCGACCGACGAGGTGTGGGTCAACGTACGTCCTTTCGAGGGGGGTGGTGACAAAGAACGCAAGTATGAAGATCGGGGTGGGTGTGAAACAAGGGCGGATCTCACGTGCCCACGGCGGAACCGGACGGTAGGAAAACCGCTCTTACCGACAGCTCCCCGGCACGTAGAGTGGAGACGAGTTCAGGGCGTCTTGGGGGTACGGACGTGGCGAACGGCGGACCGGTCGAGCACGGCTACCCACACCTGGAGACGGTGCGGGCCGCGATCAACGCGCTCTACAAGAGGCTGTCGTACGACACCGTCCAGACCTTCGCGACCAGCGTGGCCCCGGTCGACGTGGCCTTCTGCGACACCGACGACCTGTATCTGGGCGCGCAGCGCGTGGCCCACGAGATGGTGCGCCACTACCGGCTCCCGGACGCGCGCATGATCGTCGGCTTCCGCGAGATGACCCACGCGGCGAACGTCGAACTGGCGGCGGGACCGGAGTACTTCATCGAGCTGAACGACCGTTTCCGCACCCATCGCAGGGACATCGGCGCGGCCCTCGCGCACGAGGTTATGCACGTGTATCTGCACCGCCTCGACCTGTCCTTCCCCGGGACGCGCGACAACGAGATCCTCACCGACACGGCGGCGGCGTATCTGGGCGCGGGCTGGCTCCTCCTCGACGCGTTCCGTGAGGACGCGACCTCCTCGCAGAAGCTCGGCTATCTCACGCCGGAGGAGTTCGGGTACGTCCTGGCCAAGCGTGCGCTGGTCTTCGACGAGGACCCGGCGATCTGGTTCACCAGCCCGCAGGCGTACACGGCGTACACGGCGGGCTTGGAGCTGGCCCGCCACGACGCGCGCCAGCCCCCGCTGACGGCGGCGGGCTGGGCGGGCCGCCGCCGCTACGCACGCGACCGTCGCCATGCCCAGGACCACCACACGCCGGACGCGTCACGGCCGGCCGGTGTCCCGTACAGCTTCACCCCCGACTCCCCCGACTCCTCCCGCTCCTCCACCTCCCCCGGCGACCACGACCGCCACGGTCCGCCCCTGCGGGTCTCGTTCCCCTGCCCGACCTGCCACCAGCGCATCAGAGTGCCGGTACGGGGGCGGGTGCGGGCACGGTGCGGGGTGTGCCGGACGGTGCTGGAGTGCGACACATGACGACGGGGAGGCGTGGGGCATTTCACCCCGAAACCCTTTGCCCCACCGGCCCTTCGGGAGCGAAGGTCGGAAGGTATGAGCGGGCGACAACCTCCGAACGGCAGTGAGCGCGACCTCTTCACCGCGGTGTACGAAGGTGACGAGGACGCGGTCGTACGGCTGCTGCGCCTCGGAGTGAGCCCGGAAGCGGTGGACGAGGACGGGCAGACCGCCCTGTACGTGGCCGCGGTGAGCGACGCGCCCGGTATCGTTCGGCTGCTGCTGTCCGCCGGTGCCGCACCCGACCGGCTGAGCTCGGGCTCGGACCTCCCGCTGTGCGGGGCGGCGTGCGGCGGGCACACCGAGGTCGTTCGCGCGCTGCTGGCCTCGGGCGCCGGGCCCGACGCGGTGGAGGCGTTCGGTTTCACGGCCCTGCACTGGGCCCTGCGATGCGGTCACGCGGCGGTGTGCGTGGCCCTGCTGGCAGCGGGCGCCGACCCGAACCGCCCCGGCCCGAGCGGCGAGCCCCCGCTGGTCACGGCCGCCCGCCGGGGCTCCGCCGCCTGCGTGCGGTCCCTGCTGGCGCACGGCGCCGGGTCGAGGGCTCCGGCGCTGACGGAGGCCCGCCGGTGGACACGGCTGGACGTGGCGTCGGAACTTCGGGCGGGGCTGGGGCGTGCGCACGGCTTCGGCGGGGAGTACGTGACGCGGCGCTGGGCGGACGGGATGGCCGTGGATCTGGTGCGGGACGGGAACGTGGTGGCGGGCGCCGATCAGGGGACCGGGCACGCGGAGATCGTGACGGTGCTGGAAGAGGTGCTGGGGGTGGGGTGAGTATCCCGGCCCGCCCGGGAGCGCCCCCTTCCCTCACCTCTCCTTGTTCGCCGTGGCCGCGTCGAGGAACGCCGGTCGTTCTCCCCCGCCGTGCATCAGCAGACTCGCCCCGCTGATGTACGCCGCGTCGTCGGAGGCGAGGAACACCACGGCGCCGCCGATGTCGGACGGGTCGGCCAGACGGCCCGCCGGGACCGTGCGGGCAACCGCGTCGAGGCCGTCGCTGCCGCCGTAGTGCAGATGGGACAGTTCGGTGCGGACCATGCCGACGACGAGGGTGTTGACCCGTACGTCGGGGGCCCA
>NZ_AEJB01000285.1 GCF_000331005.1 Streptomyces turgidiscabies Car8
TCCCACCCCCACCCACTCCACGGCGGTACCCTGACCAGGCCACATCAGCGCACCCCGAAGGGACACCACATGCCGCTCGAAGCCGGCCTCCTGGAGATCCTCGCCTGCCCGGCCTGCCACGCTCCCCTCAAGGAGCAGGACACCGAGCTGATCTGCACAGGTCAGGACTGCGGTCTGGCGTACCCCGTCCGGGACGGAATCCCCGTACTGCTCGTCGACGAGGCCCGCCGCCCCGCGTAAGCCCGCCCCGGCGATCGGAGGTGCCACCCATGCTCGACGAATCGCTGCTCGACGCCCCCGAGGCGTTGGCGGACGCAGACCGCCGCGGCCTCCTGCGCGGTGCGGCCGAAGCGGGCGCCCGCGTCCGCACCGCCGCCCGCCACGCGGCAGAGGCCGGAATCAACAACCTGAAACCGGACGGCCGACCCCGCGCCGTCCTGATCGCCGGCCCCGGCGCCGCCGCGACCTGCGTCGCCGACCTCCTCGGCACCCTCGCCGGCGCGGCCAGCCCCGTCACCCGTCTGGCCCCCACCGGCGTCGCCCCCGCGGCAGGCGCCCTGCGCTGGGAGCTGCCGGGCTGGGCCGGGTCCGTGGACCTGCTCCTCATCGCGACCCCCGACGGCACCGAACCGGGCCTGTCCCTGCTCGCCGAGCAGGCGTACCGCCGCGGCTGCACGGTCGTCGCCGTCGCCCCCGACGGCACCCCGCTCACCGAGACGGTGCAGGGCGCGGCCCACGGCCTGTTCGTACGGATGGCGACCGCCCCCTATGACCAGCAGGAGGCGGATCAGCCGCCCGCCGCGTCCGCCCCCGGCGTTCTGTGGGCGCTGCTCATCCCGCTGCTGGCGCTCCTCGACCGCACCGGCCTGCTCATCGCCCCGCCGGACGCGCTGGAGAAGGTCGCCGACCGCCTCGACCACATCGCCGAACGGTGCGGCCCGACCGTCGCGACGTACAGCAATCCGGCCAAGACGCTCGCCGTCGAACTCGCGGACGTGCTCCCGGTGATCTGGACGGAGGGGACGTCGGCCGGGCCCGCGGGCCGCCGGTTCGCCGCAGCCCTCGCCGAACTTGCCGGCCGCCCCGCGCTCACCGCCGAACTCCCCGAGGCACTCGCCGCGCACGGCGCCCTGCTCGCGAGCAGGCTCACCACCGGCGCCGACACCGACGACTTCTTCCGCGACCGGGAGAACGAGACCCCCGCCCTGCAGGCGCGCGTGGTCCTGCTCCGCGACCGCCCGGCCGGCGGCCTCAGCGCCGCCCCGGCCGCCCGCGAACTCGCCATCGGCCACGACACGGCGATCAGCGAGCTCGAACCGGAGGAAGGCGCCGAACTGGAGACCCTGGCGGAACTGATCGCCACCACGGACTTCGCGGCGGTCTACCTCGCACTGACCGCCGGCACCTGAACCGAACGGCAGAGAACGGCGGGGACGCCCCGCCCGAACCACCCTCACCCCCACGCTCACCCCCTTCTCCAGCTGCACGCAGAAAGACCGGTATGGACCGCCTCGACAACACCATCCGCCCCTACGCCTGGGGTTCCACCACCGCCATCGCGGAGCTCCTCGGCATCGAGCCGACCGGTGAACCACAGGCGGAGATGTGGATGGGCGCCCACCCCGGCGCCCCCTCGCGCACCGGACGCGGCACGCTCGTCGAGGTCATCGACGCGGACCCGCAGGGCGAACTCGGCGCGGCGGCCGTCGCCAAGTTCGGCCCCCGCCTCCCCTTCCTCCTCAAGATCCTCGCGGCCGGCGCCCCCCTCTCCCTCCAGGTGCACCCCGACCTCGCCCAGGCGAAGGAGGGTTACGAGGACGAGGAGACCCGCGGGATCCCGGTCGACGCCGGGCACCGCAACTACAAGGACGCCAACCACAAGCCCGAACTGATCTGCGCCCTCACCGAGTTCGACGGCCTGTGCGGCTTCCGCGCCCCCGAGCAGACCGCCGACCTCCTGGCCGGCCTGGAAGTCGACTCCCTCAAGCCGTACGTCGACCTGCTGCGCGCCCACCCCGAGGAGGCGGCGCTGCGCGAGGTCCTGACGGCCGTACTCAGCGCCGACCGCGAGGACATGGCCCGCACGGTCACCGAGGCCGCGGCCGCCTGCGCCCGCCTCGGCGGCGACTACGCCCCCTACGCGGACATCGCCCAGCACTACCCCGGCGACCCCGGTGTCATCGCCGCCATGCTCCTCAACCACGTCCGACTCCAGCCGGGCGAGGCGCTGTTCCTCGGCGCCGGCATCCCGCACGCCTACCTCAACGGCCTCGGCGTCGAGATCATGGCCAACTCCGACAACGTCCTGCGCTGCGGCCTGACCCCCAAGCACGTCGACGTCCCCGAACTCCTGCGCGTCGTCCGCTTCGAGGCGAGCGGCCCCGGCGTACTGCGCCCGGAGGCCTCCGCCGGTGGCGAGGAAATCTACGAGACCCCCATCGACGAGTTCCGGCTCTCCCGCCACGTCCTCCCGCAGAGCGCGCCCGCCCGCGACCTCACCCTCCCGACCCCGCAGATCCTGCTCTGCACGGCCGGCACCGTCCGTACCGGAGACATCGAACTCGCCCCCGGCCAGTCCGTCTTCGTACCGGCGAACGAGAAGGCCGAGGTCTCCGGCTCCGGGACGGTGTTCAGGGCGACAGTCGTCGTCTGACACCCCCCGAGACCGGAGACTGTCCGGGCGCATCCCGGGCACTGGTTGCCGAGGGCCGTGTGGGAGCCTGGCGGGTCGTTGCCGGAGGGGGCTGCAACAATGACCCACCGGCAAAGGGCGGGCAAAGCCCGGGACAGCGAACGTACGAAGGGACAACGCGAACACATGAGCGCGTCAGGCGGCACCAGGGCGATCGTGGCGGCACTCGGCGCCAACCTCGCGATCGCGGCAGCGAAGTTCGTGGCGTTCCTCTTCAGCGGTTCGTCGTCGATGCTCGCCGAGTCCGTGCACTCGCTCGCCGACTCCGGCAACCAGGGCCTGCTGCTCCTCGGCGGCAAGAAGGCCCAGCGCGAGGCGACCCCCCAACACCCCTTCGGCTACGGCCGCGAGCGGTACATCTACGCCTTCCTCGTCTCCATCGTGCTCTTCTCGGTCGGCGGCATGTTCGCGATCTACGAGGGCTACGAGAAGATCAAGCACCCGCACGAGATCGAGCACTGGTACTGGCCCGTGGGCGTCCTCGTCTTCGCGATCATCGCCGAGGGCTTCTCCTTCCGTACGGCCATCAAGGAGTCCAACCCGCTGCGCGGCAAGGAGTCCTGGAAGGACTTCGTCCGCCACGCCAAGGCCCCTGAACTGCCCGTCGTCCTCCTGGAGGACCTCGGCGCGCTCGTCGGTCTGGTCCTGGCCCTCGGCGGCGTCGGCCTCGCCCTCGCCACCGGCGACGGCGTCTGGGACGGCATCGGCACCCTCTGTATCGGCATCCTGCTCATCCTGATCGCCCTGGTGCTGGCCGTGGAGACCAAGTCCCTGCTGCTGGGCGAGGCCGCGGGCCCGGAAGCGGTCAGGAAGATCGAGAAGGCGATCGTCGACGGCGACACCGTCACCGGCATCATCCACATGCGCACACTCCACCTCGGACCCGAGGAACTCCTGGTCGCCGCCAAGATCGCCGTCCAGCACGACGACACCGCCGCCGAGGTGGCCACCGCGATCAACGCCGCCGAGTCCCGTATCCGCGCCGCTGTCCCGATCGCCCGCGTCATCTACCTGGAACCGGACATCTACAGCGACAAGGACGCCGCCCACGGCCCCGACCGCGAGGCCACTCCGGGCGGCCCGGCCCAGCCCGCAGCCCACTGAGCCACCCCCTGCCCCCTACGGATCTGTCCTGATGCGTTCGCAGGCGGACTGGGGACGGCCGGGCCGACAGGTGTAGCTTGGGACGGAGCCAGACGTCGCTGCTGATGGCGGTCGGGCGGTCCCACAGAGGACCGGCCGAGGGAGAGAGGGCCTCCGACGGACTGCGCTGCGCGTACCCGGGCATGCCTGTGCCCTCTTCGGGCACCCCTGTGTCCGCCGCCGCGCAGAACAGCCGTACCCACCTCACCCCATCCCTGAGGAGCAGCCCGTAATGACGACTGTCGACCACCGACAGGACTTCAAGGTCGCCGATCTCTCCCTGGCCGAGTTCGGCCGCAAGGAGATCACGCTCGCCGAGCACGAGATGCCCGGCCTGATGTCGATCCGCCGTGAGTTCGCCGCCACCCAGCCGCTGGCCGGTGCCCGCATCATGGGCTCGCTGCACATGACCGTGCAGACCGCTGTCCTGATCGAGACCCTGGTCGCCCTGGGCGCCGAGGTCCGCTGGGTGTCCTGCAACATCTTCTCCACCCAGGACCACGCGGCCGCCGCCATCGCGGTAGGCCCGAACGGAACGCCCGAGAACCCCCAGGGCGTCCCGGTCTTCGCCTGGAAGGGCGAGACCCTGGAAGAGTACTGGTGGTGCACGGAGCAGGCTCTGACCTGGCCTAACACCCCCACCGGCGGCCCGAACATGATCCTGGACGACGGCGGCGACGCCACCATGCTCGTCCACAAGGGCGTCGAGTACGAGAAGGCCGGCAAGGTCCCCTCGGCCGACACCGCCGAGTCCGACGAGCACCGCGTCGTCCTCGAACTCCTCGACCGCACCATCACCGAGGGCTCGCAGAAGTGGACCCAGGTCGCCTCGGAGATCCGCGGAGTGACCGAGGAGACCACGACCGGCGTCCACCGTCTGTACGAGATGCAGCGCGACGGCGCCCTCCTGTTCCCGGCGATCAACGTCAACGACGCCGTCACCAAGTCGAAGTTCGACAACAAGTACGGCTGCCGCCACTCCCTGATCGACGGCATCAACCGCGCCACCGACGTCCTCATCGGCGGCAAGACCGCGGTCGTCTTCGGCTACGGCGACGTGGGCAAGGGCTGCGCGGAGTCCCTGCGCGGACAGGGCGCCCGCGTCATCGTCACCGAGATCGACCCGATCTGCGCGCTCCAGGCGGCGATGGACGGCTACCAGGTCGCGACCCTCGACGAAGTCGTCGACAAGGCCGACATCTTCATCACCACGACCGGCAACAAGGACATCATCATGGCCTCGGACATGGCCAAGATGAAGCACCAGGCGATCGTCGGCAACATCGGCCACTTCGACAACGAGATCGACATGGCCGGCCTGGCCAAGATCCCGGGCATCGTCAAGGACGAGGTCAAGCCGCAGGTCCACACCTGGAAGTTCCCCGACGGCAAGGTACTCATCGTGCTGTCGGAGGGCCGCCTGCTCAACCTGGGCAACGCCACCGGTCACCCGTCGTTCGTGATGTCCAACTCCTTCGCGGACCAGACCCTGGCCCAGATCGAGCTGTTCACCAAGCCCGACGAGTACCCGACCGACGTCTACGTGCTCCCCAAGCACCTCGACGAGAAGGTCGCCCGTCTCCACCTCGACGCGCTCGGCGTGAAGCTGACGACGCTCCGCCCGGAGCAGGCCTCGTACATCGGGGTCGAGGTCGAGGGCCCGTACAAGCCGGACCACTACCGCTACTGAGCCGGCACCCAGCCAGTGGTGAGCACGCCGTCGCACTGACGCGCTCACCACCAGCAGGACCTCCGAGGCAGGCCCCCGCACCCCCGTGCCGGGGGCCTGCCCCTTTGCCGGGCCTCAGAGCATCAGAGGCCCGGCAGCTCAAGCGACAGTCCGAAAAAACCCAGGACCCCTATGCCCCGCGGCCGCTATTCGCTCCACGATCCACACGATCACACCCCCCTCGCAGAAGAACACTTCCACTGCGCCCCCGGCCCCTCCGGCTGGCGCTACGTCTCCCAACTGACCGCACCCTCGGGAGACCACAGAGGCTCCGTCGACCTCACCCTCGACGACCTCGGCCGTCCGATCCGCCTCGAACTCCACGCGGCGAGCTGGCAGGTCCGCGGTGCCGCGCTCGACGGCGTCACCTGGGTCCGCACCGACCCCACAGGCACTCAGGCCACCGAAGGCAACGTCCGCGCCCACGCCTTCACCGGCACATCCCCCGCGTTCCTGATCGCCACCGCCCGCCTCCTGCGCCTCGCCCCCTCCGCCGCCGCAACCCGCGTACGCCTCGTCGCCCTCACCGACCCGGTCCTCGCCCCCCGCACCGTGGACCAGTCCTGGGCCTTGGTGAAAAGAGAAGCACACGCCACTGACAACGACCCCCTGACAGTGGACGAATACCAGGTCACAGCCCTGGACACGGGCGAACAGCACGCCGTACACATCGCCGGCGACGTGGTCCTGGCCGCACCGGGCATCGAGCTGGAACACCTCGAGTCCCCGCCGTCCACGTTCGCCGATTTCGCCGATTAGGCGGGTGGCGCGAACCCGCCGGAGGAACGGCGGTCACTGGCCTCGGCCCGCTCCTGCGGCGCAGCTTCGACGACCGGGAGAGGGACGGCGGCTTCGGCGACCACGGGATAGGTACCCCCAGCGGGCGGCTGCGCCACCGGAGCCCCGAAGAACTGAGGCGTCCCGGGCCCGCTGCTCGCCGGCGCGTTCCCGAACGCCCGCCGGGCCTCGCGTACCTGCCGCTCCTGCACGACGGCGGCGAGATAGGCCGCCGGTGGAACATCCGGCGGCGCCGGAGTCCCCGTACGCGCCGCCACATCGGACGCGAGCCGCTCGGCCATGGCCCAGCCCACCCGCGGATCCAGTTGCCCCATACGCGTCAGATACTGACGCACGGCCAGCCACAGGCCGTCGGGCACGGCCGACAGATCGAGTTCCGCGAACCGCCCCGACAACCAGGGCGGCGGAGGCGGAACGAAAGCGGTGCGCCCCACAGGCACTCGCTCCCGAACGACGAGCGTGCCCGCGACGACATCCCCGAGCCGCCGGCCACGTGCCGAAACGAGCGAGGCGATACAGGCCACCACCCCGACCGTCATCAGAATCTCGACCACACCGACCGCACCGCGCACCAGCGCATGCCGAAACCGGATCGGGCCGCCGTCGTCCCGCACCACCCGCAGACCACACGCCATCTTGCCGAGCGAACGGCCATGGCTGAGCGTCTCCACCGCGATCGGCGCACCCACCAGAACCAGAAGGAACGCGGCGATGGATACAGCGACCTGCGCCGCCTCGTCGAGCGAGGCCGTGGATATCACCAGAACAACGGTGACGACGGTGTAGACCAGCCCGACGACAACAAGGTCCAGCAACACGGCGAGCGCCCTGCTGGGCAGTTTCGCGGGGCGCAGCTCCAGCGCCACCGCCTCGCCCGTAACCAGCTCACTCACGCCTGCCGTCCTTCCCCTGATCTGCCCGTGGAACTGCCAGTCTGCCAAGCTGAAGGCGCATCGCGCCGCAGTACGACAAGCCGACACCGACGACGTGCAGTCGACGAACAGCCGAGGAGCAGGCAAACCGATGGACCTCGACGTCTTCGTCTCCACCCACCGTGCCGAGTGGGACCGGTTGGACGCACTACTGCGCCGCCAGCGCCGCCTCACCGGAGCAGAGGTGGACGAACTCGTGGCTCTTTACCAACGCACTGCCACCCATCTCTCGCTCATCCAGTCGAGTGCGCCTGACCCCCAGCTCACCGGCCGGCTCAGCCAACTGGTGGCACGCGCGCGTAGTGCCGTGACAGGAACCCGCCGCGCGTCCTGGCGTGACGTCACCCGTTTCCTCACGCACGGCTTCCCCGCGGCGGTCTACCGATCGCGCCATTGGTGGGTGCCCACCGCGCTCATCTCCACGGTGGTGGCGGTCCTTCTGGGCTGGTGGATAGGGACGCACCCCGAAGTGCAGTCCTCCATAGCCACCCCCGACGACCTGAGCGCCCTCACCCGCCCCGGCGGCGAGTACGAGACGTACTACTCCAGCCACCCCGCCGCTTCCTTCGCCGCCCAGGTGTGGACGAACAACGCGCAGGCGGCCGCGATGTGCCTGGTCCTGGGTGTCTTCCTCTGCTTCCCGGTCGTCTGGATCCTCTTCCAGAACATGCTCAACGTGGGTGTCGGCCTCGGCCTGATGTCCTCGGCGGGCCGGCTCGACACCTTCCTCGGCCTGATCCTGCCGCACGGCCTCCTGGAACTGACCGCGGTCTTCGTAGCAGCCGGTACGGGCCTGCGCCTCGGCTGGACCGTCATCGACCCGGGTCCGCGTTCCCGCCGCACGGCACTGGCCGAGGAAGGACGAGCAGCCCTGGGCATGGCGATAGGCCTGGCCCTGGTCCTCTTCGTCTCAGGTGCCATAGAAGGCTTCGTCACCCCGTCCGGCCTGCCCACATGGGCGCGCATCACGATCGGCGTCATCGCCGAACTGGCCTTCCTCGCCTACGTATATGTCCTCGGCGGTCGAGCGGCCCGCGCCGGCGAGACGGGCGACCTGGAAGCGGCCGAACGCAGTGCCGCTGTCCCCACAGCTGCCTGATGTGCGAACACGGCTGCAGGACTGCTAGTCTCCTCTTCGCCCCACAAGAGCCGTTGACGCGGAGGTAGTGGGGAGGTAGATTAGAGCAGTTGCCTAGAGCCGGACAGGTTCGGTGGCGGCGGTGAAAATCTACTGGTTGCTCGAGGACTTGGATTCTTGAGGACCACATCCCGATGAATCTCAGGAATGAACAGCCGGTCAGCCCGGCCAAAAACTTCTGATAAAGTCGGAGTCGCCGGAAAGGGAAACGCGAAAGCGAAAACCTGGAAAGCGCCGAGGAAATCGGATACGGAAACGGTCTGATAGAGTCGGAAACGCAAGACGGCAAGACGCAGGACAAGCTAAACAGTAGGACCGAAGGGAAACTGCCCGGAGGAAAGCCTGAGAGAGTCTCTCGGGTGAGTACGAAGGAAGCGTCCGTTCCTTGAGAACTCAACAGCGTGCCAAAAATCAACGCCAGATTTGTTGATACCCCGTTCTCGGCCATTCGGTCGGGGCGAGGTTCCTTTGAAGTAACACAAACACAGCGAGGACGCTGTGAACGGTCGGGCTTATTCCGCTTGACTGTTCCGCTCTCGTGTGTGTGCACCGGCTGTATTAATTTACTGGCCGAGTAAACATTCACGGAGAGTTTGATCCTGGCTCAGGACGAACGCTGGCGGCGTGCTTAACACATGCAAGTCGAACGATGAAGCCTTTCGGGGTGGATTAGTGGCGAACGGGTGAGTAACACGTGGGCAATCTGCCCTGCACTCTGGGACAAGCCCTGGAAACGGGGTCTAATACCGGATAATACCTTCCCTCGCATGGGGGTGGGTTAAAAGCTCCGGCGGTGCAGGATGAGCCCGCGGCCTATCAGCTTGTTGGTGAGGTAGTGGCTCACCAAGGCGACGACGGGTAGCCGGCCTGAGAGGGCGACCGGCCACACTGGGACTGAGACACGGCCCAGACTCCTACGGGAGGCAGCAGTGGGGAATATTGCACAATGGGCGAAAGCCTGATGCAGCGACGCCGCGTGAGGGATGACGGCCTTCGGGTTGTAAACCTCTTTCAGCAGGGAAGAAGCGAAAGTGACGGTACCTGCAGAAGAAGCGCCGGCTAACTACGTGCCAGCAGCCGCGGTAATACGTAGGGCGCAAGCGTTGTCCGGAATTATTGGGCGTAAAGAGCTCGTAGGCGGTCTGTCGCGTCGGATGTGAAAGCCCGGGGCTTAACCCCGGGTCTGCATTCGATACGGGCAGACTAGAGTGTGGTAGGGGAGATCGGAATTCCTGGTGTAGCGGTGAAATGCGCAGATATCAGGAGGAACACCGGTGGCGAAGGCGGATCTCTGGGCCATTACTGACGCTGAGGAGCGAAAGCGTGGGGAGCGAACAGGATTAGATACCCTGGTAGTCCACGCCGTAAACGGTGGGAACTAGGTGTTGGCGACATTCCACGTCGTCGGTGCCGCAGCTAACGCATTAAGTTCCCCGCCTGGGGAGTACGGCCGCAAGGCTAAAACTCAAAGGAATTGACGGGGGCCCGCACAAGCAGCGGAGCATGTGGCTTAATTCGACGCAACGCGAAGAACCTTACCAAGGCTTGACATACACCGGAAACATCCAGAGATGGGTGCCCCCTTGTGGTCGGTGTACAGGTGGTGCATGGCTGTCGTCAGCTCGTGTCGTGAGATGTTGGGTTAAGTCCCGCAACGAGCGCAACCCTTGTTCTGTGTTGCCAGCATGCCCTTCGGGGTGATGGGGACTCACAGGAGACTGCCGGGGTCAACTCGGAGGAAGGTGGGGACGACGTCAAGTCATCATGCCCCTTATGTCTTGGGCTGCACACGTGCTACAATGGCCGGTACAATGAGCTGCGATGCCGTGAGGCGGAGCGAATCTCAAAAAGCCGGTCTCAGTTCGGATTGGGGTCTGCAACTCGACCCCATGAAGTCGGAGTTGCTAGTAATCGCAGATCAGCATTGCTGCGGTGAATACGTTCCCGGGCCTTGTACACACCGCCCGTCACGTCACGAAAGTCGGTAACACCCGAAGCCGGTGGCCCAACCCCTCACGGGGAGGGAGCTGTCGAAGGTGGGACTGGCGATTGGGACGAAGTCGTAACAAGGTAGCCGTACCGGAAGGTGCGGCTGGATCACCTCCTTTCTAAGGAGCATCTAGGCCGCCAGACATTGTCTGGTGGTCCAGGGCCATTACGTCGGCATACGTTCGACGGTGGTTGCTCATGGGTGGAACGTTGATTATTCGGCACTCTTGATCGTCTTCTCCTTCCAGTACTGTCCTTCGGGGCGTGGAACGATGAGGGAAGCGGTGAAGGGTGTCGGGCACGCTGTTGGGTGTCTGAGGGTCCGGCCGATTGTTGGTCGCCTTCAGTGCCGGCCCCAGTGAACTCGCCCTGTAGGGGTGGGGTGGTGGGTGGTTGGTCGTTGTTTGAGAACTGCACAGTGGACGCGAGCATCTGTGGCCAAGTTTTTAAGGGCGCACGGTGGATGCCTTGGCACCAGGAACCGATGAAGGACGTGGGAGGCCACGATAGTCCCCGGGGAGTCGTCAACCAGGCTTTGATCCGGGGGTTTCCGAATGGGGAAACCCGGCAGTCGTCATGGGCTGTCACCCACATCTGAACACATAGGGTGTGTGGAGGGAACGCGGGGAAGTGAAACATCTCAGTACCCGCAGGAAGAGAAAACAACCGTGATTCCGGGAGTAGTGGCGAGCGAAACCGGATGAGGCCAAACCGTATACGTGTGAGACCCGGCAGGGGTTGCGTATGCGGGGTTGTGGGATCTCTCTTTCACAGTCTGCCGGCTGTGAGGCGAGTCAGAAACCGTTGATGTAGGCGAAGGACATGCGAAAGGTCCGGCGTAGAGGGTAAGACCCCCGTAGTCGAAACATCAACGGCTCGTTTGAGAGACACCCAAGTAGCACGGGGCCCGAGAAATCCCGTGTGAATCTGGCGGGACCACCCGTTAAGCCTAAATATTCCCTGGTGACCGATAGCGGATAGTACCGTGAGGGAATGGTGAAAAGTACCGCGGGAGCGGAGTGAAATAGTACCTGAAACCGTGTGCCTACAAGCCGTGGGAGCGTCGCTCATCAAGCTTTGCTTGGTGGGTCGTGACTGCGTGCCTTTTGAAGAATGAGCCTGCGAGTTTGCGGTGTGTTGCGAGGTTAACCCGTGTGGGGAAGCCGTAGCGAAAGCGAGTCCGAATAGGGCGATTCAGTAGCGCGCTCAAGACCCGAAGCGGAGTGATCTAGCCATGGGCAGGTTGAAGCGGAGGTAAGACTTCGTGGAGGACCGAACCCACCAGGGTTGAAAACCTGGGGGATGACCTGTGGTTAGGGGTGAAAGGCCAATCAAACTCCGTGATAGCTGGTTCTCCCCGAAATGCATTTAGGTGCAGCGTCGTGTGTTTCTTGCCGGAGGTAGAGCACTGGATAGGCGATGGGCCCTACCGGGTTACTGACCTTAGCCAAACTCCGAATGCCGGTAAGTGAGAGCACGGCAGTGAGACTGTGGGGGATAAGCTCCATGGTCGAGAGGGAAACAGCCCAGAGCATCGACTAAGGCCCCTAAGCGTACGCTAAGTGGGAAAGGATGTGGAGTCGCACAGACAACCAGGAGGTTGGCTTAGAAGCAGCCACCCTTGAAAGAGTGCGTAATAGCTCACTGGTCTAGTGATTCCGCGCCGACAATGTAGCGGGGCTCAAGCGTACCGCCGAAGTCGTGTCATTCACACAATAGGGCCAACGCCTGTGTGGATGGGTAGGGGAGCGTCGTGTGCCGGGTGAAGCTGCAGCGGAAGCTAGTGGTGGACGGTTCACGAGTGAGAATGCAGGCATGAGTAGCGATACACACGTGGGAAACGTGTGCGCCGATTGACTAAGGGTTCCTGGGTCAAGCTGATCTGCCCAGGGTAAGTCGGGACCTAAGGCGAGGCCGACAGGCGTAGTCGATGGATAACCGGTTGATATTCCGGTACCCGCTGTGAAGCGTCAAACATTGAACCAGGCGATGCTAAGTCCGTGAAGCCGCCCCGGAGCCTTCGGGCAAGGGGGAGTGGTGGAGCCGACGGACCAGACCTGCAGTAGGTGAGTGATGGGGTGACGCAGGAAGGTAGTCCATCCCGGGCGGTGGTTGTCCCGGGGTAAGGGTGTAGGACGAATGGTAGGCAAATCCGCCATTCACATAGTCTGAGACCCGATGCCGAGCCGATTGTGGTGAAGTGGATGATCCTATGCTGTCGAGAAAAGCCTCTAGCGAGTTTCATGGCGGCCCGTACCCTAAACCGACTCAGGTGGTCAGGTAGAGAATACCGAGGCGTTCGGGTGAACTATGGTTAAGGAACTCGGCAAAATGCCCCCGTAACTTCGGGAGAAGGGGGGCCATCACTGGTGAGGAGATTTACTCTCCGAGCTGGGGGTGGCCGCAGAGACCAGCGAGAAGCGACTGTTTACTAAAAACACAGGTCCGTGCGAAGCCGTAAGGCGATGTATACGGACTGACGCCTGCCCGGTGCTGGAACGTTAAGGGGACCGGTTAGTCAAGATTCGTCTTGGCGAAGCTGAGAACTTAAGCGCCAGTAAACGGCGGTGGTAACTATAACCATCCTAAGGTAGCGAAATTCCTTGTCGGGTAAGTTCCGACCTGCACGAATGGCGTAACGACTTCTCGACTGTCTCAACCATAGGCCCGGTGAAATTGCACTACGAGTAAAGATGCTCGTTTCGCGCAGCAGGACGGAAAGACCCCGGGACCTTTACTATAGTTTGATATTGGTGTTCGGTTCGGCTTGTGTAGGATAGCTGGGAGACTGTGAAGTGGGCACGCCAGTGTCTGTGGAGTCGTCGTTGAAATACCAGTCTGGTCGTGCTGGATGTCTAACCTGGGTCCGTGATCCGGATCAGGGACAGTGTCTGATGGGTAGTTTAACTGGGGCGGTTGCCTCCTAAAGAGTAACGGAGGCGCCCAAAGGTTCCCTCAGCCTGGTTGGCAATCAGGTGTTGAGTGTAAGTGCACAAGGGAGCTTGACTGTGAGACCGACGGGTCGAGCAGGGACGAAAGTCGGGACTAGTGATCCGGCGGTGGCTTGTGGAAGCGCCGTCGCTCAACGGATAAAAGGTACCCCGGGGATAACAGGCTGATCTTCCCCAAGAGTCCATATCGACGGGATGGTTTGGCACCTCGATGTCGGCTCGTCGCATCCTGGGGCTGGAGTCGGTCCCAAGGGTTGGGCTGTTCGCCCATTAAAGCGGTACGCGAGCTGGGTTTAGAACGTCGTGAGACAGTTCGGTCCCTATCCGCTGCGCGCGCAGGAACATTGAGAAGGGCTGTCCCTAGTACGAGAGGACCGGGACGGACGAACCTCTGGTGTGCCAGTTGTCCTGCCAAGGGCATGGCTGGTTGGCTACGTTCGGGAGGGATAACCGCTGAAAGCATCTAAGCGGGAAGCCTGCTTCGAGATGAGTGTTCCCACCCACTAGATGGGGTAAGGCTCCCAGTAGACGACTGGGTTGATAGGCCAGATCTGGAAGCCCGGTAACGGGTGGAGGTGACTGGTACTAATAGGCCGAGGGCTTGTCCTCAGTTGCTCGCGTCCACTGTGTTGGTTCTGAAACCACGAACAACCCCGCCCATGGTCACGGGTAGTGGTGCGGTTGATATGTGTTTCACCGTGTTTCGGTGGTCATAGCGTGAGGGAAACGCCCGGTTACATTCCGAACCCGGAAGCTAAGCCTCACAGCGCCGATGGTACTGCAGGGGGGACCCTGTGGGAGAGTAGGACACCGCCGAACAATCATTGCGAAAAGCCCCGTACCGGGATACCGGTCCGGGGCTTTTCTGCGTTTTCAGACGTTTCACAGCTGATTGAAAATGGTGTCTCTCCTGCCAGGAGAGACACCATTCAGTCGTTCAAAGGCGTCCTGCAGCTTTCAGGGCCAGATATGCGTCCGCCAGGGCCGGCGCCAGGGCATCCGGAGTTGCGTCGACGACAGTCACGCCGTGGCGGCGGAGTTGTTCAGCGGTTCGATGGCGTTCCGTCTGTGCCTGGGCGGCAGCTGCGGCCTCGTACACCGCGTCCGTGTTTCCTCGGGCTGTTGCCATGGTCGCGATGTGAGGGTCTGCCACCGCGGCCAGGAGGACTGTGTGGCGCTGGGTCAGTTGAGGGAGGACCGGGAGCAGGCCCTCTTCGACGGGCGCCGTGTCGAGGCTGGTGAGCAGGACGATCAGGGAGCGTCTGGGGGCCGTACGGAGTGCGGCGGCTGCGAGGCCGCGGGCGTCTGTTTCGAGGAGTTCGGGTTCCACGGTGGCCATCGCGTTGACCAGGGACGGGAGAACGTCGGCTGCGGCGCGGCCCTGGACGAGGGCGCGGACCCGGCGGTCGTACGCGAGGAGGTCCACCCGGTCGCCTGCGCGGGAGGCCAGGGCTGCCAGGAGGAGGGCCGCGTCCATCGAGGCGTCCAGGCGGGGGACGTCGCCCACACGGCCTGCCGACGTACGGCCGGTGTCGAGGACCAGGAGGATGTGGCGGTCGCGTTCGGGGCGCCAGGTGCGTACGGCGACCGTGGTCTGGCGGGCTGTGGCGCGCCAGTCGATGGAACGGGTGTCGTCGCCGGGGACGTACTCGCGCAGGCTGTCGAATTCGGTGCCTTCGCCTCGGGTCAGGACGCTGGTGCGGCCGTCGAGTTCGCGCAGGCGGGCGAGCTTCGAGGGGAGGTGCTTGCGGCTCGTGAAAGGCGGGAGGACGCGCACCGTCCAGAGAACGTGGTGGCTGCCCTGGCGGGCGAAGAGACCGAGAGGCCCGTACGAGCGGATCGTGACGCGGTCGGCCTGTCGGTCGCCTCGGCGGGTGGGACGTAGACGGGTGATGACACGGCGGCGTTCGCCGGCGGGGACCGTCAGGCGGTGGCGGGAGGCCTCCACCTCGGTGCCGGACTGCCAGCTGCTGGGCGGCCAGGCGTCGCGCAGACGGGCGCGGAACAGGCGGCCGGAAGGGTTGGTGACGGTGAGCGTGACGTCCGCTGGTTCGCCCAGGCGTGCGGATGTGTCACCGGAGCGGCTCAGGCCGAGGCGGCGTACTGGCGCGGCCAGGGCGTAGTCGCAGGCGCAGGCGATCGCCAGGGGGCCGTTGACGGCGAGGAAGCCCGTCCAGCTCGGGCCCCAGATGCCGACGGGGATCGAGCCCAGGGCCGCCACGAGGGCGGCGCGGCCGGTGAGTGGCATCAGCGGGGGACGGGGACGTGGGCGAGGATCGCGTTGATGACCGAATCGGCCGTCACGCCTTCCATCTCGGCCTCCGGGCGGAGTTGCACGCGGTGGCGGAGGGTGGGCAGGGCGAGTGCCTTGACGTCGTCGGGGATGACGTAGTCGCGGCCCGTCAGCCAGGCCCAGGCGCGGGACGTCGCGAGGAGGGCCGTGGCGCCTCGGGGCGAGACGCCGAGCGTGAAGGACGGGGATTCGCGGGTGGCGCGGCAGATGTCCACCACGTAGGCGGTGATCTCGGGGGAGATCGTCGTCTTGGCGACGGCCGTGCGGGCCGCTTCCAGGTCGGCCGGGCCTGCCACGGGGCGTATGCCGGCGGCGCGCAGGTCACGCGGATCGAAGCCCTCGGCGTGGCGGGTCAGGACGTCGATCTCGTCCTGACGGGAGGGGAGAGGGATCGTGAGCTTGAGGAGGAAACGGTCCAGCTGGGCTTCGGGGAGGGGATAGGTGCCCTCGTACTCGACCGGGTTCTGGGTCGCGGCGACCAGGAACGGGTCGGGGAGGGGCCGTGGGGTGCCGTCAACCGTGACCTGGCGTTCCTCCATGGCTTCGAGGAGGGACGACTGGGTCTTCGGGGGCGTCCGGTTGATCTCGTCCGCGAGGAGGAGGTTGGTGAAGACCGGGCCCGGCTGGAAGGAGAACTCCGCGCTGCGGGTGTCGTAGACGAGGGAGCCCGTGATGTCGCTCGGCATCAGGTCCGGAGTGAACTGGACGCGCTTGGTGTCGAGTTCGAGGGCGGACGCGAGGGCGCGGACGAGCAGCGTTTTGGCTACTCCGGGGACTCCTTCGAGGAGGACGTGTCCGCGGCAGAGGAGGGCGACGACGAGGCCGGTCACGGCGGGGTCCTGGCCGACCACGGCTTTGGCGATCTCGGCGCGCAGGGCTTCCAGGGAGGCCCGGGCGGTGTCCGGGTTCCCGGTGATCCCGGCGTTGTCAGTGGTCGGGTCCATCATGGACGGCGTACCTCTCTTTCGAGGGCGTCGAGTTGGTCGGCGAGGGAGACGAGAGCGGCGTCGTCGCGGGGCGGCGGGCCGAAGAGGAGGGAGTGCAGGGACTGTCCGTCTCCGTGGTCGTGGAGGTGGGCGGACAGGGCGGGGAGCAGGGCCTCGGGCGCGTGTGCCTGGGGTACGGGGACGCCTACCAGGGGGGCGAGGCGAATGCGGGTGGTGGAGCGAAGAGCGCCTGCCGCGCGGTCGCGGGCGTTGGTTTTGCGGTAGAGGCGGGCGCGGCCTTCGATGGTCTCGGAGGCGCGGATCGCCACCGGGAGACGTTCGGGTACGAGGGGGCCGAATCGGCGTGCCCGCCAGAAGGCGGCCAGGGCTGCGGCGAAGAAGAGTTGCAGGGTGCCCCAGCCCCAGCCCGAGGGGAGCAGGTCGAACAGGCTGCGCTCGCCGGAGTCGGTGCGTGAGCCGTCGGAGAGCGAGGGGAGGTACCAGACCAGGTGGGGGCGGGAACCGAGCAGTTGGAGGGCGAGCGAGGCGTTTCCGTGCTCGTCGAGACGATCGTTGTACAGGATGTCGGGTGCGCCGAGGACGACGGTGTCGCCGTTCCCGGTGAGCGCGGGGACGCGTACGAGAGTGGGCAGGCCGTTGCTCGGGTAGCACGCGTCGGCGCCGGGGGCGGTGGTGTCGTAGCGGAAGCCACCCGTGTCGGCGGTGCCCGCGCGCTGGGCGGCGGGCAGGTCGCAGTCGGGGGAGAGCTTCGAGTCGAAGCTGATCGCGCGGTCGGCGGTGACACCGGGGGCGAGTGTCTCGACGGACGGGCCGCTGGGGGCGACCAGGATCGTCCGTGCGCCGGAACTCCCCGTCGCCGCGTGCAGTTGTCGCTGCTGACGGTCGGTCAGCAGGTCCGGGGCGGCGACCAGGAGGGTCGTGTCCACGTCGGCCGCGGTGCTCGCCTCGGCGAGGGTGGTGACCACGCGCGTGGACACGCCTCGTTCGGCGAGGAGCGCGGCGACGGCACGGCTGCCGCGGGGGTCGGCCGAACGGGGGTCGAGGCCGCCGCGCCGGGTGCCGGAGTTGATCACGGCGAGCGCGAGAGCGCCCACGAGAAGGAGGACGACGCCGAGGACGATGCCTCGCGCGCGGGTCCACACCTGGCGGGCGGTGGGCGAAGTCGACGTGGTGGCGGGGAGGGGCGTGGTCTCGATGCTCACTCGGCGGCTCCCTGGTGGGGCCCGGGGGCCGTGCTGGGGGTGCTGCTGATGTTCGCGAGGGCCGGTTTCGTACGTTCCAGGTCGTCGTCGAGTTCGGTGAGCCGGCGGTACATCTGGGGGGTCGCGTTGCGCCCGCCGTACGTCACCTCGTCGAAGTCGCGGGCCGCCGTGCGCAGGCGGTCGGTGTGCGCGGGCAGGGTGCGGCCCGCTTCGGCGGCCGCCTCGTCGGCGGTGCGGCCGGGGCGGACGTCGAGGAGCGCGCGTTCCTCCAGGGAGCGGACGACGGCGCGCATGCGCTCCTGGACGGCCTGGTTCCAGTGGCCCTGGGCGGCGTGCGCCTCGGCGGCGGCGCGGTGTTCGGCGGCGCTGCGGGGGCGGTCGTCGAAGAGCGCGGCGGCCGAGGTGGGGCCGGTGCGTGGGCTGCCGAGACGCCACCACAGGGCGCCGATCACGGCGGCGACGGCCAGGAGGACGACCACGAGTCCGACCAGTCCTCCGGGGGTCGCGGTCGAGGCGGCGTTGAACACCTTGTCGAGCCAGTCCCAGAAGGCGTCCATGGCCCGTTGGAACAGGCCGGGGTCGTTCTCGTGGTACATGCGCTTGGACAGCTCGCGTCGGGCCGCTTCGCGCGCGGGGTCACGCGGGATCGTCACGGGCGGGTCGTCGGCCGCCAGTGACAGTACGGCGGTGTCGCCGGCGCGCAGCAGTGCTCGTACGGCTGCTTCGGCGGTGGGCGGCAGGGCCGGCACCGTGGTGAGGAATCCCCCCGTCAGGCTCACCGCATCAGCTCCCCGGGGTGGCGCCCGGGGCGCCGGAGCCGTTGTTCTGTACGCCTGCGGCGCGGGCCAGGTCGAGGTCGAGGGCCTCGCGGCGGATGCGCTGGTCGATGTACAGGAGCACGGTCACGCCCGCGGTGATGGGGAAGGTGATCATGGAGCCGATCACCGAGCCGATGCCGCTGACGACGAGGAACGTCCAGCCGACGCTGCCCGTGCCGTCGAGGACGCCGCTGATGCCGTCTCCGGTGAGGGCTCCGGCGATGAAGGTGAACGGCAGGACGACGATGCCCGCGACGATTCCCGCGATGATCGAGGCGAGCAGCTGGATGCCGAAGACCCGCCACCAGGAGCCGCGGACGAGCTTCGCGGAACGGCTGATCGACTTCACGATGCTCTGCTTCTCCAGCATCAGAGCCGGCGAGGCCAGGGAGAAGCGGATCATCAGCCACAGCGCGACGACGCTCGCGCCGAAGCCCCCCAGCACGGCGAGTGCCACTCCGCCGCTCTCCGAAGCGGTCACGGCCACGATGACGCCGGGTGCGACGCCGACGGTGAGGACCGCGACGACGGTGAGCAGCAGCAGGAAGATGAGGCCGAAGAGCTTCGGGATCTGCGGGCGGGCGTCCCGCCAGGCCTCGCCGATGGTGACCGGCTTGCCGAGCACGGCGCGGCTGGTCACCGATGTGAGCAGGGCCGTCGCGATGACGGTGCCGATCAGGGAGATCACGAAGATGACGCCGGAGCCGAGCAGCGCGTTTCCCATGGCGCGGCCGACCTCGTCGAGGCTAGCGCTGGAGCTGTCGAGGGCGTCGACGCTCGTGCTGTCGTCCAGGAAGAACCCCTGGACGAGGACGGCGACGATCTCCGTGATGATCGCGACGGTGAGCGAGATGCCCAGCACGGTGCGCCAGTAGGCGCGCATGGTGGAGACGGCTCCGTCGAGGATCTCGCCGACACCGAGGGGGCGCAGCGGGATCACTCCGGGCTTGGCCGCGGGCGGGGGACCGCCCCAGTTGCCTCCCCAGCCGGGGTGGCCGCCGGGCGGGCCGTATCCGCCGGGGGGTTGGCCGCCGCCCCAGCCCGGGCCGGGAGGCGGCGGCGGCGGGGTCTGACCGGGGCTCTGGGGGCCGGTGGGCGCGGACCACTGGGCGGGTGGCGGCTGTTCCTTGGACCACTTCGGGCCGGAGCCGGTCGGGTCGGGGAGCGGCTGGTCCGCGGGTTCCGCGGGACCGGGGCGGTCGGCGGGGGCGGACGCGCCGGGCTGCTGCCCTTCGGAGGGGGCGGATCCGGGCGAGGCCCAGCCCGGAGTGTCGTTCATCGTCGCTCCTTCACGGTGCCCGTCCGCGTTCGCGGCAGGTTGGCAGCCATCGTGTCATGGGGAGCGTGCGGGAGATCAGCCCCCTGTATGGGCTGGACTCCTTCAATTGTCCGAGGGACAGGGGGCAGACTGGACGGATGGCTGATCAGTACGCGCAATCCCGCGAGGACAACCGGCCCACCGAGATACCGGCGATCCGTTGGGAGGAACCTCCCGAGGGCCCGGTGCTGGTCCTTCTCGACCAGACGAGACTCCCGGCGGAGGAGGTCGAGCTGGTCTGTACGGACGCACCCGCGCTGGTGGCGGCGATCCGTTCGCTGGCCGTGCGCGGGGCGCCGCTGCTCGGTATCGCGGGGGCGTACGGTGTCGCGCTCGCCGCCGTGCGGGGCTTCGACGTGGACGAGGCTGCCGTCGGGCTGGCGCAGGCCCGGCCCACCGCCGTCAACCTCGCTGTCGGGGTGCGCAGGGCACGGGACGCGTACCGGGCGGAGCTCGCCAGGAGCGGTGACCGGGAGCAGGCGGCCGGGGCGGCGCTGGTCGCGGCGCGGGTGCTGCACAGGGAGGACGCCGAGGCCAGCGCGCGGATGGCGGTGCACGGGCTGGCGCTGCTGGACGAGCTGCTGCCCGGCGGCGGGCACCGGGTGCTCACGCACTGCAACACCGGTTCGCTGGTGTCGGGCGGTGAGGGGACGGCGTTCGCGGTGGCGTTGGCGGCGCACCGGGCGGGGCGGCTGCGCAGGCTCTGGGTGGACGAAACGCGTCCGTTGCTGCAAGGTGCTCGCCTGACGGCGTATGAGGCGGCGCGCAGCGGAATGGCGTACACCTTGCTCACGGACAACGCGGCGGGCTCTCTGTTCGCCGCAGGGGAGGTGGACGCGGTACTGATCGGTGCCGATCGGATCGCGGCCGACGGTTCGGTGGCGAACAAGGTGGGGAGCTATCCGCTCGCCGTGCTGGCCCGGTACCACCACGTGCCGTTCATCGTGGTGGCGCCGGTGACGACGGTGGATCCGGACACCCCCGACGGTGCGTCCATAGAGGTGGAACAGCGTGCCGGACATGAGGTGACGGAGATCGCCGCGCCTCAGGTGCCGGTGCCGGGAGCGGAGGCGGGAGGGGGGATTCCGGTGGCACCCTTGGGGACTCAGGCGTACAACCCGGCGTTCGATGTGACGCCTCCCGAGTTGGTGACGGCGATCGTCACCGAAGCGGGCGTTGTTTCGCCTGTGACGGCTGAGGCGCTGGTAGAGCTGTGTGACAGGTCACGACAGGTAACGATTTAGTTAATGGGATGATGTCGTTTATGAAGGGACGAGTCCTTGTCGTCGATGACGACACCGCACTGGCCGAGATGCTCGGCATTGTGTTGCGTGGTGAAGGTTTTGAGCCGTCTTTCGTAGCTGACGGCGACAAGGCGCTGGCCGCTTTCCGTGAGTCCAAGCCCGATCTGGTGCTCCTGGACCTGATGCTTCCCGGTCGGGACGGTATCGAGGTGTGCCGCCTGATCAGGGCGGAGTCCGGGGTGCCGATCGTGATGCTCACGGCCAAGAGCGACACCGTCGACGTCGTCGTGGGCCTGGAGTCGGGTGCCGACGACTACATCGTGAAGCCGTTCAAGCCGAAGGAGCTGGTCGCCAGGATCCGGGCGCGGCTGCGCAGGTCGGAAGAGCCGGCGCCCGAGCAGTTGGCCATAGGCGACCTCCTCATCGATGTCGCCGGTCACTCCGTGAAGCGGGACGGGCAGTCGATCGCGCTGACGCCTCTGGAGTTCGATCTGCTGGTCGCGCTCGCGCGCAAGCCGTGGCAGGTGTTCACGCGTGAGGTGCTCCTGGAGCAGGTCTGGGGGTACCGCCACGCGGCGGACACCCGGCTGGTGAACGTTCATGTGCAGCGGCTGCGCTCGAAGGTCGAGAAGGACCCGGAGCGGCCGGAGATCGTGGTGACCGTCCGTGGCGTCGGTTACAAGGCAGGACCGAGCTGACGTGTCCGGTGACAGTGCCGCTTCGCCCCCCGGGCGTTCCGGGGGGCGTGCGGGGCGGCCTGTCGGGCGGCAGAGGGTGAGCAGGGCCGGCTCCGGCTGGCGGCAGTTCTTCGAGGGCGGGCTGCTCCAGGGCGGTGTCCAGGGCAGCCCGGTCCTCCGGTTGTTCATGCGCTGGGTGCGCCGGCCGCTGCTGCCCGTCATGCGGCTGTGGCGGCGCAACATCCAGCTCAAGGTCGTCGCCACGACGCTGCTGATGTCGCTCGGTGTCGTGCTGCTGCTCGGCTTCGTCGTCATCGGGCAGGTGCGCAACGGGCTCCTGGACGCCAAGGTGAAGGCGTCGCAGAGTCAGGCCGCGGGCGGGTTCGCGGCGGCCAAGCAGAACGCGGACACGGCGGCCAGCACCAGTGGGGACGACGGTTCCGGCACGGGCGGCCGCCCCGCGCAGACCCTCATCCCGTGGATGAGTGACCTGGTGGAGTCCCTCTCCAGCGGCGGCCAGGGTGCCTTCGACGTCGTGACGCTCCCGGTCGGTCCGGCGGGCGACGACGGTGGCAGCGGGCGTGGGCCGCGTGCCTCCGGCGGGGTCGACCCGACGGCGAGTGTGCCCGACGCGCTGCGCGCGCGGGCCGACAGCAGCGCCATGATGGCCCAGAGCTACACCCGCATCATCTACACCAACGGCAGTGAGTCGCAGCCCGCGCTGGTCATCGGCAAGCAGGTCGACGACCCGAACGGGGACCCGTACCAGCTGTACTACCTCTTCCCGCTCACCCAGGAGGAGAAGTCACTGAGCCTCGTCAAGGGGACGCTGGCGACGGCCGGACTGTTCGTCGTCGTACTCCTGGGAGCCATCGCCTGGCTTGTGGTTCGGCAGGTCGTGACGCCGGTGCGGATGGCGGCGGGGATCGCCGAGCGGCTGTCCGCAGGGCGGCTGCAGGAGCGGATGAAGGTCACCGGCGAGGACGACATCGCGCGGCTCGGCGAGGCCTTCAACAAGATGGCGCAGAACCTTCAGCTGAAGATCCAGCAGCTGGAGGAGCTGTCGCGGATGCAGCGACGGTTCGTGTCCGACGTGTCGCACGAACTGCGGACGCCCCTGACGACCGTACGGATGGCCGCCGATGTCATCCATGACGCGCGCGTGGACTTCGATCCGGTGACCGCGCGGTCGGCCGAACTGCTCGCCGATCAGCTGGACCGGTTCGAGACGCTGCTCGCGGACCTGCTGGAGATCAGCCGGTTCGACGCGGGCGCGGCGGCGCTGGAGGCCGAACCGATAGACCTCAGGGAGGTCGTACGGCGGGTGGTGAGCGGTGCCGCGCCGCTGGCCGAGCGCAAGGGGACGACGGTACGGGTCGTCGGCGACCAGCAGCCCGTGGTGGCGGAGGCCGACGCGCGGCGCGTGGAGCGGGTGCTGCGCAACCTCGTGGTCAACGCCGTGGAGCACGGTGAGGGCAAGGACGTCGTGGTGAAGCTGGCCGCCGCGGGCGGTGCGGTCGCGGTGGCTGTACGGGACTACGGGGTCGGGCTCAAGCCCGGCGAGGCGACCCGGGTGTTCAGCCGTTTCTGGCGGGCCGACCCGGCACGCGCGCGTACCACCGGCGGTACGGGTCTCGGCCTGTCCATCGCGCTGGAGGACGCCCGGCTGCACGGTGGCTGGCTGCAGGCGTGGGGTGAGCCGGGCGGCGGTTCGCAGTTCCGGATGACGCTGCCACGTACCGCCGACGAGCCCCTGCGGGGCTCACCGATACCGCTGGAGCCCAAGGACTCCCGGCGCCATCGGGGACTCAACGACGCGGGTCTGCCGCACGCCGGCGGCGACAAGCTGGCCACGGTGCCGGTGCGGGCGGCGGCGGCCGAACAGCGGCCGATAGCGCCGCGGCTCACCGCGGTCGCCCCTACCGCGGACCCCACGGCCCTGCCCGGCAACGGCTCCCGCGTGGTGCCGCGCCCGGTCGGCGGTGCGCGGTGGGACGGCATGTCCGGTACGGAGTCGCAGTCCTCGGACGGGGTGTCCTCGGATGCCGGGTCGGAGCGGGTGGATGAACAAGGGGAGGCATTTCGTGGGCCCTGACCGCGAGCGGGACGGTCGGCGGCGGGAAACGGTTCGCGCGGTGGTGTACGCCGCCTGTGGCGCCGTACTGCTGGCCGGATGCGCCTCGATGCCCGACAGCGGGGATCTGCGCGGAGTCGAGTCCACGCCTCGGCAGGACGCCCAGGTACGGGTCTTCGCCCTGGCGCCCCACGAGAACGCACCGCCCGGACAGATCGTCCAGGGCTTCCTTGAGGCGCTGACCAGCGACGATCCGCACTATGAGACCGCGCTCAAGTACCTGACGGCACGTGCCGTGAAGACCTGGCGGCCCGACGCGTCGACCACGGTGCTGGACGGCGGGCCCACAGCGGATCCCGTCCCCGCGGGCACCCGGGACGACACCGACGACTACGCGGCCACGCTGACCGGCGGCAGGTTCGCCACGCTGGACTCCCGGCAGTCGTACGAACCCGCCAATGGGCAGTACCGGGAGACGCTGCACCTGACGCGTGAGAAGAAGAGCGGGCAGTGGCGCATCGACGACCTGCCGCAGGGCATCGTCATGGGCAAGTCGGACTTCCTGCGCAACTACACGGCCGTCAATAAGTACTACTTTGCGTCGAACACGCCGACGGAGTCGAACGGGCAGCCCGTGTCCGTCGCCGATCCGGTCTACGTCCGCAAGAAGGTCGACCCGATGACGCAGACGGTGAGTTCGCTGCTGGCGGGGCCCTCGCGCTGGCTGGGACCGGTCGTCAGGTCGAGTTTCCCCACCGGCACGGCGCTCAGGAAGGGGGTCACCTCGCTGACCCCCGACGACCAGAACCGTTTGACGGTGCCGCTCAACGACAAGGCGAGCCGGGCCGGGTCCGCCAAGTGCACCGAGATGGCCGCCCAACTCCTCTACACGCTGCAGGACCTGACCCCCACGGGGGTCGACGAGGTCGCACTGCAGCGCGCCGACGGCAGCCAGCTGTGCGTCCTGCGCAAGGACCAGGCCGAGACCGTCGCCGCGCGCGGTGTGGTGGAGCACCCCGAGTTCCAGTACTTCATCGACGACAAGCACCGCCTCGTACGCGTGGCGGGCGACAGCCTCGAAGCGGCCGCCGACGTCACGCCGGTGCCGGGTGCGCTCGGTGAGGGCGAGAAGCAGCTGCGGTCCGCGGCGGTCTCGCGCGACGAGGACAGCGCGGCCGGGGTCTCGCTGGACGGGACCTCGCTGTACGTCGGGTCGTTGGTGTCCGGCGGGTCGCTCGGCGAGCCCGTGCTGACCAGCCAGGGCGCCGCCAAGGCCGACCGTCTGACGACACCCAGCTGGGACGGTGACGGTGACCTGTGGGTGGCCGACCGCAACCCCAAGAAGCCCCGGCTGCTGTTCCTGGAGAAGGGCGCGGGCGAGCCGCTGGAGGTGCGGACGCCGGGGCTCGACGGGCGTATCGAAGCGGTACGGGTGGCTGCCGACGGGGTGCGGATCGCGCTCATCGTGGAGAAGGACGGTCTGCGGTCCCTGTACATCGGGCGGATCGAGCGGGACGAGCGGCCGGCGCGGACGTCGGGCGGGTCGGCTCAGGAGAAGGCGGCGGCGAAGGAGACCAAGGGACAGCGGGCCGGGGTGCAGTCGGTGGTGTCGGTCCTCGAACTGCACTCCGTGACACCGCAGTTGGAGGAGGTCACCGCCATGTCGTGGGCCGGCGACAGTCGGCTCGTGGTGGTGGGGCGTGAGCAGGGCGGCGTGCAGCAGATGGGGTACGTGCAGGTCGACGGCTCGACTCCGGTGGGGTCGGCGCCCGCCGCGCTGACCGGGGTGAAGAGCATCGCCGCGTCCGAGGACGAGCGGCTGCCGCTGGTGGCGTACTCGGAGGAGGACGGGATCGTGCGGCTGCTGTCCGGGTCCAAGTGGCAGAAGCTGGTCAAGGAGGGGTCGGCTCCGGTCTATCCGGGGTGAGGCGCCGGCTTTTGGGGCGGTGAAGGGGACGGCTCGTCGGACATCCGGCGGGCCGTCGGTGTTATCGGGTGCTGTCCCGCGGGGCGCGTGGAGTTGTCCACAGGGCGTTTTCCACAGGGGTGGCCGGGTGGCGCCGTTGTTGGCACAGTGGTGGGCATGCGGGGCTGGTGGCAGGATCTCGGCGACCTGGTGCTGCCGGCCGAGTGCGGGGGCTGCGGACGGCCTCGCACGGTGCTCTGCCCGGAGTGCCGTGCCGCTCTGGGCGGGGCCGCGTCCAGCAGGGTGCGACCGGTGCCGGAGCCGCTCGGGCTGCCGGTGGTGCACGCGGCGGTCCGGTACGCGGACGAGGTGCGCGCGGTACTCCTCGCGCACAAGGAAAGGGGTGCGCTGGCACTCGCGGGGCCGCTCGGGACGGCGCTGGCGGGAGCTGTGCGGGCGGGGCCGGCCGGGGCCCTGCGCGATGGTACGGGCGTGCTGCTCGTCCCCGTGCCGTCCGCGAGCCGGGCTGTGCGGGCCCGGGGGCACGATCCGGCTCGGCGTATCGCGCTCGCCGCGGCGGGTGAGCTGCGCGCGTCCGGTACGCCGGCCCGGGTGCTGGCGGTGCTGCGGCAGCGGCGTGCGGTGGCCGATCAGGCGGGCCTCAACTCCCGGGAGCGGCTGGACAATCTCGCGGGCGCCCTGAGCGTGGTCGCCGGGGGCGGGCGGCTGCTGGCCGGTGCGGGTGCGGTCGTCCTGGTCGACGACCTGATGACGACGGGAGCCTCGCTGGCCGAGGCCGCCCGTGCCGTACGGGAGGCGGTCGGGTACGGGGAGACGGCGGTGGCGGCCGGGGCGGAACGGGCGGGAGCGGTGGGAATCGTGAGAGGACTGAGAAATGCCGTGTACTCGGAAGCGGGACGGGAAGGCAGAGTGCAGCGGTGCACAGGAGTCACGGCTGGGGATGCGCTTGCGGATGTGGAGCGGAGGCCAGGAGTGTCGGCAATAGTGGCGCCTGACACCTTCGGAGGCATGATCTGCGCGGCCGTGGTCGCGGCGACGCCTGATTCTTTCGAAATAAACCGGAACTGACCGTGAACTTGCATCGTTGCAGGTAGTGAGAGGGCCAATTAACTGGAACGGAGGTACGCGGCAGTAGAGGGTGACGACATCCGTCCGGGCGAGATATGTTCGGTTGTGAGGGAAAGCCGCAGGCCACACCTCGAAAATCCGAATGCCGTGCTGCGGGTTTTGCTTAATCACCCCGGCCTGCCGCGTGGGGATCTTGCCCATGGGGGAGGAGGAGGTGGAAGTCACCGAGTCCGAGGTTCCGGAGCACACCGGAGCCTGGTGCGAAAGGGAGACGCTTCGCCACTGAAGCGGAGCGATCCGGGAACGGAGTTCTGCGTGGACATCGTCGTCAAGGGACGCAAGACCGAGGTGCCCGAGCGGTTCCGGAAGCACGTCGCCGAGAAGCTGAAGCTGGACAGAATCCAGAAGCTCGACGGCAAGGTGATCAGCCTCGACGTAGAGGTGTCCAAGGAGCCCAACCCCCGGCAGGCCGACCGCTCCGACCGAGTGGAGATCACGCTCCACTCCCGCGGTCCGGTGATCCGGGCGGAAGCAGCGGCAAGCGACCCGTACGCGGCACTCGACCTCGCTGCGGACAAGCTCGAGGCCCGGCTGCGCAAGCAGCACGACAAGCGTTACACCCGCCGAGGCGCCGGCCGGCTGACAGCCGCCGAGGTCGCCGACCACGTCCCGGACGCGGCAACGCTGAACGGTAACGGTCACCCCGTCCACGAGGAAGACGCGGACGGCGTGCCCGTCAAGAGGATCGGCTCGCTGGAAGTGAAGGGCGAAGGCCCCCTCATCGTCCGCGAGAAGACCCACGTCGCCTCCCCGATGACGCTTGACCAGGCTCTCTACGAGATGGAACTGGTCGGGCACGACTTCTACCTGTTCGTCGACTCCGAGACCAAGGAACCGAGTGTCGTCTACCGGCGGCACGCCTACGACTACGGCGTGATCCACCTCAACACGGACCCGATGGTCGCCCACCAGGAGACGCACTCCCCCGCGGCGGGTGGCACGCTGGGCGGTTGACCGCCCCCGGTGACAGCCGAGCGGGTGCCCCTGGAGCGCTTGTGTGCGCCCCCAGGGGCACCCGTGTGCGACCCCTTCGGGGCCCGCTCCGTCACCGCACTGTCGCCCGGGCATGGAATCATGGCCGCAACGGTCCAACCGGTGGGCCGTTGCCTTGGGTTGGCGATGGCACAGGACCACAGGCCACAGCCTTCAGGGGGAGGAACGATGGCGGACAGCTTCGGACCGATGCGGGTCGAGGATGCCGACGACGGCGTCACCGGCACGGGCTCGGACGCGGGTACCTCGCGCAAGGAGCCGATCAGGGTTCTTGTCGTCGACGACCACGCGCTCTTCCGCCGTGGACTGGAGATCGTGCTCGCGGCCGAGGAGGACATCCAGGTCGTCGGCGAGGCCGGGGACGGTGCGGAGGCTGTCGACAAGGCGGCCGACCTGCTGCCCGACATCGTCCTGATGGACGTACGGATGCCGAAGCGCGGTGGGATCGAGGCGTGCACCTCCATCAAGGAGGTCGCGCCCAGCGCCAAGATCATCATGCTGACGATCAGCGATGAGGAAGCCGATCTGTACGAGGCGATCAAGGCGGGTGCGACCGGCTATCTCCTCAAGGAGATCTCCACGGACGAGGTGGCCACGGCCATTCGTGCGGTGGCCGACGGGCAGTCGCAGATCAGCCCCTCGATGGCGTCGAAACTCCTCACCGAATTCAAGTCGATGATCCAGCGGACGGACGAGCGGCGACTGGTGCCGGCGCCCCGGCTCACGGAGCGCGAGCTGGAAGTACTGAAGCTGGTCGCCACCGGTATGAACAACCGTGACATCGCCAAGGAGTTGTTCATCTCCGAGAACACCGTGAAGAACCATGTGCGCAACATCCTGGAGAAGCTGCAGCTGCACTCCAGGATGGAGGCGGTGGTTTACGCGATGCGGGAGAAGATCCTCGAGATCCGGTAGAGCGATCGGTCGTAGGGAGATCGCAGCGAGATCGCAGGGCGGGGCAGCCGGTCGCGGTTAGGCGAGGGCCTGGGTCAGTTCCCTGGTGAGGGGGGCGCGTAGGTCCGGGGCGTCCACCCGTTCCACTCGCACGTTCGTGCAGTTCACCCAGCTTGCCGCCTCCAGCAGGGCCTGAGCCACCGCCGGGACCGCCTTCGGGCCGTTCAGGGTGACCTGCCTGGCCACCAGGGTGCTGCCCTCGCGGGCGGGGTCCACTCTTCCGACGAGGTGGCCGCCGGCGAGGACCGGCATCGCGAAGTAGCCGTGCACGCGCTTCGGCTTGGGGACGTAGGCCTCCAGGCGGTGCGTGAAACCGAAGATCCGTTCCGTGCGTGCCCGTTCCCAGATCAGGGAGTCGAACGGGGAGAGCAGGGTCGTGCGGTGGCGGCCTCGTACCGGTGTCTCCAGGGCTGCCGGGTCGGCCCAGGCCGGTTTGCCCCAGCCTTCGACCGTGACGGGAACCAGGCCCGAGTCCGCGATCACCGCGTCGACCTGCTCCGCCTTCAGACGGTGGTAGTCGGCGATGTCCGCGCGGGTGCCGACGCCCAGGGACTGGCCCGCGAGGCCGACGAGGCGGCGCAGGCATTCGGCGTCGTCCAGCTCGTCGTGCAGCAACGTGGCGGGGATGGCGCGCTCGGCCAGGTCGTACACCCGCTTCCAGCCTCGGCGCTCCACGCACACCACCTCGCCGTACATCAGGGCGCGTTCGACGGCGACCTTGGTGCCGGACCAGTCCCACCATTCGCTGGTGCGCTTCGCGCCGCCCAACTCCGTTGCCGTGAGGGGGCCCTGCGTGCGGAGCTGTTCGATGACCTGGTCGTAGACGCCGGGCGGGAGGTCGTGGTTCCACTGGGGGCGGGAGCGGTAGGCGCGGCGGCGGAAGGCGAAGTGGGGCCACTCCTCCACGGGGAGGATGCAGGCGGCGTGGGACCAGTACTCGAAGGCGTGGGGGTTCGCCTGCGCCGGGTTCCAGTAGGCGTCTTCGATCTTCTTGCGCGGTATGGCGCCCAGGCGGGCGTACGGGATGAGTTCGTGGGAGCGGGCGAGTACGGAGATCGTGTCGAGCTGGACCGCGCCGAGGTGGCGGAGGATGCCGCGGACGGCTGCCTTGCGGTTGGGGGTGCCGAGGAAGCCCTGTGCGCGTAGGGCGATGCGGCGGGCTTCGTCGGCGGAGAGGGTGGTGTGGGGGGTGGTGGGGTGGCCCGGGCCGCCCCTCCTGCCTATGCACAAGACGGGGTGGGACTGACAGTGGGGGTGAGCTGGGGGTTGGGGTGGGGAGGGAGTTCGCCCCCGCCGCCCCTACCCGTCCCATCCCGTTCCTGGGGCTGCGCCCCCAGACCCCCCTCCGGCCCTGAACGGGCCTTGTCCTCAAACGCCGGACGGGCTGAGGGGGCGGGCCTTGGTCTCAGGTGCCGGTGGGCTGGAAGTGCGGTCCTCGCCCCCCGAGCGCCGGACGGGCTGGAAGTGCGGGCCTGCGCTGAGATGTGCCGGGCGGGCTGGAAGGCGGGACCTGTCCTCAGGCGTCGGGGGCTGGGAGGTAGGGGGCCGAGGAGGGGAGGCTCAGGTCTGAGGGGAGTAGGGAGGCTACCCAGCAGTCCCGGCGTACTCCCTTGTTGTTGATCGCTGAGCGCAGGGTGCCCTCCATGGTGAAGCCGGCTCGTTCCGCCGCTGTCCGGGACGCCGTGTTGCCTACTTCGGCCCGCCACTCCACGCGGTCCACCGACATGTCGGTGAAGGCCCAGCGGGACGCGGTGATCGTGGCCTCTGTGATGTAGCCGTTGCCCCGGTGGGCCTTGTCGGCCCAGAAGCCGACCTCGGCCACTCCCAGGGAGCGCATGGTCAGGGCGAGCATGCCCACCAGTTCCTCCCCTTCGGGGAGGAAGACGCCGAACGTGAACATCGAGCCGTCCGCCCAGCCGTCGGGCACCAGCTGGGAGGTGAAGCCATGGGCGTGTTCGGGGAGGTAGGGCGACGGGATCGTCGTCCAGCGCTGGATGTCGGCGTCCTGCACCGCGGCGTACACGGCGTCCGTGTCGTGGGGGCCGACCGTGCGCAGGAGCAGACGGTCGGTGGTGAGAGTGACGGGGTCCATCGGCCGATTCTGCTCGGGGCGGGATGAGGGCGCCATCCCTTTTGCTGTGCGTGAGTTCGTGATCACAATTCGTGCAATTCATGGGTGGGACGCGGCACCATCCGTGACTCGCGGCCGTTCTCCTTATGGCTGTCCCGTCGGCAGACCTCCCGGCTTGGCGGGGTCCTCGCATACGATGGCCGTTGCTCAGTTAAGACAATGAAAACCGACCGTCCCGGCCCGACCGGCAAGGAGACCAACCCCCGTGTCCGTCCTCTCGAAGATCATGCGTGCAGGCGAAGGCAAAATCCTGCGCAAGCTGCACCGCATCGCGGACCAGGTCAACTCCATCGAAGAGGACTTCGTCGACCTCTCCGACGCCGAGCTGCGGGCCCTCACCGATGAGTACAAGCAGCGGTACGCCGACGGTGAGAGTCTGGACGACCTGTTGCCCGAGGCCTTCGCCACCGTGCGCGAGGCGGCCAAGCGGGCCCTCGGCCAGCGCCACTACGACGTCCAGATCATGGGCGGTGCCGCGTTGCACCTCGGCTATGTCGCCGAGATGAAGACCGGTGAGGGCAAGACCCTGGTCGGCACGCTGCCCACGTACCTGAACGCCCTCTCCGGAGACGGCGTTCACCTCATCACGGTCAACGACTACCTGGCCGAGCGCGACTCCGAAATGATGGGCCGCGTCCACAAGTTCCTGGGCCTGACCGTCGGCTGCATCCTGGCCAACATGACGCCGGCCCAGCGCCGCGAGCAGTACGCCTGCGACATCACGTACGGCACGAACAACGAGTTCGGCTTCGACTACCTGCGCGACAACATGGCGTGGTCCCAGGACGAACTCGTCCAGCGGGGCCACAACTTCGCGGTGGTCGACGAGGTCGACTCGATTCTCATCGACGAGGCCCGTACGCCGCTGATCATCTCCGGCCCCGCCGACCAGGCCACCAAGTGGTACGGCGACTTCGCCAAGCTGGTCACGCGCCTCAAGCGCGGTGAGACGGGCAACCCCCTCAAGGGCATCGAGGAGACCGGCGACTACGACGTCGACGAGAAGAAGCGCACCGTCGCCATCCACGAGTCGGGTGTCGCCAAGGTCGAGGACTGGCTCGGCATCGACAACCTGTACGAGTCGGTGAACACGCCGCTGGTGGGCTACCTGAACAACGCCATCAAGGCCAAGGAGCTCTTCAAGAACGACAAGGACTACGTCGTCATCGACGGCGAAGTCATGATCGTCGACGAGCACACCGGCCGTATCCTCGCCGGCCGCCGCTACAACGAGGGCATGCACCAGGCGATCGAGGCGAAGGAAGGGGTGGACATCAAGGACGAGAACCAGACCCTGGCGACCATCACCCTTCAGAACTTCTTCCGCCTCTACTCCAAGCTCTCCGGCATGACCGGTACGGCCATGACCGAGGCCGCCGAGTTCCACCAGATCTACAAGCTCGGTGTCGTCCCGATCCCGACCAACCGCGACATGGTCCGCAAGGACCAGTCCGACCTGATCTACCGCACCGAGGTCGCCAAGTTCGAGGCGGTCGTCGACGACATCGCCGAGAAGCACGAGAAGGGTCAGCCGATCCTCGTCGGCACGACCTCGGTGGAGAAGTCCGAGTACCTGTCGCAGCAGCTCTCGAAGCGCGGCATCCAGCACGAGGTGCTGAACGCCAAGCAGCACGACCGGGAGGCGACCATCGTCGCCCAGGCCGGCCGCAAGGGTGCCGTCACGGTCGCGACCAACATGGCCGGCCGTGGTACGGACATCAAGCTCGGCGGCAACCCCGACGACCTCGCCGAGGCGGAGCTGCGGCAGCGCGGCCTCGACCCCGAGGAGCACATCGAGGAGTGGGCAGCGGCCCTGCCGGCCGCCCTGGAGCGGGCCGAGAAGGCTGTGAAGGCGGAGTTCGAGGAGGTCAAGGACCTCGGCGGGCTCTACGTCCTCGGTACCGAGCGGCACGAGTCCCGGCGTATCGACAACCAGCTGCGCGGTCGTTCCGGACGCCAGGGCGACCCCGGTGAGTCGAGGTTCTACCTCTCCCTCGGTGACGATCTGATGCGGCTCTTCAAGGCCCAGATGGTCGAGCGCGTCATGTCGATGGCGAACGTTCCGGACGACGTACCGATCGAGAACAAGATGGTCACCCGTGCCATCGCCTCCGCGCAGTCGCAGGTCGAGACGCAGAACTTCGAGACCCGCAAGAACGTCCTCAAGTACGACGAGGTCCTCAACCGGCAGCGCGAGGTCATCTACGGCGAGCGGCGCCGCGTCCTGGAGGGCGAGGACCTGCACGAGCAGGTCCAGCACTTCATGGACGACACCATCGACGCGTACATCGCCGCGGAGACCGCCGAAGGCTTCGCCGAGGAATGGGACGTGGACCGGCTGTGGGGTGCTTTCAAGCAGCTCTACCCGGTGAAGGTCACTGTCGACGAGCTGGAGGAAGCGGCCGGCGACCGGGCCGGGCTGACCGCCGAGTTCATCTCCGAGTCGATCAAGGACGACATCCACGACCAGTACGCGTCGCGTGAGGAGCAGCTCGGCTCCGAGATCATGCGTGAGCTGGAGCGCCGGGTCGTTCTGTCGGTCCTCGACCGCAAGTGGCGCGAGCACCTCTACGAGATGGACTACCTCCAGGAGGGCATCGGCCTGCGCGCCATGGCGCAGAAGGACCCGCTGGTCGAGTACCAGCGCGAGGGCTTCGACATGTTCACCGCCATGATGGAGGGCATCAAGGAGGAGTCCGTCGGCTACCTGTTCAACCTGGAGGTCCAGGTCGAACAGCAGGTCGAGGAGGTCCCGGTCGCGGACAGCAGGCCGTCCCTGGACAAGGGCGCCGAGGACTCGGTGCCGGCGCAGGCGAGTGCCAACTCCCGGCCCGAGATCCGCGCCAAGGGTCTCGACGCTCCGCAGCGGCCGGACCGGCTGCACTTCTCCGCGCCGTCCGTTGACGGCGAGGGCGGCATCGTCGAGGGCGACCTCGTCGGGGACGACGACGAGGTGCGGTCCGAGGCGGACGGCCTCACCCGCGCCGAGCGGCGCAAGCAGAAGAGCGGGCGGCGCCGTAAGAAGTAAGCAGTTGCAGGGGAAGTGGTAGTGGTAGTGGTAGTGCGCCAGTGACTGCGGGTTGTCGCTGACGAGTTGTTCCAAGGGCCGGGCATCCTCCTGCGAGGGTGGCCGGCCCTTCGGTTTGCGGTGGCTAGTCGTCCGCTGTGTGCGGCCTTCGGGGGCCGCCCAGTTCCACCGCCGTACAGCGCCAGCGGAAGTCCCGGCCCAGCTCCAGGCGGAAGGCCATCGCGCGAAGCTGGTCGCCGGCGCCGATGCGGGCGAAGGCCTCCAGGGCGCCCTGGCTGGGCTCGTAGTAGCCGACGTCGCGGACCACGGGGCGGGTGCCGCGGGTGCGCAGGGGGCCGCGCTCCGCGAGCCGGGCCAGTTCGTCGTAGGCGCGGCCCACGGTGTGGCGGAGCATGCTGTGGACGGGGCGTTCGCCGCTCAGGACGGCCAGGAGGCGGTCGGCGAAGAGGTCGGTGGGTTGGGGCTGGGGGAGAGTCTGGGGCAGCTGGGAGGGCGCCTGGCGGGGCTGGGCGGGGTTCTGGAGGGGGCGGGTGGGCGTCCTGTGCTGTTCCGGGTGCTGCCCCTGTCGCGGGCCCTGGGCGGGGACTCGGGGTTCCGGGTGGCGGGTTTCGGTGGGGGTGGAGGCCAGGGGGAGGGGGGTACGAGGGGTGCCCCCGCCCGGGGTGGTGCGGTGCGGGGTGCTGCCGGGGCGGCGGGTGTCCCTGCGCACCGGCGGGTGGGACGGGGTGCGGCGGACCGTCCTTGTCATCACCTTGTTCATGGAATGTCCCCGTTCTCGCGGCCCGGATGAGTACCGGGCAGTAACTTTCTGGTGGGGATCTTGTACGGGGAGTAACCGGCCGTGTGCAAGGAGAGGTGGGCTGCGGGCGGAGGGGGCTGGAGGTTCACTTATCAGGGTGGTTCTCGGACGGTAAAGACCTGGTGGGGGGCGCGGGCAGGGTGAATTTCGAGGAGCTCGGTTGACGTTCGGAGGGGCGTGAGCGGGGACTCGAAAGGGGACGCCGCGACGTATCCTGAGGGTCTTCCCGGGTCGTCGGAAACGCCTTCTACGAACTACGAAAGCGGTCAGTCATGCGCGTCTACGTCCCCCTGACCCTCCCCGGCCTTGCCGAGGCGTACAAGACGGGTGAGCTGGGGGTGGGGCGGTTCGTCGCGTACGCCGTCACGCCCGCGTTGCGTGAGTGGTATCTGTCCGACGACATCGAGGAACTCGAGTACTCGGCGCTGAATCGGGCCGCGCTCGCGTCGTTGCGGTTGCTCGCGATGCAGCCGGAGGTGATGCGTCGGCGTGTGGTCGTCGCCCTGGAGGTCGCGGACGGGATGGCTGTCGCCGACCCCGACCGGGGGCTCGATCCGGGGGCGCTGGGTGAGGTGCGGGTCGGGGGGCCCGTGTCGTTGGGGAAGGCTGCGGCTGTGCATGTCGACGCCGGGGACGCGGAGGGGGATGTCGCGGCGGCCGCGGCGGCGTTGGGGGCGGCGGATCGGGGGGATGACGATGCGCAGTTCACCGTGGACGGGGCTGAGGATCATGAGCTGCTCTGGTATGCCACGCAGGAGATTCCTGAGTTGGTGGCGTTGTTGGGGTGAGTGCTGAGGGGGGTGGTGGGTTGTTTCGCCCCCGCCGCCCCTACCCGTCCCATCCCGTTCCTGGGGGCTGCGCCCCCAGACCCCCCTTTCGGCCCTGAAGGGGCCTTGTCCTCAAACGCCGGACGGGCTGAAAATGCGGTCCTGCGCTGGAAGGGTGTCGGCCTGGGCTGGAGAGATGCAGTAAACGGGTGGGTGGGTGGGAAACACGGCCTGGGCTGGAGGGGCCTCGTCCTCAGATCCCGGACGACATGAACCAACGCCGAAGCACCGCAGGTCAGCGTAGGGTCGGCAAGCCCTGTTCGAAGACGTTCACCGCTCGGTCCACCAGGTCGGGGAGGCTGTCCCTGAAGTCGTTCTGCGCCCAGTAGACGGTGATCTCGGCCAGGCCGCCGATCAGGGACATGGCGTAGACGCGGACCTCCAGGTCGGCGGGGTCGCGGCCGGTGCGCTCCGCGATGACGCGGCAGAGGAGGCGCCCGGTTTCGGACATGCTCTCGATCATGCGGGAGCGGACCGCCGGGACCTCCAGCATCAGCCTGCTGCGCAGCCGCGTCACCTCGGGCTCCTCGGCCCTGCTGAGGCCGACGGCCTTCTTCAGGATGTACCGCAGG